>NZ_CP189852.1:1902954-2537272 GCF_050235535.1 Aliinostoc sp. HNIBRCY26
ATGATGTCTATGTATTTACGCCTAAAGGGGATGTTGTTTCTTTAAATCCAGGTTCTACTAGTATAGATTTTGCCTACCGGATTCATACAGAAGTCGGCAACCACTGCGCTGGGGCTAGGGTAAATGGCAGAATGGTTCCTCTATCTACACGTCTGCAAAATGGCGATATTGTGGATATTATTACCCAAAAGAATAGTCATCCGAGCTTAGATTGGCTAAATTTTGCCAGAACTTCGACAGCGAAGTATCGCATAAAACAATGGTACAAGCGATCGCGCCGGGAAGAAAATGTCGCCCGTGGTCGGGATTTATTAGAAAAAGAACTAGGTAAAACTGGTTTTGATAACCTGCTAAAATCAGATGCGATGCAGACTGTCTCGGAAAGATGTAATTACCACAGTCCAGAAGATTTGCTAGCAGGTTTAGGTTACGGTGAAGTCACTTTAAATTTAGTGCTGAACCGTTGGCGAGAAGTAGTTAAAGCCCACCAGCCAGTAGCAGATGTTATTCCCTTAATCCCTAAAGAGTCATCGACACTCAGACATCAGCCGACAACCTCCCGCGCCAGTGACTCACCAATTGTAGGCGTAGAGGGTTTAGTTTATCATCTAGCAGGCTGTTGTACCCCCATTCCTGGCGAACCGATTATTGGTGTAGTGACGCGCGGTCGGGGAATTTCCATCCATCGCCAAGGATGCCATAATCTAGAACCCGTAGAATGCGATCGCCTAGTACCGGTAAGTTGGAACACCACCGTAGAAACTAGTGGTCGTCCCCACACCTACCCAGTAAACATTCAAATTGAAGCCCTAGATAGAGTCGGCGTACTTAAGGATATTTTATCCCGATTGAGTGACCAGGGGATCAACGTCCGCCACGCCCAAGTGAAAACTTCCACTGGTCAACCAGCATTAATGGACTTAGGAATAGAAATACGCGATCGCCCCCAATTAGAGCAAGTATTCACCCAAATTAAAAAAATGAGTGACATCCTCAATATCCGGCGAGTGGGACAGGAGGAGTGAAAAAAGGTAAAAGGTAAAAGGTAAAAGGTAAAAGTAAAAAGGTGAGAGGAAATATACTTTTACCTTTTTACGTGTGACTGGCAAAAAGTTGGCGACATTTTTTCTAGGGGTAATGTCTGCTTGGGATTGGGTAGGGCTGATAGATTAAAATCAGCGTAGCGATCGCCCCAGTTAAACAAACTATCTAAGACATTATGTCACAACTATTTCCAGGAGAAGTGTTTGCCAACACTGCTGATTTTGATTACGGTATTCGTCAGTTACTACCACGATATGACGAAATGCTTGATGTCATGACTCGTTTTCTACCTACTACTAGTCGTTACATTTTAGAATTAGGCTGTGGTACAGGTGAAGTCAGTCTCAAGATACTCGAACGCTGTCCAGATGCACACATCGTTGCTTTAGATTACTCACCCCGAATGCTACAGTTTGCTCAGGAAAAAATCGCCGCAGCTGGTTATGCACCCAGATGGACGGGAATACAAGCTGATTTTGGTGATTGGGCAATTCATCCAGAAAACTTGAATATTGGTAGTGAATTTGATGCTTGTGTTTCATCTTTGGCAATTCACCACCTCAAAGATGAGATGAAGTTAGAACTATTTCAACGAATTGCTGCCAGCCTAAGCCAAAACGCTTGTTTTTGGAATGCTGACCCCATATTACCAGAGTCTCCAGCCCTGGCGGAAATTTATCAAGCCACCCGTGAGGAATGGGCTAGACAACAAGGAACTGATTTAGCTGCGATTCGGGCGAAAGTAGGCACTAGCACCCAACAAGGATACTCTAGCCAAGACCAACTCGCAACTTTAGCGACTCACTTGCAAATGCTGACTCAAGCGGGATTTAAAACGGTTGCAGTCCCTTGGAAGTATTACGGTTTAGCTGTTTTCGGTGGTTGGCTTTAGGTGAATGGGGTATGGGGCATTGGGAATGGGGCATGGGGAAGATTTTGATTTTGGAAATTGTTCAAGGATTTTTTCGTTTAATTAATCTTAATAGTAACTACTAGAAAAAAATATTGTGTCAGTAATGGCAATCTTACTGAAGAAAAGCGGCTACTCGGATTTAACATATATTTAATCAACTGTATTAATACTATTAAAATACGAAACTATTTTGAGCGACAAAGGTAATCTCTGTGAGTTTATTATTAATCAGATTTTCTAAGCAATACAGAATTCAAAATATAAATAAAAAATAATTTCCTATCAGCAAAAATATTTGATGACTGGAACAAAATGCTGTTGATTTTTTAGCAATATGTCTCACAATAGGAGATAAGAAAGATTCATCAACAAATTAACCAGGGATTCGCCATCTCCATTAATGACTCTGCTCCTTCCAACCGTGGTGTTTTATCCACGGTTGTTCATTACTTACTAACTCAAGGAGACTGGTTAAGATGGCTAGAAAACGCAAGAAATTAGCTACATCTAATTGTGATCATTCACTCAATACTAGATGTCCAATATGTTGTGTACTTCCACCACATATATTAGAAAATGTGGCGGTAAATGGTAATGACTTACAACGACGTTGGGCTTTTCATACGTTAAATCTTTCAGCACAACTGCGCGGACGGAGAGATATTGTTGGGAATATCTTCTTAGCTCCTTCTCCTGGACAAAAACAACGTACAGTTTATGATGCAAAAAATGGCTATCAACTACCAGGAGTTATAGCTTGGAATGAAGGTGATCCTCCAAGCAATGATGTAGCAGTTAATGAGGCTGTGAATGCGGCTGGTGCTACTTATGATTTGTTTTATGAGATATTTGAACGCAATTCCATTGATGATAAAGGACTGCGTTTAGACTCAACTGTGCATTATGGCGTGAAATATGAAAACGCCTTTTGGAATGGTGATCAAATGGTTTATGGTGATGGCGATGGCGAACTATTTGACCGCTTCACTAAATGTATTGATGTAATTGCCCATGAATTAACTCATGGTGTGACTCAGTATGAAGCGGGGTTGCAATATTATGGAGAATCAGGCGCATTGAATGAGTCATTTTCTGATGTATTCGGTGCTTTGGTGAAGCAAAGATTCAGAAATCAAACAGCAGAAGCAGCAGACTGGATTATCGGGGAAGGGTTACTGATGCCTAAAGTTAAAGGTATTGGTATTCGTTCCATGAAAGAACCAGGAACAGCCTATGATGACCCAGTATTAGGTAAAGACCCCCAACCAGGTCATGTGAAAGACCAATATTTTGGCTGGTCTGATAATGGTGGTGTACATATCAATTCCGGTATTCCTAACCGGGCTTTTTATCTAGCAGCCACGGCTATTGGTGGTTATGCGTGGGAAAAAGCGGGTAAAATTTGGTATATTGCTCTACGCGATCGCCTGCGTTCTAAAGCCAATTTTCAACAAGCTGCCGATATTACTGTACAGATAGCGAAGGAACTCTACGGAGAAGGTAGCACAGAACATCAAGCCGTAAATCAAGCTTGGCAAGAGGTAGGGGTTTTAGTAGCTGTGTAGAGACAAGAAAAATTGAAATTTAATTTAGGGTGTATTCTACCGTAAAAATAATTCCCGAATGCCTGTGCTACCAATCTCCACAGCTAAAGCCGCCAGCAAAAAACCTAATAGTTGCGTGGCAATTACTGCACCAGCCACACCAATCCATTTATCAATCTGATTAGCTAAACGCAAAATCAACCAAGATATCAGCATCGCCCCCAAAATACCCAACACAACCGCTAGATGAGGACTATGGGATTTAGACATGAACAACATCACCGTTGTGAGTGTACCTGGCCCCGCCAACAAGGGTAAAGCCAATGGGGTAATTGAGACATCACGGCCTTGTCCTGGTTCATGAACGGGTGTATCTAGTTCTCCCCGTAGCATTTGCAACGCGATTAACAGCAGTAATAGTCCCCCAGCCACCCGCAACGAACCCATACTGATTTCTAGGTAAGTCAAAATATATTGACCAGCAAAGGCAAATACCAGTAAGACAGCGATCGCGATTACAATGGCCTTATCAATGATTTTATTTCTTTCCTCCGGTGTTATACCCTGAGTTAAAGCCAAAACCACTGGTACATTGCCTATAGCATCTGCCAACACAAACACAGCAATAAAAGTTTGAATGAGAATAGAAGTATCGAGGGTCATAGTTAATAGTCAATAGTCAATAGTCATTAGTCAATAGTCATTAGTCATTAGTCACTACTCATTACTCATTACTCCTACCTTGTCCCAATCCCCAGTCCCCAGTCCCCAATCCCCAATCCCCCCCTTGCCCCCTCATCCTCTTTGTCGGATATTTAAGTAACGATATATTTGATTATCTATCGCACACAACTACACTGTTTTTTAAGTCTATGAAGTCTTATTTAGCCGCCGCCATTCAAATGACCAGTGTGTCAGATTTGCAAAAGAATTTGGTGCAAGCTGAGGAATTGATTGATCTGGCTGTACGCCGGGGTGCGGAATTGGTGGGTTTACCAGAAAATTTCTCTTTTATGGGAGAGGAAAAGGATAAACTGGCACAAGCAGAAGCGATCGCTCAAGCTAGTGAAGTCTTTATCAAAAAGATGGCGCAACGCTTCCAAATCACTATCTTAGGCGGTAGTTTCCCTGTACCTGTGGGTGATACAGGTAAGGTTTATAACACTACTATTTTGGTTAACCCTAATGGTGAAGAACTCACCCGTTACAATAAGGTACACCTATTTGATGTGAATGTTCCCGATGGGAATACTTACCGTGAATCTAGTACGGTGGTAGCAGGTGAACAACTTCCCCCTGTGCATTACTCGGAAACTTTGGGAAATATTGGTGTGTCTATCTGTTACGATGTGCGGTTTCCTGAACTTTACCGCCATCTTTCTACCAAAGGCGCAGATATAATTTTTGTTCCTGCTGCATTCACAGCTTTTACAGGTAAAGACCACTGGCAGGTATTATTACAAGCAAGAGCAATTGAAAATACTGCTTATGTCATTGCTCCAGCCCAAACAGGCAATAATTACGATCGCCGTCTTACTCATGGACACGCGGTAATTATCGACCCTTGGGGGACAATTTTAGATGATGCTGGTGATAAACCAGGAGTAGCGATCGCCGAAATTAATCCCTCACGCCTAGAACAAGTCCGCAGACAAATGCCTTCTCTACAACACAGAGTGTTTCAATAGTCATTAGTCAATAGTCATTAGTCATTAGTCATTAGTCAATAGTCATTAGTCATTAGTCATTAGTTATTAGGTAGAAGATTCTACCTTGTCTACTTGTCTCTTTTCCCCAATCCCCAGTCCCCAATCCCCAGTCCCCAATCCCCAATCCCTATTCCTGACTAGATTTTGGTGGTGTGATGCCATGCAGTTTAATAAAACTATCAAAGGAGTACCAAGCTAATACGTACCAGGGAATAATTTCCAACTGCAACCCTTTAATGATTAACTGTCTCACCGCCAAAATACTTAGTCCTAACGGAAACAGAAAACGAATATCTACTGCGCCATCTGTGGCTTGTTTAACTCGTTTATTTAAATCCACAACTGCACTGGCTACAGTTGTGGCTGCTTCGGTGTTACCTTCTCCAATTTCGCCAAAAATTACGCCTAAATCTTCTAGTGTTGCTAAGACATCTTCCCAGCTACTATCTGTAGCATCATGCTTAATTACAATACTGCCATGCTGAAGATTTGTTTTTACATCCTGCACATTGGATTTACTTTTTAATGTGTCGGCAATATGTTGCATGGTGTCAGCTTGACGATGAGCATGACCAATCCTCAACCTTAATCTGCCTGGGGTATCACTGATAATTTTAGTAGATATGGGTGTGGATGATTGATTGCAATTGCTGCGGTTTTCAACTGCTGGCATTGTAGTGAGATTCCCATGACTATTTGTTAACATCAAATCACCCTCTGAAAAAATCTAAGTATATGTAGTAGTGTGGCAAGTTTAATATAGGTCTTGTGGTGTAAATTAAATGTCGGTTAGGTAAAGCGCAGCGCAACCCAACATGAATCTCGGAAACTCAATATAGATGTTAGTTTTGGGTTTCCTTGTGTCAACCCAACTTACAATTTCTTGTAACATTTTAGGCGTGTCAGATGTAGGTTGGTTTGAGCAAGGCGAAACCCAACACCGATATCCTTGTTGGGTTTCCTTGCGTCTACCAATTACTAATTACTCGTTGGTAATCTACACGCCATTATCGGCCGCAGTATCAATGGTATTACCAGCAGGTTCAAAAGCTGGGACTTCTTTTGCTTCTGCTAGTTCTGCTTTAGCTTCTGCAACTATGTCTTCCCAAGTTTCGCCGAGTTCAGCAAAAGCACCTTTGCTTTTTTCATAAGCAACGATTCCGCCTTTAATGATTGATTTGGCAATGGGTTTACCCACACCTGCAATGACAGGAAGTAAAACGGGAGCTAGTAAGACTGCGCCAATACCAGCAATGATTCCTGGTGCGCCTGCTTCTTCTACAAAGTCGGTAATTTTAGGCATAATTCATTCCTCCGAATATATTGAAATGGAAAATCTGATTTTGAAAGCCTTCTAGCTTAATCTTGCTAGATTTAGCATCTCATCTCTCTGATGGCAGAGCTTTTTTGGGTGGATGTTTGAGGACTGGACGTAACCCATTGACTCCAGCGACTATGGTTGAGCCATTGTTAATTACTGTTGCGGCTAGGGGGTTCAATCCAAATAACACAGCCATAACTAATGCTCCCAAGTTAGGTATAGCAACAATACCAGTGTTTTGCCGAATGAGTTGCTTGGCTTGACGAGCGATCGCGATCGCTTCTAATAGTCCATGCAAGTTATTCTCCATTAACACTACGTCTGCTGTTTCACGGGCAATTTCGGAACCGTGGGCAAAGGATACAGAAACATCTGCATAGGCTAAGGCTGGGGAATCGTTGATCCCATCCCCTACAAATGCAACTGTTTTACCTTGTTCGTGCAGTTGACGGACTACTGTAGCTTTTTGTTCTGGGAAAGCTTCTGCGTGGGTGTGGCTGGGAGCAATTCCCAATTCGGCGGCGACAGCTTGGGCTGTGCGTTTGTTATCTCCGGTTAACATATGCACCTCCACACCTTCTACATTCATTAGTTGGGAGATGACTTCCCGGCTTTCTGAACGAAGCACATCACTATATCTTATTCTACCCTGAAGTCGTCCATTACTAGCAACATAAATTACAGAGGTGGCTTTCTGTCCGTTGCCGTTGAGTACCTCCATATCAACTTCTTGTTGGCGTAAAAATCTCTCGCTACCCACATAAACTGTCTCACCGTCAATTTCTGCTTTCACACCCAAGCCCAGTTTATAATCCCACTTGCTACGGCTGGGAATCACGACTTTTTGGGCTTCGGCGTAGCGAATGACGGCTTCGGCTACGGGGTGAGTAAGACGTTGTTCGGCTGCGGCGGCAATGGCTAAGATGCGATCGCCTGATATTTCTGGGTTAAAGCTATCTACCGCAATTACCGAAACTTCACCTTGGGTGAGTGTGCCTGTTTTATCAAAGACAATGGTGTCAATTTCTGCTAGTTGTTCTAAGGCGCGACCACTACGGATGAGAATCCCCTGACGGGCGGCGTTACTCAAGGCAGCTAAAACTGTGGTAGGAATGGAGACACGAATCCCCGTACATAAGTCGAGAGTGAGAATACTGGCGACTCTGGCTGGGTTGCGAGTGAGGGCAAACACTAACACACTCAGTAAGAGTGTCGGCACAACCGCGATTTCAGCAATTCTAATCGCATGGTTTTCCATACGCGTATCATGGACAGGAGCTTCCTGCATGAGTTTAATACTCTGTCCGGCGCGGGTGTCACTACCTACCCGTTCCGCCAAGATGTAAACCTGTCCTTCTCGGACTAAGGTGGAGGCAAATACGGACTGTCCTTTGATTTTCAAAATCGGTACAGATTCGCCTGTTAATTTTTGTTCATCAAGCAGGGCTTTACCTTTAATGATGCTGCCATCTACGGGGATTTGTTCCCCAGGATAAACGATGACTGTATCGCCTGCATGGACTTGCTGAATGGGGATCTGCACCTTTTCCCCATTGCGTTCTACCCAAACAAATTGTCCTAGTGAATTGAGTAAATCTAGGGTTTGCATTTTGGAGGAACGGGCGGTGCGATCGCGGATATTTTCGCCAATTTCAATTAAACTCAACATCAAGGATGGTGTGAGAAACTGACCTTGAACGGTAGTCATAGCGATCGCAATAAAGTCCAAAAAGTCGATAGTAAGTTTGCGTTGGGTGACAATTCCGGTTAAGGCTCTCTTGAATACTGGTAATGTAGCTAGGGCGATAGTCCCAGCCGTCAAGAACGATGGGATCGCTACTCCTAAAGGCCCGCCTAAAATCGCTAATCCTGTGGCTAAAACTGATAGTTGCATTCCTGGCCAGGAAGCTTCTTCTTGATCCCCTGGGGTGGCTAATGATTGTTTCGTGCTGATGGGGACAATTCCAGGATCACCAGCTGCCACAATCAGACAACTGAGACGCGATCGCATTTTGGCTTCAGCAACGGCATTGTGTTTATAGACCACAACCAAAGAAGCCGCCGCCGGCTGAATCCGAGTTTTCGTAATTAGAGTATCAGCTTCTAACAAAGCTACCAAACGCTTGGCGTAATCTGTATCGTAGCGCAACCGAGGTACACGCCAGCGTAACCTCCCTGGCACTGCATGAACAATACTATGGGTAACTGGCGCAATCTGCTTTGGGGATACAAACTGAGGCAGATTTGCAACTATTGAGCCATTGAATTGGTTTTGTGTCTGATAGGCAGTGATGGAAGTTACAGCTACTTCTTCCGCCTGCTTCTCTACAACTTCTAGAGACTGATGCACAGGAGGTGACGCTAGTTGTACGGTTGTTTGTGCCATTGATAGATCCTTGATGCGGTAGATAAACTTGGTATTTAGTGGTCTCTTACGGAAAAAAAGGCGATTAATACCCCCAGGCAAAAAAAGTTTTGCCCCTGATTCTCAGCATTAACCCCCATCTCCTCAAGACGGACATAAATGCAGATTTATGATTTTTGACAATGCTGTGGTTTTAGACAGCGATCCCCGTTGAGGGCATCCCAAAACACCCCAAATTTCCTGGGGAGACGGGCATCCTAGCTCTTTTCTGCTCTTGGATAAGCCAGATATCCATCAAACAAGATGGATAATTTATGTTCGGGAAAGTCCTAAATGTCAATTGCTGATTGTTGGATGTTATTTGCTGTATATCTACTGCCACTGAACTAGTCAGTTTGAGGTAATTCCGAGCTAGCAGGCTGAACAGGCGTTGTAGATATTGCGGTATATTTAATTTTCTGTAATGTGTGCAGTGCCGTTTTCTCGGTCGCGGTACAGTATCGGACGCTGACGCAGAATCTTCCATTTTGAGTCCTCCAATTTCTACAGACGAACAAAAGTAATAAAAAACCGCTTTGGTGATTTTCTGGCGACTTGTGACTGTTTACAGTGGTAAATTCGCCATAAAATTCAAAGAATAAGACAGTGCTGAATATTTCATTTCAGCCCACCAACTGGATATATAGACTGTTTGCTTGTCCGTGGTGGTAATATTTTCTGGCTCAGTCATCTGTTGAGTAACTACTGGTTCAGATGTAGCTGGCGTTGACTGCGGTGCTGGTGTGGAAACTTTAGCTGGAGTCGTCTCTAGGGCTGATTCCATGAGACTTACCCAACGAGATACAGCTATTTCTGCGTTAGCTTTGTAAGCTATGGCAATTGATGCTGCATCATGATTGATGCGGACACTCTCGACTACAGGATCAGCTTGCAACAGCTTTTCTAATCTCCGACCATAGGCGCGATCGCTGCTCAATATTGGTATATGAAACCGAATTCTTCCAGGTATTTGATGTATTACACTATAGGTCACTTTTGCTGACCATTTCACCGATTCTCTATCTTTTTTAACAATGGGAGGCTGATTTGAGGCAGGGGGGCTGGGTGCTGGGTGCTGGGGGGAAGATGGAGTGACGCTGCTGGCTTCTGATACGGCTTCTGTATCATCCTGAGCGATACTTTCACCGCTCAATTTATCAGCTAGGCGTGGTTTTAAATAATCAATTACCCTCCGTGCTGCATCGGCGGTAATCATATAAACGGGAATCGAGGCTAAACCACTAATCCCTAATCTGCTGGTGACAGCTAAACCCGCCATTAAAGGAATGAACGATATAGTCTGTTCTTTCCAAAATTCCGCCGATTTCCAAGCTGCAAAGGGGTCGGATACAGGGGAGTCTGGAGTTATCTGAATATTCAGCCTTTGCAATATCCCCAACATTTGCGACAGCGATATTTGTCGCTCATCAAAGCTCACTACCAAGCTGCTGGTGCGCTCATTGATAGTCACGTCTTTGACAGCTGGATACCGTCGTAAGTATGGGACGATGTTTTCACAGTCGGAGCTAAAACTATCGTCAGTCGCTTTGATGCGTATGCGCCCATTTGTTGCGTGTACAACTTGCATACTAGTAGCAGAAAGTATTAATTGTGGCTCTCTCACCACTTTACTGCTATTCGTATTCACTTTTGATTTATTGCTGTGACGCTGAGTTAAGGTTAAGTCAGGGAATCTTGGCAGATACGAATGCGGTCTTAACCTTTCGCGACTAATAACAGTTTGTGCCATTTATTCGATAGCTACACCCAGCTTGAGGTTAACAATAGGTTAAGTATACATTAAAAATTATTGTTGGGTATCATTCTTAAGAATCTTTTTTTCTTATGTATTCGGGACTACATTTTTCTGGTATTCGGCTTCTGTGACAATATCTAAATTAGATTCTACTCGGTCGAGAAAAACAATTCCATTGAGATGGTCGTATTCATGTTGGAATATACGTGCTACAAAATCAGTGAGTTCTAGAGTTTGTAATTTACCATCACGGTCGGTATATTCGACTTGAATTGTTTGATACCGAGGCACTAAACCTCTAAGCCCTGGAACACTGAGACAACCTTCCCAGCCTTTGACAATCTCTGTTGAGTGAGCCACTATCTTGGGATTGATCATTGCGGTTGGTTGCATTTCTGGCGCGTGGGGATACCTGGGGTTAGGACGTGAAGCCACGATAAATAACTGCACTGATTCCGCAACCTGTGGTGCAGCAATGCCGACACCATTAGCGTTGGTAGCAGTAGTAATTAAATCATCAATTAATTTTTGAATACGTGCATCGTGAACATTTTGCACCTCAACCGCTTGCTGACGTAAGGTGGAATCGCCTAATGTGATGATGGGTAATGATTCAGACATAATTAATTTAAAATGCAAAAATTTTAGGTATTGGGCATGGAAGAGGAATTGGGGCAGGGAGCAGGGTGCAGGGGAGAGAAAAATTTCCCCCTTGCTCCCTGCTCCCTGCCCTCTACCTCTGGTTTACCCTTCTCTCTGTATGGGTAACGGTGCTGGTTTGACTGCTATTTGTTCGGTTTGTCCTTCCCGTTCTACTTGGACTTGTAGGGGACTACCGATTTTACTTTCTTCTACTAGCTTCTGTACTTGTTCTACTGTAGTAACTGGTTGATTATTAATGCGTTGGATGACATCTCCGGCTCTGAGTCCTGCACTAGCGGCGGGGGAACGAGGGGCAATTCTGACTAAAAGAACACCTTTATCAGATGTAATGTTAACGCGATCGCCAAATCTCTCATTAATTCTTTCTCGAATTTGCGGTGTCAGCGTTACCATCTGCACGCCCAAATAAGGATGATCTACCCTACCCTTAGTAATTAATTCTTGGGAAATTTTCTCTACCGTTTTAATGGGAATGGCAAATCCCAAACCTTGCGCGCCGCGAATAATTGCTGTATTCATGCCAATTACTTGACCATTGGCATTCAGTAACGGGCCACCGGAGTTCCCAGGATTAATGGCTGCATCTGTTTGCAAGTAGTCCACACGCTTATCACTAGCACCAATATCACTGCTAGAGCGACCGGTAGCACTAATAATCCCAGAAGTCACCGTATTATTCAAACCCAAGGGATTACCAATGGCGATGACGGGTTGTCCTGGTTGTAAGGAGTCTGAGTTGCCTAAAGCGACTGTAGGTAAGTTATTAGCATCAATTTGAATCACAGCCACATCTGTTACAGGGTCTTCGCCCAACACTTTGCCGTCAAAGCTTCTACCATCTTTGAGGGTGACTGTCACCTGATCAGCACCATCGACCACATGAGCATTAGTTAAAATCTGACCGGATTTACTAATAATAAATCCCGAACCGCTACCCCGTTCTACACGTTGTCGTGGTTGTGAGGGAATATTTTCACCAAAAAAGCGACGGAAAAAGGGATCATTAAATTCGTCGGGAACACGAGATGTCACAGTTCTAGCAGAATCAATTCGCACTACTGCACCTCCCACCCTCTGCACAACTTTCACAACAAAGTTAGGATCGCCAGAAGATGCAATGATTGGCGGCGGCGCAGCTTCTGGAGTAGCTTCTGTGTCCGTTTGAGCAGCAATTTGGGCTTGGGAATCATTGGGTTGGCTTTGTATTGTACGACTAGGTAATAGGGAACAGCCTCCCAAAGATACTAGTGCGACCCCACCAAAAAGCATTAACTTTAGACTGTTAATTCTTCTTTGTGCAAACAAACTGCGAATGTTGTACTCTCGTGTTTTCATGTGTCTTTTTGTCTCCGTGTTGGTCTGGGGGTGCTAGGATCTGGCCTAATTGGTATTGCCCAAGATGATTACAACTCAAAAGCTACTTTCAGGTTTAAAGCATTTACAGACGAGATTAATGTTGCTGATATCTTCTATTGTGACGATTAGCGGCAAAGGTGGTAAATGATGGAAATTACTATTGACATTTTATGGAGTCAGGTACTAGAACGCTTACAAATAGAATTATCCCGCCCCACTTTTGAAACTTGGATTAAAACTGCTCATGCAGAAAGATTAGAAAACAATTGTTTATTTATCGTTACACCTAATCCTTTTGCCCGGAATTGGTTACAAAAGTATTACATCAATACTATTGCCCATGTCGTTCAGGATATTTTGGGTTATTCCGTAGAAATTTATATCAAAGTGGCTCAAAGTGATGTGGTTGAGGAACTGGGGGAATCAGGAGTGATGTGGGAATTACCAACCCCAAATCCTATGCTGGAAACTGGACACAAAAAAAGACAGCCCACTGATTTAAATGCTAAGTATGTATTTTCTCGCTTTGTGGTGGGTGCAAATAATCGCATGGCTCATGCGGCTTCTTTAGCGGTGGCGGAATCACCAGGGCGGGAGTTTAATCCTTTATTTTTGTGCGGTGGTGTAGGTTTAGGCAAGACTCATCTGATGCAGGCGATTGGACATTATCGCTTAGAGATTTGCCATGATTCTAAGATATTTTATGTGTCTACAGAACAGTTTACTAATGATTTAATTACGGCGATTCGCAATGATAGTATGCAGAGTTTCCGAGAGCATTATCGGGCGGCGGATGTCTTGTTAGTGGATGATATTCAGTTTATTGAGGGGAAAGAATACACCCAAGAGGAATTTTTCCACACTTTTAACACTTTACATGAGGCGGGTAAGCAAGTTGTGATTGCCTCTGACCGTCCCCCTAATCAAATTCCCCGCTTACAAGAACGTCTTTGTTCACGCTTTTCGATGGGGTTGATTGCGGATATTCAGTCTCCCGATTTAGAAACAAGAATGGCGATTCTGCAAAAGAAGGCGGAATACGAAAATATTAGATTACCCCGTGATGTGATTGAATATATTGCCGTGAATTATACTTCTAACATTCGGGAGTTAGAAGGGGCTTTAACTAGAGCATTAGCTTATATTTCTATTTGGGGTTTACCAATGACGGTAGAAAATATTGCCCCTGTTTTAGTGACTCCCACGGAAAAATTTGCGGCGACACCAGAGGCGATTTTACAGGTAATCGCGGAAAATTTTGATCTCTCTATTGAAGAGTTGAAAGGTAATTCCCGCCGCCGAGAAATTAGCTGGGCGCGGCAAATTGGGATGTATTTGATGCGGCAGCATACTGATTTAAGTTTCCCCAGAATTGGTGAGGAGTTTGGGGGGAAAGACCATACAACTGTGTTATATAGTTGTGAAAAAATTACTCAGTTGCGGGATAGCGATCGCTCTCTCTCACAAACTCTGAAAAAATTGAGCGATCGCATTAATATGACTAGTGCTTCTCAACGCAAATAAATACTAAAAGTTTTCCACAAGCATTACTCTTTTCACTCTCTAAAATTACTCTAAAATGTTAAGTATTGTATAAAAATAGATTAATATCAAATATTTTCTGTGGAAAAATCACCTGTTTTTGTGGAAAACTTGATCAAGTATAATTGCTCTGTGGAAAAATCTGAGGTTTTTTCCACAAGTTTTCCACAGATATAAGTTTCATAGATATAATCAACGACTGCTTGCAGCTAAGTTTTCCACAGTTTCCACAATGTTTAATCAGCTTTGCTGCACAAAAAAGTGTGAATAGGAAATTGGGAATAAAAGTGTACCTGGCTGCGGAGAAATCAAATATGAGTCCTATACTTGTTTTCGTACTGTCCTGGTAAAAGATGAAAATGATACGATAAGACTCCTGTTTGATTTTTAAAATCACTCAATCCCCAATCCCCAATCCCTAGTACCCAATTTCCCAACCATGAAATTAGTTTGCTCCCAAAGTGACCTGAGTGCGAATCTTTCCCTTGTCAGTCGTGCTGTACCTTCTAGACCGACTCATCCCATACTAGCCAACGTGCTACTACAAGCAGATGCTCAAAACAATCAGGTGAGCCTGACTGCTTTTGACCTCAGTTTAGGAATTCGCACTAGCTTTAATGCAGAGGTTTGGCAAGAGGGAGCGATCGCACTGCCGGCTAAGTTATTAGTAGATATTACCTCTCGTTTACCAGAGGGAGAAATCACCCTCGATGATGAATCTACGGATAGTAACACCACAGGAGAGGGTTTAGTTGTCACCCTCACCCCCAAAAGTGGACAATATCAATTACGGGCGATGGGTGCAGAAGAGTTTCCCGAATTACCCCTAATTGAAAATACTGAAGCTATTTATATCAGTGCTACGGCATTAATCGAAGGTTTGCGGGGTTCTTTATTCGCCACAAGTGCGGATGAAACTAAACAAGTCCTAACAGGAGTGCATTTAACAGTTAAACAAGACACCTTAGAATTTGCTGCGACTGATGGACACCGCCTAGCAGTGGTAGAAACCACCAATGAACGTCCTTTAGAAGAGCATGAACAGCAATTAGAAGTCACAGTTCCCGCCAGAGCCTTGCGCGAACTAGAGCGAATGTTAGCGCATAATGCCGCTTCTGATGAACCAATAGCCCTATACTTAGACCAAGGTCAGGTAGTGTTTGCATGGGCTAATCAACGCCTCACTAGTCGTACCTTAGAAGGTCAGTATCCTGCTTATCGTCAACTCATTCCCCGACAATTTGAACGGCAAGTGACAATAGAACGCCGTCAATTTTTAAGTACATTAGAAAGAATTGCTGTATTAGCAGATCAAAAAAATAATATTGTCAAACTCAGTATAGATGCTAACGAGCAGAAACTAACTCTGTCTTGTGAAGCGCAAGAAATGGGTAGTGGTAGAGAGTCCATGCCGGCTCAAATTACCGGCACAGATATAGATATTGCCTTTAACGTTAAGTATTTAATGGAAGGTTTAAAGGCTCTGTCAGCTTCAGAAATTCAAATGCACTTAAATCAAGAATTAACTCCAGTGATTTTTACGCCGTTAGGCGGTTTTAAGATGACTTATTTAGCCATGCCAATTCAATTGAGAAATTAATACTGCCAGTGATGGGTTAAAACTTGTAGTAAGGACTTAAATCCTTACTATGAACTGAATTGTTTGATGGGGATGGCAATCAGAAATTCTGTGCCTACACCTAGTTGCGAATCACATTCAAACACACCACCATGTTTATCTACAACAATTCCGTAACTAATTGATAATCCTAAACCAGTACCTTTACCTACAGGCTTAGTAGTAAAAAATGGATCACAGATTCTATTTCTAAAATTTTCGGGGATACCTGGGCCGTTATCGATAATTTGAATAACAACACTTTTAGTATTGTCTGCTAACTCGCCCATACTAGTACGGATGATAATTTGATGTTGATAATTTTCGGATGGCGATCGCCTGTAATCCTCTAAAGCATCGATGGCGTTACTCAAAACATTCATAAATACTTGATTCATCTGTCCGGCATAGCACTCTACCAAGGGAATATCGTTATACTCTTTGATGATACTAATCGCGGGAATATCTGATTTAGCTTTCAGACGGTGCTGTAAAATTAACAAGGTACTGTCTATACCTTCGTGAATCTTCACAGCTTTCATTTCTGCTTCATCCAGGCGAGAGAAATTCCGTAAAGACATGACAATTTGACGGATGCGTTCTACGCCTATTTGCATAGAACCTAAAGTTTTGGGCAAATCCTCTGCTAAAAATTCTAAATCTATCTTTGCTGCTAAATTTTGAATCGCTTCATTCTCTACAGAAAACTCCTGCTGATAAAGCTCCAACATTCTTAACAAATCTGTCGCATATTCGCTCACATGAGAGAGATTGCCATAAATAAAGTTAACCGGATTATTAATTTCGTGGGCAATCCCTGCTACCAACTGTCCCAAGGAAGACATTTTTTCAGTTTGAATTAGTTGGCTTTGAGTTTGTTGTAAATGATGTAGTGCTTGAGTTAACTTTTGGGTTTGTTGTTGTGTTTGGTTCAGGAGTTCGGCCTGTTGTAGTGCTACTCCTAATTGGGCGGCAATTTGGGTGATGAAATTAACTTCTGAAGTTTTCCATTGTCGGGGGGTTGAGTGTTGATATGTGGCTAACAAGCCCCAAAGTTTTTGTCCTACAAAAATAGGGGCGAGAACAAAACCCTTAATATGATAACTTTCTAAAACATTAACATGACATCGGTCAAATCCCATTTGATGAATGTCATTAACCGTAAATGTTTGATTATGACGATATCTTCCACCTTCGGTTTTTTGTAAGTAAGTATCATTCCAAACTGAATTCACACCAAGTTTAGATTTATATGACCAGTGTGAATTGACTGCTTCAAAATCACCGACGAATTCACCACCCCATTCAGCATTAAAACGATAAACTGAAACGCGATCTGCTTTGATCAACTGACAGACTTCTTCCGTGGTAATTTTAAAGATGGTTTCAGTATCTAGAGATTCCCTAATTTTAGTAATGACACTGAATACAGCCTGTTGTTGTTCTGCGGTTTCTTGCAGTTCTAGAGTGCGTTTAGCAACTTGTTGTTCCAAGTTTTCATTAAAGGCTTGCACCTGTTGATATAGTTCATATTGCTGAATTGCAGCAGCAAAATGTTTACCTAGTGCTTGCGCTAGTTCTATATCTTCATTTGTCCAAGCTTGGGCTTGTCCTTTTTTGCACTCCCGCCATAACTCAAATGATAAACGAGGGTAAAGTTGTCTTTGATCAGGATCATGTTGACCAGCCCAAAGAGTTTCGGTGTCTATATCTTGGCGGAAAATACTTAAATAACCTAATAATTGTTGCCGATATTCTAGGGGAATGATCAAAACGCTACGAATCTGAGTCCCTTGAAAAGCAGGTTGTAAACTTTGCCAAGCAGGAGTTTGATAGATATCGGAAATTGCCCAAACGCGATAATCATGGAATTTATAGTGTTCCTGCCAAGCACTATACTGCTCTACGAGAGGATAGATTGTGGGTTGGGTAATTATGGGTTGTTGACCGCAAGTATAAAGTTGGACACAATCCCCACCAGGAATTAAACATTCACTTAAACTTTTTTGATGACCATTTTGCAGGTCAAAAGCTTGGTTTTTTAGACACAGACGACCACCAACACCATGAAAAGCTTGCACTGCCGCTTCTAAAGCTGGTTGTAAAACAATGGTAGGTAAGGAGTGTAGTAGGGTGGCAATGTGGTTGATGATGGCTTCCCGTTGGGCTTTGGCGCGGGCTTGGGTGAGGAGTTCACTTTGGGCGATCGCCACAGATAATTGATCTACAACCATCTGCATAGCCGCTAATTCCTCTTTTGAGATTTCGCGGGCTTCAGAGTGATGGGATACCAATAACCCCCAGACTGTATCTTGATGGATAATCGGCGCAACCACCGAAGATTTCACACCCATTGCTCTTAAATACTTTATATGGCAAGGATCTACGGGTCGATAGCGAATTTCTTCAGAAATTTGTTCTCCTGTTTCTGAGTTGTATAAACCACTTTGACCAATTTCCCCAGTTTCAACATTAACTGCACAACGCACTTTAGATTTGAGAAACAATTCTCTAGCTTCACGGGGAATATCATCGGCAGGAAAATTTAAACCTAGCAGTGAAGGTAGACGATGTTCATAAATTGATTCCGCAATAACTTGACCGCTACCATCTACATGAAATTTATAAATCATTACTCGGTCAGTTCCTAGCAAGGAACGTACCTCCGCCGTTGTTGCTGTGATGATATCTTCTAACTCTAAAGACTGACGAATCCGAGTTGTAATCCGACGTAGTACGCTTTCTTGATCAAGGTTGACCTGTAAGTTAGCTTTAGCGATCAAAGACATTGCTTTTATTTAAATTAATGTCAGAATTTTTTGTGATTTTTATAAATCTAAAAATATTGTGAATTTTATTTAATAAGCTTGTCTACGGTGAAACCACGGTCAAAATTTTATTGATTTATTTATATGTCTTTACATTAGTTTATATTTTAAAAATATGAATAATTTTTATTTAGTAAGTTGATTAATTCAGCAAGATTTTTTCATCAAAAAATATAAGAATGAGCCATCAAATATTACTCTGAAAATAGACTAAATATAGCTTTTATCGGTTATTGATGACGTAAAATCGCTGAATATACGGCTTTTTGATTGTGTAACTCTACCATCCACTACTAAAAACAATATCCCCGATTTCTCGAAAGAAATCAGGGATTTAAAAGTATCAAAGATTACGATGATTAAGCTTTGGCAATATCAGCGAAACGAATTTTCAAGTAGTCTTCTTCCATTTTCGCGCCTGCGGGTTGGAGTGCGGCTAAAGCTTGAGGTAATACCAAATTACGCCGATGATTACCAATAGTAATGTTTAATTCATCACCTGTTTTACTGAGTTGAATTTGATTTTTAGGTATTCCAGGTAAGTACAATTCTAAGCTGTATTGATTTTGTTCCTGCACTACTCTAACGGTGGTTTCTTTGTAATATACCTGGGTAGGATCTTCATCTTTGTAGAGAGTTTCTTTTAACCGTTCTAAGGCAGCTAAACCACACATTTCTTCAGAAAATAGAGGCACTTCCTTCACTGGTAGGGGCAGAAAGTTATCATGAATTTCTTGACGATATTCCTCTTGATTTTGTTTCCATCGTTGGAAAAATGGATCTTGCACTTCAGCCGGGATAATGCGATTAGCTACAACTAAATCAGTAGCGACATTATATAGGCTCAAATAGGCATGGGCGCGTAGAGATTCTTTAATTACCATTTTTTCGGGATTGGTAATTAAGCGGACTGAAGTTTGCGTATTATCTGTTAATACCTTTTCCAAAGCTTCAATCTGTTCATAAAACTCATAAGGTGCATCCATTACCTCTTTGTCTGGTAAGGAAAACCCTGCAATGGGTTTAAAAATCGGTTCAACTAGGGGGCGCAATGCGACAGAGATGTTTTGAAATGGTTTGTAAAAACGTCGCATATACCAGCCACCAACCTCTGGTAGACTCAGCAGTCGTAATGCTGTACCGGTGGGTGCAGAGTCGATGATTAAGACATCATACTCGCCTTCATCGTAGTGGCGTTTCATTCTGACTAAGCCAAAAATTTCGTCCATCCCTGGTAGAATAGCTAATTCTTCGGCTTGTACTCCTTCTAAACCTCTAGCCTGTAAAACTTGGGTGATATATCGCTTAACTGCACCCCAGTTACCCTCTAGTTCTTGTAGTGCGTCTAATTCTGCACCCCATAAGTTAGGGCGAATTTGTCGGGGTGCGTGTCCTAGTTCTAAATCAAAACTATCAGCTAATGAGTGGGCAGGGTCGGTACTCAAAACCAGTGTACGATATCCTAATTCTGCACAACGGAGTCCAGTCGCCGCCGCAACCGAAGTTTTACCCACGCCGCCTTTACCTGTCATTAAAATTACTCGCATGGATGATTCTGCCCTGCCTGAGAATTGTTTACATTTGTTTACCTTACTTCTATTATCAATGGTTTTGGGGCTGGGGGCATGGGGTATTCTGATGGGTTTAGGGGTGTAAGGGTTTAGGGGTGTGGGGGTGTAAGGGTTATTGTAAGTATTTTTTCCCTAATCCTTGTTTCCTTGTAATAGCTGATCTAGTTTATTTTCGATGTCTGAGAGTTTTTTGAGGATGGTGGGGCGATCGCCATCTCCTGAGAGTAATATTTTTAATATGCCTTCTTGTACTTGCGTTAATTTTTCTACGGCTTTTTGCAGTTGAATCATTCCTTCGCGGAGTTCTTGACGTTCTTCTCTGGTGTCTGCCATATCATCTAACATAGCTTGGATGGTTTTAGCGTTAGTTTCGATGAGTTGTTTCAGTTCTTTATCAGCCATAGCGATCGCTCTTTTGGGTTCAGTATATGATTTCTTTTGTTGAATACTTCAGTGATTTTGCAGTCAGTTTACGCAAAATTTACTTATTCGTCTGTATTTTCTAGGTTTACCCCCAAAGCTTGTAATCTTGCCTTGAGTTCTTCTACTTGCTGTTGTGCTAGTTCTTTTTGTTGTCTTTCGTCCTCAGCGTTTATTTCTGCTAAAGCGGCTCTTTCTTCTGCTGTGGGTAATAGTTGCTTGTCTGGGCTGAAAAACCGCAATTTTGACTCATGAATACCCAAGAACAACTCTAGCTGTTGACTCCACAACCATCCTTGAGAATTTGGTTCTATAGGCTGATATTTACCACTAACTAAGCAAAACCCTTGAAATTCCAAAGTCACAGGATGAAACCAAAAATATTCTGGTGTGCGAAAAGTCTCTTGATATAGCTCAAATTTAGTTCCTTTATCCACTTTGGCAGTGCTATCTGAGAGTAATTCCACAATCACGTTAGGATATTTACCCTGTTCTGCCCACAATACCCAACTTTTGCGGGGACGGTTTTCACAACCTAAAACTACAAAGAAATCAGGGCCGCGAAAATCTCTGGTGGTAATTTGCTCTGGACTAAAATATATTGTTAAATTGCCACTGGCGTAGAAATCATTACGGTTACGCCACCACCACTTGAGACAAGCCAACAACAATTCTATTTGTTCTCGGTGCAGATCACTTTCCACAGGTGGCTCATCACTCCACAAATCACTAGGTGGAATGATAATATCTTCTACCTCTGTATGTATAGTGTCCGCAGTTACTTCCGAATCTTTAGCAGCCGTCACGTCGCTTTGCTCCGAATTCAAAATTCAAAATTCAAAATTCAAAATTAAAACACGACCAGGATAAATCCAGGGGCTGGAATTAATGTTGTTTCACTTTTTTATTCTTTATAAATAATGGGGATTGTACCATCAAGGAATAATTAGTCATAAGACTGAGTGACCAAATTGATTAATTTTAGTTTAAGGCTAATTTCATTGATTATTTGTCGGTTGGGAGAAATGCTGTTTCAGTACATCTAACCGTGAACAGTGCCAATAATCAATATGAGAATTAATTAAGCCATTGGAATTCAGCCCTAGTTCACTCCAGCCAGAAATGGAGATGCGGGGTTTCCAAGGTAGGGGAGTATTCCAACTCAGTGTCCATTTGGTTTTGATTGTGTTTTCCAATTTTTGAATATTATGCAAATCCATCCGGCAGTTTAAAAACCAAGTTTGGATGAATTTAATCATTTTTTTATATCGCTCAACACCGCGAAAATTATTTAATGGATCTTGAAAATAAACGTCATCAGCATAAATGCTGTAAGTTTGATTAGTGGGAAATCTTTGGTAGTCTGCTTTGAGAATTTCGATAATATCCATTTATTTTCGGAAAAAGATAGGTTCAAAATCTCGCCCCTGATGGGTGGCTGAATTAATTGCGTTAGCGTAGCGGGCGAAGTCCATTGCGAATTGCGAATTGCGAATTGCGAATTGCGAATTGGTTTTATTCATTTGGGTTAGATTCTACTTCTTGCCAAAGTCTTTCTAATTGTCTGCGCCAGGCTGCTAAAACTTCTTCTCTATCGGCTGAAGTTTGGTTTATTTCTCCTAATAATCCTTCTGCATAGAACCGTTCTAGATTTTGCATGGTGGCTTGGAGAGATTGTCCTTGTTGTTTAGCGGCTTTCACAATTTGACGAATGCGGGTTTCAATTAGGCTATTGAAGACTTCGTTTAAGCCTGCACTGTGTAAAGAGATGAGTTGAGCGATCGCACTCTGTAAATCAGCACTGACTAAAGTATGACTATGATGGTGATACACTCCCCAAATTACACCTTCATGTAGAGCATAGCGGACTGCTTGAGTCGTATCAAAGTTAGCTGCTAAAAACTGTTCTAGAAATGGTTGTGCGGCTTGCAATGGCACAATGGGTAATAACACCCGCAGCCAAGTTTCATCTTCTGATAGCAATACCAACAGTCTAAATCTAGGCGTATCTATTTGCCATGAGCCGGATGCAAGTGTTTGTATGTCGGCTGTACCGAATATTTCAGTCAGAGTTCCCGCTATTTCTTCAGGTTTCACGCTACTTTGCTCCGAATTCCAAGTTCAACAGAAGAACACTAGCGTTAGATAAGTTTAGGGTTACTTTAAAAATCTACCACCTTCACCTCACACTTAGTCACCTGGGAAGGTTAGAAATTTGGTCTTTTAGTAAGTCGCGCCAGCTTTGAGCAAAATCTTTTTAATTACCGGATGTTTTTTGCCTGTATTTTCTGCAAAAAATAAGGCTGTTTCACCATTTTCAGTTCTACTGTTGACATTTGCCCCAGCACGGATTAAAGCGCGCATTGCCCAAGCTTTAGATTTGATGACGGCTTTCATGAGTGGAGTTAAACCATCTGTATCAGAGAACTGGTTAACGTCTATCCCAGAAGCTACTAAAATCCTAATTAACCTAACACTACCACTCTCTGCTGCTGAGAAAATTTCTGTCCCTTGCCAAGAACCATATTCAGCACCAGCTTTGAGCAGGATTTTGGCAAAAACTGGGGGAATAATGTCATCTAAAACTGCACGATTCAAAGCTGTATATCCTTCCTGATCTCTATAGTTGACATTAGCACCAGCACGAATCAAAGCCCGCAATGCCCTAGCTTGAAAAGCATAAATCCCAATTGCACGCATTAAAGGGGTTCGCCCATTTTCGTCAAGGCGATTTAAATCTGCTCCTAATTCTGCAAGTAACTTGATCATTTGTACATTGCCAACATTAACTGCACAATGAACAGCAGTGCTACCATATTCATCTACAGAATTGATATCTAAACCTTGTGCAACTAACTCACGTACTGTAGTTGTGTCACTGTCCAAAATAGCGTTAAAGAATTTTTGTAGGGATTGATTTTCTCGTCGCTGTTTGCGAATTACGGCTTTTGGTAATTCTCTAGCAGCGTATTCAATTTCTTCTGTATCTGTAATTAAAGGCAGTAAATAATCACAAATTTCCTGATGCCCTTCATAGACTGCTTCTGAAAGCGGACTCATGTAGCCATCATAGTCAATCCACAGATTTGGATTTGCGCCTGCTTCTACCAAATAACGAACAATACTCACGTCTCCTGTTCTAGCCGCCGCAATTAAAGGTGTACCCCACTCTGTACGGAGATTCAAGTAAGCACCAGCCGCAATTAAGATTTCTAAAATTTTAATATCTTTACTCCACACCCCATGAGCCAGCGCATTAGATAGAGCATGACCATCAAATGTTTGTAATGCTAATATCTGTTGAACGGTATTTAGCCTTCCCAACCCAGCTGCAATTTCCAAAGCTTCTTTAAAATAGCCAATCTTATCGCTTTCAAGGGTGCTAGTAATAGCTTGCACTAAAGTAGTTTTTAGTTCTATATCGGTTTCCTCTAATAACCATTGTGGTTGCCATTGCTGGGGATGATTTTCTCCATATTCCGTGGGCAGAGTTACGCCGTGATGACAATACAGCCCAGTACCATCAATAAATTGAACAGCAGGCTCTCCTTCTGCATGGAGGATATTTTCAGCATTAAACAAAAACCGCGTTGGGCGATCGCAAACTAAACAAATGTTTTCAAAGGGAATAATCCAGCCACAGGATTGCACAAGTTTTTGAAATACTTCCCAGGCAGATTTATCATAAGGTTCAAAGAGTGTATGACTGGCGACAGAAAAATGAAAATCAAAAAATCCACCTTCACAGGCATACCAATGAAGCGGTAAAAACCAATAAAAGTTATAGCAGTATGAAAAGGATTCTGATTTATCTTCCAATAGGTAATTTCTTAAACTTTCTGATAACTTTCCATCTATTTCTGAAGTTGCATCCGAGCGCAACTGAGAACTAATAAATTCATCCCAATGCCCAATAGCATTTATGTTGTTAATATAAAACTTCTTGTGTAAATTACCGATTAACTCGTTGCCGAATGATAAACCATCTTCAGTGAAATAAAGACGCTGATAAAGGGGTTTTGCTACTGTTGCTGCTGCATATAAACTATCAAAGACTTGAATTTCTGGGGTTGGTAATTGCAGCAATTCGTAGACTGATTGTACTGCTTCAATAGCTTTTGAAGGGTTAATCCTATCAGTTGAAAATGCTATTTCATGCCACTTTTCTCGATAACTTGGCATTAGAGATTCTTGTTCAGGCGTAATTTCATCAAGAAATGCCATAATCTCACCAAATGTTGATTATCTTGGATTTATCTCAGGACTTCCAGAAAATAAATTATCTAGTTTTCCGAGAACAGATATTGTTATTTTTCCCCTGCCCCCTTACTATTAACATGATTGTATATTTTTGAAATTGTCAGTCCCTTAATCTGATTCGCCTTCATTTGAAGACAGCATAACTGGTTGTTGATACAAGGGAACTGTGAAGGTGACTGTAGAACCAAGTCCTTCACCAAGACTGTAGAAATGTACTTCCCCGCCCATTGCTTCGACAAGTTTTTGGGATATGGCTAAACCCAAACCTGTACCACCGTATTGACGAGTACGAGAACCATCAACCTGAGAAAATAGTTGAAAGAGTTTGTCTTGTTTATCAAGGGAAACACCGATACCTGTGTCTGCTACTCTCACTCTCACCATCCCAGGGAATTGTTGTTCTGGGCATTTGTTTTTCTTGACGACGATATCCGCACTGACGGTAATTCCGCCTTCATGGGTGAATTTAATGGCATTACCAACTAAATTCAACATCACTTGCAGTAGTCTTTGGTAATTACCGTGAACAATAATGTCATCGGAAGTGGGCGGTAATTGCATCCGGAAACTGAGGTTTTTACCTTCCGCTTGGGGACACATGAAGTTTTCGACATCAGCAAATAATTCATCTAGTTTGACTGGGGCGCAAACTAGTTCCATTTTGCCGGCTTCAATTTTGGCGATGTCTAAAATATCGTTAATAACAGTCAGCAGATGTAAAGATAATTCGTGGGCTTCGGCTAAAAACTGATTGCTTTCATCTACATCATCTACCATGCCGTCTAAAATCAGCTTTAAGAAGCCAATCATCCCATTTAAGGGAGTACGGATTTCATGGGAGACGTTAGCTAAGAATTCACTCTTGAGGCGGGAGGCTTCTTCGGCTTTTTGTCGGGCGGCTTCTAGTTCTTTGTATAGGGTAGCATGAGCGATCGCAGTGCCTAATTGATCTGCAACTTCTTTGGCTAATTCTAATTCGGCGTTAGTCAGTGGGTAACATTCATCCCGTAGATTAATGGCAATTAAAGCATTGGCTTGGTCTTTATAGCAGGTAGCGACTACTAAAATTTTATGTTGGGGACAAAGATTATACCCTGGCACTTCCATGATAATGGGTTCGAGGGTAGCCAAGGCTTGAGCAAAGGCGGGTTCTGCGTGAACGTCTATCTCTAGTCCCAGCATTGAAGGGCGTTCTGGCTGGTGATATTCAGCAATTACCCGCACTTTGGAACTAGAAGGCTGATAGGGGCAAATAATACACCTTTCGAGGCGTAATGCTTTACCCAAACTATCAACGGTTTGTTGCCAAATGACATCTAAATCTAGAGTCCGGCGGATATTTCTGGTAATTTGATTGACGAGTTTTTGATGTTGTTGCGATCGCAGTACGGAATCCACCTGATGGGGTGGATTAATGGCAACATTGACTTCTTGCGTATTAACTTTAACTTGTAATAGCCTCCCCGTGACCAAAACTGTAGTTGCAGCAGTTCCCACAGGGGGCATAATTGGGCAAATTGCCAACTCCAACTCGAATAAATTGCGATCGCAGCTAAACCAGCATTGACACCTTTCTGGAACTAAGCTTGTTAAAATTCTGTGCAGTCTTTCTAAATAGGCAGTCTGATCTACTGGGAGGAAGATGTTCTCTCCATTAGATTCGGTGACTATCCGTTCAGGTTGAAAACCTAAAAGGTCAGTTTTCTGCCAATAAAAAGACAGGTAGCGTCCTGTCCCATCCTGCATATATACCAACTCAGAGCCGAGTGTTGGTAAAAGTCCATCACCCTTGGGGTTGATTGATTCCAGATTTTGGGAAAATATGTGTGGCAATTGGGAACTAGCAGTAATAGTCATTAATCGAGTTGGATAGACAGATGGCAACTCAAAACAGTTTTACTAAAGCTTGGTAAAGCTTGGCATAAAAGATTACAGCTTTACGCACTGAGTATTGCGTATTTTAGCTGTTCTGGAATCTAGATTGACCAACTTTACAATTTTCGGCTGGATTCTTTACAGCCTATTTATGAAAACTGGAATCAATCATTCCATTCACCTCTAGGTGGAACTGGGATGCGATGGGGACTACGTGTCAGTTCATCGTCTCGGAGAATCTCGCCGCGTAACCATTGACGAATCGCTACTTCGATCACCTTACTGGGATCGTCAGTCAGATGCTGAATTTGCTCTAGTAACTCCGAATCCAGTTGGACAGAGATTTCCACCTTATCGGCTGGGATTGACTCCGCATCGGTAGTTCTTTCTTGCATATTCATAGGTTTATATACTCAGTTACGGTCTTTTCACCAGCTTTATAAAGCAGTTATATTGACTGTTCGGGTTGTTTACTGACAAATTGTTAAAAGTTTATAGTTACATAGTTCCCCGAAATTTCATCAAACTAACAGCGTCAGGTAGCAAGTGGCCATTTTCTTAGCGGTTTCCAGACTGTCGGCTGGAAGTTTTGTCAGTAAATTAGAATATCAGGGCAATTACAGGTGGTAATTGACCATCATCTCTACACTATGTACTTATATATCTTTATTGTACGCTTCAGGTTGATGAATACTAGCAATGAAAAATGGACTTTATAGAGATTCTTAAAAAGTATGGAGGGAATCTTTAAGGAGGGGATTGGGGATTGGGGATTGGGGATTGGGGATTGGGGACTGGGGATTGGGGACTGGGGATTGGGGACTGGGGACTGGGGAGACAAGGTAGAAGATGAGAAAAACTGTTCCCTGTTCTCTAATGACTAATGACTAATGACTATTGACTATTGACTATTGACTATTGACTAATAACTAGCAGCGTCTTGGCAAAGAAAGCATTAAAATACATGAAGTAAATAGCTTTTTAACCTTGGTTGCTGCTTCAGCAAAGATTAGTATATGACTGACGTTCCCGCAGTTCGCATTCGCAATTTCTGTATTATTGCTCACATTGACCACGGGAAATCCACCCTTGCCGATCGCCTCTTGCAAGCCACGGGGACTGTTGAAGACCGGCAAATGAAGGAACAGTTTCTCGACAACATGGATCTGGAACGGGAGCGCGGCATTACAATTAAGCTGCAAGCTGCCCGGATGGACTATCAGGCGAAGGATGGTCAGCACTATGTACTGAACCTGATTGATACTCCAGGCCATGTAGACTTTTCCTATGAAGTGTCGCGCAGTTTGGCGGCTTGTGAGGGGGCTTTGTTGGTGGTGGATGCTTCTCAGGGTGTAGAAGCACAAACTCTGGCTAATGTCTATTTAGCCCTAGAACATAATCTGGAAATTATCCCCGTTCTCAATAAAATTGACCTACCTGGGGCTGAACCAGATAGAGTCATTAGTGAAATTGAGGAAATTATCGGTCTTGATTGCAGTGGGGCAATTTTAGCCTCAGCTAAAGAAGGCATCGGGATTGATGAAATTTTAGAAGCGATTGTCGAACGCGTACCACCCGCACCAGATACTGTCAATGAACGCTTAAGGGCGTTAATCTTTGATAGTTACTACGATGCTTATCGAGGTGTAATTGTCTATTTCCGGGTGATGGACGGAAAGTTGAAAAAAGGCGATCGCGTCTATTTAATGGCTTCCGGTAAGGAATATGAAATCGATGAGTTGGGTGTTCTTTCCCCCAACCAAAAGCAAGTTAATGAACTCCACGCTGGGGAAGTGGGATATTTAGCCGCCGCCATTAAAGCGGTAGCGGATGCACGGGTAGGTGATACCATTACCCTATCAAATGCTAAAGCGACAGAACCCCTACCAGGCTACACCGAAGCTAACCCGATGGTGTTCTGTGGGATGTTCCCCATTGACGCAGATCAATTTGAAGATTTGCGGGAGGCTTTAGAAAAACTCCGCCTCAATGATGCTGCACTGCACTACGAACCAGAAACCTCTAGTGCGATGGGTTTTGGTTTCCGATGCGGATTTTTAGGCTTACTGCACATGGAAATTGTCCAGGAACGCCTAGAAAGGGAATATGATTTGGATTTAATTATTACAGCCCCCTCTGTGGTTTATAAGGTAGTCACAACCAAGGGAGAAGAACTGTATATTGATAATCCCAGCCACTTACCTGCACCTAACGATCGCGAACGCATCGAAGAACCCTACGTGAAAGTCGAAATGATTACACCGGAGGGGTTTGTGGGGACGCTGATGGAATTGGCGCAGAATCGCCGGGGTATCTTCAAAGATATGAAATATCTCACCCAAGGACGTACCACCTTAACTTATGAATTGCCCTTGGCGGAAGTAGTCACCGACTTTTTCGACCAAATGAAATCGCGATCGCGCGGTTATGCCAGTATGGAATATCACCTGATTGGCTACCGCGAAAATCCCCTAGTTAAGCTAGACATCATGATTAACGGCGATCCTGTGGACTCCTTGGCCATGATTGTCCACCGTGATAAAGCTTACAACGTGGGGCGGTCAATGGCGGAAAAACTCAAAGAATTAATTCCCCGTCACCAATTCAAAGTCCCCATTCAAGCCTCTATTGGTAGTAAAGTCATCGCCAGTGAACACATACCCGCCTTGCGAAAAGATGTACTCGCCAAATGCTACGGTGGTGACATCAGCCGGAAGAAGAAACTGTTACAGAAACAAGCTAAAGGTAAAAAGCGGATGAAATCCGTCGGTACAGTTGATGTACCCCAAGAAGCTTTTATGGCTGTACTGCGTTTAGATCAAGGGTGATGAAAGTTACAGATTAGACTTGAATTGTAGGTAAAAATTCCATCCTGATAGGGAAGAGGAGACAAGAAACAGACAATATTCTGTTTTCTGTAACCTGTTCCCTATCATCTATTTGGGGGTGTGAGACTGCATTCAACTTGAGAATTATTCAGCTACTCTAAAGATTTTCCTTGGGATTGATAATTTTTGATCAGCTTTGCCCACATAACGGCCAAAAAATCCGAAAATTTTAGTAAATCTACTTAACTCCAAGTCTTCACTTTCAAAAGTTTAAATTTTTATAAAGCAAATTTGCTTTTATGTAGCCTCATCCTAGAAGCTAGGATATTTACCGAAGTTCGCTTGGAGGCTGAACCTCCTGACAACTTCTCACCAGTGCAGATTTTCTTAATTTTGAATTTTGAATTTTGAATTGCTCAAAGCATCGGGGAGTCTAGTTCATGAAAATACTGGTACTAAGTTGGGAGTTTCCACCGAGGATAGTTGGCGGGATTGCGCGTCATGTGGCAGAGTTGTATCCCGAACTAGTGAAACTAGGCCACGAAATCCACTTGATCACCGTAGAAGTTGGTAATGCTTCGATGTACGAGATAGTGGAGGGAATTCATGTACATCGAGTCCCAGTTTCTCATAGCAATGACTTTTTTCACTGGGTAGTCAATCTCAATCAAAGCATGGGACATCATGGTGGTAAGTTAATTTCCGAGGAAGGTAACTTTGATTTAATCCATGCCCATGATTGGCTAGTAGGAGATGCAGCGATCGCTCTCAAGCATACCTTTAAAATTCCCTTAGTTGCTACCATTCACGCCACAGAATACGGACGCTACAACGGTATTCACAACGATATCCAAAACTATATCCACGGTAAAGAAAACTTACTTGCCTACAACGCTTGGCGAGTTATTGTCTGTACCGATTATATGCGCCAAGAGGTATCCCGCGCCTTAGCTAGCCCCTGGGACAAAATTGATGTGATCTATAACGGTATTCGTCCCGAAAAGAAACAACATCACGAAGATTTTCACGCCCAAGATTTTCGTCGTCAATTCGCCGCCGACCATGAGAAAATTGTCTACTATGTGGGACGCATGACCTACGAAAAAGGCGTATCAGTGTTAATGAATGCCGCCCCCAAGGTACTGTGGGAAATGGGAGGTTATGTCAAGTTCGTGATTGTGGGTGGTGGAAATACCGACAACCTCAAACGCCAAGCCTGGGATTTAGGAATTTGGGATAAATGCTACTTCACTGGCTTTATTACCGACGAATATTTAGATAAATTCCAAACAGTAGCTGATTGTGCAGTTTTTCCCAGCCTTTACGAACCCTTTGGCATTGTTGCACTAGAAAGCTTTGCCTCACGAGTTCCTGTAGTGGTGTCAGATACAGGCGGCTTCCCAGAAGTAGTGCAGCATACCAAGACAGGAATAGTTACCTGGGTAAATGATCCCAATTCTTTAGCTTGGGGAATTTTAGAAGTATTGAGAAACCCTGGTTATCGCCAATGGTTAGTTGATAATGCTTATGCAGATTTAGAACGCCGCTTTAGCTGGCCGAAATTAGCCAAGCAGACCGAGAATGTATATCTGAGGGTAGTGAAAGAGCGATCGCAAGTGAATTGGTAATTAGTCATTAGTCATTAGTCATTAGTCATTAGTCATTAGTCATTAGTCATTAGAGAACAGGGAAAAGTTTTTCCCATCTCCTACCTTGTCTCCCTTGTCTCCCTTGTCTCCCTTGTCTACCCAGTCCCCAGTCCCCAGTCCCCAGTCCCCAGTCTCCAATCCCCAGTCCCCAGTCCCCAATTTCAGTAACAAAACACAGCCTCAAACCCAGCCTGAATGTTTATTTTGGACGCTTTCAGGCTAAAAAACAACACCATGCCTGTACGCTGGGAATTTTGCCCTGAGAAGTGCGAAATTAAGCAATAGTTGCCGTTTGCACTATAAGGTTAGTATGACAAGGGCATTCCCAGGTATAGCAAGGTTCTTGAAGGCCGCAGGAGCTATGTTGTTGAGGGTGTTCAACCGTCTTACAGCATACCTGACGTTCGATTTTGAAAGCAACACGACCGAAATTCTGACTCCATTGGCTGGCCCTGTGTTTAACTTGGGCGGTGGTGGCCCTGATGTCGAAGCAGCTATTCAGTGGATGATTAACCAAGTCAGAGGCGGTGCTAATTCTACGCAGAAAATCAATGTTGTAGTCCTTCGTACCTATGGTAGTGACGACTACAATCGCCTAATTTACGAGATGAAAGGTGTGAACTCTGTCGCCACGCTGATAGTCAGTAATCGCCAAGATGCCAATAGAGACGATATCGTACAAAAAATCCGTGATGCGGGAGTAGTATTTTTTGCTGGCGGCGACCAATGTCAATACATCCGCAGTTGGAAAAACACCAAACTAGAAGCGGCTGTGCGGTCAGTGTATCAAAGAGGCGGCGGCATTGGTGGCACTAGTGCGGGGGCAATGATTCTCAGTGATTTCATTTATGATGCTTGTGCTTGCGAAGACCCCATTGAAACTAAGGATGCTTTAGCAGATCCTTATGAAAATATTACCTTTACCTACAACTTTTTCCGATGGCATCATTTGCAGGGAACAATAGTTGACACCCATTTTGATAGTCGCAAACGCATGGGACGAATTATGGCGTTTATTGCTCGTCAACTTCAAGATGGTGTAGCTAAGAGTGCTTTAGGTATTGCTGTTAGTGAGGAAACATCGGTAGTTGTAGATAAATATGGTAAAGCGAAGGTGATGGGGAGAAATGCAGCGTATTTTGTTTTAGGAGATCACCCGCCTGAAGTCTGCAAACCCAGCACACCATTGACGTATCATGACTACAAAATTTGGCGTGTTCCCAGTGGTGATACTTTTGATTTAAATAATCCACCGAGTCGGGGTTATTATTTCCGCAGTGTGAAGCGGGGTAGATTTGATTACGATCCTTATTGAAAGTTGGTGCGATCGCATTTTTTGTGAGAGTGCGATCGCTTTTTCGGGTCACTCTTATTTCTCTTGACGCTTTAAATCAAATTCGAGTTGCTTATACACAGCATATTTTCCTAACAAGGATATTTATTGGGGTATCAGCATTTGATTTCTTCTATGCTCGTTTCTGTAACCCAAATTGCATATTTACCAATGTCCGAAACCCAATTTTGGGACTAGTAGTTTCTAAGCTAAATACTAGCTCGCCTCTGGGATCTGATGCGCTGCCAGCTTCGTACGCCTGTAGCAATTCATCCGGATCTTGAGTTAGGGTTTCTCTAGTGATCACCAAAGCTATTTCGTCATCGTAGTAACTTCTGGCATTACTCCATTCACGATCTTGGCCAAGCCACATCTCATCAATGACTACTTCTGGCAGAAATTCTTGTACAGCTTGCCAATCGATTGTATCCGGTAACATTTTCCCAAACCAACGGGCATAACTTTTAGCATTAGTCAGTTTGAGATTAGTGGCTGAATGGGTTTCCTCTGTGATTTCCAGTGAAAATTCTGAAGAATTATCTGCATTCATAGCTAGATATGCTTGATATTGCCATCTGGCTACAGGACGACAAGCAATCCAGCAATACAAAGGTCGGTATTGAATAATCGGATCAACTTCTCGCCAGGGATGTGGTTCACTGGGAATTAACATCATAGGCATTAATTCCCGCATATCTAACCAAATATCACCAGCAGCCCCATCTGTAGGCAATTCAAAACCAACCCAACCTCTTCTACCCAAATAACGACTGTGCGGCACTGTAATAATTTCACTACTTGTACCCTTTTGAATGAATTGCTCTAATAATGAATGTTCTAACCAATATTCAGCGTTAGCCAATGCGTGAGAGAGAGATGGCAGGGAAGCACTCTGATCCTCAGATGTTAAATAGCCATAAAAAGCATTTGTTAAGGTCACGTCGCTGCGCTCCGAATTCAAAATTCTTCCATTCAAAATTAAGTCTAATGTGAATTAAAATCGGGTAATTCCGTAGACATTTGTAGGGGCGTGTTCACCGAGATCATCGTTAATTGTTCATGATATTTGATTAACCCGTCCCTGCCGAGTCTCATTAGCTCCAAGCATAGGATATTTTTTGGATATAGAAGGTTTTCCTAATTCACATCAGGTTTAAATTACAATCCACATCTATAAATTTAGTGGCTTGGATCATGATTTTTTCTGTATGACATTCTGTTGTTTCTCTATGGTGATTGATGAATTTTACACAGAAGTTTTCGGTTTCATATATGGTGTTTCACTGCTACCACCAATTTCAAAACTTTCCCCAGTTGCCTTGACTGCTGGCTGGTTGGCAGTGCGAATGAGAATTAATTCACCATAAGTAGAAGCTATATGGCCTTTTTGTAGGATCAGTTTAAAGCGTTTATCATTAGTGGGTTTTCCTTGTTTGAATCCTTCTCCACTTGCACCATAGCGGAGTGTATTGTTACTAGTATCTAGATAAAGATGCTTACCGATTTTGTCCCGATATTCTACAGGCCAGCTTTCTGGCAATGGATCAGAATGGCTTTTAATAATGCAAGGGACTTGAGTTAACCCTGCAACCTTTGCGGCTAGAAGACGACGGTTATCTTGACTTACTAATCCAGCTTTAACTCCAGAAGACACTTCTGCTGTTTCAACCTTGATTTTGTCAGTCATTTGCACCACACTACATGGGTCGCCTCTCCAACCTCCTTTGATCATGTGTTTGATGACGGTAGTAATTGGTGTTGCACCTTCGCCTTGGGTTTCTGATTTCACATCGGATTGACTCCAACGGATTTCCGACAAATTTTTGATTTGAACTGCTGACGCAGTACCTGTGGGTACTTGGATGCGCTTTTTCCCAGGACCAGGCACTTTTTCCACAAAACCTTCATCTGCTTCTACAGTACCTGCAATCACTGCCTCTTCTTTGCTAGGAGGTTTGGCTTTTTCTTTTTGTTCTTTAATTGAAGTATCCCAAATATCCAGGAAACCAATGATCTCATCATTGGTTTCTGTTTTTAGTCCTGATGTGTGAATTTTGCTGACAATTTCGTGGGCTGAGAGCATTTCGCCAACTTCTTCCACATCTTCTTGGTCAAATTCTCCACTGTCAACTCGTACTTCTAAGGCATACTTAGCAAGTGAAATATTTTTGTTGAATAGCAGTGTAAAGATTAAGTCTATGAATTCTCCTCTACTCTCACTTGTGGTTTTCATCTTCTGAATTGGGTAAGATATACCACCACTTTGCTGTACTACATGGGTTAACTCATGGGCTATCAACTCCTGTCCGCCGCGACTCCCTGGCTGATATTCCCCTTGCCGAAAGAATACATCTTGCCCTGTTGTAAATGCCTTGGCTTGAATCGAGCGATTTAATTGGTCTGATTGGGCATCAGTATGCACTCTCACACCACTGAAATCAGCCCCCATCGCTGTACTCATCTTTGCTTGCAAACCAGCATCTAATGGCTGTCCCCTGCTTCTAGCACTAGTAATGGCGGATTCTAAATCTGTTGATGCTTCTCCTCCCTCTAAACCTCCCCGTCGTTGTATTGAGGGTTCGGAAGTTGAACGAGCGATCGCCGGTGCATTAATCCTTTGTACAACTAGTTTTGCTGTCCTGTCTGCTTCCTGCTCGTATTTATCTCCTGGTGCGCCGATCGCTAACTTAGCTTGTACAGGCGATTGTTCCCCTGCTGGGTTAAAAATAGTGAACTCTGGCATCTGGCTTTCGTATCCCTGCGCTCCTGGCGATTCTTTCCTTTCCTCTGCTTTTGGCTGTACAACAAAGGGACGAGATACCAAGGAATTGTTCACCGAAGATTGCTGTTGTGATGCTTTATGAGTTCGCATAGCTGCACTTCACTTTTAGCCAAATTATGCTCTATTGTGTCATTTTTTTGACAAAAGCAAATTAGACTATAGGCTAATTTTGATGAATCATAATATTTATAGATAAAGCACGCCTGCATCGGCAATTTTGTAAATCGCAGCCGATAATATTTGTAGCGGTAATTATTCTAGAGGTCTGATTGTGGTCTTTGCTCAAAGCAGTACCCCAGATATCATCACAACTCGCTTGACATTAGACGAGTATCGGGCGATGGAAGAAACCAGTCCAGAACGCCATGAATACCGTAATGGAGAGATTATTACTATGTCGGGAGGTTCAGAAGTCCACAGTGCGATCGCTAGTAATTTGTTAATTTACTTAGGGTTTTTACTCAGAGACACAGATTTTCGTTTGTATAATAGCGACCTGCGGGTTTGGATTCCTCAATATCAATGTGGTACTTATACAGATTTAATGGTTGTGAATGGCTTGCCAGAGTTCAATGGCGATGTCTACGACAAGCCGCAAGAGCGTCTACGCAATGATGAAATTCTCAATCCTTTACTAATTGTCGAGGTTTTATCACCATCTACGGAAGCCTATGATCGAGGGGAAAAGTTCAGAAAATATCGCTCTGTTGCTAGCTTTTGTGAGTATCTGTTGGTGAGCCAAACTGAACCCTATATTGAGCAGTTTCATAACTTGGATCGTCAAAGCAATGATCGCTGGCAATGGCAAGTTTACTCTCATCTTGAGCAGGCAATTTTTCTGCACAGCTTCAATGTAGAACTTCCCCTGACTGAAATCTATCGTCGCGTGAATTTTTCAGGTTGCTGAAATGTTGAACAAGTGCTTTCCTCTGCTTTGGGCTGCACCCCTTCAGGGGCGAGACACCAAGGAATTAGTTACCGAAGATTGCTTTTGTGACGCTTTATTTTGAATTTTGAATTTTGAATTTTGAATTGATTCATGAGTCCGCATAGCCACACTCCGAATCGCAGCCAAATAATACCCCATTCTCTCATTTTCTTCGGTAATATCAATTAGACGTTTGGATAATTGCTATTCAGCAAAAATCATGCTATCCATCCCTTGACTTCTACATCAGTCAAAGGTCGCTCCATCTTGATATACTCACTTTTCGCTGCTTGTAAGATATGTTTCATCCCCACAGGTTCATCGGCATCGGCTGCTATAAACGCTGAATTCAGGGCAATATTACGGATATTCCCGCCAGCAACGCTGAGTTTAGCTAACTTCTCAAAATCTAAGTCTGCGGTGGGGGTTTGGGCGGGAAATACCCGTCGCCAAATCTCGGCGCGCTGATTGGCATCGGGAAAGGGAAATTGGACGATAAAGCGCAAACGCCGCAGAAATGCCTGATCTAAGGAGGCTTTTAAGTTGGTGGTGAGAATTGCTAAACCCCGATAGGCTTCCATGCGTTGCAATAGGTAGCTTACCTCAATATTGGCGTGGCGGTCATGGGAGTCTTTCACTTCTGTGCGTTTGCCAAAGAGGGCATCGGCTTCATCAAATAGTAAAATGACTCCTCCCCCCTCAGCCGCATCAAATACCCGCCGCAAGTTTTTCTCAGTCTCCCCAATATATTTACTCACAACTGCACTTAAATCTATGCGGTAGACATCTAGATTGAGGGTATTTCCTAATACTTCCGCCGCCAGGGTTTTCCCTGTGCCACTCGCCCCAGCAAACATGGCACTAATCCCCAAACCCCGTCCGCCTTTAGCCGCAAATCCCCACTGTTCATAGACTTTGGAACGCTGGCGTAAATGGGCAGCAATATCACGCAATACGCCTAATTCATTGGGCGGTAATACTAAGTCTTCCCACTGTGCGCTTGCTTCAATGCGTTGCGCTAATTCATCGAGGCGGGGACGGGCTTGGCTACGGCAGACATCCCAGAGAAAACGGAAGGCTTGGGCTGAGTCGGATGTTGGGTGGTGTTGGGTTTTGAATTGCCAACTGGTGGCTGTAATTGTAGCGGTGCTGAGGTTGAAGTGGGAAACAAGACGGTCAATGTGTCCATTCCAAGTGAGGGAGATGTCACTTAAGGCAGTTTGCCAAACTTGACGCTGTTCGGTGGGGCTGGGGTGATTTACCTCTAAGGTGAGCAAAGGACGCTGGATGGCGCGACGACGTTCTAAACTAGAGATCATCAGGGGGGTTTGTAGGGTGTCGAGTAGCTGATGGATGTGATTTTCCCCGTCTGGAGATTCGGTAGTGCGATCGCCATCCAATAATATTACCCTGCCATACAGTCGCCATTCCCTTTCCCACAAGCATTTGATCAGATTTAATTGCTGGGTGTCACGGGGTAAGTTCTGGGCAGCAATAGCATAAACTGTTAAGTGTAAAATATCACAGGCATGGGCAGCGATCGCTTTTTTGCTGGCGGTTTCTGTACCGCATAGTTGCAATATGGGTAAGGCGCGCTGTTCTTGAGAGGCTTGCAACCAGCAATTTGCCATTTGTTGTGCTAGGGCTGTATGGGATGGCACTAAGTTTTCTGTCTGTACGGGGGTAGCTCCTAATTGTGCCAATCGCTCATCCAATGGGCGCAATCCTGCCAAATAATGAATAATCTGCTCGTCTAATCTTAAGGGAGAAATCGTCAATGTATGGGACGGGGCAATTTCAATAATCCGCCAGCGTCGCAAGGGTGCATCGTGAGTGAGTAAATCCCAATAAGAACCAGGAGACATAGAGAATGCTAAACTAAATGTGGGATGTTCTAACTGTGGTTGTCCTTGGGCTGCGGCACATAGTTTTCCCCAGTTACGGTCAAATTCCATCCCTGCACATAACAGCACAATTTGCCGTTCTAATTTAGATAGGTTAAAGATTTGACACAGTTGCTCTATGGCTGGGGGTGTTTGCTCAAAGGCTTGGTCTTCCTCATAATCTAGGAATATGCCTTTCTCCCTACTGTGATTTTCCGGTTCTTTGTCTTCAGCCAATTGTTCTAAAGCTTGACGGGTTTGGGAGATTAAACCCATCAAGTAACGATGATTTGCGGTGTACCAGTCTTTTGTAACAAATTGAGACGGCATTTTATACTAAAGTCTTTTGTTTACGTAAACTTTGAATGGTAGCGATCGCGTGTTTCGCTACTATATCAATTTCTGCCGATGTGTTAAACCTACCTATCCCAAAACGAACGGCAGCATAAGCCAATTTTTCGTCATGTCCCAAAGCAGTGAGGACGTGAGAGGGTGCTGTTTTCGTCGATGAACAAGCTGAACCAGAGGATACGGCCATAACTGGCTGTAAACCTAAAGACAATGCTGCACCATCCACTCCCTCAACGCTAATATTCAAATTACCTGGTAATCGCTGGGTAGGATGTCCATTTAGGTGAATTCCCTCTAATTGTGAAAGCTGACTCCATAAGTTGTCTCTTAACTGGATGAGGCGGAGGCTTTCTGTTTCTTGTTCGGCTAAAGCAATTTCTACAGCCTTACCAAAGCCAACAATTTGCGGTGTGTATAGAGTTCCTGAACGCATTCCTCGTTCATGTCCTCCCCCGTGTTGTTGGGGTGCAAGTTGCACTCTGGGGTTGCGTCTGCGGACATATAATGCACCAATACCTTTTGGCCCGTAAACTTTATGGGCTGTTAAAGACATCAAATCAATGTGCATTGCTTGCACATCTAGAGGAATTTTCCCAATAGCTTGGGCTGCATCTGTATGGAAAATTATTTGGCGGCTGTGGCAGATTTCCCCGATTTCTGACAGTGGTTGTAATACGCCAATTTCATTATTAGCCGCCATCACCGAAACTAAAATTGTCTCAGGACGCAACGCTGCTTCTAATTCTTCTAAATCAATTAATCCATCAGCTTTGACTGGCAATATAGTAATCTCAAAACCCAGGGTTTTTAAATATGCACAAGGGTCAAGCACCGCACCATGTTCAGTTGCTACAGTAACTATATGCTGACCTTTTTGAAAATAAGCTTCTGCTACACCTTTAATGGCTAAATTATTAGCTTCCGTCGCACCGCTAGTAAAGACAATTTCTTCTGGGGAAGCATTAATTGCGGCGGCTAAAATCTCCCGCGATTGTTTTACAGCCGCTTCCGTTTCCCAACCGTAAATATGACTAATACTTGCCGGATTGCCAAATTTTTCTGTAAAGTATGGCAGCATGGCAGCTAATACACGCTCATCTACAGGTGTAGTGGCGTGATAATCAAGGTATATGGGATGATTAGACATAACTATTGCAATATTTGACTCAGTTTTTTTAAGATAGCAAGGACTTGATACCGTTCACTTTGACGTTTTAATAGCGTAAATTCATCTGATAAAGCATAAGTTAATGTATTTAAATTAGTTAATTTGATAAAAATAAAGTGACTGCCATTAGTTACTAATCCAAACACAGGTTTTTCTTGGTTGGGATGGCTGATCATATAAGCTAATGCTTGAGCTATATTCTCTGTCAGAGAAAATGCTGCTCGTTTAGATTCAATGACGAGTAACCATAATTGCTCTTGAATAACTAAAACATCAATTCTACCTCTAATCACTTTTCCTGCGTCTTCTAAAGATATTTCGATAGATTCCTCAGTGAGAATAGAAAATGGCGCACGATAAAATCCAGCTAAATCTAATAAAGGAGACAATACCACCATCTTGACAGCGTTTTCTAAAATAGGTGGTCTTGTAACTAAACTCAGAAAATTAGCTTTAACTCTATCTAAATACTGTTTTTCTAAGTCTGTAATTTCCGGTAAAGACTCAAACCATTCTGGAAAAAATCTATCATTTTCCGCTAATTTGAGTCCAAATCTTGCTTCTAAATATGCAATTCCAACATTTTGAGCTTGGATGAATTGAACCATAGGGTCTACAAGCGGAACTGTATAACTATATTGACATTTCTGGTTGTAAAGCGATGTCAATTTTGTAGTAATGTTAAGTTCATCATTGGCTTTAATCAGTTAACTAGCTGTTAATTCTTGCAGTTTATGCAACACAGCTTGGGCATGACCTTTGACTTTGACATCAGGCCAGGCATGAGCAATAATTTTCTCAGGTGAAATGAGAAAAGTAGAACGCGCCACACCCATATATTCTTTACCCATAAATTTCTTTAACCGCCAAGCACCATAAGCTTCGATTAACTGGTGTTCTGGATCACTTAACAGTGTAATAGACAAGTTATGTTTATCTATAAACTTGCAATGGGCTTTACCAGAATCAGGACTCACACCTAATATTTTTGCGCCTAATTGATTAAATTCCTGATTTAAATCTGTGAAATCTTTGGCTTCTGTAGTGCAACCAGGGGTATCATCTTTAGTGTAAAAATAAACTACAATCCATTGACCTGTAAAATCATCTAAACTAACCAGGTTGCCATTTTGGTCTGGTAGAGAAAATTCCGGTGCTGTTTGTCCAATTTGGGGAATGTTAGTCATAATTAGTCAATAGTCAATAGTCAATAGTCAATAGTCAATAGTCAATAGTCATTAATCATTAGTCATTAGTCAATAGTCAATAGTCATTAATCATTAGTCATTAGTCATTAGTTATTTCAGTGGCTAGGAATATCTGTTTATTTACTATGTTATTCTTGGTTGCCACTGCGTTGTACTTGAGATGTGTTGTCGATGTCAAAGGTACCTCTGACATTTGCTGTTAAATCACAATTTACTACTGTACCTGTGCCTCGATCATGAACATACAAGGCATATTGTTGGTTTCTATTAATTTTGCATTCTCTGATGACAATGTTGCTATCATTTCTTATTTCTATACCTGATAAGCGATTATTAATAATCTTGCATTCCTTAATTATTCCTCGACCATTTTGATCTACTAAAATACCGCTTCCTTGTCCATCACGAATTACGCAGTTTTCAATTGTTGGATTAGCATTTTTCCTAATTTCTATACCTGCACCTAATGTTGTGCTGAAAACGTCACAATTATTGATGCTGCCTTTACCATTTTGATCAATCAAAATTCCCCCATCACGAATTCTACAACGCTCAACTGTAGGATTACCACCGTCTTGGATGGTGATTCCTGATAAAGTGTTGCTGTACAGATAACAGTTTTCTATTCTACCTTGACCATGATCATAAACAAATATACCACTAGCTTTGCCGTCATGAATTTCACAATTACGGATAATAGCATCAGCTGTGGCGTGATAAATGGCGATGCAGGCTAGAGAATCAGAGGTAATATCACAATTTTCTAAAGTTAGCTGTCCTTGGGAAATATCTACACCGTAGAATTTTTTGTTATTTTTGCCTGCTGTGCAACGTAGTGTCAAACCACTAACTGTTGCTGTGTCAGCTTCCATTAAAATACAATTTGAGTCGGGACTTTCAATGACAATATCGGCTTTAGAACCATCACCAATAATTTTTATTGGTTTATTAATTACTATACTTTCTTGATAAAATCCAGGACGCACCATGATGCTGGTGTTGGGTTGGGCATTGGCGATCGCTTCTGTGATAGTTTGATAATCACCATCTCCCAGGCGAGAAACTACTAATTTTGACTTAGTTTTGGGCAATACTGCATATATTAACCCAGCCAAAGCTATTCCTAGTCCCCCAAAGCCCAAGAATTTCATAAATTTTCTTCTATTGGGAGGAGTAGGAGTTTGTGGAGTGGGAGTTTGTGGTGGCGGTGGGGTTTGTAGTGGTGGTGGGTTTAAATAACTCTCAATTTCCGCTATCTTTTGCAAAATTATTTGAGTATTTTGGGGACGTTGACTGGGTAAACGCGCCATCATTTGATCGAGTAAATCTGCAAACTGCGGTAGAACTTTTGTCTGGTTTCGCCAGCTTAATTCATCGCTATAAGAGTTGTAAATTAGGGAATCTGTTGGTTCTTTTCCAGTTAATAAATAAATAAAAGTTCGACCCAGTGCAAAAAAATCTGACTGTTGTACAGCCTGACCATGAATTTGTTCGGATGGGGTATAACCTGCGGAAATGACACCTGTCACTTGTCCCGCAGATTGCTTGGCGATGTAGGTTTGGGTAATTGATCTGGCTGTGCCGAAGTCGATGAGCGCGAGACGACCATCTGCCCTTAACATGATGTTGGATGGTTTAATGTCGCGGTGAAATAAACCCTGTTGATGAACTTGTTGAAGGATAATGACGCTTTCTTTGAACCATTGCAATGCTAATTTTTGGTCGATGGGTCGATAATCTCTCTTTTTTAAGTACACGTTTAAATCAAGACCGTCGATTTTCTCCATCACCAGACAGTGTAATGGCTCTGGGCTACTTCTAGGAAAATAAATGAAGTAACCGTTAGGCTCAACTTGAGGAATACCAGGATAATTGAGACGAGTGAGAACCTCTGCTTCTCTCTGAAATAGCTCGATCGCTTTCGGGTGATTATTGATTAAAATCTTAATAACTTTAGTAGTTTGTGTCCGCGTATCAAGGATTTCATAGGTTTTGCCAAAGCCACCACCACCTAGAAAACCCACTACTCGATAACAACCTTCTAGGAGCAACTCTGAACCACAGGCTTGGCAAAATAGAATATTGTCAGGGTTTTGGGGGTTGGTACACTGAGGGTTAATGCAGAGGCTCATCGCTTCGGCAAGTAAAGTTTTTATCTGACTAGTGTAGCTTTTCTGGTGTAATTCACAGATAAAATTTGTCTTTTTTTTTCTGAGTGCTGAGTGCTGAGTTGAGAAATAAATTCTACCTTGTCTACCTTGTCTACCTTGTCCCAGTCCCCAATCCCCAATCCCCAATCCCCAATCCCTCTTTCATATTAAGATATATTAGATAATGTAAATTTATGTAAACTAATCTTATTTATGCGGCGTGAATTTGCCAGTCGTGATGAATTAATAACCTATTTGAAGGAACAATTCCCCCAAGCCGCAGAACGCGATGATCATATTAGTAATGCAGTAGGAGGAAGGAAAGCAGCCCAAAAAGCCTTACAAAAGGTTAACCCAGAATCATACGCAAAAACTCGTAATTTTTTAACAGGTGATGTTACTAAACTTTCACCGTATATTCGTCACGGAGTTTTGAGTTTACGCGAAATTCGAGATTATGTACTAGATAAAGTCCAAAACCGTGATGATGCAACCAAACTCATTAATGAATTGGGTTGGCGGGATTACTGGCAAAGACTATATGTCAAACTTGGTAATAATATTTGGCAAGACCAAGAAGAATACAAAACTGGCTACACCACAGCACAATATGCACCTGAGTTACCCCAAGATATTAGAGAGGGTAGCACAGGATTAGTTTGCATAGATAGTTTTAGCCAGGAATTACGAGAAACTGGCTATTTACACAACCATATGCGGATGTGGTTAGCCGCTTACATTATTCACTGGCGGCGGATTCGCTGGCAAGCAGGCGCGAAATGGTTTCTAGAACATTTATTAGACGGTGATCCTGCAAGTAATAATATGTCTTGGCAATGGGTAGCCAGCACCTTTAGTCATAAACCTTATTTTTTCAACCGCGAGAACTTAGAACGTTACACCAAAGGTGTGTACTGTCAAAAATGTCCCCTATACGGTCATTGTGATTTTGAAGGTAGTTACGAAGAATTAGAACAACGCTTGTTTCCTAAAGGAGAATTTACCAAAAAACCCAACAGTCAAAGTTGGCAAAAGGGGAAGAGATAGGGGATTGGGGACTTATCAATTCAAAATTCAAAATTCAAAATTCAAAATTGAAGAAGGACTGGGGATTGGGGACAAGGTGGACAAGGTAGACAAGGGAGAAGGAGTATTAATGGCTAATGACTAATGACTAATGACTATTGACTATTGACTATTGACTATTGACTATTGACTATTGACTATTGACTATTGACTATTGACTAATAACTAATGACTAAACAAATTATTTGGATACACGGCGACTGTTTGAGTCCTTTCAACCCAGCTTTACAAGAATACCCAGATGCGCCTGCGATTTGGGTTTGGGATGATGCTTTGATAGAAGAATGGCAACTTAGTCTCAAGCGGTTGACTTTTATTTATGAATGCTTGCTAGAGTTACCTGTGGAAATTCGTCGGGGTAATGTGGCGCAAGAGGTTTTAGCTTTTGCTAAAGAACATCATGCTGATTTAGTGGCTACAACTGATAGTCCTAGTCCTCGCTTTAATGATATCTGCGATAAAATTGAGCGTTCTTTAAAATTGGAAGTGTTTGAGGTTGAACCATTTTTTGATTATGACGGATATATTGACCTTAAGCGGTTCTCCCGCTATTGGAAGGTAGCGGAAAAGTATGTTTTTGAATAATATGGGAATCCGACTTGATTATTGAAATGACTTACATGGGTCAATACGGTTCAGTTAAGGTGGTGAGAGTTGATTTTTCAATTTTTGCTCTACCTATTAGACAATGAGCAAGATTTGGGGGATTCTCCCCCAAGCCCCCGATTGGGGGACGGTTGCGTCCCCCAAACCCCCTCCAAAATCATTTTTGCGTTTTTTGTTGAATGATCATTTGCTGGTTTTGTTGAAATTTATTTTTCTTATCTGAACCGTATTGTTACATGGGTAGGGAACTCTTAACAGGCTTCCGCCGTGAGCGTCAGCCGAACGGGAACGGGGAACAGGGTAAGAATGAATAAAACCAGGGCTAAAGCCCTTACTACAAGCGAATCAGTCTGGAAAAATTAATGAAGATTAGTTTATCAAAAAGTGAAGGTTCAAAACCGGACTTGCGTCCCGCTACGCTAAGTACCCTGGTGGGCGAAACAGTCCTTGTATCGCAAGGTAGGTAAAAACCCCAACGCCAGTTCTCTCAAGTCGGGAAACCCGCCCACGCCACTCCCCCTTGTGGGTGGCTTAGTTTAATTGCGAATTGCGAATTGCGTTAGCGAAGCGGGACGTTAGTCCATTGCGAATTGGTTTTATTACACGTTAGCGTCTCCTAGAGAAGTCCATTGGAGATTGGTATAAAACCCTACAAGCCATAGCCAATACTAAAGTAAAAGCCGTCATCTTGGGCGTTTGTACCTCGGTCATCTAAATCGACTAGGGGAAAGGCGTAATCTAATCGAAGATTAAACTTAGGTGTGGGTTGGTATAAAACACCCATCCCTAAACCGGCTAAAAACTTTTGTCGTTGTAAGCTGTTGGGGTTGGTGTCCACGTTCCAGACGTAGGCTAAATCAAAGAATGGGGCGATTTGTAGGGTGGAATTACCGGACGCATCGCGCATTGTGGTGATGCGGTTTTCTAGGGTAAATCTTAGGCCATTGTCGGCTGCACGGACGTTTTGCCGATAACCACGTACTGACTGACCACCACCGACAACAAATTGCTGGGAAGGTAATAAGGCGTTGGGTGTTAATTGTACCTCTGCTTGGGCAATTAATAGGTTGTCTTGATTGAGGCGTTGGACTCGTTGAAATTGTGCTAACCAACTAAAAAAGCGTCCATCGGGTTTGGCATCATCGTTTATAGTGGCATCAAATGCACCAATACCTAAACTCAATAGCGATCGCACTGCCCAAGCACCGCTAACATCTCTGCTAACATAATCTTGACCAAATTTAATTACACGGGTGCGACTGTTCCCTTCATCATCGGGGCCAAATCCAAAGGGTGTCGGCCCTGCAAAAGTAAAGGTTTGCCCATCTTGGACAGTGAAACCCAATGATAAAGCAAATTCTTCGCGGGGCGATCGCAATAGTGGTTGTCTGTAACTAATTTCGTATAGTTGCGATTCGCCACTAATTTCAAAGCTTTTAAAGGGTTGTTGAATGACTTCGTTGTTATTAATAGAAGTTCTGAGTTGTAAAGTACCATTCATAGCGTTTAACGGTACTTGATAACTGAAATCATAAATATTAGCCCCACCTTGGGTGGTGCGGTAGTAGGCGGCGGAAATTTCATCACCTATGCCTGTAAGATTGCGATAACTGGCACTCACACCCAACCTTTCAGAACCAATGCTAGGCGGGGAATAATTATCCAGGCTTAAGGTCGCCTCGAAGGGGTTTGCCTCAATAACGCGTACAATTAAAATACTTTGACCTAAGCCAGTCCCAGGACGTAAACTAGCTTCGACGTTGGTAAATAGGGGATCATTGCGGAGTAATCTTAATTGGTCTTCTAAACTGGCGGAAGATAAGGGTTTATTTGCACCTAATTTTATGCGCGATCGCACATAATTAGGATTTACACGTTTTGTACCTTCAATAATAATCTTTTCTAGGCTGCCTTCAATTACTTGAATTTCCACCACACCATTAGTGATTTTTTGGTTTCCTAAAACTGCTCTAGATGTGATGTATCCTCGATTTAAATAAAGTTGTGTAATCTTATCGGCAACGCTGGTTAATTCCTCTAAAGTAACGGTACGCCCTTCTACAGATTTAGTTACAGAATTGAGTGTTGCTGCATCAAAAATACTGCTACCTGTGACTTGAATTTTCTCTACTTGAATACTGCCAGATGTTGGTGCAGGCGTAGTTTCTGGTGTAGGGTTTGTTTGTAAAGGGGGCGATTCTGGATTTATAGGTGTTGGCGTTAATTGGGGTTGAGGAAAACGTTCTTGGTTACGGCTACCTTCTGGGTTTGGGGCTTGTGCAGAGGCGGGATAATTCCCCAGTAAAAAGGTGAAAGTCAAAACAAGAGTTGCCGGAATGTTGTTAGAAATTAAATAAAGGTAATTTTTAATTGGTAGCATTTGCACTGGGAATTTTAAAATAAGATGCAAAGCTATTATTTCCTTCTTTTACCTTTTTCCTTTTACCTTTTTACTTTTTTTAACGTGCTTCTCCTATTAATGTAAATCCAGCCCAATCTTTAGGGTGAGGATGCTGTTTCTTAGTGGTTAACATCGCCTGGCGTAAGGCTTGGGCTTTATGAGGATTTTGTTTTAACTGTCGATAAAATTCCGTAGTGAAAACGTTTGTGGGTGTATCGGGGGCTGCCCATTGAGAAATGATTACACTGGGAACTCCAGCATTAATTAAAGCCAAAGATAACCCTAACATACCGTTGCCCATACTACCACTACCTGTTTCTCCCGCACTCAAGAAAACTAATCTAGCCCGTAGGCGCGCGCCTTTTGGTTGGGTATAGAGATTGAGGATTTCACTAGCGGTGAGGAGTCCGTTATTATCAGCAATACTAGATAGGGCGATCGCGCCTGGGATGCCTTGTCTTTTGGTATCATCTATAACAGCGTAGGTTGCCAAATGAATGGTTTTGGCTTTGGGTAATAAAGGTAAAACATCAGCTTTGGTGGCTTTATTACCAACTAAAGCATTAGTTTTGAAGAAATCTGCAATTTCTAAGGCTTCTTGTTCAGCATTGATTAATTGCGGTAAAGACTGTTTTTCGATTTTGGGCATAGTCGGATTACCCACCACCACCACTTTACTACCGCCTGTATTATTGCGTTTTTCTCTCGTTAATTTGAGTAGCTGGATGGATGGAATGGTAGTGATTGTATGTTTTTCAATTAAGTATTTATCGTAAATATCGACTAAAGCCGGAAATGGCACAAATAATAACTCATTTTGGGGAATAAAAATTACCTGTTCTGTAGGATTAGCTGGTAATAAATCAGCTATGGGTTTAATGAGGATTTGATTGAGTTGCAGTAATATATTTTTGTAATTAGCGGTGGGAGTTTGAGGAGTTTTTACACCCAAGGCTATAGGAGTTTGATGAATTAATTCGACAACAGAGTTAAACGGAATAATCTTCTTTTGTGATGTGATATCTACTTTCCGAAATGTGATTTTACCACTAGGCTGCATTACCCAAATATAAATTTCACTATCTTCTATTAATGAATATCTAACAATAGTTGCCTTTTGTTGTTTGGCTATGGCTTGAATTTGGGTAATTGTCGGGATAATAATTTCTTTGGGTGCGGCTTTTAAACCACTACCGGCTGATTCTGTGGCTAAACGCATTCCCATCAAGTTTAAAATTTTCATGATGCTACTTTGTTCAGCAACTTCTAAAGCAGCTTCCGGCTGATTTTGACTGACTAAAACCTGTTCTAGTAAATTATATGTATTGGTTTGTTCAGTGGAATAATCAATAGTATTATTTAAGTTTGAGCGTAAAGTCTCCCAAGTTTTAATACTAGCTTGTAAGTTGGCTTGCGCCTCATTAATTTTACCTGACTTGAGTAAAACAAAGGCGAGATTGTTGAAGGCTACGCCTTGAGTGTAAATATCTTTATTAGTTTTGGCATTATCTAATTGTTGCTGATATAATGCTAAGGCTTGGTCATATTGTTTAGCAGATATGTAAACACGCCCCAATTGTTTAATTAATTCGGCTTGTTGGCTGGGGATTTTTGAGGTTTCTAGTTGTTGTTGATAGAGTGCGATCGCCTGCTCGAAATTACCTTGATTTTCGTAGGTTTTAGCGATTTGCTTTAAGGTAATATTAGTTAAGGCAGTATCACTAGATTGGGTAGCAATAGCTAATACTTGTTGATAAAAATTAATCGCTGGTTGATATTGTTTTAACTCCCGATTGACTGCTGCTAGATTTTGTAGGGAGTATATTTCTAACTGGCGATTTTTGGTATCTTGGGCAATGGCTAATTGTTGGGTATGGAAAGCAATTGCTGATTCATATTCTCTTAGTTTTTCATGTCCTACACCGACGTTACCTAAAAATGATGCTTCTCTGGGAGGATTGCCGATTTCTTTTCTTAAAGCGGTGGCTTTTTCTCGCAGTTCTTGCGCTAGTTTTTCATCCCCAGTATAGATATAAGCATTACTCAAATGTTCTAAAACTTGTACAGTCCCAGGTTGATTACCTGTGTTCTGCATAAAGTTTAAGCTTTGTCGATATAAATTAATCGCTGTTTGATATTTACCCAGGGTGAAATAAATTTCCCCTAAGCTTAAAAGTGTGTTGGCTTGTCCGGTGCGATCGCCTAATTCTTGATATAGTTTTAGTGACTCGTTTAAGGATACTAAGGCTGCGGTTAGTTGACCGTTATTGATTTGTCTATTTCCTAATCTTAGTAGCAAGTCAGCGCGGTATTGGCTGGCTGGTGTGGCGGTTAGGAGTATTGCAAGGAAGATGTTGGGGAGTTTTTTAAGCATATTTTTTATGTCACGCAATACCAATTCGCAGTTCGCAATTCGCAATTCACAATTCGCAATTCACTATTTTTTATGTTGTAAAGGGGAATTAAACCCATAAATTTTGTTAATTTCTTTCTTTTGCCTTTTGCCTTTTTCCTTTTGCCTTTTAATCAAATCCTGGGGGTAGTTCTAAGGGTGAGAGTTTTCCTGGTTGGGAGGGGGTGGGTGATGTGGGGAGGGGTGTGGATGATGGGGATGTTGAACCAGGGGTATTACTATTTCCTGGGGTGTTTGGTTGATTTTGTGCGGTTGGGGGTGGGGGGATGACTGGGGGTGTGGGTTGTGCAGTGGGGAGTTGGGGGAGTTGGGGTTGGTTGGGGTTCGGTGTTGGGATGGGTAGTGCGAAGGTTTCGATGGTGACTGAACGACTGATTTTGTCGCCGGTGGGACTGGTAGCTTGGAGGATGATGGTTTCACTACCTGGTTGATTATTGATGGGGTAAACTATCGTTCCACTGCGGGGAATGTTACCAGGCGCGGGTAACAATTCTGTTGTCATTTCGCTGCTACCTTCTACTTTCCAACTGAAGTTAATTACTTGTTTGGCTTTACTTTGGGTGTCGATGGGAATTTGATATTTGGGGAGGGGTTCACTACCATTAATTTTGAATTCGACAATTTGGCTGGGTAATGGTTGGACTTTAATTACATCTGTTTTTTGCGAGATGCTTGGTTTATCAGTGTCGGTTTTGGCAAATACTTGTAATTCAAAAATATAGTTACCGATGGTACTGTTTTTGGTGGGGAAGCTACGACAGGTTAATTGATTTTGTTCGTTGCGACAAAACGGTTTTAAGCTGTCGGGAATTTCCCCTTGATTAAATTGATAAGTTTGCAATTCACTATTAACTACACCTTCCGGCGATCGCCCAATTATTTGGATTTTATTAATCTTATCTAAATCGCTAATTTTCCAATTTAATCGAATTGTATCGGCACTAATTTGTTTGCCAGTTTTTAATGTTACTGGTACTTCTTGATAGGTGGGTTTAACGGCAGTAAATTCGAGAATTTTTGCCGGAGGAATGGGAATGATTTTGATAGTATTAGTCTTAATTGTGTCTACGGCTTCTTCAGGATTTTTGCTGCTAAATGCTTGCAATTCAAAAATATAATCTCCTGGTTTCCTTGCATCGGTGGGGATATTGGCGCAAGTTAATGTATTTTGTAACTGACAATATGATTTGAGTTCTGTGGGGATTTGTCCATTAAAGTTATAAACTACCGGTTGTACCGCTACAGAACCATCGGCGAAGACTCCCGTAATGGTCAACGTTTGCAATGTTTTCGGATAGCGAATTTGCCAGTTTAAGCGAATATTGCCGTTATTGGCTTGTTGATAGGAAGCATCGGAAGACTGAAAACGGACGATTTTCGGGGATGCGGGGGGTTTTAATAGCAACCATAGCAGAAAGGCGATCGCTGCGATACTGCCTAACACTGTTAGTATAAACAATAACAATTGCCACCAAGGACGCGCTTCCCAAATCACTGTCCCTGGAAGAGAAGGGTTAGGTAGGGGAAATTGTTGTTGATCTACTAATTCAATGCGAAAGTTAAGTAAGCGTCCTGCACCAAATATTGGTCGTGACCACCATCTTACAGGTGTGATTGTCACTTGGGAAATAGCTTTTTCTCCTGGTAATACCCGCAACACGGGGGGAGTGGTGACGTAAGTGCAAATTTTATCTTCGTCTGCGGGGACTGGTGTACAGACAATTTCTCGGACGGTGTTACCTGCGTTGGTTAACCTAATTTCAAATACTCCGGCTTTGCGGCGTACCCTTCCCACCACCGTCAATAGTTCTGCATTCAGCAAATAGGAAGGTAGAACCTGCACATACACCACATCTAACAGTACCAAATCAGGATTGTTAGCAGAGTATAAACGCAAAGTCGGATAGTAAATCCCCGCCGTTACCCCTAATGGGGGGTGGAATTGCAGTAAAATTTGTCCAGTTTCCCCAGGGTTGAGATTCAAACCCATATTGGGAATAATTAACCCGGCTGTTTCCAAACCTTCAGGATAGCGGATAGTGTACCAATTATCGCCGCAGTCAGAACAAGTCAGACGAAACCTATCTACCCTATCAGAACGGTTGTGGACGTTAACGCTAAGTTGCAAGATACCGCCAGGGGGAATTGGTGCAGGCGATCGCGAACTACTCGCCGGGATAACATTAAAAGTAGGGTCACTAACTCTAACAACCGTTTCAATTGCTGGTAATACCTGGAGTTTCGCCGTGTGGCGTATAGGCGTATCCTCTGGGTAATGTTCCGGTGCATCTACAACTATCACATAGTTATAGGTGCTAGGAATCGCCGTTATCGGTACATTAAATTCAAATAGCACCTCACCTATGGAATTAGGACTCAATGCTAACCTTTGATGAGGTGCATCACACCATTGAATCAACTGCGGCGATAAATCATCAATAAAAACATTAATTAACGCACTTTCTGCACCTTTATTAGTAACTGTAATATGAATTTCAAACCGAGAACCCGCCTGTACAGCATAATCCCCAGAAGGATTGAAAATAATCGCTAAAGGACTACCCGGTGCTAAAACTTGCTGAATTTGTTCTTGTTGAATCCCCTGTTTTGGTGCAAGATATACACGATATTTCAGATCATCATCATGGGTGAGAACTGTTTGAATAAAATCTTGGTCAAGTAACTCATCTAAGATATTGAGAGTAGCTTGTTGATTTAAATCCAAATAATACGCAGCTTCAGTTAAAGTAGCACCATCAGGTTTATTTTTGAGCATCCACTGGACGAGTTTCCGTTGTTGAGTCGGCAGAGTTAATATATCTGCCATACTCAACCCAAGTTTAGAATTTTTATTTCGAGAATTTGTTAAAGTCATGATATTAAAAATTAGTCAATAGTCATTAGTCATTAGTCATTAGTCATTAGTTATTAGTTATTAGTTATTAGTTTTTCTCCTCCCCTACCTTGTCTACCTTGTCTCCTCTTCCCAATCCCCAGTCCCCAGTCCTTCTTCAATTTTGAATTTTGAATTTTGAATTTTGAATTGATAAGTCCCCAGTCCCCTAACTCTTACAATAATTACTATCTGGAATAATTACATCCAATCGCACCCGATGATCATCGTTGCCGCTAATAATTAAAATACGGTTTCTTACGATTTTGATATCAACACTATTAAATTTTTGAGAATTAGTACGCACTTCTTTCCCATTGGGTAAAGCGCGTCTCCCATCTTTTGTTAGAGGCCATAACATCACCCGACTATCATCACCACCACTTACTAAATAACAACCATCTCTACTTAATGCTACTGAACGTACAGGTTTACCTTTATGTCCATCATTCCATTGATCAATCAGCTCACATTGGCTACTATTTTGACTGAGGCATGACTTCATATTCCATAAAGTGATCTGTCCTCTTGTATCAGCAACTGCTAATAAATCTGGGTTGTATTCAGCACTGGCTAAACCCACAATATAATCATTTTGACTACCTGGGTTAGTGTAGGAAATTTTTCTTAATTTATCCTCACGAGAATTCCAAATTGCTAAATTGTTATATCTACCGCCAATTACTAAATCTTGTTTATCTTTCCCCACCAGTGCTAAACCATAAGCTGAAAAGTCTACCTTTTGCTTTTTTGTTGGTTGGTTGAGATTTTCAGGATTACCTAATAGTGCATCATTGATATCCCATTTTAAAATCCATCCGCTACCATGCGCGCTAAATAAGTAGTGAGAATCTTCGCTAAATTCTAAATTAAGGACTCTATCTGCTGGATTAAATAAGAAGGTTACTTTAGGCTCTTTCTTACCTTTTATCACATCAAAAAGTTGAATTTCACCGTTCTCTAAACCTGCTGCAACTATATCATTATCTACAGGTTTATAACGGACAACTCGTACTGATTTACCTATATTATCAGCAATTTTGCCATCATGTTGATTAATAAAAGGATTGCGAAATCCAGCTACAGTCCACCTAATAATAGTTTGGTCTTGAGAACCACTCACAGCTTTATCTGCTGTACCGTTAAACTGGACAAAATTTACAGGTTCATGATGTCCAAATAAGGGGTTATTCGGATTTAGCCAAGAAACTGCCCACAGTAAACATAACAATAAAAATGCTAAAATTAATTGCAGAACAGGGTGTAAAACTGGATGAATAACTAACCGAATAAATAAATTTTCATTGTTAATATTAACACGCTGATCTGATACGATAGATTTAACTATAAAAGACAATTTTTTCGCTAGACCAAACCAATGTCTACGATTACTGACGATAATTTGTAATTGCTGAGTTTCACCTGGGTTTAATAGTAGACTTTCCGGTTGAATATTGAAAGTACATTTGGGTTGCTTTTCATGACCATCTCGAATTTCAATATGTGCAGTTTGGGTTAAATTGCTGATATTGTGACATTCCAGGGTATAAGTTGCGGAATTATTTTTCCATTGTGGTAGCCAAAGCGCATCAGCCGGAATCTGTTGCTTTTCTGGTATACAATGAAAATCGACAAATCCCCCAGGGACGACTTTAATTTTACCTTCAGAACTAAGGGAAGGTGTAGCATTAGGATGGCTAGCTTCAATTTTAAAAGTATATGTCCTGCTGGGAACTTCTGTAGGAATTGGTAGTTGACAAGAAAACGAAGTTTCTGCTTTCTCACCAGGAGAAACTGGTAATAATTTCGTCTCATTACCTAATAACCATGTCGGTTCTAATCCCATCATTCTTAGAGAAACAGTAGTAGGTATTTGACTAGGATTAAAAACACGAACTGGAATTTCAATTGACTCTTGTGGCTGGGTGGTAAACTCTCGAATAGGTAAGTCAACTTGTACAGGTACAGCACCAATTCCTGCTTCGACATCTAACCGCAGAATTTGCCTATCTTCTTCTCGTAATTCTACAGAAAATACCCGCACTATCAAGTTAATCTTACCTATAAAACCGACAATGGGTGTATCAGTGATCGTCACATAGAAATTTACACTATCTCCTGGTGGGTTTTTGGCACTAACAGCAGGCTTAATATTGTACCAATTGGTACCTAAATTTGAGTTACCACCAGCCGCAGTAATTTCTAGTTGGAATGATGCAAATTGATTGCTGTCATTCACAACATTCACTTCAAATGATGCTGGTTGTCCACCTGGTTTGAAGGTAACTTTTTTAACGGAAATCTTGGCGTTGATGAGTTTAATAGCCATATGGGGAGTGCTGAGTGGGGAGTGCGGAGTAAGTATTTAGGGAATGGGGAATATAAGTCAATAAGGTTCAGTTAAGGAGGTGAGAGTTAATTTCTCAATTTTTGCTCTGCCTCTTAGACAATGAGCAAGATTTGGGGGATTCTCCCCCAAGCCCCCGATTGGGGGACGGTTGCGTCCCCCAAACCCCCTCCAAAATCATTTTTTCGTTTTTTGTTGAGTGATCATTTGCTGGCTTGGTTGAAATTTATTTTTCTTATCTGAACCGTATTGGAATATAAGTAGAACAAGGTCAATTATTAAAGGTTTGTAGTGATAACTTTAGTTCTCTCTCCGTTCGCGTAGCGTGTCGTAGACAGACGTTCTGCGAACAGAAAAGGACTAAAGTCCTTACTACGAACTGAATTCTCGTATTTTTACATCGTTTAACATAGGTTGTTTTTTTCAATTGTTATATTTCAGGTATATTTTTCTAGTTTGAATTGTGAATTTATTCTTCTAGTTTGTTGAAAACGTTTTGTAAAGCATTAGTTTTAGTGGGTGTAGATGGTGTATTAGCTGAGGGAGAAATAAATTGTTTTTGTAATTGTGTCATCTGCTTTCTTGACCAAGCAAAATGTAAAATATTAACTCCTAATTCTTGGGCAGTGCGAATAGTTTCTCGCGGTAAAGTGAGTTTTTCATCTATTCCCCAAGCGGCTGATAAATCACCTATTACTAAAACAATGCCGCCTGCAATTAAGATTTGAATAGGCTTTTGATTAATCACTGGTAAAGCCGCGAATAAAAACGGTTGTGTCCGCATGGGATGATTGCGGTCTAGTTTGCGTAAATCTTCTAAAGGCGTGGTAAATTTGTCGGCAATATCAACTACACTATCTAATCTGTCTATAGCATCAGTTGGTGATTCAACTAACAACACGCCGCCAGCATCTAAATAGCTTTTGAGATTCGTTAATGCTTGGGTATCTAAAGATAGTGGTTGATTACCCGTGGTAAATAACAAATCATAAAATACTGCCTGATCAATATGTTGTAGGTGCAACGGTATGCGCTCAACACTTCCAAATCCTTGGATAGTTTGGGTGAGATGTTCGCTAGCTTTGAGTAAATAACAGAGATTAGCAAAATGATCACTAACTTCTGGTATATTCGGTTGTAAATAAGCCACCCGCACAACAGCACTATGACGCGATCGCGCTATGGAACGATAACGCAAATCTAAACTATTCAAATCAGGATAAAATACATCTTGGGGATTTTTTAAAGGGATTAATCCCGGCTGCAACACAATCCGACACAATTCCACCTCTAAAGCACTAGGTGGTGTAGTTTTTTCTTCAATCCGAAAGGATTCAGGTTCAAATTCAGCAACTTTTTGACGTTGTAAATCATCTGGATCTACATAACTCACTACCAGATAAATCAAACGAGGTTTATCTTCTGTAATATCAGCCGAAATATGAAAATCGATGGCTTGAGGGACAATAATCGGATTACCGTGGATATCAATTGCTAATCCTGGTTGAATTTGCAACCATCGACCATCGTTATATTGTGAAGAAATCCCTTGTGGTACAGGAATCAGACACACACCCAAACCAGAGACAATTCCTGGTTGATTGAGGGACTGATAGTGAATATTTTGCCTTTGACGGTGATAATAATGCGATCGCTGCCATTTTTCCGCATTGATCAATAAACCATCTTGTACCTGTAATCGTTCTAGGGGTTTGAGTTCTTCCATAAGTGGGAATTGGGGATTGGGGACTGGGGATTGGGGGTTGGGAAGAGGAGACAAGGTAGACAAGGTAGACAAGGTAGGAGAGGAGAAAAACTAATGACTAATGACTATTGACTATTGACTATTCCCTGTTCCACGTACAACTCATAAGTACAAAAAGCTGGTTTTTCTTGTTCGATGATGTGACGAACTAATTGTTCATCGATTTGGTTGGGACGTTGGGGACGAAGACGAACGATAAAGTGATAGGGACGACCACCGCCAATCATTGCATCTTGACCAATGCGAGTGTTACCCAATACAAAACCTTCACCGCGAATTTCCTCAATACAAATATGTTTATCAGTTTCTGAAACCAGATGATCATCTAAGGGTAAATCTGTATAAAGATGTAAATAAAGTCTCAAACCCCGCTTTGTTCCACGCCAACGATATAGTTCTACAGCCGAACGAATTAAAAAGCGTTGTCTTGCTAAACTCCAGCGTTGGTCAATTGGCCAGGCTACCCAATGCGCTAAAAAAGGCAATAAAGCCTGGGGTGCTGTCATAGGGTCTAGGTATGACCAAAGCACATCCAAGGTTTGCACCGTGGGTTCAAAAGCCTGCTCAAAAATTTTCAAGAAGCGACCAATAAAGTCTACTTCTCGATAAAGTGCAGGTATAAATTTTAGGTATAAACTCCGAGGACGTACATACAAATTTAACGTCCCAGTTTCCACAAATTGTCTGTTTGTACCTTGTTCTGTATAGTAAACGTGAATACGGCAGTGAAAATCCAATACCAAAGGATGATTAAGTGTAATCGCCGCTTGTTTTTCAAAAAAATCCTCTGGAACGTTGAAACAAAGCACCACACTCATCTGTGCTTTCGGATCAAAGACGAAAGGCCCTTGTTTATCGGGTTCTGTGTGAATAGAACACCATTCACTAGGAAAATTTCCTTCAATTTGTACCCTTAAATTGAGACTGCGATCGCCTAAATTTTCCAACTGCAACAATATTTCACTAGGTTCTCTAGGATAAACAACGACATCACAACCTGAAAGGTTAGTATTCGTCGCTAAATTAAACGGTACTAAAGAAGTATTTTGAGATGCGGCTGCTGTCGATGGTTGCAGCGCATCCGGTTGTTGCATGGGAGTTAACTGTAAACTTAAAGACACCATTTTCTTTTGCCTTCTACTGTTACTGAATTAAATTCACTACATGACCAGAACGCAAAGCAGTATTTTGCCAAGAACAAATTAACCCCAAGCTTCCAGGATCAATTACAGGATTTTGGGGTTGCGATCGCTCCCAGTGATCCCTGATGTAGCGGATTTCAAATAATTGCACAACTCCCAAATAACGCACAGCCGGGAATTTCTGGAATAGGGTCACAATATCGGAAGGATACACCGGACGACCAAACGGCCAGCCTTGACCATCATGTCCGCCTGTGATGGGGTTGAGGAAGCGATAAAGGGCGACGCGTAATTTTCCTAAAATTTCTTGCTGGGCTGAGGGATGATTGTATTCTGGCTCTAGGGCGACTTCCGTTTGCACGGCAACACCCACATATTCTGGTGCTTGTAGTTTGACTTGCACACCTAATAATCGTCGTTCATCTAAATAAGCTAATATCTGGTTGCGGAGTTGGGGAGTTAAACTAAATAATTCTGGTTCAATCCCTTCCGCACGGTTAATTGCATCAGTATTCGCCGCCGGGACAACCAATAGCCGGACTGTTCCCGCTTCTTTAGTCGCATTGGGTGGTAAACAACGCACACGCACCACCGCACCCGCGCCAGCTTGCAGCGTCAACACTTCAAAATCTTCAGGAGTAACGGCGCGATCGCGTGTCCGCAGCATCGCCGGTACACGAATCACCGCATCTTCCAAAGATTCCGCATCTGCACCATTACGAGCCGGTGCATGATTAGTCACACGGGCTACATAAGGTACAGCCGTCTTGGCGACAGTAATTGTCCCCCGTTGCACATTTCCCTTACGTCCTCCCCCAGTGCGATAAGCCACCATCCGAATCACCGCACCCCTTGGCGGTACAGCCCCATATTGTCGCTCTAATTCCTGAACATGAGGGATGAGGGACTGGGTATTAGCTATGGGGGAGATATTCCCAGTTCCCTGTCCCCAGTCCCCATTCCCTACTACCCGCCTCCATTCCGTCTGCTGCTGAATTTGGGCTGGTTCACGAATTAAGGGGCCAAACTGCACTAAACCCGTGCGGGAATCAATGGTGTAGTGTCTATCCTGAGAACTAGAATTAGCAAAATCGCTGACTTCATACCATATCTGCGAAGATAAACTTCCAGGCGGTAATATTTCTATATGTTCACCTTCTCGACGATTTAACACCGGAAATTGCTGTAATTGAAACGTCTGTCCTGGTGTACCGTCACTTTCCCCTAGAATTTCATCATAAATCAACTCACTTTGGCTAGCTCCCACCGTCCCACCAATGGCGCGCGCCGATAAGCCGACAATGCGGGGAGATGAACTAAACCCTGGTTGATTGGGTTGGGGAGTCGTGTAAACGCAACGTAACCAACGCCCTTGGAAAGCAGTAAAAGTAGTCACAGGCCAAGATTGGGGTAAATGTAACACCACATCTGCACCTTGCAGGGGATTAGCACCTTGAGCCGCCAACTCACTAAAACTAAAACCCTTGGTACTATCATCAGATTCTTGGAGTAAAACCGATACCCACTCAATCCCATTCCAAGCTTCCCAACGTCGTGGCGGTGCATCAGGGTTAATCCCCGTACTAGTAGCGGCTTCTCCCTTAAATTGCAGTGCTAAAACATTCCCCTCACACTGACAACTACCATCAATCACGATATAAAAACTATTACCAGGCTGGGGTTGCTCATCAAAAAAAGCCAATTCCCTACCGTACCAGTTTTCATCAGGAGTTTGCGCCCAAATATTAGTAAAGCGATCGCGTAAAATCGAGGGTAAAGTTTCCGTCGTTTGGGCAGAGAGAAAATGGCGAATTAAAGGTTTATCAATAATTAAAGGCCGATCTGTAGTGAAAGCGATCGCCTCCTCAGTTTCCGTGCGAACCGTCGCCACCTCCACACCAGCAGGAATTGTATAACTATTCGGTAAAGCCGCACTCAAATAAAAAGTAATATCTGCCATAGCGGGAGCAGGTGCTTGCAACCGTACCCCCAGCAACTCTAAAAAAGTAATATAATTGCGCTTCGGTACTTCATTGAAGCGCAGCAGCATTTGGTCAGTCAACCAAGCAAATAACTCAATCAGCGTGATTCCTGGATCACTAGGATTATAGTTAGTCCACTCTGGACAATAACGAGGAATCCGCAAAACACACTCATCAACCAAATCTTTAAACGTGCGATCGTCCAGATTTGACTTCGGTAACTTCGGTAAAAAATCAAATTCCACGATAATATAACCTGGTTTTAAAAGGGATTGGGGACTGGGGATTGGGGACTGGGGACTGGGGACTGGGGGGACAAGGGAGACAAGGGAGAAGAAATATTAATAACTAATGACTAATAACTAATAACTAATGACTAATGACTAATGACTATTGACTATTGACTATTGACTATTGCCCCCATTCAGGTAAAAAGGAAAAACTAAACTGCGAGAATCATGAGTATCTTTCGGATGATACTGAATATGAATATTGACTCGACCCCGTAAAGGATCAGGTTCCGTAAAAACTCCATCTAAAACAATGCGCGGTTCCCACATTTCCAAAGCCTCTTGGACGTGCAGACGCAGCAGTAATAAAGTTTGAGTATTCATCGGTGCAAAGGTCAACTCAGACAACCGTGAACCAAAATTAGGTCGATAAACCCTCTCACCCAAATCAGTACGCAGAATGAGCATAATCGACTCTTCAATGTTGCGTTCCTTGGCACTGAGTTGCAAACCCCCTTGGACATTCACCCTAAGTGGAAAAGACCAACCCGCACCCAAATGACTACGATGCTGATTTTGATTGACTTCTGGCATGGTGTGTCAATGCTGACAAGCGTGTTTACGCTAAATTTACGCTCATCTCTCTCACCAAAACTATTCGCCAAAAGTCGAGCATTCTATTAGGGATTGGGGATTGGGGACTGGGGACTGGGGATTGGGCATGGGGAATTGGGTATGGGGAATTGGGTATGGGGAATTGGGTATGGGGAATTGGGTATGGGGAATTGGGTATGGGGCATAGGGAGTTAAAACACTCTACCTTGTCTACCTTGTCTACCTTGTTTGTCTCCCAATCCCTAATCCCTAATCCCCAATCCCTAATCCCCAATCCCCAGTCCCCCTAATGAGATGTTTCACTGGGTGACTCTAAAGCCTGATCTAAAACCTGTCTAGCGTGTTCTGCTTTATTGCGTGCTTCTTGATAACGTAAATTTGCTTGAGCAAAATTCTTGAGAACCTTAAAACCTTCCTTGAGACGGGTAATCTCTTCTTCCGTCACCGACTCATCAGAAAACAGCACATCAACAGCTTTACGAATTTCCAACGCTTCAGCGCGAGATTCCTGGACTTTCAGTTTCAGTGTAGCCAGATTACTGAGAACCTGTACAGCTTGAGTAATCGCATCTTCACCACTACTAGACTCAGCCGTCGGCTCTTTTACTTCTATTAATTGTTGTGGGCCAAATCCTTCCTCTAGTTCTGTAGGTAATTTGCCAGCGTTCATCAGTTCCAGTAACTGATCCATTGCTTTATCACGAGCTTTAGCTGAATCTTTACCTGCAACAGTGAGGATAATTTCTGGGCTTTGGGCGAGAGTGTACTGAACCATATTCCCAACAGAAAATTTACTGATGAACTAAGCCTAAGAGGTGAATCTTACCATGAAAAGGTCATTAGTTATTAGTTATTAGTCAACAGTCAATAGTCAACAGTCAATAGTCATTAATATTGCTTCTCCCTTGTCTCCCTTGTCTCCCTTGTCCTCCCAATCCCCAATCCCCAATCCCCAATCCCCAATCCCCCATGCCCAAACTTTATACTAAAAGAAAGACAAGTCAGTTTTAAATTCAACCCCCCGAATGTATGTGAAGGGGTAATTAATTTTGAATTTTTAATTTTGAACTCGGAGCGAAGCGACGTGACTCCTAATCCCAATGTTATGCAGGCTGTGGAAAAACTGGGCTACCGTGTCACTGTTGGTGATGTGGCAACTCAGGCTGGATTAAATTTAGCAGAAGCAAATCAAGGCTTACTAGCTTTAGCTACTGATGCGGGTGGACATTTGCAGGTAGCAGAAACTGGTGATATTGTTTACTTGTTTCCGCGTAATTTTCGCGATATTCTACGCAATAAATATTTTCAGTTACGCTTGCAGGAATGGTGGCAGAAAGTATGGAAAGTTCTATTTTACTTAATTAGGATTTCTTTTGGGGTTTTTCTCATTGCTTCTATTGCTTTAATTACTATTGCTATTGTTTTAATCATTACTGCTATGAATTCCAGTAATGATAATGACAACCGTAACAATAACTCTAGCGGTAGTTGGGGATTTTTCTATATTCCTGATCTGTTTTGGTATTTTAATCCTAATTATGAAACTTATCCTGAACAAAAACGGCGTAATAGGCAACAAAACGGCCAAATGAATTTTTTCGAGGCTGTCTTCTCGTTTTTGTTTGGTGATGGTAATCCCAATGCGCGTTTAGAAGAACGCCGTTGGCAAGATATAGCAGCAGTAATTCGGAGTCATCAAGGTGCAGTCACAGCAGAGCAAATCGCCCCTTATTTAGATGATTTGGGTGCTAGTTATCAACAGGAATATGAAGATTATATGTTGCCTGTGCTGTTAAAATTTAATGGGCAACCACAAGTGAGTCCTGAAGGACAAATTGTCTATTATTTCCCAGAATTACAGGTAAAAGCCAGCAATCAACGACAAGAATTTATATCACCTTATCTAGAGGAATTACCCTGGCGATTTAGTGCAGCCGATTCTGGACAAATTACGCTCAGTGGTGGTTTGGGTGTAGTTAATCTGGTAGGTGCGTTGATATTAGGTAGTTTGTTAAGAGATGGTACAGTGGCAGATCAGGTAGGTGGACTAATCGCTTTTGTCCAAGGTATTTACTGGATTTTATTAGTGTATGGTATTGGTTTTTTAGCTGTACCTTTGATTCGTTATTTTTGGCTACAAGGACGCAATCGCAAAATTGCCAGTCGTAACAGCGATCGCATCGCCAGAGCCAGAATATTAGAAACACCCAACACTGATTTACAGCAAAAAATTGCCTACGCTCGTCAATTTGCCACAGAAACAGTCATTACTAATGAAAATTTAGTCTACACCAGCGAAACTGACTTATTAGAACAAGAAGTGCAGAGGAGATTGGGGAATGGGGAATAGGGAATGGGAGAAAGAAGGCAGGGGGGCAGGGCGCAGGGAGAAATAGGGAAATTTTTCTCCCCCTTGCACCCTGCACCCTGCACCAATTCCTCTTCAATGCCCAATGCCCCATTACTTCGCTTTAATCGGTGTGAGGGAAACGCCGCGATAATAATGCCCTAGTATTTGCAGGTGGTTAGCACCGCGTAAGGCTAGATTATATGCTCCCCATTGGCTCATGCCTAAACCGTGACCAAAACCTAAGCCTTGGAGTATAAAACTACCATCTGCGGCTTTGTTGACGTTGAAGCGAGTGCTTCTGAGTCTGAGGGCTGTACGGACTTCTTCGCCACGCAGTACCTTTGTACCTCTATCTCCGACGATTTTTAGAGCTTTGACACTCTTATAAGGTGACAACTCTTCGGGAATTATCTGCTGGACATTACCAACCCCAGAAATTCTGGAGCTAATTTCCGCAGGTGAAAAGGTTTGTTGCCAGTTGCATTCTTTAATATTTTGATCGTAGTCTTCCACTGCCCGCAGATAAGGCAGAGGATTTCCCCAAACATCTTCTACGTTTTCGGTGTGTCCACCCGAACAAGCATGAAATACTGAGAGAATCAGATTATTTTTATAAGTTAAGACTTGTCCGGCGGTACCATCAACTGCGCTATAGGTGGCTGGAGATTCACTGCTGACACCTTTATATATTTGCCAGCGATCAGGACTATCTCCTAAATCATAAACGGGGTTTTTACGCTGTTGTTCTCGTTTGTAGAGGGCATAGGTACGGGCAGCGATCGCTTGGGCTTTGAGGGCTTCTTGTGGCCAGCTAGAACTCATTTCCCCGCCAATGACGCTGTAAAGATATTCTTCTAAATCCACCCAGTTAACAACATCTATGCCTTTTTGAGTGGGGACAACTAAAGTTCTACCGCGATACCAGCGATCGCCTATATAGACAAATCCTTTTCCTGATGGTTCAATCCAAAATAAACCAGATTGCCATTTATCTAACGCCACACCTCCAGGTATAGCTTGCGCGTAAAAGGCACTCATCGCAGGCAATTGTCCTAGAGTCCGCCCACTACTATCTTTCACAATCGCCGTTGTGGAACTGCCAACCTTGGTTTGATTGACTCCCCTCTCAATCGCTACACGCAAAATTACAGAAGCTTGAGCTGGTGCGACTAAAGCCATCCACAATAAAACACCTAACCACCAATGACGTATTTTAAGCTGGGATAACAAAGAGCCGAAAAACAGTTGAAATTTCATGTTGATTATTTGATCACAAGAGTCTGTAGGTATCTCAAGGTAAGACAATTTTCCCAAGTTAGAGGTTGCCTCCTTCTACATAATTATGCAACGGCTTTTGATAAGTGGCATATTTGGGAATTGGGCATTGGGAATTGGGCATTGGGCATAGAAACACAGTCTCCCTTGTCTCCCTTGTCCTCCCAATCCCTAATCCCCAGTCCCCAATCCCCTACTTCGCATACGTAATGCGGAGACTTTGAAAAAGAATGATAACGGAGGCGATCGCCATTAAACCACCCCAAAACCAATAAGGTAATAACATATACTTTTGCATTTGGGCTGTGTCAGACAATCCCAAAGGGCCGGCAGTTTGACTAAATAAATAATTTAATTGGTGATATGTACTTACACAGGCTTGTACGCCTAAAAATTGGATAGCAAAACCTTGTACCCATTGGGATGTTTTGAGGCCAATACCTAAAATCATTAAGCCTAGTAAGGGAATTGCCACAAATCCAAACCAGGAACGTACCCAAATTAATGTAGAAACTAGTAAAAAACCTCCCAGGATTTTCAAACTCAAGGAGGTGACTTTAAAACTACGTGAAGCTAATATCAAACCGGCTCCAGCTAGTGGTGGCCCCATTGGCCCGGCGGCGGCGACTAAGAACGGCCCAATCGGCCCTAATGATGACCTTAAAGCATAAGTTGCTACACCAGAACCATTACTAAAAATCTGGAGTTTTTGAAACTGACCCCCCAAAATTAGAGCCATTAAACCATGACCCATTTCGTGAAACCACGTAGCTAATATAGTAAATGGGTATAAAATATAATCTCCGCCTGGAATTTGCCAAAGAATAGCTGTAGCGATCGCTGCCCCTACTAACCAACTTAACCCCATTCGTTCTACGACTGGCGGGGCTTCATCGGTAAATAATTTATCAAAATCTCTCCCTGGTTCGCTCATATTAGTTTTTAATCGGTAACTTTTAATTTGTAACTATTAATATTTTGGACGAATATAAAGTTATAGGGGTTTCAGGGCTATATTTTCACCCCCAAACCCCTAAACCCTTACACCCTTACACCCCTAATTAAACGAGTTTAAACAGGAATGTTACCAAATCGCCTTTGCCCAGACTGATGCGATCGCCTGGTCTGAGGCGATGTCTATTTCCTGGTAGCAAGGGTAAGTTATTAATGTAAGTACCGTTAGAACTGCCGACATCTTCTATATAGTGAGCGTCTCCCTCGACTCGAATATCCGCATGAACACGGGAAACGATTTCAGAATTAGAAAATCCTGAAACATCTATATCTGGAGGGATGCGGTCATTGGGTTTACCAATATGAATCACAGATAGACTAGGTGGTAATTCAATTTCTCTATCACTTTGAACGTGAACTAATCTAGCTGTGATTTGCTGTAATTGGGTTCTGGCAGGAGAAGGAGGAGCAACTACAGGTTGTGGTGCTGGTGTTACTGGCGGTGGAGTAACAACAGGTTGTGGTACTGGTGTTTCTAATACTGGTGGTGGAGCTACTGCTTCAGGGGGTGCAGTAGGAACGGGTATTTCTGGGACTTCTAGAACTTCTGGGATTTCTGGGATTTCTGGGACTACAACTGGTGCTGGTGGTGGAGTGACTTCTGCCTGTACTGGGGGAGGGGTAACAGGTGGTGCTACTGGTGGAGGAGTCACAGGCGCAGCCATTTCTGTTGCTGGTAAAGGTGAAACCACAGGAGGAGTTTGATTTGCTACTGGGTCAAGGCCTAAAGCATTTGGTTGTAGTAATTCTAACATCGGGTCAGGATTGACCAAGGGAGGAATTTCTACAGGCACATCAGGAACAGCTGTTGCTACCACTGTTGCAGGTGCAGGTGTAGCTGATGAATGCAGGTTAAAACCACATTGACCACAAAAAGCAGCATCCGACTGTACTGTTGCACCACAATTAGGACAGTTGTTAGTAGCTGGCAACGGTGTATAACAAGCTTCACACTGTACCGCGCCGTCTGGATTTGAGTGATTACAATTAGGGCAGACGATCATTGATTTAAGCCTTTGTTCACGAGCATCTTAAAAATGGGGGTTGGGGACTGGGCATGGGGCATGGGGCATGGGGCATGGGGAATTGGGCATTGGTAAAAAATTCTCTTTTTCCTTTTACCCTTACACCCTTACATCCTTACACCCTCATACCCCTGTTTTTTCACAGCAACTCTAGCTTTCGATTTTAACAACTACTTGTGATACAACAATTAAGCTGATATTTCCGCACCTGCGGCGGCATCAAGTAGCCAAACAAGTTCCCCTTGGGGTTGAATTAAGCGGGATGGGTAGGTGGAGTCATCGGCTTGGGGAGCAAATACTTGAGCAAGAGCTGGTCTTTTATTTGCTCCAGCGACTACGAAGATGACACTTCTCGCCGCGTTAATGAACGGATATGTAAAGGTAATGCGGGGGTTGCCGTCTTTGTTACCCACTGTAATTAAGCGATCGCGCACTGTTAAAGCGGCTGTGTGGGGGAACAAAGAAGCAGTATGAGCATCATCACCCATGCCGAGTAATACCACATCTAAGGCGGGAAATTCTCCTGGTGCAGAGCCAAAGAAAGCCTGTAGGTGCTGTTCGTATTTAGTGGCAGATAGCTCTGGATTATTATCCAGGGTAGGTACAGCATGAATATTGGCGGCAGGGATATCAACCCGATCTAGCCAGGCACGACGCGCCATTAATTCATTACTATCGGGGTGATCTGGGGGGACATACCGTTCATCTCCCCAAAACACATGGATTTTGTCCCAAGGTAATTTTTGTTGGGCGATCGCTTCATACAACGGCTTCGGTGTGCTGCCGCCAGATAAGGCGATTGTAAATCGTCCTTGCTGTTTGATGGCAGTATCTAACTTCGTCAGGATCAAATCTAGCGATCGCGCAATTAACGCTGACTGATCCGGCAGGACTTCAATCTTTTTGTTCATGGCTTCATCATCACATTGCCGTCTTCCAGCAATACAATACCGAACTTATGACAACTCACCTTTTTAACTTTTGAAACTTTTAACATCAGCAAGTAAGCAGTCATAAGTCAACACACTCCATGCTTATCATTTTCTGGGGTGAGTTGTCAGTAGTCGTGGGTACGGAAAGGGAGGCAGGGGCGCAGGGGGCAGGCTTCCGCCGTGAGCGTCAGCCGAACGGGAGCAGGGGGAAGATCACAAATGTAGGTTTTTTACCAAGCAGTGAGTAATGACGATTAGACTAACGAGAAAATTATCTTTTCACTAACCCTTACACCCCTACACCCTTACACCCCAAAAAAAAAGGAGCTGGTTGCCCCTTTTGTCTACTAAGTATAGTTATAAATTTCTAGTTTGAGTTTGTCAGATGGGCGATCGCCACCCATCTGATAAAGCTAAAGATGCTTGCTATCGAAACAATGAATGGAAAACGCCATAAAGAACTGACAAGCAGTTCTTTAGTAAGCTAGACCCATACTGCGAGTTGTTTCTGCGCCCAGGTAAACCCGGATGCTCAAAAAGTCGGTGGGGCAAGCAGTTTCGCAACGCTTACAGCCCACACAGTCTTCTGTACGGGGGGAAGAGGCGACTTGAGCAGCTTTGCAGCCGTCCCAAGGAACCATTTCTAGTACGTCAGTTGGGCAAGCGCGGACACATTGGGTGCAGCCAATGCAGGTATCGTAGATTTTTACGGTATGAGACATTGAAAAAACGGCTCCTTTCCAGTGTTCTTTTCTGTGAAAGAATCATAATCAAGGCATAGTTTACCGCAGTCGCTTATACGCCGTAAGTAAAAGGCTACATAACTTTAAACAATGTAATAGGCACCTTGAAAAACCAGATTTTAGGGAATATCCCTATTTTCCTGGAAATCAGCCACATCGCAGCCACGTATTTACCCTTATCGCCCTCCCAGAGAAATTTCGTTTGTAAATATATGTAAAGCTAAATAGAAAATATTAAAAATTATGTACCAAGAGTAACTTATTGTACTCATCAGTAATCATCTATAGATGATTAGATAATTTTGTCACGTATTTAATCTTCGGCTTCTAGCTGAGAATAATGTGCGAAAATTCTCTTGATTTTATTGGCGGTGGAGTTTAAATATTTGTGTGGCGTAAATTTACTGTTACTGTTGCTGTTAGTGTAAGTATTGTATTATCTATAGCGGGTTGTACGGAAGATAAAACCGCCCAGTGTCATCGACTGATTCAAGTAGTGAATGAGGGAAATGCTCTCATTGATCAAAAGAAAGGACAGCAGGTGATCACAAGTTTGCAACTATCCAAGGATTTAGTAGCAATTACCCAATCTCTAGAAGAACTAAAGTTATCAGATCCCCAGTTGCAAGAGATTCAAACTGGTTTTATCAGAGTATTCCAAAATCTCAGTCAAGCGATCGCCAAAGCTTCACAAGCACTGGGAACGGCTAAAAATGCCGAAGCATCAGCATCAGGTAGAGAAAAACTGGAAAAAGCCAGAAAAGAAATTGACACCGTACTGACTAAAGCAGCTAGCACTGCGGGTAAGGATTCCGATGTACTAGTAAAGCGACTCAATCAGTATTGTAGTCAACCAAAGTAGAAATTTATCAGCTAACCTGATTTTCCGTCACTTGGGTAATGTAGCGAAGAATGGAGTCAAAATCTTGACGAATTTGAGTGAGTTGTCTTACCCAAGTGTTAGAAACTGCGATCGCATTCATGGAAAATAGCGGTAAATATCCTTACGATGAAGAACACGTATAAAGGTAATGGTATCTCCAGCAAATTTAAAACCTATGCGGTAATCTCCCACACGAATACGATATGCAATATCAGTGTCTTTGAGCTTTTTTACGTTACTGATTTCATCAAGGCTAGAATAGTTGGGAATTTCATCAAATACAAGAGACTTAACAGTGTCAAACACTGGTGTACTTTTCAGAACCTTGAGGTCTTTGATAAAACTGGGCATATACTCACAGTTCATGGTTTGTCCAGTTCTTCTAGAGCCTGATTAATATTAAAAGGTGTTTCACAACTCACTGCTTGCATAGCTCGGTAAAGTCCCTCATCTTCAATCGCGTCCAATAAACGCTGATATTCCTCAAAATCTAGGACTACTTTGAGAACCTGTCCTTTTTTATTTGTGATTAATTCCTGGACAAAAGGATATTCTTCAGCTTTCATATGTCATTGCGGAAAATAATTACTTTTTACTATAGAACGTAGAGGCTTGCGACTTGTCGTTAGACATCCCCTACTACCATACATAGCAGCTAGAAACTCAAAGCATCAAACACTGACTAAACGAGCTAGGTGTTTGAGAATTTTTGTCACAGTATAAATGTCTTCATCACGGTTGAGAGACAGTGTGTAAGATAATGCGTATCTTGGTAAATCTTCTTTAGTCAACTTAATAAACTGAAACTCTCGGCCATTAGTAACAAAGCCAAATGTTGGTTTGTCAGCATTAGGATTACTCAACATATAGGCTACAACTTGAGGAATAGCCACTTCTAGAGAATATTGCGCTCTTTTGGCTTCAACTACTAGCACCCAAAATGGCGGATGAAAAACCAAAATATCAATACGTCCCCTGACAATTGTGCCTTCATCCTCAGAAGAAATTTCCACCTCATATTCGGAAGCAATGTAAAAAGGTGGTTGATAATAACCTGCTAGCCTTAATAATGGAGATAAGACCACCATTTTGACAACAGGTTCTAAAATCGCATATTTCGATAAATGCGAATATTCTGCTTTCACCTCATCGAGTAATTTTTTCTCAGAATCACTTAAATCTGGTAAATCCTGCTGCCACTCTAGGAAAAATTCTTTGTCTTGTGCTGGTTCTAGCCCAAATTCATCAATCAATTGGGCTAGGGTAATATCTTTTCCTTGAACAACCTGAACCATTTGCCTATCCCTTTTAGTCAAATAGTAATTGAAAATCCAGGCTTTGCGCTTGCAGATACGACTGAGTATTGGCCATTAACTTTATCAACCCCTCAAAAAGTCGTAACTTTTATCACTATTATTTTAAAATTTGTCCTGAATAACACCAAACTGTTCCGTTAAGAGAAATAACGGTGTTAGTCAAACGATATACAATGAGTGACATAAGTCTACTGATGGCTGGTGTGTTGACTGGCAAGCCACCATCTTTGACTGATCAAGTACCTGCACAGTCTCCAATTCAGTCAAATCAAGTAGAGCAGAAATCAACCCAAGAATCATCTCAGGGATTTTCCGCAACTGACATCACAGCACCTGAATTTTTACAGGTAGAACATAGTATTATTACTCAATCTTTCAGTAATAATCAAAAGTATCAAAATAAACTGATTAAGCAAGGAAACGGAGAACAGGAAAAAAGAACTTTAGAATCTCAAACTAACGCAAATACAAATCAGCAAAATACAGAGGAAACATTTTTTTCTTCCCCCACACACGCCAGTTTGCTTAAGTCGGGAAACCTACCCAACCCCTACACCCTAGATCCAGAAACATCAGATATCAAGGCGGAATTCTCCCCTTATCCTGCTTTAGCTCAATCTCCAGAGATAGCTGCGCCTGAGTCAGATGAGGCGATGACTCAAGTCCTTCCTGTATCGCAATTGGATGATGTGCAGCCTACAGACTGGGCTTTTGATGCTTTGCAATCTATCGGGGAGCGTTACGGCTGTACTGATTATCCTGGAAAAACATACGATGGCGATCGCCCTATTAGTCGTTATGAATTTGCCGTTGGTTTAGAAACTTGTCTCCAGCAAATTGAAGAGTTACTGACTAGCAATCGAGATCACACCATTGAGCAAGAAGACTTAATCATACTGCAACGTTTGCAAAATGAGGTCAAGGAAGAACTAGCGCAATTACAGCAACGTGTAGAATTAGGCGATCGCAAGACTAACACTATAGCAGCACAGCAATTTTCCACAACTACTAAGTTATTTGGGCAAGCAATTTTCAGCATTCAAGGAACGAATACTAACGATGTAGATTTATTTCCCAGGGATGGTGTACCAGAACGTCAAGGTAAAGCTCATCTGACATTCACTAACAGTGTGCAGTTAACGTTAGCAACTTCGTTTACTGGTAGAGATTTATTACTAACGGGACTAGCGGCGGGAAATTTGGGTTCTAGTGCGCCATCTGTATTTACGAATATGGGACGTTTGGGTTTTGAATCCAGCACAGATAATAATTTATCAATTAACGATTTATCCTATCGATTTTTAGTAACGGATAACTTAGGGGTGGTGGTGGGAACAGCAGGTGTCAACCCGATTAACACCTTTCGTGGGATCAATCCCTTAGAAGGTTCTGGTGATGGTGGAATTTCTCTGTTCGGTCAGCGTAACCCGATTTTAGCGATTGGTAATGGTGTAGGTGGTGTAGGATTTGATTGGCAAATTAGCGATCGCATCAGTCTACAAGGAGTATACAGTAGTGAAATCCCTGGTTTTCCTGGGGATAGCAACGCAGGTGGACTGTTCGGCGGTAGATTCACCACAGGCGCGCAGCTAACTTTAGCACCTACCGACAATCTTGATATCGGCTTACATTATCTTTATTCTCACTCTCCCGATGACTTATTGGGAACAGGTATCGGTGATGCTCAATTAATGTCACCTTTTGCTGATAGCACCGCTTTTAATACCCATGCTATGGGTGCAACTGTAGCGTGGCGCGTCAATCCAGATTTGCAATTGGGTGCTTGGGGTGGTTATTCTATCTCCAACCCAGAAAATCTGTCAGGAAGTGTGGAAATTAGCAACTGGATGGCGTTTGCAGCCTTTCCTAATCTCCTCCGCCCTGGGAACTTGGGAGGAATTCTAGTCGGACAGCCACCCAAAATTACGTCTAGCACATTACCCGATGGGTTTAACTTTCCTAACTTCTCCGATGGTGGTACACCAGGGGGACGGCGTGATACATCAATTCATTTAGAAATGTTTTATCGCGCACAAGTAAATGAGCATTTATCTATTACGCCTGGTTTCTTTGTAGTTTTCCATCCCGATCATAATGCTGCCAATGAGACATTATTTGTTGGCACATTACGAGCTACTTTCCGGTTTTAATTTTAATTCCCTGTAAATGTAATTACTAAGTGGTTTTGAGCTACTTAGGGTTGTAATTCTGTTGAAGTTTGAGAAACAACTAGCGTGTAATCTACCATCGCAGGGATAAATCAGCTTAAAAAACTACATTTAACCTCATGGCAGTTACATCTCCCAAGTTTAATCACGCATGAGACGAGTTTCCTTAATCTCGTCTGTGCGTGTTTTTTCATTGAACCATTAACCAGGAGCAAATTTACTATGCGATCGCGCTCATCAACTACTAAATTGGGTTATGGGATTCTCAGCAGTAGCAGTTTAGCAGTGATGTTGTTAGGAATGGGGGGAAATAGTGCTTCAGCACAATTAACCATTCAAAGCACTGGAACTTTATCAGGAAATATTCAACTTCCCAACTTTAACCCCAACTTCAACAATCGAGTCACGCGGATTGACACTGACTCTAATGGTACTTACTACCGCAATGGTAATCCCATTTATCAGTCTAATTATGTGAAGATGGAAACAACCGCAGATGGAAGTTTGCGCTATTTTGTTGACTTTAAAGGTATCCCTGTCATTTCTTTAGATGGTGTCCTCAGTTCACCTGCACTTTCCAAGGGTGAATTGACTGATTTCACCTACCAAGGAAAAATCCCAGGGACGAAATTTCAAGGTGTAGTTCAAGATGAATTCGGATTAACTAAAGCTTTTTACACTGGCGTTGTGACCGATCCTAGCACTGGCAAACAGTACCAAGGTACATTTCAAGTCAGTGGACAAGGCCCAAGATACAGCGATCGCAACGGCGGCGAAAGTCCCACAGTTTTTGACTTCAAATCCGATCTACCAGGTCAGCCAACTGTCACATCGTTGCAGATGAAAAATTCACCTTTAGTGAGGTTAACCATCACAGTTCCGGCTGATGCTACTTTAGTCACTCCCAACACTAACACAACCAATCCTACCCCCAATACCAGCACCACAAATTCTACTCCCAACACTAACACCAACACATCTCAACCCAACACCAACGTTAGTACGCCCACGCCTATTACTAGCGTCACTAATTCCCAACCCAGCACCAACGTTAATACACCCACGCCTATCACTAGTGTCACTAATTCCCAACCCAGCACCAACGTTAATACATCCCAACCTAACCTAGCTTCCATTGCTGATGTTGGGACATCCAATATAGTCTCCAGTGATACTCAAGTGAGCGCAACAGTGTCACCAGGATTAGTCACACCCACGCCTTTTGCAGAAGCCAATATAGAATTCAGCAGTGGTAATCCCTCTGTCTCTGCTTTAGAAACGGCGACTAATCAATCTCAAGTTAAAATCGGGCCTCGCAGTCGAGTCATGGTGCGCTAACCATTTGGCAATTTTTAATTAATTCGCTGTGAAATAATTCAGGAATCGCAACTAGGCAGATTGTAGTTTATTTCAGAGCTAGGACAAGAGCGAGATTCAGGTGTATAAACTTACCTCAAGTTCTTAGTAGTTGTTTTTACTGCTACTGAGAACTTGTTTTTGTCAATTGATGAGAAATGAAAACCAAATTTTTCAACTACATACATAAGTTTAAAAAATCCTGTAATTCTCACAAAATTAATGAGGATGAATGATGTTTTATATGTGATTTTATGTATATACTAGCTACTTAGAGTAACACTAGTTAAATAATGTCATTTGTTTGACTTAGTTGCAGTGATGCACAATTAATATATTTATCCCCAACAATCGGCTAGTTCATATTACAAATCTCATCCAATTCAATTAATATTTTGTGAGTGAAAGCTATGCCAGAAAAATTAATAGTGAATATCTTGCAGGTTTTAAGCATAAATATGCGGTGGATGACTTGGAATTTATTCCTAGCTTTTATCCCTGTAGTATTAAGTATTTGGTTATTTCGCCATAAAAAAGGGCGTTCTTGGGTTTGGTGGTTAGGATTTTTAGTTTTCTATGCCTTTTTACCAAATGCACCTTATTTATTAACTGATATTATTCACTTAATTCATGACATCCGCACAATTCAATCAGTATGGATGATTATATTGGTACTAATTCCTGTTTATTTTGTAGTAATCTTTGCTGGTTTTGAAGCGTATGTTATTTCCTTGATTAACTTTGGTTATTATCTCCACCGTATCGGTAAAAGCCAATGGGTTTTAGGGATGGAGTTGATTACTCATGCTCTTTGTGCAGTTGGTGTTTACTGGGGGCGGTTTTTACGTTTCAATAGTTGGGATTTTGTGACTCAACCCGATGCTTTACTTACTAAAGGAGTTGAGGAACTTTTAGGCAAGCAACCTTTGTTTATTGTCTTTATAACTTTTGTGATTCTCTCTGTATTACACTGGCTAATGAAGCGAGTTACCCTTGGGTTTATAAATCAACGCAATTCTAGAATCGAAATCACATCATAGTTATACCAATTTTCTATGCAATTGCACCAAATATAAAGATATAGAGACGTTGCATGCAACGTCTCTATATTACTACGCCAGGCAAGCTATATCAAGAAACTGTATGACACACATTCATATGAGTTGAATATTTAATTATTCAGCATCATGATGAATGGTAAATGTTGACATAAAATCACCTGAATTGCCACTTTTGAGTGCGTCAAAAGTACCTTTAATTGTGCCAGCAATAGGAACAGCTACCAGAGTTCCCAATAAACCTGCAATTTCATAACCCATCAAAATAGCGACGAAAATCCAAATGGGATTTAGTCCGATGAAATTGCCAAGTAATTTGGGAGCTAATAAATTATCTTTAATTTGCTGCATAAATATTGCTGCTATGGCAACTTGTACAGCTAACCACCAATTTTGTAGTAAGACTAAAATAACTACTGTCCCAATACCAAGGGCTGCACCAATAAAAGGAATCAGTTCAGAAATACCGATGAGGATAGCAAATAATAAAGCAAAAGGAACTTTGAGAATCAAAAAGATTGGGGTGAGGACTACTGTCATAAACAGTCCTAACAACAACTGACTGAGGAAAAAGTTTTGAAAATTCAGTTGCAAAGCCTTAGCAAAGGGAATTCTGAATTTAGATGGTAGAAGATTGATCAGACCGTACCAGACGCGATCGCCATACAGTAGCATATAAAATGCCAACACCACCACCAAAACAAAATTCAGCAATCCTGAAAGTAACGTTCCCGCTACTCCTACTGCACTTGAAGCTAACTGCTGAACTAAATTTTGAATACTGGCGTTGATTTGACTAGTCAACACTCTTAAATCAATAGGTAAACGTCGCTGTTTAGCGATCGCTTCTAAATGTACTAGATTCGCTTGACTAGCACTTAACCAATCAGGAATTTTATTTAATAATTGAATAGTTTGGTCAATCAGCAAGGGTACTAGAGTCACCCCCACAATCACAAATAGAGTTAATGTAACCAGCAGAACAATAATTACAGCTAAAGTGCGAGAGATTTTAGCCCTTTCAAAAAATTTCACTGGATAATTCAGCAAAAAAGCTAAAATCGCCGCAAAACTCAAAATAGTAATAGGGTTTTGGAAGTAACGAAAGAGTACAGATAACAGCCAAACGTTCAGAGCGACAATTGGGCCACCCAGACCGTAGAATAGTAAACTTTGAAGGGATGCCGAACGGCGTATCTGACGCAATCGATACTCCTTAGTCAATAGTCAATAGTCAATAGTCAATAGTCAATAGTCAATAGTCAATAGTCATTAGTCAATAGTCAATAGTCATTAGTCAATAGTCATTAGTCATTAATACTTCTTCTCTCTTGTCTCCCTTGTTTCCCTTGTCTCCCTTCTCCTACACCACCCCAATACCCTAATCTCATAAGGAAGTACATTAACGATGGACAGAACAATAGCTGATCTTCGGAAAGATTATTCTTTAGAAGGTTTGAGTAAAAACGAAGTTGACCCCAATCCTTTTATACAATTTAAAAAGTGGTTTGAGCAGGCATTAGCTGCCCAACTTCCCGAACCTAATGCTATGACTCTGGCCACAACTACACCTGATGGTAAACCATCGGCAAGAATGGTGTTGTTAAAAGATTTTGATGAAAGGGGTTTTGTCCTCTTCACCAACTATAACAGTCGTAAAGGACAAGAATTAACAATCAATCCCCAAGCGGCTTTAGTCTTTTGGTGGGCAGAATTGGAACGTCAAGTCAGAATTTTAGGGCGTGTTGAGCGAGTTTCCGCAGCAGAATCAGATTATTATTTTGAGACTCGTCCCGCTAAAAGTCGTTTAGGTGCATGGGCTTCAGAACAAAGTCAGGTTATCCCTAACCGAGAATTTTTAGAACAGAGAATGCAGGAATTGCAGTCTAAATACGAAAATCAAGAGGTTCCCCGTCCCCCTCATTGGGGGGGATTTCGAGTGATCCCCAGCGAAATTGAATTTTGGCAAGGACGCTCTAGTCGTTTACACGATCGCTTGCTTTATACTTTCACAGAGAATGGCAATTGGCAAATTGAGCGTTTATCTCCATGAGTGCTGATTACTCAGCACTCAACTTTAATCGGGGATCAGGCATATAGTTATATCTCAGGTATATGCCTCCCCAAACGAACAAGATAATTAATAAGCCACCAATTCCTAAAGGACTAGGTAGCCAGAATACTACTTCAATGTGATTCAGTTCACCAGGTTGGAGTTGCCATACTAATTGCTGACCTTTTTTCTCTGGCTCAATGGCGGTTTCTGAGACTGGTATACTTTTAGCACCCCAAGGAGTATTGAGGGCAAATTCTAAATTGAGAATAGAACCAGTGTCAGCCATAACGTTGCCTTTACTGCCAATTAAAGCCAGCGATCGCAAGTCTAAATCATAAATTAATTTATTCCTGACTGCTAAGATAAAGTTATTTTGGAATAACAATAAATTAGACTCAACTTTGGGTATGTCTGAGCTAGATTCTGTGCTTTCGGGTTCAGCCTCTGGTTGATTATTTGAGGTAAAAAATTCATTAAATTTAGTCTGCAATTCCTGCCCATTACTAAAAGGAATTGTTACCACAACTTCTTCCCTAGAAATGCGTTTAGCTTTACCGTCTAGTTTACGAGCGCGGTTTTCGATACTATTTAACCATTCATAAACATAATCACCGCTAAAACTAGTCAGTCTTTGTTCTAATCTAATGTGTTGTATGAGTTCACCACTATTAGAATTATGGAAATTCACCCCAATATCATACTGAACACAGCCGGATAATAGTATTGATATAGACAATACTAAAGGCAAAATTTTACGCCCATTAAATGGCAATAACTTGAATAGTCGAATTAACGATATTAACCATTTTAAAAAACTAGAATAATTCATTAAATATACTCCTCCTGAAAATTAAATAAAAATCCAACCTCTTCCCAATCCCCAGTCCCCAGTCCCCAGTCCCCTAAATTCCCTGCCAAACCAAATAAGAAATTGTTAACCCAATAGCAACTAATGCCACCCAAATAAAGCGATTATCTTTAGTATTGACCTGACTTAGATCAACAAATTCTTTTTCTGGTGGTTTACGTTGAGTAGATGGACGCGGTTTGGGTGCTATGCGAATTTTGGCTTCATTATCTGATATTGCCGCCAAATCTGGAATTTCCGTCATCCAATTACTAGGTCTTTTCAATTTTGGTGCTTGCAGGATGTAAACTAACCTGCGTGCTTGATCGCGGGTTTCTGAGTGAGGATGACGACGGAGTTGTTGACACAGTGCGATCGCATCTTCTGTACGTCCGGCTGCTTCATAGGCTGTGACTAACCAAATCTCAACTTCACCCCCTAAACGGGAATTACGTTCTAATAAATCCCTGGCTTTCTCTAGATTTTCTACAGATTCCCGATATTTGCCATTTTCAAAAGCAATTTTACCGGCTTGGTATCTAGTTTTAGCTAGTTCTAAACTTTCTGTATTCACCACGATTTACCCACCAATCAGCACTGCTTTCATTTTGCCAAGTGTCCTAATCTTCTTGGAATCTTTATTAAACCTCGGCAATTTTCGACTCAAGAAACTTTTAAAATTCTATCTAAGTAAATGCCGTTATTTTCTTAATAAAAATTGAGATTATCAAAATTAGGTCAGTAAATATGCTGAAACTTAAGTATTCTCTCGGTTGTTTGGGTACAGGGTTGGCTTTAGCAATGATTAACGCCACAATTAGCCCAGCATCGGCACAACAAGTATTTGTGATTGATGGGAATAACTCTTTTGGATATAGCCAAACAACTTCAGATGGTTATTTCACCTATGGCAGTCCCTTAAACAATCGGATACCTGTACATCCCAGAACAATCAATGTGCATCCTCGAACAATCAATGTACAGCCTAGAAGTATCGGCAATTATCACCCTTATCCTCCAGTCAGACAGCAAGTAATTAATGATACTACGCTGTTTAATCCGACCTTGGTAAATCCCATCATCAATAATTCCACACTGATAAATCCGGTGATTATTAATAACTCTTGGCAACGGACACCAATCAGGCGATCGCGTGTGATTATCTATCCAGGATGGAGGAGATAGGGCATGGGGCATGGGGCATTGGGCATGGGGCATTGGGCATTGGGCATTGGGCATTGGGAATAGGTGTAAATATCTCTCTACACCCTTACACCCTTACACCCCTACACCCTTACACCCTTACACCCCTACACCCTTACACCCTTACACCCCTTTAAATCAACGAACCTAAAATCATCGTTCCAATCCCGACATCGGTGAAGATTTCCAGTAGTAGGGCGTGGGGGATGCGGCCGTCGATGATGTGGGCGGCGCGGACACCTTGGGCTAGCGATCGCACACAACAATTGACTTTGGGGATCATCCCACCACTTACCACACCACTAGCAATTAAATCTCGCGCTTCCCGAATATCAACTTTGGGAATTAACGTCGAGGGGTCTTTGTAATCTTTCAAAATCCCTCTAGTATCAGTCAATAAAATCAATTTTTCTGCCCCTAGTGCAGCAGCGATTTCTCCGGCTACTGTATCCGCATTAATGTTATATGCCTGTCCCGTCTCATCAGCCGCCACGCTAGAGACTACGGGAATATAACCATTACTAGCTAGGGTGTCTAAAATTTTGATATTAACGTTACTAACCTCACCAACAAAGCCAATACCCTCTTGACCTTGGGGACGGGCAGTAATCAAGTTACCATCTTTACCACATAGCCCTACAGCTAAACCGCCAGCTTGGTTAATTAACGCGACAATTTCTTTATTAACGCGCCCCACCAACACCATTTCCACAACATCCATTGTAGGGGCATCGGTAACACGTAGACCATTCTTAAATTGTGCTTCAATACCCAGTTTATCTAACCAGCTGTTAATTTCCGGGCCGCCACCGTGGACTAAAATTGGTCGCAAGCCAACGCAGGATAAAAAGACAATATCGCGGATCACTTGGTCTTTAAGGGTACTGTCTTTCATTGCCGCACCACCATATTTAACAACAACAGTGCGACCGGCGAATTGTTGAATATAAGGTAGTGCTTCGCTGAGAACACGCACCCGTGTGGCTTCAGTTTGCCTGATGTACTCAGTATCGTTGACCATCGTGAATAGATGTTGAGACTTACATAATTTATGCAAGTCAGTGTAGAAGACTTTTTACCCAGCCACAATGCCTTATTACATATCTTTTTTAATGGGGCATGGGGCTAATCAATTCAAAATTCAAAATTCAAAATTCAAAATTAAAGATTCTGTTCCCTGTTCCCTGTTCCCTGTTCCCCGTTCCCTAATGAGTGCTGACTAATGACTAATGACTAATGACTAATGACTATTGACTATTGACTATTGACTATTCCTCAACACACTAGGAATCGCCGCCATGATTTTGTCTACTATTTGTTCTGGTGTTTCTTCCTCGGTGATGTGAATTCTGAGATCAGCTTGACTGTAAAGGGGTGTACGCTGTTCTAGGAGCGATCGCAGTTTACTTTGGGGATCAGGGTCTTGTAGTAGTGGTCTTGTGGTGTCCTCAGCTAAACGGGTATAAAGTAACTCTACTGGCGCATCTAACCAAACAATTAAACCGTGGTGTAAGTAACTCCAATTTTCTCGCTTGAGAACAATACCCCCGCCTGTAGCAACAGTCAATTTGGTATAAGCGCAAACTTGCCCTAACACATCACTTTCCAGTTGACGAAAAGCCGCTTCTCCTTCCTCTGCAAATATCTGATTAATCGATTTTTTGGCGGACTGGGCAATCACATTATCAGTATCAATAAATCCATAACCTAGTTGTTTGGCGAGTAATTGCCCGACGGTGCTTTTCCCAGCCCCCATCATGCCAATTAAGTACAGATTAACTCCTTGTAACAAACTACTCACGCTAATTTAAAACTCCAGTTTCAGACGGCTTTTGCCTGTATGGTTTTGGTTGTGTGCTGTCAAAAGCGTCTGCATTAATAAGCAATCTTCTTTTGCAGCACTTAATTTCAAATTTTCCTCTATTAACCGTTCAGTTGTATACTCAATTAAGGCTGGAGTTGGTGAAAATCTGCCTGCTTGTTGTTCAATTAAAGAACGTTTTTGCAATAAATCTACAGCATCCAAAATTAATCTCTGGGATAGTCTTGGTGATAATCCTGGTATGATGTTGTCTTTTAGCTCACTCAGTGAAACCCAATCTTGATTGATTGCTAACCAATACAGAACATTTTTTTCGAGTTGCGACAGACGATTAAATTGCTGTTCTAAAATTAAACGCAAGTCTCCAAAGACAATGGTACGTTGGCTGATAAACTCATTGATGTCACCACCAAATAAGTCTTGAATGGCTGTGGCTGCCAATTGTAAAAATAAGGGATTACCTGCATACCAATCAACTAGTATTTGAGATTCTTTCTCTGTTAGTTGATTCAATCCCTTAGATTGGAGGATTGAGAAGCTGGCTTTTTTACCTAATCCTGTCAGTTTCCAGGAACGCACGGGTAAATTCTGCCCCTCTAATGCTGTGATTTCTGGTGTTTTCTCGCGACTAGTCAAGATGACACAACTTTGATGTTGCGATTCTCCTAAGCGTTGAATTAATTCCTGATAAATTTCATACTCTGGCTTATATTTAATTGGCAATATTAAAGAAGTCAAATCAGTGTTTTCTGAATTGGAGTTACTGTGTTTGTTGTATTGATTATTACTAACTAATATTGAGTCAAAACTATCTAAAACGATTAAACAACGGCTAGAACGTAAACAATCTATCAATAGAGATATTTTCTCATCTACTGTGTCAGCATTTTTATCCTGTTGATCGGGAGATAACAGCGTAATCAGTTGCTCTAATATCTTCTCTAGGGTAGGTGCAAGACGTAGCGATCGCCAGATAATATACTCAAAGTCCGATTGTAGCTCTTGTGCTAGCTTCACGGAAAAAGCAGTTTTCCCAATACCAGCCATGCCCAAGAGTAGCACTAGCCGACAATTATCTTCTAAAACCCACTGTTTAATTTTTCCTAGTTCTGTTGTTCTACCTTGAAAATTACTGACATCAACAGCAGCACCCCAATCAATAAGGGCTGTAGATTGAAATTGAACTAAGTTATTTTCTGGTTCTTTGATAGTTTTTCCATTGCCATTAATGGATTGTAATTGCAACTTATCTTTTTTATACCCTGCTTTTTCCAGTAAATAAGTTACACGACTCCAATTTTTGACTTTAACAGAGTTTCCAGCTTGATTACTTAACATTTCTTCTATATATTTGTAGAGTCCGTTAGATAAATAAACTCTCACGGTGCTACTACTACGACTTTGATACACTACACTAGCAATTTCTGCTGGACTACATCCACAAAGTAAGCCTCTCAGAAATTTTTTTTCTACAGGAGTTAATGCCTTACCTTTAGTTGATGCTAAATCGATGTATAGTTTTTCTAACTCCCAATTCTTTCCCGCTTCTAGAAATACCTCTATTTGATTGGCATCAAATGTTGTCATTACTGTTCGCTATGTATTTAATATAACCTTGGCAATATATTAGCGACTCTTCCATAAAGCCAGAATAAATCAGAGATAAATTTCTAACGAATTTCCTAACTTTTGTTAGGTGACTAAGCAGTTACTTATTAGGTATGGTTGGCTTAATAGAAAATTTATAAAGTTTGTTTGAAACTTTAAGTGAAACACTGCCGTCATACTTAATTACCGTTGCTCTATCTTTTCACAGAATGTTTCACTGGTACATTTTACTGAGTTACTTACAGTACAAAATCAAGAAGTTACACCCAAGTTAAAAAGTATGATTCCTAAGTGGTAAAAATCCCAGGATTTATCAGTGGAATCTGTCCGCAATTTCAGGTCTACCAAGGAAAGTTCTGAATCAGACTTTCGATAAAATCTCCAATTATTTTACAGTCTGTAATTCGTGATATTTGCCATTAAAGGTGTAAAAAATGACAGTTTTACTCAAGACATCAAATAATTCTATTCATCAGTTTGAGGTTTAGAGAATACTGCATATTTTCCAGTTATTAGACCGAATGTATTAATGTGGTGTGAATGAGGCATCAACCATGACTCGAATTCGTGATGTTGTGCAACAAGCTTTAGTAACTGGCTATCTGACGGTTGAGGCAGAAAATCAACTACGCTATCTATTAACTACTAGGTATGACATCGAAGATTTAAATGCCTTTATGACTTTGCAAGAGGCTGCCATGAACGGTAATGTTAAGCAAGAATCTCGCGAGCTTTGCCAAAAAGGTATGAGGCTTGAATATTGAAGGGATTAAAGCCCAGTACCGTAATTTGTTCAAATTGCCTCATTTACGCGGTTGATCGTTTTCCCAGTTATCATCTTCAAAGAAACTCCAATCATCATCCTCTTCACTGTTGACCTCATCGTTAGTGGGTTGTTGATAAGGGGGAATGATGACTCGGTAATCAGCATCATAAACTGATTCAGCTTTCCCTGCGGCGGTGTTTTTGGGTTCGCGGTAACTATAGGAGTAGGTAGAACCAGAACGAGAAACTTTGTTGGGTTGCTGGGGACGTTCGTAACCAGTGGAGTTGCGTTTTGGTTCGTTAACAGAATTCGCTTGGGGTGATGGGGTTGGTTGCTCATCAAAATCCCAATCATCATTAGCACCCTCATTTGCCCAATCGTCAAATTCTTCGTCAAATCTCTCCCTGTTGCTAGACTCTGGCTGGCTTTTAGGTGGAGGGGGTGTTGATGGTTCAGAGGTAAATTGTTCGCGCTTGTTAGTTGTGTTACGTCTAGCTGTTGTTGAGGGAATTTGTTGACTAGGTTCAAAATAATTAGACAGCCTAAACAAGCTAGTAATCAATAGAGATGTGCCAGCACCAGCAGTCATACTAAACAAAATCCACAACGCCAAAGGTAACGACTGGCTTCGCATACCCAAAAAAACTAGCGATAGCACAGGCGACCAATTTTGAACTAACAACAGCGTTAGTCCTCCCATGATTGCTATTAACAGAATTAAACGAATTACAGCCATAAATCTGGGGATTGGGGACTGGGGATTGGGGATTGGGGATTGGGGATTGGGGATTGGGGATTGGGGATTGGGGATTGGAGACAAGGTAGAATTTGTTTCCCAATTCGGCACTAACCATCAATACTAACTACTAACCACTCATTACTCATTACTCATTACTCAGCACTCAGCACTCAGCACTCATTACTCAGCACTCTTTTACTTTTAACTCATTTATTCCCTTCCCAGCGTTGTATGGGTATGCAGTCGATGTCTAATTGATCTAAGGCACGCGCTACGACAAAATCAACTAAGTCTTCAATGCTTTGTGGGTTGTGATACCAGGCGGGAATTGCTGGGACAATGCGAACTCCGGTTTCTGCTAAGGTGGTTAAATTTCGTAGGTGAATCAGGCTAAATGGGGTTTCACGGGGGACAACAACTAATTTGCGTCCCTCTTTGATGTGAACGTCGGCGGCTCTTTCTAGTAAGTCGGAACTCAAACCTACGGCTAACTTAGCAACGGTACTCATACTGCAAGGAATGACAATCATTCCCAAGGTACGAAAAGAACCACTGGCGATGTTGGCTCCGACGTTACTCCAAGGGTGACAACGCAAGTTACCTGCTTGGGGAACTCCGGCTTGTTCGCGCCAGAATTGCTCCTGTTGATTTGGTTCTGGGGGCATCCGAATATCCTGTTCGGCTTGCCAAACCATGTAACTTGATTTAGAGGCGACTAATTCAACTTCATAGTCGGCCTCTAGGAGATATTTAAGGGTACGAACGGCGTAAATCAGACCAGATGCGCCTGATACGCCGATAATTAGGGGTTTGCTATGATTTGTCACCGTTAGTTTATGAGAGTGCTGAGTTGTGAGTGCTGAGTGCTGAGTTTTGAGTGAGTTTTGAAGTTAGTTAGTAATTTGGTAGATGCTTTGTTGCTTGTGGATGTTCAATTTTTCCACAAGATGCTTTTTGAATAGCCGATTTACTCAACACTTTCAACTCAGCACTTCGCACTTGTTGACTATTCCTCAGCATAAGGGTCTAAATCATCGGCTTCAAGGTCGTTGGCTAGGTAGATATCCGAAATATCACCATTTACACCACCAACTCCTAAGCCTTTGACTAAACCATCGCTACCTACGGTAACTAAATCTATTTGCTGACGGTAGTAATCGACGCTTTTAACTTGGACGGAGACGCGATCGCCTAATCTATAGGAAGCGCGATTTTTTCTGCCAAATAGGGCTTGTTGTCTGGCGCGGTATTCATACCAGTCATCTTTGAGGGAACTAACATGAACTAGTCCTTCTACCCGTAAGGGTACGCCGGGATTAGTCTTCACTTCCGCATCTCCAGAGGGAACTTCAATTTCCACAAAGAAACCATAGGATTGCACGCCGGTAATTACACCTTGAAAAACTTGCCCGATGCGCTGTTTCATCAGTTGGGCTTTTTGCAGTCCGGCTAAGTCGGCTTCGGCTTCTTGGACTTCTTTTTCCCTGTCGTTGATTTGGACAATTACCCTGGTTAAATCGCTTTGCAGTTCTTGCTGCAATTCTGGGGGGAGGACGTTCCAGTTAATTTCTGTGTGGCTGGAGGAATGGCGCAGGTTAACCCGTTCTTTGACACGGGTGTTGCGGCGATCGCGTCCGTGTTCTAGTAGTTGATAATACACTCTTTGTATGAGTAAATCGGGGTAACGCCGCAGGGGTGCAGTGCAGTGAATGTATTGCGGGAGTGCTAACCCAAAGTGACTTCCCTGAGTGGTACTGTATACCGATGGTTTGAGGGTATCTTGCAATAGATAAGTCAACACTTGCTCTGAGGGGGAGTCAGCAAAGGCTCTAGTCAGGTGTTGGTAATCTAAAGGTTCAATTTCGACTTCTGGGTCTAGTGCTAATTCTACGCCCAAGTTAATGGCTAATTTGAGCATTTCCTGTACGTCTTCGGCATCGGGTGTACCTTGAGTCCGCCAGATGGCGGGAACACCCAAAGCATTTAAATGCACAGCCATTAATTCATTCACCAACAGTACAAACTCGGTGAAGAGCGATCGCACTGGGGAATCATCCACCACTACAGCCCCTAAAATCCCTTCATCGAAGTAGGGGTTTTGAGTGGAGGGGAGATTTAACTGCAAGCTACCACGGGCGAGGCGGGCTTGTCTCACACTTTGGGAAATGCTGACTAAGTTGTGTAATAGTTCGATGACATCGGGAGATTCTTTTTTCACTTCTCCCGCTAATACCCCTTCAGCTTTGGCTTTGGTCAAGGCTGTGTCTACGTGAATTACACTCGGTTGGATTTCCCATTCCAAGACGGCACCAGATTGAGCCGAGAAGGTGATTAAAAAGGAGATGGCTAGGCGATCGCTTTTTGGAACTAGGGAACAACGCTCTGCCACAGAATCGGGTAACATGGGCAACACCAAATCACCCAAATATACTGAACGACCCCGTTTTACGGCTTCCCTGTCTAAAGCTTCGTCAGGTTGGATATAGTGGGAAACATCGGCGATGTGAAAACCTAATTGCCAGTTTCCTGCCACAGTTTTTTCTAGACTGAAGGCATTTTCTACTACCTTCTGGTCATTATTTACTTCCGTAATAGCAAGCGTAAATAAATTACGTAAATCCAGTTTATTTTTCAGGTCAGCCTTGAGCAGCCGTTTGGATAACTTAGAAGCTGCATCGAGGATGGCATCGGAAAAAGTCCGAGATAAATCGTGTTTACAGGTAACTAAATCTATATCAGCTGCGGCTTCTGCGTCACTACCGAGAATTTGTACTACCCGACCGACGGGGGGATATTGGGCTAAAGGATAACGCAGCACTTCCACATGGGCGAGGTGGTCGAGGGCTTCCTCTAATTTCATGCCGTTAGTTAAGATTTTTAACTCAAACAGCAACCGATCATCTAGGGGAACAGCGCGAAAACCACCGTCTACTTGTTTAATCCGGGCGAGTAGAGTGTGATTAGAACGTTCTAAAATTAACTTAACTTCCCCTTCTGGGGAACGGCGACGACTACCTTCTTTCAGGACTCTGACTAAAACGCGATCGCCATTCCAAGCGTTACTCAAATGACTTTCACGGATATAAATATCCTCAGCCCCTTCGACATCTTGAATCGCGAAGCAAAAGCCCTTACTAGAACAACGTAGTTTAGCTTCAATTAGACCTTCTTCTGTAATGCGGCGATACTTACCCCGTTCCTTTGCCAATAGCCCAATTTTCTCCAACACCTCCAAGGTGATGTGGAGTTTTTCTAAACTTTCTTCGTCCTCGCAACCGAGTTTTTTTTCCAAAACTTTGCGAGCTACCAATTTATCATCGGTGAAATTGGCAAGGAGTGTAGCGATTGAAAATTCCATGCAGTGAACCGACCTTTGGTCAAAACATCATGTTGGTGTAATCTGGTTCTTTGCCGTATGCCCTCACGGACTACAGTATATTAGCTGGAAACGAATTGCCTCAAGGGCGTGTTCCCGACATTCTCATCAAGGTTCATCTACCCAGCAGGGAAGATGCGTTTTAGCTACTCAGTGCTGAGTTGTGTTAACTGTAGCAGGGCGGTTAGCAGACGCTGAGTTTTGAGTTGAAGTAGAAAGCATTCAACAGTGTCACACTTAGTGAATGCTTGACCTTTGGAGAAAAAATCCTCTTACGGAGAGAAGATTTTTCTCATCAGTAGCTTTTCTAATCAACACTCAGCACTGTTCATCAGATGATCCGTGTAGCTGGCTTTCCTGGAGAGTACACTCTCAAAGCACTTCTCACTGCATAACCATTTCAGAGTTAATCTAGGTTTGAGTACCTTCATCGAACCCAACTTATATGAAGTAAAGCTGACAAAAAGTTTTCCCGTTAGTGTTAATTACGCAACTGATTTTGAGTCTAGTGTGGTAATGAGTCGCCGCATCACCCAAAAAAGTGCCACATAGGGGAAACTACAGGTGTTTTGTGGTCGAGGTTGAGGGTACTTTTGCGTGATTTGCCTCTGATTTTTTACTGAAAAAAACTGCCGAATTACCCAACTTGTCCGTATGAAGAATCAGTAACAATCAGGTACTAGGCTAAGTAGCAGTGAGGAAGAACCATTACTCCATTATTGTAGATTTAGAGCGTACTTCCAGAAAATAGTTCTGGATCTCGAATTGGGTAATTAGTATAGCATTAATAGTCAAGGCACTGAGAATAAATGAACTATGATCATCCCATACACTAGCAAATGCTACAGCTAGATCAATCTGAGTAGAGCGATCGCCTCTAGAATACCAAGTTGTTACTCATGATTTGGCAAACAATCCTCCCTCAGCTTCTCCACCACTAAAATAGAAATATTAGCAACACCAAGATATAGTGGTCTAATTGTATTCATCATATTTTCCACCCACTCAAAACTTAGTGGCTGTAAAGTTAAAATACATTTACTAAACCATCCAAGACAAAATTAATTCCACTCACTCAGATTTATTTTCTGAAGAGAATAATTTACTTTCTGGCAGTGCTAAAAAGTCTGGTTGTGTAAATTCCATGAGTTTTCACTCCATAATTTTCTAGAATTAGATTTGGTAGCAGTATTATGTTGGCTCAATTCCAGAGCTTGTATCCCAACGGCAGTTTAGTTTCTGAATTAGTAGAAATTTTTCAGGGAAAATTTATTGTTCGCGCCAGCGTGCAGATAGAAGGTGTTACCCGTGCTACAGGTATGGCAGCCGCCGAAACCATAGAAGCGGCTGAAGACCAAGCCAGAACGCGCGCCTTAATGGTGTTAGGAATGACCAGTACACCACAAACATCAGTACAAACTGTCTCAACACCTACTCCACAATCAACAGCACAGTTTCAGCCTGTCAATTCTCCCATTCAGGAATCTACAGTTTCCTCAGTTACAGAAAATCACGCTGATAGTAATCACTGGTCACTCACTCACAATGAAACTGCGGTGAAAGTTGATACACCTATTCCCAGTTACAACCCAGAGATTAGTTTCCCAGCATTGGAACTCAGTGCCATCATGGAAGACACACCACCAATGTCTATTCCAGATGCAGAAAATTTACCTTTAACGGATCTTCCTCCCAGCAACGTTACCCCCTTTACACCGCGTAATTCTCATCCCCCAGAGAACGTTGCACCAATATCTGGAACTGGGAAGAAAAAGAAAAAAGCCGAACCCGTAGATTTATCTGATGTCATAGCTAAAACCGATGTAGAGTTGCAGCGACTAGGCTGGACACCAGAACAAGGAAGAGAGTATTTAATTACAACCTACGGTAAACGCGGACGCACTTTACTAACAGAAGAAGAATTACACAGTTTTCTCAAATACCTAGAATCGCAACCTGATCCCATTGCAGGATTCTAATCTCTTCGTCAATAAATCTTTATTCTTTACTGTAGAGACGTTGCATCCAACGTCTCTACATCTATTTAGCGTTAGCGAAACTTCATAGAGAATTGGTATAAGGGTGTAGAGGTTAATTAAACGATGACTCGCTGGTTAGTCTAAGAATTCAAAAGGGGAGGGGAAAACTTAATTTTCCCCTTCCCCCTTCTCAGTAAAAAATAGTTAACTGTTAACTGTTAACTGTTAACTGACAACAGCTACCGGACGACTACCCGCCGAATGACGGTCAATTACTTGGTCAATCAAGCCGTATTCTTTGGCTTCCTGTGGTGACATAAAGAAGTCGCGTTCGGTATCGTCTGCAATGCGCTCAAGTGGCTGGCCGGTATGTGCGGCTAAATACTCATTGAGTTTTTTCTTGTGGTAGAGAATTTCCCGCGCCTGAATTTCAATATCAGTAGCTTGACCTTGTGCGCCGCCTAGAGGTTGGTGAATCATAATCCGCGAGTGGGGTAGACTCATCCGCTTACCTTTCGCGCCAGCACTCAAGAGAAAAGCACCCATACTTGCAGCCAGTCCAGTACAAATAGTACAGACATCAGGGCGAATCTGGTTCATAGTATCGAAAATCCCCATGCCAGCTGTCACCGAACCGCCAGGAGAATTTATATACAAATAAATGTCTTTTTCTGGGTCTTCCGCATCCAGGAAAAGTAATTGAGCCACAATCAAGTTAGCTATGTTGTTGTCAACCTGTTGACCCAAAAAGATAATTCGCTCACGCAACAGGCGTGAGTAAATGTCAAAGGCGCGTTCACCGCGACCTGATTGTTCAATGACGATAGGAATAGTCATGCAGCGTACTTGTAGCTATTTTAAATTCCATTTTATCGATGACAACGGCTGATTGTGGTCTTGAATCAGGGCGTAGAGGTATGGATATCCGTCTGAAGCTACAGATTTTTTCGACTATCCACTAGCGCGCTTCTGTGCTGGGGTAGATGCTAATCATCTTTACAGGCACTTTTTATAGTGAGAGTACGTCCAGGGAAATGTGCTGATAAATCGTGATTTTGTGGGGTCAAATATCTCATATTTAAGATTTTTTTAGCTTTTTATCAGCAAAGATACTGTTTATTTTGTGTAAATCCGGTAAAACAAGGTGACAGGGTGTAGTTAAATTCGCCGAGCCTAATCGCAATGTTATCAACTGAGGGAGACCTGCCATGCCGACAAAACTTGTGCAAGCCGCCATCATCACTTTCTTGCTGTATGTGATTGCAGGACTGAACAATAGTCCCAAAATGCAAAATAGAGCAGTTTCGCCCTCAACAGAAACGCCTGTGCAGATTATTAGTATGCTGTTCCGTTCTTGGCATTAATAATTCAAGGTTTGTAGGGACTTCCAAATAAAAAAGTATCCAAAATGTAGGGTGCGTCAGTGTGAGAAAACCTAGCTGTACCAAGAAATTATTCATACTGACGCACCCTACTAGGTGTGAATTTGGAATAATTTATTTTTTGGTGTTCCCGTAGTGAGAACTCAAGTTTTTAAGAAAAGGACTAAAGTTCTGACTACGAACTGAATTATAGTGTGTCCAAGCAGATGATGCGATCGCTTTACAACAATCCCCGATAGCGAATAAAAATCAACACCACAGCCCAAGAACCCAAGGCAACTTTGATGGCGACGATGATATTTAATATGGGGAGAATGCCACCACTGAATAATTCTCCTAATTGTCCGTGTGGTAACTCGTATCCTGTTAGGGTAATTACTGAGAGGACTATAAAAATTAAGACTGAAATTTTCTCCCAGGTGGCGGCGTGCCAACGTTGGTAAATTTCCTGCATCCAGGGATAGGATGAGGTAATGGCGACAAGTCCGATCGCAGTTCCTCCGGCTACACCAGCCGCAAAACCGCCACCAGGGCTAAGATGTCCGCGAATCGCTAGTTCAATTCCTACTAAGGCGGTAATTGTTGCACCTAAACGGGCTAAAACAATTGAAGGTTGGTCTTTGAACTGATAGATGCTACAAGAGGGATTTTCGTTAGATAAAAGGTAATTTGAGCCTAAGATAGCGATGGTAAAAACAATCACCTCAAAAATGGTGTCATATAAGCGATTGCGGAAGATAATCCCCGACACTGCATTAGGAACACCACTATCTTGAACGACCATTTGCACGATCGCAGCTTGGGTTGAACTGAGTGCGGGATTTGGTATAACTAGCATTTTGACGTACAGTGCTATCCCCGCAATGATGTAGATCCATTTCATGAATGCTGCTCCTGTAAGTCGGAAACGTTTACGTAAGATAGGCTAGTCGCTGGTGTGGGGAGTTCGGTTTTGATGATGTCGTAAAGGCGTTGGATTCTAATTGTGGTGTGATATTCTCTATCCCCAGGGAGACAGGTAGCGTGAATTTCTTTGTCTATCAACGCCCTTTGCAAAGCTTGGGTATTGGTGTAGGGGACGATTTCTAGACGGAGATAGTGTTTTTTGACGACATTGCGTAAAGTCTCAATCACTTTCCCTGAATCTTCGTCTGGTGTCTCAGTTGACTCATCTTGAATTACCCCTAGACGCATCACCATTGAGGAACGTACCGCCACAGCGTAGAGAGTAATCGCCAACATTGTACCCATCAAGGCTTCTGTTAAAGCGACATCCACCGCGCCTAATACTGCGTCTACCATTGCGGCTATAGCACCTAATACACCCCGAATGATTAAAGCATGGTAGGGATTGGCTTGAGTGACAACCATACCGGCTGCTAATGGTAGGAGGGCAATAATTATATATAGATAGCTATCAGTCATTTTGATCCTCTGGAGTAGAGCAGTAAGCCAATACGTAACCCAGCATGGTGTTCCACATAGCTAGACAGATGAATCCGAGCAGGAGTAGCGGCCATTCTCTGGGGATTTTGAGCAGCAAACCCACAATCATGAGCATTGAGCCAAGGGTGTCTGAGACGGAAAGACCATGCAGTTTAAAGAGGACTGAGCGATCGCTCACTAAATGAGCCGTTCCCCAAAACCAGAAAATGAGACCGATGAAGATACAGGTATAACTAAAAAAGTTGATCATACTTGGTTTAAGCGTTTGAGAATTTGGGCTAGAAGCATCAAAGCAGCATTACCGATACTCAAAATAATCACCGCTACCACGCCAATCATCCAATCATCGCGGAGGACGGAAACGAACAAAATCATGATGGCGACTTTGCTGGAAATGCTGGCTAAAGCCAACATTTTTTGCCAGACATCATCAGTCTTCCAGGCTTCATAAATGGGGATGAGCAAAGCCACAAGCATAGCTATGATGGCGATTTCCAAATTCATGCTTTTTTCCTTGGTTGAATCTGGTGGACTTCGTACCAACCTTCTTCGCGGTACTTGGTGACAATGGTTTTGGGTGTAAAGGTGATGATGAAAATATCCAAGAACACGAGATTAGGCGATCGCTTGGGTTTGACGTGTTCGAGAATGATTTCTTCGTGTTGATGGGGACGGAAAATAATCTCAAAGGCTTCCATATAAGCCACGGGAATGGCGACTAGGGTTTTGATAATTACCTGTACCCAGTCTTTTAATTTATCTGGGGATGTGACACCGCGCGGTAGTAATAGAGAAATGATCACACCGATGAGAATATTGATCCAACTGAAATTGGCTGTGAGTAGTAGCCAAATCACCATGCGTAGTATGAAATGCCCAATCATGCTAATGCCATCCAAAACAGTAGGATTAAAATCAGACTCATCGCCCCAATTAAATGGTCAAATTCTTCCAATACACGGGGGAGATAGACAGCAACTTGTTTAAAAATGAAGATGTAAGCTAACCAACCTATGCCAATGATGGCTAGGGCTTTGACGATGTTGGTAATGTTATATGCCTGAAGATAGATGACATTACCTGCAAAAAGTCCACCAATTAACAGGGTGACGGCTAGCCAAAAACCTGGTTTAACTGTGTATCCCTCTTGGGGTGCGTGGGGGAGAAAAATAAATTTGGCAAAGGATATGGCTGTACCCACGGCGGCGACATTCATGGCGATCGCTTGCCAAGGGAGCATATTTTTCATACTCAACACCTTTGCCCCAAATCCAGATAATAGGGGAAAGCCGGAAATGGAGAGGCTGGCTATGACTAAAGCTATCCAGATTTTGGTATCGATCTGCTTTTGTTGCAGTTCCTTGAAGTTACGGCTGGGTAATGCACCTGCACTGAAGAATAGGGATGATTTCACTAAGCCATGTGCGAGGGTATAAAATCCCCCCACCTCTGGTGCGGCGAGAATAAAACCTAATTGGGAAATGGTGTGAAAGGCGAGCATCCGCTTGCTATCTTTTTCTAAGACAGCGCAAGATACACCCATCAAAGCTGTCCCCACACCGAAGGCTCTGACGATGAAATCCAGTTCTGGGGAAAGAGGCGCGCAACGCAACAGGGGTAAGACACTGGCTTTGACGACGATTCCAGAAAGTAAAGCCGAGACAGGGGTTTCTGATTCGGAGTGAGTCAGAGGTAGCCACAAACCTGTAATAAAGATTCCCGCTTTCCCTAATAGTCCCAAGAAAATGAGGGCGATCGCTTCTGGTGGTGCGCCTTTTAAACCAGCATAAGCAAAGGAATGATGGGTTTGATAAACTAGTACCGCGCCTACTAGATAAAACAGCATCGCTGTATTACCAACAAATAAATAACGCAAACCCACCCAAATTGAGCGATCGCTGCGGGGATAGGCGATTAATAAAAACGCGGCAATCCCGCTTACCTCTAAGCCGACGTACAAACTAATAAAATCTGCACAGACAAAAGCCGCGTTTAAGCTGCCATGTACAATAATTGTCTGGGCGTAGAAAAAAGCATTTTTATCGCTGTACCAACAGTAGATAATGACCGCAGCTGTTACTAAAGCGTTGGTTAAGATAAAGTAGCCGCTTAATTGATCAGCTTGTAAGGTTACGCCGAAATTATCGAGTAAGTTGAGTTGAATCGGCGATGGCTGGAAAAATAACTGTAAGCCGAAAGCAAAGGAAGCGATCGCACCCCACAATGTAAGGTGGCGATTGAGTTTGGGGAAGATAAAAATCAAGAACCCCAAGAAAAATGGTAGTGCAATCCAGGCGATCGTTATGGTGTTGATCATGGTGTGTTGTTCTTCTCAATCTCACTGGTTTCCAAGGTGGGATTATCTCGTGACAGTTTCATCACACCCACTAGCATTAATGCTTGAATAGAAAAACCAATCACAATCGCTGTCAAAATTACCGCTTGGGGAACGGGATCAGAGTAAGCGGGATTGTCCACTTTGCCCACAATCGGCGAAAATAAACCATCCCGTGATGCGATCAGCACGTAATAGGCGATTACCCCCGTACTCATCACATCCATAGATACGATTTTCATCAACAGATTTTTTTTCACAATAATGCCGAAAAAGCCGCACAATATTGTGGCAAATACACAGGCTTCTAACACAGGAATTATCGCTTGGGTAAGGGTAGGCTGTAGAATCTTGGGAGGAAAGCTAGTTGCTTATTTCAGATTTATTTGAGTTAGCTTAATAGATATTTTTTCAGTAAATATTTTGGGCTTTAGACATACGGTGAAATTTATGAATTGACAATTTACTCATGCTCATCAGTTGCATGAGTTATCCAAACTCAAAGGTTTGGTCTGTTGTAAAAATGTTAAAAGAATCTAAACATTACCTAATTTTACTATCAATGAGTATATCTGCTATCATCAAAATAGCTGATGAAAATCATTGAATATTGCCATAAATCAGCAAATTGTCCGGCTATGATGAATCCGGGAACGTCACATTTTCTAAATTTATAGAATATTTGCAGGCTCTTTCTCAATAGCCACTAGCTATTAAATAAATTTTATTTTTTGAGAAAATATAAAAGTTATGTTTATTCCTAGTATCTTCTCCTTTTTCTCAGGAGCAGGGTTTTTAGATTTAGGTTTTGCCACCAGTGGTTTTAATATTGTTTATGTCAATGAAATCTTCCCGCCATTTATGGCAGCATACCGTTATTCACGAGAGATGATGAAACTGCCATTGCCCGAATATGGAGATCATCATGGAGAAAGCGGTGATGTAACTCAACTGTTTGAGGGCGCGCAAGCACAGCAACTATGTGAACTAGTTCAAAGTTGTCGCCAATCAAATCATCTTGTCGGGTTCATTGGTGGGCCACCCTGTCCTGATTTTTCAGTTGGGGGTAAAAATAGAGGATATGCAGGAAATCAGGGGAAACTCACAGCCGCCTATATAGAATTAATCTGTCGTAATTTACCAGATTTCTTTTTGTTTGAAAATGTCAAAGGTTTGTGGCGGACTAAAAAACATCGACTCTTTTTTGAATCCATCAAACAACAATTAAAACAGGCAGATTATATACTAACAGAAAGGTTAATTAATGCCATTGAGTATGGTGTCCCTCAAGATAGGGAAAGGATTATCTTATTAGGGTTCAAAAAAAAATATTAACAGATATAGGTATCAGCAATCATCAGAATTTGCAGTTTAATGAAGTAGCTTTTCCTTGGTCTCATCATATTCTCTATCCGAGAGAAGACATTTTTTCTTACCCTTGGAGTCAATGTGAGCCATTTCAAGAAGATTCCATCGTTCCTTGTCCTGATGGGATTATTCAAGAATTAACAGTTGAATATTGGTTCAGAAAAAATCATGTTTTAGAGCATCCTCATGCTCATCATTATTTTCAACCGAGAGCAGGTATAAAAAAATTTACCAGTATTGCAGAAGGAGATGATTCTAAAAAATCTTTTAAACGCCTACATCGATGGCGTTATTCACCCACAGCCTGTTACGGTAATAATGAAGTACATCTACACCCATACAAAGCACGGCGGATTTCTGTAGCGGAAGCTTTAGCGATACAATCTTTACCTGAAAATTTTGTTTTGCCAGCAAATATGTCACTGACTAATATGTTTAAAACTATAGGTAATGGTGTGCCATATCTAGCATCAAAAGCATTAGCTCAAACAATTATTGATTTTCTATTTAGTGGTCAAATTTACTACTAAGGCTAGAGTAATCGATTGCTGTCCCTGTAATTTTATTTTTTTAAATAAATAAAGACTCGTTAAGGCTCGAAGATTCAAACCGGAATATTTCGGCAACTAAATGTAGGTCTTATTAAATACAAAAATAAAAGCTTTCGGGGATAAAATTTTATGTCGTTACAGCAAGTTCATGCTTTTTATGAAGTTTTGATGTTAGATTCATCCATTTATGAAGCATACTTTAATAATTGTTCTAACAGAGGTCTGTTAGGTAGTTGGCATTGGGACACAAACAAAATAGTGAATTTTGCCGCTACTTTTGGTTATGAATTTACAGAGTATGAATTAACTCATGTATGGTTTGAAAATGAGCCTATTTCTACTCATAATTCTTTGAGTGAACCACCACAAAGTCAACTCAAGGAATTAGTTACAGTTTAGGTTGGATGGAATTTTAACTAGGATATAGAGCAATACGGTTCAGTTAAGGTGGTGAGAGTTAATTTCTCAATTTTTGCTCTGCCTATTAGACAATGAGCAAGATTTGGGGGATTCTCCCCCAAGCCCCCGATTGGGGGACGGTTGCGTCCCCCAAACCCCCTCCAAAATCATTTTTTCGTTTTTTGTTGAGTGAACATTTGCTGGCTTGGTTGAAATTTATTTTTCTTATCTGAACCGTATTGGGATATGGAGATAGATATAGAGATATTCAGAGTTAGGGACTTCCAGATAAAAAAATATCCAAACTGTAGGGTGCGTCAGTGTAAGAAAACCTAACTATACCAAGAGATTATTCATACTGACGCACCCTACTAAGCTGTTGATTTGGGATAATTTATTTTTTGGTGTTCTCTTAATCCTGGCGAGTTTAAGGACTAAAGTCTTTACTACTAACTTTATCAAAAGCAAAAAGCGTCCCTCCCTGAGAGGAACGCTTTTTATTTAGCTAAAAGCTGGAAGAATTAGCCGTTGATAGCAGGTGCTGTTAATGCAACAGGAGCAGCTTCATCAGATGCTAAGTCTAAGGGGAAGTTGTGAGCGTTACGCTCGTGCATTACTTCCATACCTAAGTTAGCGCGGTTGATGACATCAGCCCAGGTGGCAATAACGCGACCTTGGGAGTCAATTACGGATTGGTTGAAGTTGAAACCGTTGAGGTTGAACGCCATTGTGCTTACGCCCAATGCTGTGAACCAGATGCCTACTACTGGCCAAGCAGCCAAGAAGAAGTGCAAGGAACGGCTGTTGTTGAAAGAAGCGTATTGGAAAATCAAGCGGCCGAAGTAACCGTGTGCAGCAACGATGTTGTAGGTTTCTTCTTCTTGACCGAATTTGTAACCGTAGTTTTGAGATTCGGTTTCGGTGGTTTCACGCACCAAGGAGGAAGTTACCAAAGAACCGTGCATTGCAGAGAACAGAGAACCGCCGAATACACCAGCCACACCTAACATATGGAAGGGGTGCATCAGGATGTTGTGTTCTGCTTGGAACACGATCATGAAGTTGAAGGTACCGGAGATACCCAAGGGCATACCATCAGAGAAAGAACCTTGACCGATGGGGTAGATCAAGAATACTGCGGTAGCAGATGCCAAAGGAGCAGAGTAAGCTACGCAGATCCAAGGACGCATACCTAAGCGGTAGGACAATTCCCACTGACGACCCATGTAGCAGGCACAACCGATGAGGAAGTGGAATACTACTAATTGGTAAGGGCCACCGTTGTACAACCACTCATCTAAGGAAGCTGCTTCCCAGATGGGGTAGAAGTGTAAACCAATAGCGTTAGAAGAAGGAACAACTGCACCAGAGATGATGTTGTTTCCGTAAATCAAAGAACCTGCAACGGGTTCACGGATACCATCGATGTCTACAGGAGGTGCTGCAATGAAAGCGATGGTGAAGCAAACGGTAGCGGCTAGCAAGGTGGGGATCATTAATACACCGAACCAACCGACATAAATGCGGTTTTCGGTGCTGGTGATCCAGTTGCAGAACCGTCCCCATACGCTTGCGCTTTGACGCTGTTGTAAGGTTGTGGTCATGTGTTTATAATTGCTTGAATTTTTATCAATTTTGACTGGGCGTGTAAATTTATGCCCGTCGAATTAAAGTCTACATGAATTTACGTTATTTTGTTAGTTAAGTTTATTGTATTGTTATTAACAAATAATAAGCTAATTGCGATCGCTTCACACTTTTAAAAGTCTATTTTTCCTTTAAATACTTAACTTCTCAGCTTTAATACTAATAAATAATAATTATGTACTTTTATGAAGATAAAAAGCAAACACTTTTCTGTAATATTTCTCAACATTTTTCAAAGCAAAAACCCTGATGGAATCAGGGTTTTTCAAGATCACTGCCTCTACATGAAGTTTTATGAACAATTAACTACTTTATAAAACTACACAATGTTTGTTAGTGCTTACTGTAATTAACTTTTAGCGGTATTACAGTTAGAAATTGAAGTAAACAAAGGGAACGCTACCTTCAGGTGCGAACAACCACACAGCATAGAAACACAGAGGTACAAACACCAACTTCAACGGCCAACTAATATCTAGTTTGAGGTGGCGTTTGAAGACATAGGTAACACCCATAAAAGCAGATAGAATCCCCATAATCCAGACTATTTGATGAGGGCTGGTGTTGAGGGCTTCAACATAAACCTTCTGATAGAATTGCGAATCCGCAGGATGATTCCACAAATGCTGAAATACCCAAACAGAGTCTTGCAGATTAGGTAGACGGAACCAAATCCACGAAGTAAAAACCATGATTTGGGTAATGAACCAAGCTAAAACTACGCCTAGAGGATTTTGCCAGAACTGCTCTAGTTTCTCATAGCGATCGCTCATTGCATCCATGAGCCGATGCACCACTAAAGCTAAACCGTGATAAACACCCCAAACTACAAAAGTCCAGATAGAACCATGCCAAATCCCTGCAATCAGCATGACAATAAATAAATTCCAGCAGGTGCGAGTTAAACCTTGACGAGAACCACCCAGAGGAAAGTAAACATAATTCCGTAACCAATCACCCAAGGTCATGTGCCAACGTCGCCAAAATTCCGCAATACTGGTACTGAAATAGGGGAAATCAAAATTTTCTGGTAGCACCAAACCAAACAGTAAAGCACTACCACGGGCAATATCTACGTAGCCACTAAAATCTAAATACAAATGCAAACCATAGGCTAAAGTTGCCAGCCATAAATCATTACTACCAGCCCTTTGCAGATTCCCAAAACACAAATCGACAAAAATGCTAAGACGGTCTGCTAAAATGCCTTTTTTCACAGCACCCCTAGCAATTAACCAGAGGGCTTCTGCAATTCTATTAGTAGTAGGAAATTCCAGTGAATTAAATTGTGTAATAAAGTTGTGATAGCGAGTAATTGGCCCTGAGATGAGCTTGGGAAAAAATAATTTATAGGCGGCAAACTTCAGCAATTGATTACTTGCAGGCGCACCACGATAGACATCGACTAAATAAGCAATACATTCAAACGTAAAAAAAGATATTCCTAAAGGTGCAACAACTTTAAACAGATTGCCTGATGTACTACCTGGAGTATCAAAAAATATGGCAACTGCACTATTTATATATTTGAATGCTAAGAGAATTAAGACATTTAAGCTAACCCCTAGCCACAAAAGTTTTAATCTTCTTTGATTCCAGTCAACATTGGCAAACTGCCATTCCTCATTAGAAATTTGCCAATCTAAATTATGTTGTCCTGGTGAGGTATTTTTTCCTATTTCTCGCCCAAACTGAAAGTTAATAAAGGTTAGAGCTAATAACAGGGGTATGTATTGAGTATTTAAAGAAGAGTAAGCAAAAATGCTGCCGATTAATATAGCCATTAGGCGCATTTGCGGTTTTTCTAAAGCCCAATAAATACCCAGTACACTCAGGATAAAAAGCCCATAAACGATAGATATTAATTCCATATTTTAGTCAATAGTCATTAGTCAATAGTCAATAGTCATTAGTCATTAGTCATTAGTCATTAGTCATTAGTCATTAGTTATCAACTTTGCTTGCTATGTCTGATGCCCAATGCCTGATGCCCAATGCTCCATGCCCAATTTCATTTATTTCACAGGCCAGGGAATCATCGGATCATTGGCTAGTTTTTGTGAGACTTCGTAAGCACCGAATCGATTCAGGTGGCTGGGGTCGGAAAAGTTGTCGTTGTTTTGGGGAAAAAATTGACTTAAATCTCTATAAATGAAGTTGGGGTTAGTTGCTAATCGCAACATATATGTTTGAAATTCTTGTTCGTTTTGGCGGCGGAATTGGTCTAAATATTCGTCGGTTAAGGGTAAGTTAATGAAAACCAAGGGTATATTTTGTGATTGGGTAAATTGCAAAACGTCTTGAAAGGCTGCGTCTTGTTCTCCTCCTAATTGGAAATTTTTATAGTCGTTGTCGTAATTGCCTGTAACTCTGGAATGTTTTTGATAGTACCTAGCAGGATGAAAGCGGATAGATAATGGGAGAAACCCATCAAAATCTACTGCTTGTGTCAAGGTGCTATCATCTTCAGCATTATTGGTTGTGATATCAAAAGGTAATGAAGTTTTTGGAGATGTTTTCAATAGGGGTAGAGATTCTAGTTGTTTGTGGAATAAACTTTGAATTTGCTCGCGGTGTTGATAGCTAGCGGAAAAATTGGCTAGTTTTTGGTTTAACCAGTTATTAATGACTTGATAATTATTAATCTCTTTTTGGGGTGTTTTTTTGGCAACTGGTGGGGATTTTTCTGGATTAGTTGATGATTCATTATTGTTTTCAGATGTTTTTGCTTGTTTTAACACATATTCATAACCTGGTGAATTGGCGATCGCTTTAAATGTGAGATCATCGCGACCACTATTAAAGGCGCGAGAACCATCCGCCCACAAAATTAATTTTGGTAGTTCGGAAGGTTGCAAAACTTGACGCAGGACAAAATCGACAACTTGGGAAGTTGCCCCGTTAATGCCAAAGTTAAATACATCTACATTGGGATAACCTTGACGCGCTAAGGCTTTTGATAATGCGGCTGGATCTACTCCCCTTAATGCACGGGAAGAACCAATAATTAACACATCGGCGGGTTTACCATTTTTGGCGATGCGTTGTCTGTAGAGGGCTAATTGTTCATCTAATTGTCTGACATTAAAACTAGGCATGGAAGACCGCGCCGCCAATAAAATCGCTGTGGCGTTGGCTTTATTTTTGGAAGGGGTGGCGGCGACATTATCTTCTGCTTGAGTAAAACCAGAGGAATTAAAACCTTGACTTGACTGTGGGGAATTGGTGGTGAAAAATGCGGTTCTGGGGTTGGGAGTTTCTCTGGTACTAACAGGTGACTTTGGCTGGGGTGATGAAATGTTTTTGACTGGGGATGAACTGGGTATGGTGCGAGAAACTATGTAACCTAGTACCCAATCGGTTTGCAAGGTGAGTAACAATCCTAAAGTCCCCCAAACTAAGGCGACTTTCACACCTTGAGCATCAGGAATGGGGTTACTTGATTGGTCGCTTTCTGTGAATAACTGACTACCTAAAAACCATTTTCTAACAGTGTTAGTTGTAGTCGTCACCCAATCGCGTGCTACTTCACTAACGAAAGTTTGAACTTCTTCTGTAGTTAAGTCAGGACGTAAAATCGGTTCGTCGTTGTCTTGGTTGATTAATTCGCCGACATATTCAGCCGTGGCAGCAAATTCTGGGGTAGCTTCAGGAACTAATCTTTGACGTTGGGCTAAATCTACACCATGATGCCAAAAAGGTTCTTTATTTCCTGAACGCCTACCATAAACCCGCACTCCCGCAATCCCTGGAATTTTGAGTTGGCGAATTAATTGGGTAACTTTCGGGGCGACTTGCTTACGGCTGGGACAGATGGGTGCATCACACATGATGTGAAATAAATCATCTTTTCTTAGCAGTAGCACCCGCAAGCCGCCGGTTTTTAACTTGCGATCTAAATTCGGATTCAGTAAGCGTTCGAGGAGGAAAATAATTGCTGGTTCATCACCTTCAGCCGCCAATTCTAAAGCAGGAGTCGCCAAATCTGGGTATTCTTTGGCGGGTAGAGTTAGCCAATCAATCCAGTCTGGTTGTGTATCATCATGGGTTTTTTGTCCGTAAACTGTAGCCGCAAGAATACCTTGGGGTGCGATCGCCTCTAATTGCTGTAATATTTTTTCTAAACAAAAGGCTTTATCTGGGACTGTGGCATCAGCATTGGGTAAACAGAAAATATGTAAAGTAGACTCTTGGAGAGAAACCTGCACAGTCACCGCAAATTCTGATAATACCGCCATCAATAGCCGCGCGATCGCCTGCACATCACCCCAACGCGCCCATTCCTTCAGCATCACCTCTGGCGGTGTTAAATCGATGCGTAACCGCCATTCGTGCTTAGTTTCGCCACTAATTTGGGAAACAATTACCGCGTCCTTATAGCCAGATAGCTTTAACTGGCGTAACTTATGGGCTATGGGTTCAGCCAACAAAGAAGGATCAGGACTGTAACTCGACTGACACAAAATCCATAAACGTTCTGAAGCCGCTTGATGATCATCACCAGTTTCAGACTGTTTGACCTTTACCTGTACCGCCACACCCATGGCACTCAGAGTTTCACTGAGATAACGGGCGATCGCATTGGGATCTCCCCGGCGTGCCAAACTTTCATTAGAGAGAATCAACGCCCCACCAGGGGCTTTCGCCGCATCTTCTAACATGGCCTTTTCGACCTGTTCTAGATGGCGGTCTAGTTGATTGAGGTAAACTTTATGACACCATTCGGGACGATATTCCCCTTTCTTTCGTCCGTAGACAAATACTTGGTATATTGAGGGTTGTTCGTAACTGGTGAGAGCATCTAAATCTGTCTGCTGGAGTGCGTGCAGCAAATCATATAGAGTCCGCCAGCGTCGGGGACACTCAGAACCTTCACACAAAATATGAAGGTCATTTCCCCGTAATCGGACTTTCACCCCTAAAGTATTAATCCCCGTTGCTTGGCTGACCCATTGCAATAAGGATTGCTGACTATCTGATAGTAATGTTTTCATGGGCAGTTAAATATAAAGGAACACAGGGAGTGGGGACTGGGGATTGGGGACTGGGGAATAGGGAATAGGGAATAGGGCATCGAGTATAGCAAGAAAATTTAATAACTAATGACTAATGACTAATGACTATTGACTAATGACTATTGACTCCACCTGTAAACTAAAACCATAGGTCTATCACATTTTGGAGTTTCTTGTTAACACATTTGTTACCTTCTTGGCTGGCTAAGTGGGACAAAATAGTCTTATAAGGTTGTCAGTCATACAGATTTTGAGTTTTGCGTTTTATTCTACTCTTTGAATAATCATTCACAACAAACCATGCCTCCTACTACTCAACAGTCCACCGTAGCCAATACCGGATTGAATTTGCTTGTGTTTACCATTCCCCAATCTCTCCTTGTCCAAATGGGTTCAGCGTCTATACTAATGCTCCTCACCGCAGGTAAAGTTTCAGTACAAGCCCTAGAATCTATAGGGCAAGCCAGTGAAGAATTATTTCGCGGCGATCGCCTGCCTATTCTTCCTTTTCCTGATGACACAGAATGAAAGAGGTGGAGGGCAGGGGGCAGGGGGCAGGGGGAAAAGGAGAAAATACATTTACTCCCTACTCAGCACCGGCTAAACGCCGCGCTACCGCTAACAGCACTCAGCACTCATCACTCACTCACCACTCACTCACCACTCCAACATTAAAAAATATACTTACCAAACATTGCTCAACGCGATATCCACAAAATCATGATTCAAGATACCCAAAAATGCTTCCTAAATTAAGATTTTGGAATTTTGAATTTTGAATTACACGCAAGCGATCGGCTTCACAAGAGAAACAATATGAGTTCTGTTTTATACTCTTTATCTGAATCTGCCAATTTGTACCCTACCTCAGAATTATTTTTGCGTCACCGTCTGCAAATTGTAGAAGAATTGTGGGAGTCCGTACTCCGGCAAGAATGTGGGCAAAATATGGTGGATTTATTGCGTCAATTACGCGATTTGTGTTCACCAGAGGGACAAGCGACAAAAGACCAAGCTGTTTCTGCTGTCAAATTAATTGAACAGCTAAATATTAATGAAGCAATCCGCGCAGCACGGGGTTTTGCTTTGTATTTTCAGCTGATCAACATCATAGAGCAGGAATATGAACAACGGCAGCAGTTAACTCGCTATTCTGAAGCCGAACAAGAACTACCTCAACAGGAAAATTCTCAAAATATCAACTACTCCTCTAACCAAAGTGAAGATGATGTCATCTTCAACCGTGGCGGTAGCATGGACTGGCTAGCAAAAAATGGTTCTTCCAGAGAACAGAACAGACAAAGAGGTACTTTTGCCGCCCTGTTTCCTTTACTGCAAAAGTTGAATGTTCCTCCCCAACAAATTCAACGCCTCATTTCCCAACTAGATGTCCGTCTAGTCTTCACAGCCCACCCCACAGAAATTGTCCGCCACACTATCCGCGATAAACAACGCCAAGTAGTGAAACTATTACAACAGCTTGACTCAGTAGAAACACGTAATAACGATGGCGGTGGCTATCCTTGGGAAGCTGGAGAAATTCGGGAAAAACTCCTCGAAGAAATTCGCCTCTGGTGGCGGACTGATGAATTGCACCAGTTTAAACCGACGGTGTTAGATGAAGTAGATTATGCTCTGCACTACTTCCAAGAAGTTCTATTTGATGGAATTCCCCAACTATATAAACGCTTCAAGTACGCTTTGGGGAAAACATTTCCTTGGTTAGAACCACCCAGCACAGATTTTTGTTCCTTTGGTTCTTGGGTGGGTTCAGATAGGGATGGTAATCCCTCGGTGACACCGGAAGTTACCTGGCAAACAGCTTGTTATCAGCGCAAAATGGTGCTGGAGAGATATATCAAATCAGTCAAGCAATTGATTGAATTACTCAGCATCTCCATGCACTGGAGTGACGTTTTACCAGATTTGCTGGAATCTTTAGAGTTAGATCAATCCCAGTTAAGCGAAGTTTACGACGCATTGGCTTTAAGATATCGCCAAGAACCCTATCGCCTGAAACTATCTTATGTGTTGAAGCGGTTGGAAAATACCTGCGATCGCAATTTAGCTTTATACAAGGGCGAAACTCCCACCAATGAAGATAGCCCGATGTATCGTTCCGGGGCAGAGTTTTTGGCGGAACTGCGTTTAATTCAGCGGAACTTGACGGAAACGGGATTAAGTTGTCGGGAATTAGATAATCTCATCTGTCAAGTCGAAATTTTTGACTTTAATCTCACCCAATTAGACATCCGCCAAGAATCTTCCCGACACTCAGACGCGTTAAATGAGATTCTGGAATACCTGCAAATTCTGCCCCAATCTTACAACGACCTGACAGAAGAACAGCGCGTACAGTGGTTAACTAGTGAACTGCAAACCCGTCGCCCTTTGATTTCCGCCGAATTGCCATTTTCCGACAAAACTAATGATGTCATTAAAACCTTCCGCATAGTGCGATCGCTACAGCAGGAATTTGGGGTGAACATCTGCAAAACCTACATTATTAGTATGTGTCGCCAAGTCAGCGACGTACTAGAAGTTTTGCTGTTAGCCAAAGAAGCCAGATTATTTGACCCAGCGATCGCTGTGGGGACAATTCAAGTTGTACCATTATTTGAAACAGTGGAAGACTTGCAACGTTCCCGCAGTATTATGCGGCAATTATTTGAACTACCTTTGTATCGTGCTTTATTAGCAGGTGGTTACGCCGCCCTCAACGGTAGTCAAGAAGCCCTTCCCCCCTCTCCCCATCTTCCTCTCCCCACTGAAGCGTTTTCCCTCACTCCCGACCTACAGGAAGTGATGCTGGGGTATTCTGACAGTAACAAAGACTCAGGCTTTTTAAGTAGTAACTGGGAAATTCACAAAGCCCAAAAATCCCTCCAGAAAATCGCTGAAGAATACGGCGTAAACCTGCGGATTTTCCACGGGCGTGGCGGTTCTGTAGGTAGAGGCGGTGGCCCAGCCCACGAAGCAATTTTGGCACAACCAGGCCACAGCATTAACGGGCGCATCAAAATTACTGAACAAGGGGAAGTTTTAGCTTCCAAATACTCCTTGCTGGACTTAGCTTTATACAACCTAGAAACCATCACCACGGCGGTAATTCAAGCTAGCTTGCTGCGGACAGGGTTTGATGATATCGAACCTTGGAACGAAATTATGGAAGAATTAGCAGCACGCTCCAGACAGCATTATCGCGCTTTAATCTACGAACAACCAGATTTTATTGATTTTTTCCACCAAGTCACCCCCATCGAAGAAATCAGCCAACTCCAAATCAGTTCTCGTCCCGCCCGTCGCCCCTCTGGGAAAAAAGACTTAAGCAGTCTCCGCGCTATCCCCTGGGTATTTAGCTGGACACAAACCCGCTTTTTGCTACCTTCTTGGTATGGTGTCGGGACAGCCTTACAAGAGTTCTTGAGTGAAGAACCAGAAGAACACCTCAAATTACTCCGCTACTTTTACGTGAAATGGCCATTCTTCAAAATGGTAATTTCCAAAGCCGAAATGACTTTGGCAAAAGTAGATATGCAAATGGCGCGTCACTACGTCCAGGAATTATCTAGCCCAGAAGATAAAGCCAGATTTGAGACAGTATTTGAGCAAATCGCCAGTGAATTCTACCTCACTAGAGATTTAGTCCTGAAAATCACTGAACATGGTCGATTATTAGACGGTGATCCTGTACTGCAACGTTCCGTACAATTACGTAACGGTACAATCGTCCCCCTGGGATTTATCCAAGTTTCTCTCCTCAAACGCCTGCGCCAGTCGAAAAATATTGCTACCCCTGGTGTAATTCATTCACGTTACAGCAAAGGCGAATTACTCAGAGGCGCACTCTTAACTATCAACGGTATTGCGGCGGGAATGAGAAATACGGGTTGATGTATAGTCAATAGTCATTAGTCCATAGTCCATAGTCCATAGTCCATAGTCAAAAGCAATTACTGTTGACTGTTGACTGTTGACTGTTGACTATTGGCTATTGACTGTTGGCTATTGACTGTTGACTATTAACTCTCCCCAATTCCTAAGTCAGCATCACTGGTAATATGTACCTATAAATTTCAGGAAAAACTACCATGACTGCTGACACTACAGGAGTTAACGCTGCTACCAAAGGTGCTGATGCTATCGATGAAGCGATCGCTAAAGGCATCGATTTTGATGGTACACCTATTCCCACTGCCAAGCTAGAACTTTACACCAAAGTGATGGCACTAGAAGCCAATAGACAACGTAGCGGTGTATCTAATACTATGCGATCGCGTATTGTCCGCATTGGCGCAAAACACATCGCCCAACCAGAACTAGATCAATTACTCACAGATGCAGGTTTTGCCCCTTTAAAAGAAAAAGAAATCGCCTTTTTCTACGGCGGTAAGTAAGTTTATGCGTAGGCCTAGCCTACGCATCATAAATTTAAAGCATATTTTTATAGCAATTCTTCATGCGTCGAGATTCGATTTTTTACAAAATATTCCAACAATCGCCTAGTTTATTATTTGAATTATTGACAAATCCGCCAGAAAATGCGGAAAAATATAAATTTGACTCGGTAGCCGTTAAAGAACCTAAATTTGAAATTGATGGGGTATTTTTACCGCCAGAAAATGCAACTCCTGGGACTGTTTATTTTTGTGAAGTCCAATTCCAAAAAGACGAAAAGCTTTATGAAAGGGTATTTGCCGAATCTTCACTTTACTTCTACCGCAACCGTGACCGATTTAGTGATTGGCAAGCAGTAATTATTTATCCATCACGAAGTATTGAACAGAGTGATACTCGTCCCCATCGCACATTACTCAACGGCGACCAAGTACATCGCATATATTTAGATGAGTTGGGAGATATCCGTTCTTTACCTTTGTGGGTGGCGGTTATGGTGTTAACTACCATAGATCCAGAACAAGCCCCATCACAAGCAAGGTATTTATTAACTAGAACTCGTCAAGAAACTGCTGCACCAGTCAGCAATGCGATAATTGAAATAATTACCACGATCATCGCTTATCGGTTTGAGCAACTAAGTCGAAGGGAGGTGGAGTCAATGTTAGATATCACACTGAAACAAACACGAGTTTATCGAGACATCAAGGAAGAAGGACTAGAGGAAGGACGAGAAGCAATGGCTAACATGATTAGCCGACTGTTAACGAAGCGGTTGGGAGAAATTCCCCAAGATGTGCTTTCTGTGGTAGTGAGTTTGCAATTACCAATGCTGGAAGAGTTAGGGGAAACGTTACTGGATTTTAGTAGTGTCGCTGATTTGCAGGCTTGGTTGCAGGCCAGAATTAATTAAATTGAACCCAGACATCTCCTGCAATGATGATCATAGCCGTAGGCATCGCTTCTCATATTGTACTGAAAGTGATGCTTCCTTCAGGCTATGGCTACTCCTGCAACAATCAAACTAGGCTAACCCAGCATTATTGAGATATATTTCCAACCCCATCTTTCATGCGTCGAGATTCGATTTTTTACAAAATATTCCAACAATCGCCTAGTTTATTATTTGAATTATTGACAAATCCGCCAGAAAATGCGGAAAAATATAAATTTGACTCGGTAGCCGTCAAAGAACCCAAGTTTGAAATCGACGGTGTATTTTTACCACCAGAAAATGCAACTCCTGGGACTGTTTATTTTTGTGAGGTGCAATTCCAAAAAGACGAAAAGCTTTATGAAAGAGTATTTGCCGAATCTTCACTCTATTTTTACCGCAACCGTAACCGATTTAGCGATTGGCAAGCCGTAATTATCTATCCTTCCCGAAGTATTGAACAGAGTGATACTCGTCCCCATCGTACATTACTCAACGGCGACCAAGTACATCGCATATATTTAGATGAGTTGGGAGATATCCGTTCTTTACCTTTGTGGGTAGCAGTGATGGTATTAACTACCTTAGACCCAGAACAAGCCCCATCACAAGCAAGGTATTTATTAACTAGAACTCGTCAAGAAACTGTCATATTTTACCGAGAGCGATCGCGCCTATCTGACAAATTTATTTGTATGCAACGTCTCTGTAGTGCCGAATCAAGTGCATCTTGACCAAGAAACGTATCACTCATTCTCTGAGGATTTTACTTATAATGTTCTCACCGTTAACACATGGGGGGGTGTAGAATCAGGCGGATAAATCACATCTACCTGGACATTGCGTCTAGTGGCGGGTGGCATAACAAACTGTACCAATGGGTCTAAAACTTGACCTGTTCTGTGCCAGAGATGAACATAGCGCGTTTGTTGCTTCCCTTGGTCATCAAAATAACTTAGCTTGACTGTACCTCTAAAAAAGGGAAAATCTTGGGATGGTTTGCGAAAACGCACGCCACCTTGAGATAATTTATCTTCTTTTAAAGGTGTTTCTAAAGTAACTGTTACTTTTTGAGTTTGATTGGTATTGTTCTTTAAAGGCAAACTGAGATTATATTCCACGCCATAATTACCATGCGCTTCATAGGCTGTATCAGGATACCGTACCAGCAATTTGGCAGTTTGGTTTTGTCCAGTACCCAACCGACCACCCCGCAAAGTCACTAGGGGGTAAGAAATCCCTTTTCCTGGTTGCGGAATGGAAAGAGTAGTGGCTTGGGGGTTATCTACTAAGTTTGCTTGCCATTTTGAACCTTGAGAAACACCAGCCACCCGTCCATAAATTAACGCCCCACTAGTAGCGTCGGGAGGTGTAGGAGTTTTATCCCTCGGCCCGGCAAAGTTACCGTTATTGAGTAAAGCTTGCCATTCAGCAAGTGTTGGGGCGCGGTCGGAACCATCTGCGTTTTTCTTGGCAAACATGGCTAAACTCGCTGCATACACTTTGCCATTACTCCGTAAGCGCATAAAGCTAGACCGACCATTGATAGGCTTTTCTAGATTTCGCACCGGAATGGGATGATTCAACAACATCCGGCTTTGTCCTGGTGGAATGACTATCTTAGAAGGAAAGTCAGCTTGGCGCACACCCCGCAGCACATCAGCCACAGCCCTCGCCCCTGGCCCAGAGTATACTTTCCCATCATTGTTTTCGCGGTAAGGGGGTAGGGTGACAAAGGGTGCATCTTGCATTAAGTAGCTAGCTGCTTGTAGGGTATCAACCGTTACGGGTTGTTTGCCAGGGTTTTGAATAATAATGCCTATATATAAAGTTTGTAAATCTTTGGGGGTGTGAGTATAGTGGTGAGCAAAGACATCAAACCGCCCCTGAAAAGGGAAATTGAGGTGTGCGCCTGGGGTTTTTTTATTATTTGTGGGGACGGTAGAAAGTAAAATACCCTCAGTTTTAATCCATTCTGGGCTATTGCTATTAAATACAGGAATGTTATCTAATTTTCCCGGTAAAGGGCGCACTTCTCCAGGTTGGACGATAATTTGGGGTTCTGGTTTGGGTGAATTTTGAGCAACGGCTGAATTTATCGCCTTGGAACATCCAGAAATCGTAGTTAGACCTAGCCCTAATAGAATGATGAATAAAGGTGGTGCTAATTTAAGTGGCATAAGAAATTGAACCAAAGATAAACTATCCTAAATACAAGGGTATTTAAGCTCATTTCCGAAAGCGATCGCCATATATAATTTACTTACCAAACTTAACTATAGTCCTAAATCTATAAATGTCATTTATATCGTCGATGAATATACTTTAAATACTTCTAAAAGCTCTAGTTATACGTTAAATTTGAGATTGGTGAAAGATTTCAATTCTGGAATCAGTTGCATGGACACACTTATCGAATCGACTAAAGATTTTGAGCGAGATTTAGAGAAGTTTAATAATAAAGAAAAGTTTAAAATTGTTAAGAAATTAAATCGCTACGTTGAAATACTATCAAAAAACAAAACATTTTTAGATAAACAAGCTTTTAAATTGCAAGAAATTAAGCTCAGTGATGATTATGATTCTTCACTTTATGCCTTAATCATTGATAAAGATATCAGATTAATTGTGACTATTGATGATGATCCAATTTTTGACACTACAGTAGTTACATTATTCCGAGTTGTCAATACTGAAGAAGCTTCCAAAGCCTATAATTCTGTAGCCGAGTCTCTTTATCAGGACTTTAGCGTCAAACATCAAGAAATTGAGGTTAGTTCTAGCTAATGTCACGGATTAAACCCCTTCTAGATGAGCATGGTGTCATTCATGAAGCTATGGATATTTTACCAGATAATCTCAAAATAGATTTTCTGGAAGCTTTGGCTGAATTAGAAGATAATGAATGTCACCGAACTAGAACTTTTCCTAAAACTAGACTGCGTAAAGTTAAGGGAATTAAACAAGCAATTTACCGTGCTGATATTGATAAATTGTCAGGCTGGCGTATACATTTACAATATATTGATGGCAAAATTCATCTAAATGACATCATCGAAGGTCAGCGTCATGATGATGTCATTGAAGTAATTAAGTCTAGAAAATATAGATATGAATAGATGAGGTCTTACGTTTGTTTGTAGTAATGGCTTATACCAATTCTCCAAAATTAGGCAACAGATGCAAAGCTTGAAAAGCAGATGGTATATGACTTTCTAAATTGCGAATTGAGAATTGTGAATTGCGAATTGGTATTAAGCCCTTATTTTGAGGACTTCAGTCCTCAAAATAAGGGCTTAATACGAACTTAAAATAATATGCCAAATGAAATGTAACTTTTTGTATCAGTATTCAAAATTTCTGCTATGGTCGATTATCTTTGATTTGCTAAATTTGAGCAATTAAATTATATCAAGATGAATGATGAAGATAGGTTTGATGATCAGCTTTTAGAAAAAAGAATTGAGACTTTTTATGGGTATGGTAATTATCAAGGAAAGTATTGGTTTATTGGGATGGAAGAAGCGGGAGGGGATTTTAAAGACGTTAATCACAGAATAAATATATGGGTGAACAGAGGAAAAAAGGAAATAGATGATGTTGCAGAATATCATATAGATATGGGATGGCCAGAGGGTTTTCAAAAAGGTGCGCCAATACAACCAACATGGAAAGGATTGATTCGCACTGTCTTGAGTGCTGAAGGAAACGAGAATATAACCAGAGAAAATATTCGTGAATATCAAATATCTCAGTTAGGTAGGGAAAATAAAGCAACCTGTTTATTAGAATTATTTCCCTTGCCATCACCATCGCTTTATCATTGGATATATGGTCAATATTCCCATATAGCTTATTTAAAGGATAGACGCACTTATGAAGAATATTATCTTGATATGCGAATAAATCATATTGCTAACAGAATCAGAGAATATCAACCCCAAGGAGTGGTTTTTTACGGTAAGTTGTATGAATATTCCTGGAGGAAAATAACTCAACAAATAACAAATGTTGAGTTTACATCAACCCCAGAAGGTTTTTCACTGTGTAGAGATAGTCAAACTGTCTTTGTGATAGCTAAACATCCTGTGGCTTTTGGTGTAACTAATGAATATTTTAGTCAAATTGGCAAAGCGATCGCTGCCCAAGTTTGAACGGTAAAAGGTGACATCACTAAACATCACTAATACCCATAGCTGTCCCGGCTAAATAAGCTGTTGTCCAAGCACTTTGAAAGTTAAATCCCCCAGTTACGCCATCAATATCGAGAATTTCCCCAGCAAAATACAGCCCAGAAACTAACTTACTTTCCATAGTTTTGAAGTTAATTTCTGACAGATTTATACCGCCACAGGTGACAAATTCCTCTTTAAATACACCTTTACCATTAATAAAGTATTTGCCTTGCGTTAATTCTTGTACTAACAAGTTTAAAGTTTTATTGGGTAATTCTGCCCAACGGTCATTTGTGGTGATACCTACACGGTTAATTATGTATTGCCAGAGACGATGGGGTAAATCAACACCACGGTGCAACGCGATCGCTTTTTTTCCCCACTCGTTCTTGATAGCCAGGATTTTTTGCTTGACTTGTTCTTGTGTGAGTTCCGGCAACCAATTTACTATTAAAGTGGCTTGATATTGGTGTTCGTGTAGGAGTCTAGCACCCCAGGCGGAAAGCTTCAGCACAGCCGGGCCACTCACACCCCAATGTGTAATCAGTAAAGCCCCTGTCTGTTCCAGTGCTGGCTGTTCTTCCACATATAACCGCAAGCGTACAGGGTTAACACTAATCCCCGCCAAAGCTTGTAGTTTGGCTTCAGAAATATTAAATGTAAATAACGATGGGACTGGTGCAACGATGTGATGTCCCAACTCTTGAGCAATTTTATAACCAATGTGACTGCTACCGGTCGCTAATAACAGGCGATCGCATTTCATCACTTCCCCTGATCTCAACAGTACCTCAAACTCATCGCCAGCTTTTTTCACCCCCACTACAGCCGCACCAGTCCAAATTTCTACACCTTCAGCCTGAGCAGTATCCATTAAACAGTCAACAATAGTTTCAGAACTATCTGTAATAGGAAAAATTCTGCCATCAGCTTCCGTTTTAAGTTTGACTCCGTGGGCTGTAAACCAAGCTACGGTATCTTGGGCTTGAAAACGACTAAAAGCACCCCGTAACGCCTTACCGCCTCTGGGATAATTCTGTACTAGGGCTTGCGGTTCAAAACAAGCATGAGTCACATTACAGCGTCCTCCCCCAGAAATACGGACTTTAGCCAAGGGTTGACGACTGGCTTCTAATAAAGTGACTTGGGCTTGGGGGTTAGCTTCCGCACAGGCGATCGCCCCAAAAAACCCTGCGGCCCCGCCGCCAATAACTACAATTTTTGCAGGTAGCAATTTTTCCAACATTTCTAGATGATCATCTACATCTAGGCTAGTACAGAATCAACATCCCAATTCACAATTCCACATCTGAAATCCAAAATTGCTATAATTCATCCGTCCATTGATTCAAATAAATCTTTGGCTGCACCGCAAACCGGACATACCCAATCTTCTGGGATATCTGTAAAAGGTGTACCTGGAGGGATACCCCCATCGGGATCACCTACTTCGGGATCATATTCGTAGCCGCACACACTACATACATAAATACCCATAGTTTTCCCCTAGTTAAATACCTTCAAGTTAAGGGGAAAATCATCACAAGAAATCTATCTCGTTGTATATTAAAAACGCCACCAAGTTTTTTGAGCATAAGCAATCACACCTAGCACGATCGCACCCAGAAACAAGAGTAAAATTAATCCTCCAGGAATAAAGGTGATTAAACCAAAGCCCCGCAGTAACCAAACTGCTATGCCTATTCCCAAAAAAACGCCCACAGCCTGAGTTAATAAGCGGTTTAAAGTAGATTGACTCATGGTTTTTTCCTCCTAATTTCAAATTGGATTACATTGACAGGGTAGCAAGAATTTTCATCTCTTTTTTCAGAGAAATGGTAAAAAGGTTTTACGGGGCAAAAACTTTAGATGTAAACAGCATTGAAGCCAGAATTTTCTTTGGTATATTGGTTTCGATAGCTGGAGTGGTTTAAGTGTAAATTAGTGTTTGTAATTAAACCTACCGATTTTTACATATAATTTCCGCATAATTACTATATATAGCTAATTCCGGAAAACTATTATGGAACGCTGGAATTAAATAAGAATGAGGTTGTACTTCACCGTTGATCTGGTTTATAGTCACAACCTATGCAGCTGGTGGAGTTGAGGAGTAACGGAAACAAATTTATGTCTGTAACCCATATTTCAGAGCTAATGATGACAGGTTCAGGTATGACTTGGAATCAAGAACAGCAACGCCTGATGATGCAGGGGGAGATTTTAGTACAGACGCGATCGCATACTGTCTGCGGTGGTGCGGTTAGTGCTTGTATGTACTTACCAATAGCGCGATCGCAGGTATGGCAAAAAATTACTGACTACCCCCTTTGGGTACAATACTTTCCCGACATTACCAAAAGTGTAGTCATACAACAAGGCGAAGTTAAACGCCTGTACCAAAAAGCCCAAAAATCCTTTTTCTTTTTTACCGCGCAAGTAGAAATTTATCTCAAAGTTGTAGAAGTCACAGGACAGCAAGTAAATTTCCAAATGGAAAAAGGTACTTTTTTAGACTTTTCTGCCAATTTAGAGTTACAAGACTGTGGTAAAGGAACTTTACTCACATACAGTGTTCAAGCTACCCCTGATATCCCCATACCGTCAATTTTTATTCAACAAGCCATGAACTTGGAATTACCCGCAAATATGCGTAAAATGCGACAAGTGATTTGTCAAGATAATTGAATCTAGGGGCTTGTAGCATCCAGGAAAAATCGGTCAAACAATTTTAAATTTTGGATTTTAGAGTGATTTTCTGGATGAATCACCTCTAAAGTCCTTACTACTGACCTGTTCAAAATGTCATCATAGTTAAGGTAAAAACGTTTTGGAGATAAAACTACGGTTTACGCACGTCCTTTAGCAAAATTAATTGAACAGTTGCAACGCCTACCTGGAGTCGGCCCTAAATCTGCTCAAAGATTGGCTTTGCATATTTTGAAGCGTCCTGAAGCGGAAGTAGAGGCTTTAGCGCAAGCTTTGATTGATGCTAAAAAGCAAGTGGGTTTATGTTCTGTTTGTTTTCATCTCTCGGCTGAACCCGTTTGTGAAATTTGTCGTAATCCCAACCGTGATAATCAGACTATCTGTGTGGTGGCTGATTCCCGTGATGTGATTGCTTTGGAAAAAACCCGTGAATATAAGGGTAAATATCATGTATTGGGTGGGGTGATTTCTCCTATAGACGGTATTGGCCCTGAGCAGTTGAATGTGCAAGCTTTAATTAGACGGGTAAGTCAACAAAAACCCCAAGAAGTAATTATGGCAATTAGTCCTAGTGTCGAGGGAGAAACCACGACATTGTATTTAGGACAGTTACTTAAGCCGTTTACGAAGGTGACGCGTATTGCTTTTGGTTTGCCTGTGGGTGGTGATTTGGAATACGCTGATGAGGTGACTTTAGCTAGGGCTTTGGAAGGAAGAAGGGAGTTAGATTAGAGTTTTTTTAAACGCAGAGTGGCGCGGAGGTACGCGGAGTTTAACCTTGCTCTGTTCTTTTTACCTTTGCGTCTCTACTCCTCTGCATGATATTCAAATTAGATTCTGATTCTTAGTTTTAACTCGTTGATACAGTTCCTCCATTGTCTCTATAAAAGAATTATCTTTACGCCAAAAAGCGGGAAAGTCGCCTTCTTTTTTGACTAAAATTGCGGAAACACCGCTATCATTGGCGACTTCAATTGTAGATGGTAAGCGTTTTGCACCTAACCAAAATTCTCTCAAATTTGGCTTTTCACTCACACTTTGTTTTTTTAGTTGTGTGTAAAAAGATTCACTAGGTTCTATTGCTAATTCTTGTGCATCTAAGACTGTAGATAGTGCTTTACCTAGAGGGGAATCAGCTAGCTTTGTTTGTAGTTCTGTTTTGGTAAGTCCCCGCAACTCAAATAATAAGAATGGGTTGTTATCGAGTTGAGAAGCGACTAGGTAATAAACTCCGGCGATATGTTTACAAGGATTAGCATAATCGGGACAAGAGCATTTAGTTTTGAAGTCTTTACTACTATGGGGTAAGAGATGTAACCCCATTTGAGAGAAGGTTTCTTCAATATTTTCGGGGACTTCATTGAGTAATAATCGTGAAACTATACTGGCTTTAGAGGAAAGATTTTTGATGGCTTCATTCCAGCGACTTTTGGCAATGGGAGTGATTTCAATAACTATGTTATATGTGGGTTCTTTGTAAACCCCAAAGTAGGGATTAATTGAACCTCTGACTTTAGCAGTGATGATATTTTTATCAATTTCAAAACTTTTAACTTTACCACCACGGGCATAGGAACGTCCTCTTTGCAGGCGACCGTCATCGGTAAATTCTTCTAGTGCTTTGATAAAGCGATCGCCCCACCAGGTTCTGCTAAACTTATTCATAGTATTTACTCCATAATTGTGCTTTTATTTAGGGAGATTAGTTTCTTAAAGGCTTCATTATCTAGTTCAGTAAGCCAAGATTCATCACTCCCAACTACTGCTGAAGAAAGTTTTTTCTTATCTTCAATCATTTGGTCAATTCTTTCTTCTAAAGTTCCCAGTGCGACAAATTTATGTACAAACACATTCTTTTTCTGACCTATCCGAAAAGCGCGGTCTGTGGCTTGGTCTTCAACGGCTGGATTCCACCAACGGTCAAAATGAAAGACATGATTGGCTTTTGTTAAGGTAATACCCACACCACCTGCTTTTAAGGAAAGAACAAAGACAGATGCTTCTGTGTCGGGGTTTTGAAAATCATTAATCATTTGTTCTCGACGTTGGCGACTGGTACCGCCGTGTAGATAGTAAGTATTGCAATGTAAGTTGTGTTTAAGATATTTTTCGATTTGTTCGCAGACTTCGGTAAATTGACTAAATATTAAGAGACTTTCCCCTTCTGAAATGGCTTCATCTACCATTTCGACTAGGCGGGAAAGTTTGTGCGATCGCTCCGGTAAAAATTCGCTATTATCTTGAAGGAATTGTCTAGGATGATTGCAAATCTGTTTCAATTTCATCAGGGTGGAAAGGATTAACCCTTTGCGTTTTATTCCCTCAGCTTCCTGTAATTTCTCTTCCACATCACGCACTACCACTTCATATAATGAAGCCTGTTCTTTGGTCAGGTTAGTGTAGAGTTTCTGTTCAACTTTATCTGGTAAATCTTTAATAATCGATTTGTCTGTTTTCACCCGGCGTAAAATTAACGGTTCTACTAATTTCTTTAAAGTAGTTGATTTAATTTTGTCATTGTCTTTTTGAATAGGAATCTCGAAGGATTTGCGAAACTGTGCTTCCTTACCCAAGTAACCAGGGTTAAGAAAATTAAAAATTGACCACAAATCAAGTAAGCGGTTCTCTACTGGTGTTCCGGTTAATGCTAGTCGGTGTTTGGCGGAGAGTTTGAGAATAGCTTTGGTTTGTGCGGCTTTGGGATTTTTAATATTTTGCGCTTCATCTAAAACTAGACGTTGCCATGTCACACTACCCAGGAGTTTTTCATCTTTACGCGCTAAAGTAAAGGAACTAATCACCACATCAAGCTGTTGACAGGCGGCTTTAAACTCGGCAGGGTCTTGCAGGCGATCGCCACCGTGATGCACCATAGTTTTTAAATGGGGTGCAAACTTGGCAATTTCTCTTTCCCAGTTACCCACAACGGAAGTCGGTGCAATTAATAATGTCGGTAATGGGGAATTTTGGCTATCTTTCTCCTGTACTAATCTGGCAATGACTTGTACAGACTTACCCAGTCCCATATCGTCGGCTAAACAGCCATTTAATCCTAATTTCTCTAAATATTGCAACCAAGCTACACCCCGCTTTTGATATTCTCGCAGGTTGCCTTGCAAATTTAAGTCGTCAGAAATCGGCTCTAATCTACTTTTATCTTGCAACTTCGTCATAATTTCCGATAAAGCCGCATCATATTCAATTTCCCATTCGTCCCCCGCTTCCGCACTGCGTTGCATGAATTCTAACAAACTCATTTGCGGCTGTTCATCACCGTGAGACTGCCAAAATTCCAGTAACTGCTGCATTTTATCTCGGTCTAATTCCATCCACTGACCGCGAAAATGCACTAGCGGTGCTTTAGCTTGAATTAATTGTTCCCATTCTTGGGATGTGACAGTTTGCTCACCAATTGCCAACGCATACTCATACTGTACTAGGGAGTCTAAACCAAAATAGCTTTTACTTTCTCCCTTACTTGCAGCTAGCTTGCGGCCACTGGAAGCTTTGAGCCGAATTTTCGCACGCCGCCTACCCGCCGGAGTATACCAAGCCGGGACAATAACTTTAAATCCTGAATCTTCCAACACCCAAGCACTATCTTTGAGAAAATCAAACGCCTCATCTAAAGTTAGGCGCATTCCCGTAGGAGATTCTGTTTCCAAACCTTGCCACAGTTTAGGATACATCCGCGCTGCATAGCCTAAATTTAGCAGCAAATTTGTATCAAAATCCTTACCAAATTCTTGATGTACACCAACTTTAGTTTTTGGAGTCATCGTCCAGTAATCTGCTAATGGCAACTTTAAGGAAGGATCTTTTTTACTGGATACTAAAAATTGCATCTGCCAATTGTCGATTTGGTCAGATGGGGGAGAATGTAACTGAAAGCATAAATGAAACGGTGAGTTGGCTTGAGTGCGGATAATTCTCTTTTTCCACGCCAGCCATTGCTGATATTCTTGCAAAGCAGTATCAGTTTTGAGTGGATTATGCTTTTGGGGATAAAAACAGTAATAAATTAAAGAATCTGCAATTTGCTTGTCAAAGGTTGCGGTAGATAGTGTTTGAGTAACTAAATTATTGAGGAGATATTCCGAGAATTGACGTAAGAGAGTTTCTCGCTCAAAAAACTCTATTTTATCGTTTTGGGTGTTATTACCTGCCACACAAATTAGTGGCATATATTCAATATATTTTTGGATAGTGGCTTCATATTGTTCTGAGATGATTTCCCACCCAGCATATATTTCAAATTCTTGCTGTAGTGGTTGCTTAGTTTTTTTCTTGGTTGTCTTTGTTGCTATAGGTTTATATTTAAGAGATGGAATATATTGGTCTTTAATAATAATTTGTCTAAACTCTTGTGTATAATGATACCAAAATAATAAATCTGAGCCTAGTTGAAATTCATTAGCATTGTACAGAGCTAAAAAATGAATATCTTTAAGTAACCTGATAATATTAATTGCTGTGACAAACTTGACGGAACTGACAGTTTCATAGCAAGTTACCTGCCAATATTGAAATTCTTCATACTCTTCAGGAGTTTCAACTTCTAGATACTTGATTAATTCTGGTGAAGGTAACGGCTGATTATTCGCAGTAGGTAAAGCAAAATATTGCGAAGATATGCGTTGTTTTAATTGTGTCTCTGAATCTTTAATTCCTAAAATTTGAGTTAAAAAATTAATTAATTCCTCTGAGGATAGATGTCCTGGGTGAACTTGTGGCTGGAAACGCTTTCTTTTATTAATAGGAGTTTCTACCCAGAGATAAAATGAACCAGACTGCACAAAATCCGATGCTGTGTTTGGTATCCACGAGCCATGAAGGACTTTCATTTAAACCTCCGTTGTAGTCGCACCCATAGTTTCATAACTCTACCAAAAACCGTATTCTCTAGTGCAGAAGCTAGAAACTTTTTTACATCCTGGCTAGTCTCTAGGTTAACAGTGGTGAGTGCTGTTAGCGGTAGGGCGGCGTTTAGCCGGTGCTGAGTTCTGAGTGGAAATTACAGTCTATTTTTCATATTTGATTGTGAGATGGTTTTGTGAGTCGCTGATTTTTATTAATTAGGTAGAGAGAAAAGCATGAACAGAGTAATTATCGTTAAATCAATCATCGCATCAATCGGATGTTTAGCTTTATTTGCTCCTCGTCCGGTGGCGGCGCAAATTATCCCTCAACCTTGGGTTTCAGTGGGTGCGAAAGATGGGGATGTCACTTATGCTGTGGGAGCTAGAGCATTAAACTTGGGTGTAGAGGTAGGTACAGGCGAAGATGGTGCTACAGGGGTAGATGTGCTGAAATTCTTGAGTTTACCTGTGGTTTCGCCTTACGTGGGGGTGGGATATTACTCTGAAGATAAAGGTGTAGCCTTGTCTGGTGGTGTACAGGTGAAGGCTAGCGATCGCCTCTTCGTTGGTGCTGGTTATAATTCTGTACGGGGAGTTAACGGACAGTTAGGAATTCGATTTTAGTTAACTCTCAAATGTGACTTTGTGCTTGACAAAATTACGTTTGTAGTTTGCTATAAGTCTTAATCTAAATTTAATCTAAATCATTCCTAAGCTAATTTTTTAGCTTTTACTCAAGAAAGGAGAAGGATAAAAAGCAAATGCTCTATCTTTCTCTTTTTTTATGCTGATTTTTTTGCTATTAACTTTTGTGGCAAAAGGACTCCTGTAAGTAGTAGGATAGGCCATATCTAGGGATAACTTTAGATAGATGGCAAAAATACCGTAAGTGACATAGATAGTATCAGTTCAGTCTCTTGACTAACTAATACTGAAGTTAAAGGTAAATTATGAAATTTATTGATGTAATAGGAATCTCCTTATGGAGCAAGGATTAAGGCTACTCATTCAATTAGTGATAGAGTTTGCGCCTGTAGCGATCGCACTCATACAAAAGAGAACAAAAGAAAGTTTAGATATTAGTAAATATCCAATTCCCCAAGCAATTCAAGCATTCATTGAAATTGCTGATACTGCCAAGCCTAAAAAAAATGGCAATCCAGCTTTTGAACAAGAGAAGCTGTTACAACAGCAATTATCTGCTTATCAGCGCGAAACCCAATTAGAAGTAGCAAAACAAGAAAGAGATACGGCTCTAAAATTACCAGAAGTCAATAAAATTTTGGATGGCTGGCCTTTAAGACTCTATCCTTCACAAATTTTAGAGTCTCATATTGATGCTGAATGTCCACCACTAAAAATTTTCTTAGCACCTCCCCAAGTCAAATTTGATGAATTTGAACGGAAAACGGAGGAAAATTTGGCATTAGAAACCATGTTGGCGGAGGGAATTAGGAAATTTGTCAATAAGTATTATTCACTCCATAATCCCATTCGACCCACAGAATTTTTAGCCGGTGCTTGGGATAGTAAACGTTTTCATAGTGAATCTAGCATTAAAGCTCTCTTTGGACTGTTAAAAACAGAACCAATTTTAATTTTAGAATCAGAAAATGACGGAGATTATTTAAATTTTCGGATTGCTTACTGGGGTTTAGGTCAAAGTAACTACTACTATAAAACTATTTCGCGTATACCCTATAGAGAGATTATTCAACAATCTGCTAAAAATCGCGCTTGGGAATGGAAAAAAATCCGCGATGATTTATTAGCTTTAGGTGAAGATATTGAGGATATTAACAAGTTAGGTAAAGATAATGTAGTTAATCTAGCCATTTTAGAAAAAGTAGAAAAATGGCAAACTCAAGGCATTGATATTAGTAAGTTAGATTTAAAATATCAGGTAAATCAGCAAGACTTTGAGCAACTTTGCCAAGTATTAATCACTTGTCATAGTTTAGTAGCTGCATGGATAGCAGATATTTATCATTTGGTGCATCATGATGTACCACCTTTACTACCAGAGTTATTATCTAGCTTATTAAAAGAGAGCTTTGATTTAGAATCAGTGCAAGCTATTGTCACTAGCTATCAGCAAATTTACGAAGCTTTAGAAAAAGAAAGACTCTATTGGATACCGGAATTAGCTTTACAATTAGCCCAAAGTTTAGCACATTTACCCGATCGCACTTGGTCACAGGAACAGTTAAACTACTCCATCCACACTTGGTTAGACTTACATCAAGTATCAGTGCAAGAATTCGCTCATCCCCTAGAGGCAATGCTATCAGCCATCAAAATTCAGGATGAGGAATATGTCCACAAGTTAAAGGAATACTTTCTCATTGTCAATGATAGACGGAGTTTTCTAGAGGTGGAAAAACTGTTAGCCGCGATCGCCCACCTGAAAACTAAACTAGCTTTAGAAGCCCCCAGTTTAGGTTATACCCTCAAAGGTCATGCAGGTAAAGTGACATCTGTAGCAATTAGTCCTGGTGGTGAGGTGTTAGTCAGTGGCTGTACAGACCAAAATATCAACGTTTGGGATATTCATGATGGTCACTTTATCAAAACTATCGCCGGAAATTTAGGAGAAGTTTCATCAGTTGCGATGAGTCCCAATGGTGATTTTTTAGCCGTGGGGAGTTGTGAACACCCTAGAAGTAACGTCAAAGTTTGGGATTTCAAGACAGGTAAACTCGTACATACACTGCTAGGACATCAAAAACCTGTAAATGTCGTAGTTATCAGCCCAGATGGGGAGATTTTAGCAAGCGGTAGTAACAAAATCAAACTATGGAACTTACAAAAAGGCGATCGCATTTGCACCCTTTGGCATTCCTCAGCCGTTCATGCGATCGCCATTAGTCCTGATGGTACAATCCTCGCTAGCGGGAGTGCTGACACCAAAATCCGACTATGGAACCCCCGCACAGGTGATCCCTTACGTACCCTAATCGGTCATGCTGGAGATGTAAAAGCGATCGCCATGAGTCTTGATGGACAGTTACTATTTAGTGGTAGTGCTGACACCACTATTAAAATTTGGCATTTAATTACAGGTAAACTACTCTACACCTTAACGGAACACACCGAAGAAATCACATCTTTAGCCGTAAGTCCTGATGGACAAACTCTCTTTAGTAGTAGTGCAGATACAACTATTAAAATTTGGCGCATTTCTACTTGTGAAGCTGTACAAACTCTCACAGGACACTCAGAAAAAATTAATTCTATCGCTTTAAGTCCCGATGGTAAGATTCTCGCCAGTGGAAGTTCTGATCAAACCATCAAAATTTGGCAGATTGATCAAATACAGTGAGATAAAGTCGCTTTGACAAAGAAAAATTTGCTATTACAACCACCTATACCAATTTTGGATGCCAAAATTTGGAATTAAAAGCCTAGATTCATAACCTATTCCAGAATCTCGAATTTGGTATTAACTACTTTCTTGATCTAAGCTAAATTTTTAATCAATGATTCAGTCCGTCAACCGGAGGTTAAAGAACTATGCTTAAATACTCATTAATCATTAGCACATCGCCAGAAATCATGGGTGGAACACCTGTCTTTACTGATACTAGAGTTCCTGTACAAACACTTTTAGACTATCTCAAAGCAGGAGAATCGATTGACGATTTTTTAGATGGATTTCCAACTGTAACTAGAGAGCAAGTTATTGCATTTTTAGAAGAGACAGGGAAACAAATTCTTGACGCAGTAGCATAGTATGAAGTTGCTTGTTGATGAGTGTATTGATCGCAAATTTACCAAAGAATTTGTTGGTTATGAAGTGAAAACAGTTCCCCAAATGGGATGGGCAGGAGTTAAAAATGGCCAACTTCTGACCCTTGCACAAGCTGAGTTTGACGTTTTTATCACTGTTGATCGCAACCTGTCTTTTCAACAGAATCTATTACAGTTCGATAATGCCGTAATTGTTCTGCAAGCAAAATCCAATCGTTTAGCTGATCTCAAGCCTTTAGTCCCAGATATTTTAGATGTTTTACCTACGGTAGTTAAAGGACAAGCTACGGTAGTCAATGAACGAAAATAGATTGGTGCAATAGTAAGTTCAATCCAATAACCAAGCAAATAACTCCTTAACTGTCAGTTGCAGTTCACTTGCAAACGATGGCACAGGAAGTAATACGTCTGCTTCATCAAATACCTCAGTTTCTTGCTTGGGACGATAAACAAACACCGTTTTATCTTCTGGGTCAATCAACCAACCCATTTGAGTTTCATACTTTAAACAATACAGAATATTTTTAGTTACTTTTGTTTGGCTTTGATCAGGAGACAAGATTTCAATTGTCCAATCTGGAGACATACAAAATGTGTTAGCAACTTCCCCATTTCCATCACGCGGAATCCTGCTCCACACAAAAACTGCAATGTCAGGTACGATGGAACGTTCCCCAAATGAACAGCGTAATTCAGGAAATGCGCGAGCAATGCGCTGAGGTTTAACTACAAAATTAATGGCAGGTACAAGTTCTGCTTGAATTAAACTATGTTTTCCTTGTGGCATAGGTTTTTGAATGATTTGACCATCAATATACTCACTAGCAGGTTTTGTTTCTGGTAAGCGCAGAAACTCTTCTAATGTGAGCGTTTTGGATGATGGTACTTGTACCATTTGCGGGTTGCCTCCAAGAGTACCAGACCAGTTATCATCTCTAGTTTACCAATCGATTGAATTGGTTTAATTGCGATCGTCCAAGGCTTAAGCTTCGCTTATCGCCTATAGTCGTGCGAGCTTATTACCTATTATAGAAGGGATGCGATCACACTGTAATTTTTGGGAATACTTCAGTCTAGTTAATTACTATCAAGATACAGCAAATAAAGCGAATGGTTTGTTGATTTACTTTTGATGAGCCTATTCTTCCACCAATTCCATCAATTCTTCAATTGTTACTTCAAAAGTACAAGCTATTTTATAGACTGCGCTTAAGTCAACAGTATTTAATACATCACGCTGAACGTAACTTTTGACTGTGTTGTAGTTGACTCCAGAACGTTCAGCAACTTCTTTTAGCGTCCAACCTTTCTGTTGAGCAAGTTCTCGAATTTGCAGCCTAACATAACCCATTTTATGGTTGACAAGGGTGCATATGCGCCCGATAATATCTGTGTACATCAAAAGCGATCGCTCGTCTTGCCTGGAAAACATACGGAGCGATGTCTTACGACAAGCCACTTCGTGTCTACGCCATTCTTAACGCATCCCACAAAGTGGGAAAGTATTCAACTATGATATCAACCTCAAAGCCAAAATCAAATAGTCAACCTTGGTGTATTATTCGCCAACTACCAGATATGTAACGAATGGTAATAGCAAGGTTTCACCGTCGTCATGATGCAGATGCTTATATGCAAATTCTTCAGCGACTTCTACCTACGGCCATTCATGTGATTGTGTTTGACTCCAACGTTGTCGAAATCTCACGAGAAGTCGAACAGCCTCTGATTAGATAAATAAATATAAACCAATACTGTTCAGGTAAGAAAAATAAATTTCAACCAAGCCAGCAAATGTTCACTCAACAAAAAACGAAAAAATGATTTTGGAGGGGGTTTGGGGGACGCAACCGTCCCCCAATCGGGGGCTTGGGGGAGAATCCCCCAAATCTTGCTCATTGTCTAATAGGCAGAGCCAAAATTGAGAAATTAACTCTCACCACCTTAACTGAACCGTATTGAAATATAAACCGCGACAAAAAACCGAGTAACTTTGATGTCACTCGGTTGACTTAAATATCAATATCAAAAATTTTGCAGGAGCAAAGTATTGCCCCTATTGATCTTTGACTAAAATTAAACTTTAGCAGCAGCCTTGGTGACAGCGTTCAGTTCGCCTTTAGCATACTTAGCAGCAAAATCTTCGAGACTAACTTGCTTAATCTTGCTAGCGTTACCAGCAGTGCCGAATTGTACATAACGTTCAGCACAAACCTTCTGCATATATTTGATAGAAGGCTTGAGGAAGTGACGGGGGTCAAATTCCTTGGGTGCTTTTGCTAAAGCTTCGCGGACAGCTGCGGTGATAGCCAAACGGTTGTCGGTGTCGATGTTCACTTTACGTACACCGCTCTTGATACCTTTTTGGATTTCTTCTACAGGTACACCGTAGGTTTCAGGAATCGCACCGCCGAATTCGTTAATCAAAGCGATTAAATCTTCGGGAACGGAGGAAGAACCGTGCATTACCAAGTGGGTGTTAGGTAGACGACGGTGAATTTCTTCAATGCGGCTGATAGCCAAAATTTCGCCAGTGGGTTTGCGGGTAAACTTGTAAGCACCGTGGCTTGTACCGATAGCTACAGCCAAAGCGTCTACTTGGGTTGCTTCTACGAAGCTAACAGCTTCATCGGGGTCAGTTAACAGTTGGGAGTGGTCGAGTGTACCCTCGAAACCGTGACCATCTTCAGCTTCACCTGCGCCGGTTTCCAAAGAACCCAAGCAACCAAGTTCACCTTCTACGCTTACGCCCAAAGCATGAGCTACATTGACAACTTCACGGGTAACATTAACGTTGTACTCGAAGCTGGCAGGAGTTTTAGCGTCAGCTTCCAAAGAACCATCCATCATTACGCTAGTGAAGTTGTTCTTGATAGCTGAGTAACAAGTGGAAGGAGCATTGCCATGATCTTGGTGCATGACAATGGGGATGTGAGGATAGGTTTCTACCGCAGCCAAAATCAAGTGGCGCAGGAAGTTTTCACCTGCATAGTTACGCGCGCCACGGGAAGCTTGTAAAATGACGGGGCTATCTGTCTCTTCAGCCGCCTTCATAATTGCCTGAATTTGCTCCAGGTTGTTAACGTTAAAAGCTGGGATGCCGTAACCGTTCTCAGCCGCGTGATCCAACAACAGCCGCATTGGTACCAGCGCCATAGGTAATCCTCCTAATAATGATTTTTAGCTAGTCGGTGTCAGACAAGCGTAATCTTTACGCTAATCTTAAGAGTTTTTTCAACTTATAGGAAATTATAACTAGTGTGGGGTGTTTATGTTGAAAAAGTTTACGCTGTTACTCATCAAGATGCCTCACACTTGACCAGGATGACTGTAAAGTCTGTTACGTCTGGGTGAAAGGCTTTGGTAGTCTGTTACTCTAGAGTTTTGCCCAATATTGCCGATCGCCATTGCTCAATCAAGTATTGTGAACAGTGTGCTGGCGATCGCCCCTAATCAAGCTGGATTATTTTACTACTTGAGTCACTCTCATCTCCATCCGCAGAAAGATGAGTTTTAGCTGCTTTGCCCTGTAATTATTAATTGCAGGCAGTAATTACTGATTTGTATTTTTTCGGTTTTAAACCAATCATTAAGCCAAAATCTGAATAATTTATGCAAATTTTGGACTATTTATAGGAAAAAGCTAGGTTCAAAACCTCGCCCCTAGTGGGCGAAAGAATCCTTGTTTCCCAAGGTAGGTAGAAACCCCAACGCCACTTGACGGCAGTTGCTTTAAGTCGGGAAACCCGCCCAACGCACTGCCTCCTTTATGCCGGGGAACCCGTCCACCGCAGTGGCTCCCCCTTGTGGGTGGCTGTCTTTAATTTTGAATTTTGAATTTTGAATTTTGAATTTTGAATTGATTCATAGCCTATTGATATTAGGAGAGCTGAATGCTAGCTCTGATGTTAAATAGTAAGGGTTTACCTTATCCCGACCCCATTCACCCCATTATCGTCCACTTTGTCATTGCAATGGTGTTTTTCTCTTTTTTTTGCGATGTGGTGGGTTATTTCAGCCGTGATGTGCGGTTTTTGGAGGTCAGTTTTTGGAATATGTTTGTAGGGGCGATCGCAATTTTTCTCGCCATCATCTTTGGACAGTTGGAAGCTGGTTTAGCGCAAGTTTACCCAGCAGCCCAACCCACACTGAATTTTCATACTGTGATGGGTTGGTCACTAGGGGCATTTGTGGCGGGAATGACAGCTTGGCGATTTGTGATCCGTAACCGACACCCGCAAAAACTTCCTCCCGCTTATCTTGGTGTCGCCACAGTTTTAGTTTGTCTAGTGTTTTTGCAAGTATACCTGGGGAGCAAACTATTTTGGGTCTACGGACTGCACGTTCAGCCTGTTGTGGAAACAATGCAGCCGGGAATATCACCATGAACTCACAACTAATTGAGCAATTGAGATTGAGGTTGGGTGCAAATGGATTACCCTATGAAATTCCTATGCACCCAAAACTAGTGCATCTGACACTGGGCTTATTTATCATTGCCATCTTATTTGACATCGCAGGGGCTATTTTCCCAATAGAAAGACCCATATTCAAATTCTTAGGTCTAACAGCTATTCGTTCTAGCTTCTTTGATGTCGGCTGGTACAACCTGCTAGGGGCGGCTGTAGTCACCTTTTTCACCGTGGGATTCGGTTTTTTCGAGTTACTACTAGCCAACCCACCAGTGAATCAAAAAAGTGATTGGGGGTTAAACGCCTCTTGGACAATGCTTTTACATGGCTTGGGTGGTGTGGTGTTGTTGGGGGCTATTGTCGCTATGACAGTCTGGAGAGGTTGGCAACGCTATTACTCTAAGCAAGTGCAGTGGTCTTACTTGTTAGTAGGTATGGCCATGCTGGGTCTTTTGTATGTCCACGGCACTTTGGGAGGGCAATTAGGTGGGGAGTTTGGCATTCATGTAACTGCTGCCAAGTTAATTCAAGAGGGCGTAAATCCGAACTTACTACCTAAATAAAGGAAAATCTAGAAAATTTATGCCTAAATTTTTAAAATATTTACTAATAGCAGTTGTTATTGCCATATTACTTGCCATTAGCCATTGGATTGGTCAGCAGGCATACACCTGGATGCCAATTCAAGCCACAGCAGAAGCACAAAAAGTAGATGATTTATTTAGCTTCCTAGTCTCCATAGGTGCATTCATCATTTTTGTGCTGTTGGGCATGATGGTGTTTTCTATCATATTCTTTCGCGCACCCACGAATGATTACAGTGAAGGACATCCATCTAGGGGAGATATCAGATTAGAAATTCTATGGACTGCAACTCCAACTGTATTGGTGTTGTGGTTAGCTTTTCAAGGTGTCAATATTTACCAGCAATTAAATATTCTGGGTTTACAGCAGATTGTTCAACTGCCGACACCACTGGAATCGGAAGCAGCTTATGCCATACCCAGTGGGGAAAAACCTAAACCTGCGGTGGAAACTATCGAGGTATTTGTCAAGCAGTGGGATTGGTCTTTTCGCTATCCCAATAATGTTATTAGTCAAGAATTACACCTGCCTGTCAATCTTCGGACTCGCCTAAATATGCACGCCAAGGACGTACTTCATAGTTTTTACGTTCCTGATTTTCGATTACAGCAGTATATTGTCCCTGGACGCAATATTGACCTTGTAGTTACACCCATTCGCCCAGGCAAGTATAAGCTCAAAGATGCTCTATTCAGTGGTACTTATTTTTCACTGATGGATGCTGATGTCCAGGTTGAGTCTCTAGAGCAATATAACCAGTGGATAACCCAAGCCCAACAAGAACTAGCAACAAATCAAAATCAAGCTGTGGCTGAGTATACCCAACCACCAAAAACCATGTTGAAGAGTGGTTGGTATACTGTTGCACCCAGTCAAGAGGTCATTGCCAAGGAGAATTACGTCAAAAATGACACATGAGATTAGAGAAACCGTACCACCAAACGAGCCTGAGAATAACTGGCGACAATATTTTAAGTTCAACACCGACCATAAAGCGATCGCTGTGCAGTACATGGTGACGGCTTTCATTTTCTTCTTGGTGGGCGGACTTTTGGCCATGCTCATCCGTGCTGAACTGATTACACCTGCATTAAATATGGTTGATCGTCCCTTGTATAACGGTCTATTCACCTTGCATGGGACAATTATGATCTTTCTCTGGATTATCCCCTTTAATGCAGGTATCTCTAACTACTTAGTACCACTGATGATTGGCGCGCAGGATATGGCGTTTCCTCTCCTCAATGCCATTTCTTTTTGGATGATTCCCCCAGGAGGCATTTTATTAATCTCTAGCTTCTTACTGCCTAATGGTACGGCGCAGTCTGGCTGGTGGTCTTATCCACCTATTAGTTTGCAAATTCCTCCAGGTCAGCCCATTAACGGTGAATGTCTGTGGATTGTCAGTTTAGTCATCATCGGTATCTCTTCCATTATGGGGGCTGTGAACTTTGTCACTACTATTTTTTGGATGCGCGCCCCAGGAATGAGTTTTTTCCGAATGCCTGTGTTTGTTTGGTCAGCTTTGAGCGCGCAGTTGTTACAGCTAATTAATTTACCTGCTCTTACTGGTGCATTGATATTGCTGTTACTTGATCTCAATTTTGGGACGCAATTCTTTAAACCCCTGGAGAATGGCGACCCCATCATTTACCAGCATCTATTCTGGTTTTACTCCCACCCCGCAGTTTACATCATGGCACTGCCCGCTTTTGGAATTTTCGCAGAAGTTTTACCTGCTTTTTCGCGTAATCCCCTATTTGGCTATCGCTCCTTAGCTGTTGCTTCTTTAGGCATTGCTTTAGTTAGTATTTTCGTTTGGGTACACCATATGTTTACCAGTGCCACCCCAAGCTGGATGCGGATATTATTTATGTTTACTTCCATGCTGGTAGCTGTACCCACTGGCGTAAAAGCATTTGGTTGGACTGCCACAATTTGGAAAAGCAAACTGCACTTAGAGACACCTATGCTGTTTGCAATGGGAGGTGCAGCCATGTTTTTACTTGGTGGTGTTACTGGTGTGATGCTAGCCGCAGTACCATTTGATATTCACGTCCACAATACCTACTTTGTGGTGGGACACTTCCACTACATTGTTTTCAACACCATCACAATGGCGATTTTTGCCGCCATTTACTTTTGGTTTCCCAAAATTACCGGCCGAATGTACGCCGAAGGCTGGGGTAAATTGCACTTTTGGTTAACCTTTATTGGTGCTAACCTGACTTTCTTCCCCATGCTCCCACTAGGTTTACAGGGGATGGTACGGCGAATTTCCTCCTATGACCCACAGTATCAAGATGGGAATATCATATCCAGCTTAGGAGCCTTTTTGCTAGGAGTATCCACCCTACCCTTTATTGCCAATATGGTTGGTTCGTGGCTATACGGCCAAAAGGCAGTGAATAATCCTTGGCACGCCACCGGACTAGAATGGACAACCACTTCACCACCACCAAGAAATAACTTTGCAGAAATTCCCGTGGTGAAAAGACCACCCTACGACTACGGTAATCCCAAATATTCCGTCATAGAACCTACTGAGTCAGACGAACAAAGGCGCAGAGAAATATGGGAGAGATGAATCAATTCGCAGTTCGCAATTCGCAGTTCGCAGTTCGCAGTTAAAATTATGAATCGGCGCACTATTTATATAGATGAAAGTCCTATCCGTTTTGAACGGTGGCGAAAATATTTACCTTCTTGGCTGAAGCGTTTCTTACCTAGTGGTGGTGGTAATGCTGAAGACCATCATGGTAAGGCTATTTTTGGATTTATAGTATTTCTCCTGTCAGAAAGTATCATTTTTTTGAGTTTTATTTTTACTTATGTTGCTTTGCGATTGACACACTTGCAAAATTGGCTACCACCTGGTATCTCAGGGCCGAAATTATCTACGCTAGTGCTGATCAATACGGTAGTTTTACTTTCTAGTAGTTTGATTGTGCAATCAGCAGAAAATGCTCTCCAACATAGCAAATTGAATCAATTCCGTTGGCTTTGGTTGCTGACAATTGGCATGGGCAGTTATTTCTTGATTGGTCAAGGCATTGAGTGGAGCAAACTAGATTTTGGACTCAGTACAGGATTAGTAGGTTCTACATTCTATTTACTAACAGGTTTCCACAGTTTGCACGTTCTTGCTGGTGTAATTCTCCTGGTGACTATGCTGGTTCGTTCTTTTCTTCCTGGTAATTATCATCAAGGTTATTTTGGTGTCAGTGCCGCAACTTTATTTTGGCATTTTGTGGATATAGTTTGGGTTTTTCTCTTCTCAATTCTCTATCTATGGCGGGATTAAATCTTCACAATTAAAAATATTTTTAGGAGTAAGATGATGAATTTATTCGTGCAGGAACTACAGGATAGACGGGCAATCACAGAAACACCAGTACCAGGCATAAATCAAGATAAATTGATTGCGCGTGGGTTACAAAAAGAGCAGTACATCGGTATTTTGGGGCTAGCGATCGCCTTAATTTCTGCTGTAGGCTTTTTAAGCCGCAGAGTTGAATATGCTATTGTTTTTGCTTTTGTTTTAAGTGCTATTCTGATTGCTTTATTTTTATTTATTTAGGTCAACAGTCAACAGTAACAAGATAATTTTTATGAACAGCTCAGTTTATCAAACTGTGATTGTCGGTGGTGGTTTCACTGGATTATTTACAGCGTTACATTTGGCTCATGAATCCTATCCTCGTTCTGTAATCTTAATTGATCAAAATGAACGTTTTTGTTTTAAGCCATTACTTTATGAATATTTTGATGGGGAAATGGATAGTTTTCAAGTAGTCCCGAAGTTTGCGGAATTACTTCAAGGTAGTGGTGTAATTTTTGTTCAAGATACAGTAAAGTCAATAGACCTACATCAAAGGCAAGTAAAATTAGTTTCGGAAAATTCCTACCAATACAGCAATTTAGTATTAGCTTTAGGTAGCGTTACTGGTTATCATCACGTTGCAGGTGCGAGGGAAAATGCTTTTCCTTTCTGGACACAAGCAGATGCGATCGCACTTGACAAGCATTTACGTCGCTGTTTACATACAGCGTTGCAAACAGAAGATAGAGAACAACGTCAAAAACTATTAACAGTAGTTGTAGTAGGTGGCGGCCCTAGCGGTATAGAAATGGCTGCAACCTTAGCTGATTTCCTCCCCAATTGGTACGCAGCTTTAGGAGGTAATGCAACAGAAATTCGTGTAATTCTCCTCAATCATGGGCAGGAAATTCTTGAGGGTGATATCAATGATTTACTGCGGCAAATCGCGGAAGAAGAATTACAAAAACGGGCTGTAAAAATTGAAATGATTAGGGGAGCAGAAGCCACTGCCGTTTACCCTCATGCTATTGAATATCGGCACAATAATGTAGTTAAAACTGTGCCAACAGTCACTACAATTTGGACAGCTGGCACTTCTACCCATCCCTTGATTCAAGACTTACCTATTCCGCCAGAACATCGAGATCATCATGGTCGTTTGCTAGTAACACCTACGATGCAGTTGCTCGATTTTCCAGAAGTATTTGCTGGTGGTGACTGTGCAGCTGTTGAGAATACTTCCCTACCACCGACAGCCCAAGTTGCTTATCAACAGGGGGCGAATATTGCGCGCAACTTAAAAGCGATCGCTCTCGGAGATGACCCCAAACCAGCTAAAGTAAATATTCGGGGAACTCTCTTGAAATTAGGGGTAAATGATGCTGCCGCCAATCTATTCAATCTTTTTGAAGTCACTGGCGAACCCGCACATTTAATCCGTCAAGGTACCTATTTAACGCTATTACCAACTCCAATTCATGACTTTAAAGCTGCAACTGAATGGCTAGATGAAGAAATCTTTCATCATCATCTTGCGCCTGGCCATGTTGGTAAAAAGGTGGTGCAAGTAGTGGAATTAGCTAGTGCAGGAGTTGTAGGAATTTTAGTGGCGAGGAAATTATTAAGGATGTTGGGCGATGAAGATAAAGAGAAATAGGTATTGAGATGTTGTACTTTTAATTTACATATTAAGATTCGCAGGGGGCAGGGTGCAAAGGAGAGAGTTTACAGCGATGGTAAGGGAGTAGGGGGAAAGACAGTTGTTTTGAAGCAGATAAATTATTCAATCAGTCAGAGTAAATACAATCATTGGATTCTGCTCCTCCTGCTTCCTCTACCTCCCTCCTCCTTTCAAGGGTAGGTTTTTTAGAATCTCAAAAATAGTTGAGAAAATTCTCAATTGTTTAACGTGGTTTGGTCGTTTCAGGATTTAAGCATCGGCTGAAATAGCCAAAAAATGACCAAATACAAAATACCTACCCTTGAAAGCCTCCCTCCTCTCCCTGCTCCCCTGCCCCCTGCCAATTTTCTTTCCCCACTTGACACTCCAGTTCACTGGAGGATTCAAGATGAAATCAGTCTTGAATCTGATGGGAAAATTGGAGTCTGCAAATGGAAAAGGCCAGACTAAAACTGCGTGGGATGGGTTGCGCTGCCTGTGCTAAAAATATTGAAACTGCCATCAATTCTGTCTTTGGTGTAGATGAGTGTAGTGTGAATTTTGCGGCAGAACAGGCAACAGTTGATTATGACCCTAGAAAAACTGATTTAATCGCCATCCTCAAGGCAGTGGATGCAGCAGGTTATTCTGCCTCTCCCCTGCAAGAACAAAATGTAATGACAGGAGAGGATGATGAAGAAAAAAGATATCGTCAGCAAGAATCCCGTGATTTGCAGCGAAAGTTGACGGTAGGGGGGATTATTAGTGCAGTTTTAGTGATTGGCTCACTACCAATGATGACAGGCTTAAATCTGCCCTTGATTCCCTCATGGTTGCATAACCCGTGGCTGCAATTAGTCCTCACCACTCCTGTACAGTTCTGGTGTGGTTATTCCTTCTACATCAATACGTGGAAAGCTGGCAAAAATCATACAGCCACAATGGACACTTTAATAGCATTAGGTACGAGTGCAGCATATTTTTATTCCCTTTTTGCTACCTTATTTCCAGGCTTTTTTATTGCTCAAGGATTAACACCAGATGTATATTATGAAACTGCAACAGTTGTCATAACCTTGATTTTGTTAGGACGACTCTTAGAAAATCGCGCCAAAGGTCAAACTTCAGAAGCTATCCGCAAGCTGATAGGGTTACAAGCGAAAACCGCGCGGTTAATTCGCAATGGACGAGAAATTGATGTACCGATTGAGGAAGTAGAAATTGGGGATGTAGTGCTGGTGCGTCCTGGGGAGAAAATTCCCGTTGATGGGGAAGTAGTGGAAGGAACATCCACTGTAGATGAAGCGATGGTGACAGGGGAAAGTATCCCAGTGAAAAAGCAACCAGGGGATGAAGTCATCGGTGCAACCATCAACAAAACGGGAAGTTTCCAGTTTCGCGCCACCAGAGTCGGCAAGGACACCATGCTAGCGCAGATTGTGCAACTAGTGCAGCAGGCTCAAGGCTCGAAAGCTCCCATTCAAAGATTAGCAGACCAGGTTACGGGCTTCTTTGTGCCAGTGGTTTTGGCGATCGCTATTCTTACCTTTATGATTTGGTACAACATGATGGGCAATGTCTCCTTGGCATTGATTACCACAGTTGGAGTGTTAATTATTGCTTGTCCCTGCGCTTTAGGTTTAGCCACACCAACCTCAGTCATGGTAGGAACAGGTAAAGGTGCAGAAAACGGTATTTTAATTAAAGGGGCTGAAAGTCTGGAACTAGCGCACCAAATTCAAACTATTGTTTTAGACAAAACCGGCACAATTACTCAAGGTAAACCAACAGTTACAGATTTTCTCACAGTTGATGGTACGGCTAATAGTAACGAAATTGCACTGATACAACTAGCCGCCTCAGTAGAACGCAATTCAGAACACCCCCTAGCAGAAGCAGTTGTCAGATATGCGGAATCTCAAGAAGTTACTTTAGCAGATGTGAGAGATTTTGAAGCGATGCCTTCGGCAAGCCACTTCGTGGCTATCGCTGGTAGTGGTGTGCAAGGTATTGTTACTAACCGTCTAGTGCAGATTGGTACACAACGCTGGATGTCAGAATTGGGTATTGACACTCAAACTTTGCAATCAGACAAAGAACGCTTAGAGTATCTAGGTAAAACCGCCGTGTGGTTAGCCGTTGACGGTGAAATTAAAGCCTTGATGGGGATTGCTGATGCCATTAAACCTACTTCCAGCCAAGCGGTAAAAGCATTGCAAAAACTCGGTTTAGAGGTTGTCATGCTCACAGGTGATAACCGCCGCACCGCCGAAAGTATTGCTCGTGAAGTTGGGATTACCAGAGTTTTAGCAGAAGTTCGTCCTGAGCAGAAGGCGGCAGTAATTCAATCTTTGCAAGTCCAAAAGCAGGGAAGCGGGGGTGCAAAGGTACAACAGAGTAAATTTTCTTTAAAATCCAAAATCCCAAATCCAAAATCCCAAATTGTTGCGATGGTTGGGGATGGGATTAACGATGCACCCGCACTAGCTCAAGCTGATGTGGGAATTGCCATTGGCACTGGTACAGATGTAGCGATCGCCGCTAGTGATATTACTTTAATTTCTGGCGATTTACAAGGTATAGTTACAGCTATTCAACTCAGTCGCGCCACCATTGGCAATATTCGCCAAAATCTCTTTTTTGCGTTTATCTACAATATTGTCGGTATTCCCATCGCCGCCGGTATTCTTTTCCCGATCTGGGGTTGGTTGCTCAATCCGATTATCGCCGGTGCAGCAATGGCTTTTAGTTCAGTTTCCGTAGTGACTAATGCGCTGCGTTTACGTAACTTCCAAGCTAAAGGGATTCACACCTAAATCAGCACCTTTGACACAGGAGATTTTACAATGGTCAACAAAACAACACTCATCGGTAGTATAGCCAGTTTGGGGATTTTATGGGGCATGACATCACAAGAAGCGATCGCCCAAACACAACATTCGACACACTCATCTACAACAGTCCCAGCTCATCAATTTCAACGTCTTGAACAACCGTTAGGGAACAAATTAGCCGTTACCTTTGGCGGATTGGGATTAATAAGCTTAGAAATTTGGTGGTTTTTACTGAGTAAACCCAAGTCACACAAAGCAGTTACAACAGATGGGAATATTCAGGAAGTAACCATCATCCTTGATGAAGGATATGAACCAAATCGCAATTTTAGTACAAGTAGGAAAACTGGTCAGACTGACATTTGAACGCAATTCTTACAATGATTGACTCTCCATCCAAATGGAGAGTCTAGTATAAAGTCAGTAATCATCTATCTTGCTGAGAGTTTAGATCAGTATGTTAGCCCAAGCAGAAGCCAAACAAATTGGTGTAGTTGCCAAGGAAAGCGGTGTACCCATTAAAACCATCCGCTACTATGAAGAACTGGGTCTACTCAAATCATCAGGCAGAACGGAAGGTGGATTTAGATTATTTAGCTCTGATGTTTTGGAGAGATTGCACTTCATTAAGCGCGCTCAAAGCTTAGGATTAAGCTTGTCAGAAATTAAGGATTTTTTAGATGTTTATGATGGTGGGCAATTACCTTGTGACCATATAAAAGTGAAATTGGAAGATAAGGTAAAAGCTATTGATGAGCAAATTCAGCAATTGCTGATTTTGAGACAAGAATTATCAGGATTACTCTCTGGTTGGGAAATCAAATCTGATCATGATCCTTCAGTTATATGTCCAATTATTGAAAGTGAATCATCCTGATTTTTATAGCTTTTGTGTTATGTCGTTTCTTAATGTAGCTTGCCTGGCGTAGCCATAGATGCACTTTATTCTGTACTATAGAGACGTTGTATGCAACGTCTCTACAGGGTTTATTTGGCTTCATAGAGAATTGGTATTAGCTACAGTCAATAAAATCTAAAATTCGGAGGGTTAAACTTGATCACCACAGACGCGCTCATTGCGCCATAACAGATATAAACGACTAGCTGGCATAGTCAAATATAAAATGTCACCTTCTTGGAGATAGGTAGTCAGTAAATCCCAACCTTGAATTCTTTGACCATTGCTTTCTATATACAAAGGGACAAAGTTCGCAGACATGGCGGCTTCTTTGACTAAGTTGCTACAAAAAGGGTGTGAGGGTGTAATTAAAGTTGCAAAGGCTACCCAGAGTTTATCGGCGGTGATGCCATTACCTAAAATGCGTCCGCCTAAAGCCGCAGCTGCAAATGCTGGTGCTGCTAATTCTGCGGAACTGAGTACAGCTTCAAAGTCAAATACCTGTTTTGCCATCCCCGCAAAATCTGGATCAGCATAGTGGACAATCACGGGGATTTTTGGTGCTAAACCCTTGGCTTTCAGGGCAATTTCCAGATTTGTAGCGTCGTTATTGGTGACAGTTAACACCGCCGCCGCCGAGTGGACATTGCTAGTTTGCAAGATGGTGCGGAAACTCGCATCACCTTGAATTACAGGGATACCCAAGCCCCGGACAGAGTTAATATATCTGTTATTTGAGTCAGTTTCAATAACTACAACTTCATGACCACTGTTGTGGAGTTGCTGCACAATGCGATTGCCAATGCCACTTAAACCGCAGACAATATAGTGATGTCGTAGGGGAACACGCGCCACATCCCAGAATTGCTTGAAGCGATTACCCAAGACAAAATCGGTCAACATGGCGTACCAGATACCAATGACGATCGCTCCCACTAGCATCATCACCACGGTAAACACTTTCACACTATTGGGAGCATTTTCCACAACTTGGTCATTACCGCCTGCGCCTGTAATCATGCCAACAGAGAAATAAAGCGCATCCACTACAGATAAACTCAGTTCTGTAGACATATAAGTGAATGTGGCTGTCAAAATTACCGCCAAAAGCACGATCGCACCGGCGACAACCGATTGTCCATGTTGTTGAAACTGGCGTAGACTCGTGAAAACTTTCAGGAGTTTTTTAATTAAAGAACGACGGATTTGACGAACGCGCGGTTGGATGCCCACAATTAAGCGATCGCCAATATTTAACTTTTGTCCCGATAGTACCGCCGAGACTAAATTCATTTCCCCTTCTAGGGGTAAGTAATAAATTGGCATCCGTGTAGGATCTTCCCACAAATCACTCAATTGACGACCCAACCAAGGATGATGTTCATCAATATATTCTTCTTGAATTGGCCAAGTTTGTTCGTATAACTTAATTTGTCCAATCGCTTGATTTCCCAAAGCGGCAAAGGTGAATAATGGTGCAGCTAAACTCACCACACTCATACTCAAGTGGTCTGATAATGTTTGATCCAGACGTTCACCCAAATTAAGATTGTATAGGCGATTAATAATGCGAATACCAGGGTTTAACACCCGTGCTTGCATCATCACTGACAAATTTAATTCATCTTCTGAACCCGTGATGACTAAAGTGTGCGCCTCTTTAATTCCTGCTGCTGTGAGAGTAGCAGCTGCACATAAATTACCGATAATCACATCGCCTGCTGCTTCACCTGGGATGGGTTTGTGATGAATACCAACGACAAACGCCCCCTGTTGTCTCAGCAGACGAAAGATTTTATATCCTGTTCGTCCTAAGCCGCAAACAATAATTCTAGGTTTCATGTAACAGCAGCGTAATTTACGTTAAGGGCTGCATTGCTATTGATTAATCAACATTGTTGCTTACTTCAGCAGCGAATAACTGTAACTGAAAACACGATAATTTGTCACAACATGGCACTTTTATTTCTGCCATGCCTTCACATGATTTAATAGAGACTAGGGAACAGTTTCTAGCAAATTTATTCTAAAATTTTGTATCTGATTTAGCTGAAATTTATTGTAATTGTAAATTTAAAAATTAAGTTTATGAAAAAGTTGCATCAAATCGGAATTATTAGGGGAATTGTTGGCGCATTTGTTGTTATGGGAACAATTGCTACTACAACATCTGCACAGTCACAGCCAGCGCAAGAACCTTTATCTACTCCTAATGTACAGTTAAATGTACAACGCACTAGTGGTAATTGCCCCAAAACAGTCGGATTATGGTGGATAATTCTTCCCTATGAAGGCGGGGCAGAACATACGGTAGTGGCAGATACCAGATTGTTTGCAGATGCAACAAAATTAGTCCCATCAACTAATCAGCATTTTGTGGAATTTGTGTCAAATTTAAATAGTCAGTATGCCAATTGTGTTGGCAAAACCATATCAGAAGAGTATGTATTTTATAATGTAGAATTTAAAAATAAAAAAGCCTATTTTCGAGTAGATTTACGGAAGATTAGTCCACCCGGAAAGCTGATTGTGTATAAAACTGTTGCGGCTTTTCGTCCTTACGTACGTTGGGCGATCGCTGACTAAAATTCGGCATATAAATTCAGCAGTGTAAAAATACTACACTACGGTTTGTAGTCAGGACTTCAGTCCTGACTACAAACCTTGAATTTACCTGAAATCTTGTGGTTGTAAAAAATCTATTCTTCGTGGCGATGAAATCTAATTCCTAAAAAGATGTCATAAACAAATTCAAAGAAATCTTTTTTCTGCAATAATCCTGAAGTTTGATAACAACCTTTTTCATCTAACAGTGGCTTCATTACATAATAAGCAGGCTGATAGTTGTACCAGGGAATGGAAGGCCACAAATGATGGATGAGATGATAATTTTGACCGAGAATCAGGATGTTAAGCAGTTTACCAGGATAGACACGGGCATTTTTCCAGCGATCGCGCTCCGCAAAGGGACGATGGGGCAGATAATCAAAAAATAACCCTAGTGCTATCCCTACAATAAACGCTGGAATAAACCAGAAGTTGAGAATGTAGCCTAAAAAATGGTACTGCACGGAAATATATACAATTGACACCACAATCAAGCGGCTAATAAACCACTCTAGTAATTCATACTTGCGCCACAGTTGACGTTGAAAGAAAAAGACTTCATGATACAAAAACCTGACAGCAATTAACCAAAGTGGCCCGCCTGTAGAAACGTAATGGTCAGGATCATCTTTGGGATGATTGACATGGGCGTGATGCTGTAAATGTACTCGCGTAAATACAGGAAAGGCAAAAGCTAATATCAAGGCACTACCATGACCTAACATGGCATTAATTATGCGGTTGCGGTGGGCAGATTGATGACAAGCATCATGAATCACTGTCCCCGCACAATGTAAAGCTAGGGTATTAACGCCAAAGCACACCCAATGCGGCCATTGCCAAAGCCAATAGCCAAAGTTGGAAAATACCAACATCCCCACAGATGCAAAAAATAACAGCATCGTGGGATTAAAATCACCAGGAGGCGTTAAAAATTCCTTGGGTGGGACTTTTAAAGGCTGTTGTGCCTCCAATGTGAGCATTAGTATCTCCTTTTTGATCGAATTATTACGAATATACGACAAAGATTAGTGAATAATAAAGTTTTATAAGCTTTTGTATAGCAAGATTTATCTACATCTTGACGATTATGTAGATGAATGACGCTATGATTCCAGACAAGACAATCAGTCTTTGCTGATGAGGGTGTGCTATCCACATAACGAATAAGCTTGATGTAAAAATCTCTGGTTGAGGGAGGATGGAACACAGATTGTTGTACGATATGTACTCTGTGATACAGTTTTGCTACTTCTGGTGCAACAACTGACCATCAAATGACCCTCAACTCACCTTAATCAGTGCTGAGTGCTGTTAGCGGTAGCGCGGCGTTTAGCTGGTGTTGAGTAAAGTACGAATTACTCGGTAATTTCGCACTTGGTAAATGTCCGCCCATCGGTGGAATCTTATTGCCCTGAGTGGGTTAATGCCCCGTTTTTTGTGGACGGTCTTTTAACTCAGCACCCAGCACTTTCAACTCAGCACTCTTCAACTATGACCCACTAAATAGCTCCCTAGTATCAGCCCCTATGCAATTAAGAGATTCTGTACGCCGAACAAAAATTGTCGCGACAATAGGCCCCGCCACCAGCAGCCCGGAAATGCTAAAGGCAATTATTGAAGCGGGTGCAACCACGCTACGGCTTAACTTCTCCCACGGCTCTCATGCCGACCATCAGCGCAGTATCCGCCTAATTCGGCAAACCGCCTTTGAACTAAATCAGCCAGTAGCAATTCTCCAAGATTTGCAAGGGCCAAAAATTCGCTTGGGAAAATTTGAGAACGGGTCTATAGTTTTAGCTAAAGGCGATCGCTTCACCTTGACAAATCGCCCAGTAGTCGGTACTCAAGAAATTAGCTGTGTCACCTACGAATATTTAGCAGATGAAGTCCCCGTGGGTGCAAAAATCCTCCTCGATGATGGTCGGGTAGAAATGGTAGTGGAGGATATCAACCGTGATAAGGGTGACTTACATTGTCGGGTGACGGTCGCTGGTAAGTTATCTAACAATAAAGGTGTCAACTTCCCTGGAGTTTACCTTTCCATCAAAGCCATGACCGACAAAGACCGCGAGGATTTGATGTTCGGTCTAGACCAAGGTGTAGATTGGGTAGCGTTGTCTTTTGTCCGCAACCCCCAAGACATCATCGAAATTAAAGAACTGATTTCCAGCACAGGTAAGCAAGTACCAGTAGTAGCCAAGATCGAAAAGCATGAAGCGATAGAACAAATGGAAGCCGTTCTTGCTTTATGTGACGGTGTAATGGTAGCAAGAGGCGACTTAGGGGTAGAACTACCAGCCGAAGATGTCCCTGTACTGCAAAAACGCCTCATTGCAACAGCCAACCGTTTGGGGATTCCCATCATCACCGCTACCCAAATGCTAGATAGCATGGTGAGTAACCCCCGTCCCACCCGCGCGGAAGTTTCCGACGTAGCCAACGCGATTTTAGACGGTACAGATGCAGTGATGCTGTCTAACGAAACGGCTGTGGGTAGCTACCCTGTGGAAGCTGTAGCGACAATGGCGCGAATTGCAGAACGCATCGAACAGGAAGAAGATAACAGTGCTAAATTACGGCAACTACGAGATAACCGCCGTTCCATTCCCAACGCCATTAGCCAAGCTGTAGGGCAAATTGCTGAACAGTTGGGAGCAGCAGCGATTATGACCTTAACCCAAACTGGGGCAACAGCTCGCAACGTCTCGAAATTCCGTCCCCACACACCAATTTTAGCAGTGACACCCCACGTCAACGTAGCCCGACAACTACAGATGGTCTGGGGAGTGAAACCACTGTTAGTCTTAGAATTACCTTCCGCCGGTCAAACCTTCCAAGCTGCCATTAACGTGGCTCAGGAAAATAAATTACTGTTTGAAGGTGATTTGGTCGTCATGACTGCTGGTACACTCCAAGGGGTTTCCGGCTCGACGGATTTAATTAAAGTTGAAGTCGTAACAGCCATACTCGGTCAAGGTATTGGACTGGGACAAGGTTCAATTAGTGGTCGTGCTAGGGTAGCTCACACAGGTTTGGATGCTACCAACTTTAACCCAGGCGATATTTTAGTTGCTTCTCACACTGGTGCTGAGTATGTAGATGCAATTCGCAAAGCCGGCGGAATTATCACCGAAGATGAAAGCCTGACTAGCCATGCAGCCGTAATTGGTTTACGTCTAGGCGTACCTGTAATTGTGGGTGTTAAGAAAGCCACTGAAGTGATTCGGGATGGGGCGATTCTCACGATGGATTTACAACGGGGTTTAATTTACTCTGGCGCAGTGGGAACACCGTAACAATTCAAAATACCCTACAGGAAGCAGGCTACAAAATTCAAAATTCAAAATGAGGTTTTGGATTTTGAATTACCTCCGAAATATTGGTATATTGATAAACCTAACGATGAAGAATTTAGCAGTTTTTAACAAAATTAAAAACTCATCTTCATCGTCATTTTTTTGCATTATTTTTGAATAATTTAATTCATTGTAATATCTCTCCAGGTTCTAGCTTCGCTAAATCGGCTTAAATTTTTGACATTTGTAGTAGCAATGACAACATAACGAGAAGGAAATTCTTCTTTCAAAATTTGCCAGTGCCTACAAATAATAATATCAATATCTACCTACTCATACAGCACTGTGCGGGACTAACTGGTACAGTAGCAGCAGTGATAAAAATAGTTTTGGAGTTGCTGAGTTGAGCATAAAAGGACTCCTAGAGACAACAGTTGTACTACTGCCAAAATATTTTTCGGTGAAAACTTCCGGATAAATGCTTTGAGTTGCCACCAGAGATATTCTATGGGGTTAAATTCAGGTGAATAGGGTGATAAATAAACGACCCTTGCACCTACGGATTCGATCATTTCACTAATCCCCTTCATTTTATGTGCCTTGAGATGATCCATGACCACTACAGCCCCTGTCCACAATTTCGGTAATAGCTCTTGTGCGACAAGTTTTTGGAAGTCTTATCCATTCATTGATTGCCTTGCAACCTGGCTACAGCGACGACGAGAGTTGGGTTCAGTTGGTTGAAGTAGATGTCATCATGTTGGCAGCATCATAACCTACTAAGGAAAAATGTTTTTATGAGAGTTTTTCTTATCTTTCTCAGGTGAATATTCAGAACAGTTTTTTGCTTCTTCTGTCATGACTATGCCAGGATTTACTGCACATTTTAAATAATGATTATTAGAATAAAATTTACATTTTTGGCAAGGTAATCGATGTGAGCCTCTTACAGATATGACCATCTTATCTTCTAAAATAGTCCGAATTTTTCGCAACATGATAAAAAAGACAATCCAGCTAAAAATTAAGCCAACAGGAGTTAAAGATATAGCTAATTCGGGAACGCCTATAGCATCTGTCGGTGCTGATTTAGATTGGATCTCGTTGATATTTTTCGGAGGAAGATTTTGATTTAAGGTGAATTTATGCTGCAATACTGTAGAAACGGCCATATTACATACCTTTGAATATTTTATGAAAAAAGATGATATTTTTAACTTTTTTGAACATTAACAACAGAATTTATGACTATAATAAATACAATCTTCGGACTGATTTGGAAAAAACATAGTATTTTGATGAAATTAGTGATAACTGCTTTATGCTAATTCCATGCGATGAATTAACATATTTAGCTCAATCAGTTATGTCGGCTCAAGCCCCTACTAGTCACTTAATTATATGTTTAGCAAAAGAAAATTTCTTCCATCTCTGCCAATAGTTTTGCTTGTATTTTTTTACTCTATATCCAAAGTTATAGATTCAAGACTTTAAATGTGAATATATATTTTTGTGGTAAAATCTATGAAAAAATAGCTATTTCCCCAGATGAAGCCCAAGCACTTACTATTTTTGGTGATTAAAATGTGGTGGTTTATCGATTTAAATAAATATCCTATTCTTTGACGATTAAATTAATTGTCAATCAGACAATCTGATTATTTAATGAATAAATTTTAAAAACCAATTTATATATAAAATATTAATTATCTAAATTTAAAAATTATAAAATGGGTTATTATTTTGGTTGTAACCTGCAATAATTGCAAATTTAGTGGCGTTTTTAAAATCAGATGATTGCGGAAAGTTGGTAAAAAGACAAAATGCAGATAGCTAGTTTAGGAATTAAATACATCTTGAGGTAAAAGTTTATGTTTGGGTTCTTGCAAAAGACATTGGCATTGCTGTTGACGGTAATTTTGTTGGTTGCTTGTGGGACGATGCCATCAGCTGAGTCACAGTCTCTCCAAGATACAAAATCTAATGCTAAGTCTTCTTTACCTGTGGCTTATGTTGATAAAGAATTAAGTGCTGCGCCTGCTAAGTTACCACCATTACCCTATGATTACTCAGCTTTGAGTAAAGCAATTGACGCGGAAACCATGAAACTGCATCATGACGCACATCATGCTAGTTATGTCAATAACTTAAATGATGCCCTCAAGGACTTCCCAGAATTACAAAAAAAGAGTGTGGAAGCGATACTCAGAGATTTAAATAGTGTACCGGAAAAGATTCGGACGAAGGTACGCAATAATGCCGGGGGGCATTTGAACCATACTATTTTCTGGCAAATTATGAGTCCTGATGGCGGTGGAGAACCAACAGGAGAACTCGCCAAGGAAATTAACCAAACTTTTGGCAGTTTTGATGCTTTTAAAAAGGAATTTAACGCAGCTGGTGCTGGTCGTTTTGGTAGTGGTTGGGTGTGGTTAGTGCGGAATGGTCAAGGTAAGTTGGAAATTACGACTACTGCTAATCAAGATAGTCCGATTATGGAAGGTTTATATCCAATTATGGGGAATGATGTTTGGGAACACGCTTATTATTTGCGGTATCGCAACCGTCGTCCTGAGTATTTAACTAATTGGTGGAATGTGGCGAATTGGGCGGAAATTAGCAAGCGAGCCTCCGTTCGGTAGGAACTACGCTAACGCAAGTTTCATTAAAATCATAATTTAGGTAATGGAAAAGCCTTCTGACTAGCATCTAGCTACAAGAAGGCTATACACAAGATTTAAAACAAAAAGTATCTTTGCGCCATTGGTAGAACTGTGGCTGGTTCACAGGTTAATAATTCGCCATCGGCTTTCACTTCATAGGTTTCAGGATCTACTTCTATGTGAGGTAAAGCGTCATTGAGTTTCATATCTTGTTTAGTTAGTTGACGCGTCCCGGAAACTGCAACGGCTGATTTTTTCAACCCCAACTGCTGGGGAATGTCTCTAGCTAAAGCCGCTTGGGACACAAAGGTTAAAGATGTGGCGTGTTTCGCACCAGCAAAACTACCAAACATCGGTCGCATATGCACAGGTTGGGGTGTGGGAATGCTGGCGTTAGCGTCTCCCATCTGTGACCATGCAATCATCCCACCTTTAATGACTATCTCTGGCTTCACACCAAAAAATGCCGATCGCCACAAGCATAAATCTGCCAGTTTACCTTCTTCTACAGAGCCAACATACTCCGCAATTCCATGTGCAATGGCTGGGTTAATTGTGTATTTAGATACATATCTTTTAGCACGCAAATTATCGGCTTCCCCATCTCCAGTGAGGCTTCCCCGTTGTACCTTCATTTTATGGGCTGTTTGCCAGGTGCGAATAATTACTTCTCCTACTCTTCCCATCGCCTGGGAATCGGAGGAAATCATGCTAAACGCGCCTAAATCGTGGAGAATATCTTCGGCGGCGATGGTTTCGCGACGGATGCGGGATTCTGCAAAGGCGACATCTTCAGGGATGCTGGGGTCGAGGTGATGACAAACCATCAACATATCTAGATGTTCGTCTAGGGTGTTGAGGGTATAGGGACGGGTGGGGTTGGTGGAAGAGGGGAGGACGTTGGGTTGACCGCAGACTTTAATGATATCTGGTGCGTGTCCACCGCCTGCGCCTTCGGTGTGGTAGGTGTGGATGACGCGATTTTTAAAGGCGGCGATGGTATCTTCGACAAATCCGGCTTCGTTGAGGGTGTCGGTGTGAATGGCTACTTGCACATCATATTCATCGGCGACGCTGAGACAAGTATCTATAGTTGCGGGTGTTGTTCCCCAGTCTTCATGAAGTTTTAACCCCATTGCGCCGGCTAAAACTTGTTCGACTAAGCCTTGGGGTTGGCTGGCGTTTCCTTTACCTAAAAAGCCTAAGTTGATGGGGAAAGCATCAGCCGCTTGTAACATTCGGTAGATGTTCCAGGGGCCGGGGGTGCAGGTGGTGGCGTTTGTGCCGGTGGCTGGGCCTGTACCACCGCCAATCATGGTTGTAATACCGGAGGCGATCGCAACTTCAATTTGTTGGGGACAGATAAAATGAATGTGGCTATCAATCCCGCCAGCCGTGAGAATCATTCCTTCACCGGCTAAGGCTTCTGTACCAGGGCCGATAATAATATCGATGTTGTCTTGAATATAGGGATTCCCAGCTTTACCGATTTTAAATATTTTGCCGTCTTTAATGCCGATATCTGCTTTGACTATTCCCCACCAGTCGAGAATTAAGGCGTTGGTGATGACTAAATCTACTGCACCATCGGCGTTAGCAATGGGGGATTGTCCCATCCCATCACGGATGACTTTCCCACCACCAAATTTTACTTCGTCGCCATAGGTTGTAAAGTCTTGTTCTACTTGTATAAATAATTCTGTATCAGCTAGGCGGATGCGATCGCCTACTGTCGGCCCGTAGGTTTCTGCGTAGGCGCGGCGACTCATTCTGTAACTCATAACTAATCCTGATAATTATTTTTTATTCCTATCTGAAACACTCCAGCTACTGATAGCATTTCACAAAAGAATGATCCAAATTTATTGGTTTTTCATTCTTTCCCCCTGCTACCTTGCGGTCTATTTGTATCAAACTTAAAGTGAAACGCTATGAGTGCAGATTTAAGTTTTAGGGTATATAAACTGAGGTGGGTTCAATTCCTAGTTCACTGCGCCATTGGGATAAGGGTTTATCCCAGTTTTCTTCCCATTTTTGGGCTATGAGGGGTTTAGCTTTTGCTCCCATACGATAGCCTATGGCAATTTGTGTTAATAAATTATCCATTTGTTCTGGTGCATTAATTAATGTTCTCATTAATCCCCCTGCTAAGAGAATGATGGGTAAGGGGATACGAATTTGGGCTAAACAAAATGCTTGTAATCCTAATTCACCGTTGACATCAAAGCCTAATCCTGTGACTACGTGCCAAATATCATGAGTTTGTCTGAGGCGATGTAGGATATAGCTGGTGTCATCTGTGATTTTTAAACCCCGATAGTAATTGGGGTCAAAACCTGTATCTTTTATATATTTAGCAAAGGCATATCCTAGTGAACCTTCAGGACATTTGCCAATCGCTTCCATATCTGGAGGCGATGCAATATAACGTTCTTGAATAATTTGTGCTACTTCTGGTTTTGATTTGATATATTCAATTGCTAATTTAGTCGCTTTGATGTTAATCATTCCATCTTCAATATCTGGAGTGGCATCAGCACGACCAGGATCTATAAATAAAGTAATTGCACCTTTTAATGTGTTTAAAAATTCTAGATTTAACCCGCGTAAATCTTTCAAAAACATCTGACCCTGCCTTTATGTATTTGGTATTAAGAAATGAAAGCCTTAACTATAATTTGCCATTTACCTTAGCATTAAAACCGTAAACTTGCCGACTACCAGTAAAGGGTATTAAAGTGACTTCCTTTTCATCCCCTGGTTCAAAGCGCACTGCTGTACCGGCGGGAATATCTAAACGCATTCCTAATGCTTGTTCTCTATCAAAAATTAAGGAGTTATTAACTTCGTAAAAATGAAAATGTGAACCCACTTGAATCGGGCGATCGCCTGTATTTGCTACAGTTAATTTCACAATGGTGCGACCTGCATTGAGTTCAATTTCTCCGTCTGGTGTGATGATTTCCCCTGGTATCATATGTAATCTGAATTCCTTATTGAGTTGGTAAATTATTAGGGTCGATACCTTGCGATATTAAATAAGCAAGTAATCTTTCCTTTTCCTGTTTTTCCTGTTCTGCTCGTTGGCGTTCTTGTTCAATTTTTTCCACCGCCCAAGGTAACAAATTTCCATTTTGATCCCACCAACGTAGCCAATAACCTGTATGGGCTTCTTTCGTTCCTTGCCATGTTCCCAAATACAAGCCCATTGCATCTACCCAATGACGACCATTTTCATCGGGTAATTTCAGTTCATATCGCCCATTTTCTAGTTGATAATATTCTAATAATCCGCTAATAGGTTCAAAAATGATATAGATAGGGACTTGCAATATTTGCTCATAAAAAAACCATCTTCCTGGCGGATAAGTGCGTTTAACAGAATATTCTCCACCGTCATTATCTGAGAGAAATTCCATCACTATTATAGGAACTTCACCTTCTAAAATCGGTGTGTAACTTTTGCGATTACTAATTACTTCCTTTACTGACGGCACATATACCCAATCTGGGGCTTTAATCACCAGTTGTTCGTTAATAGTTGCACACAATCCAAAGTTTGATGCTATCAGCATTTGTGGTTGAATAAAACCACTAATTTCTAAACTTTCACGCAAAGCACCAGCCAAAATAGGCTGACCTGTATTTTCCACCGGTTCATCCTCTAGTTTGAAGTCTTGGGGTAAGGCTTCCCACTTGATATTCAGTTCAGTTTGGGGTTTAGTTTGGCTGAGTTGGGTTGCCATAATCAATTCACAATTCCAAGTTAAGAAACTGATTATTTAATTCTCTATAACTATTCTGACTTAAAAATCATCTTTTCATCGAATTGGATTATGGACTGTAACTAATTTTGTGCCATCAGGAAATGTTGCTTCCACTTGGACTTCATGCACCATTTCCGCTATACCTTCCATCACATCATCTCTGGTTAATAATGTTGTGCCGTAACTCATCAATTCGGCTACAGTTTGACCATCTCTTGCACCTTCTAAAATTGCTGCGGAAATGTAAGCCACTGCTTCAGGATAATTTAATTTCAGTCCTCGATTTTTGCGCCTTTCTGCTAATAAAGCAGCCGTAAAAATCAATAGTTTATCTTTTTCTTGTGGCGTAAGTTGCATTTTATTTTCTCCTTTACAAGTTGATTAAACTTGCCACACTCTAGGTATGCAATGACTACGATTGAAGATATCAAATCGTAGCATTTGCCACACGGACGTAAACCAGTTTCTCACCTCAGCTGTAGAAGCACCACGGTATCGACACAAAAATCCATTTTCTAAGGAAGTAACACCTGTTTGAGAGTGGTGAGTGCTGAGTGGTGAGTGCTGAGTGCTGAGTAGGGAGTAGGGAGTAAAGATGGAACGTGCTTTTTCAATTAGTTCTTGGGTAACTGGACTACCTACGTAGATAAAGTTAGCGGCGATGGGTTGTCCTGATAAGCAGTGGGGACTGTGGAAAACTGCTTCACTACCAGGGAGGTACTGACGATCTATCCACAATGGCACACCATTTTGCCAAATTTCGGTGTGCGATCGCCATTCTCCTTGGACAAATTTCTCTCCTCTGGTGCTGCGTCCAAAGCGTGTAATTTCCCAGCCTACGAAATTAGCCCCAGTGGCTAATTCTACCCGCAAATCTTGGCGATAAATTGCCCCGTTAAATAAAATTGTTTCTTGGGGTAGCCATTCTAAACAAGCACCCGCATCTATTTGGATATTAATAGTTTGTCTAGCCTGTAAGCCATTGCTGCGATATATCTTAGAGGCTGCGGCGGTAGTAATGACAGCTTGGGTTTGGGGTTGGAGGTGAATATCGGTAGATAGGCGATCGCCTCCCACAACTCCCCCGGCTGTGTGTAAAATGACGCTATGACAGACTTTTTCCCCTTCTGGATAAAACGGACGTTGTACTTTTAGCGGTGCTTGGTGATGGTTATAAATTAAATCAGTTTTACCGAGGCGATTAGCATAAACTAAATTAAGTTTGCCACACCAGCCTGTTTTAATATCTAAATTAGCAGTCATTATATCTATTCATATTTCTAAAGTTTCTTCTCTATCTTTTACCTTTTGCCTTTTGCCTTTTGCCTTTTGCCTTGTCAACTCACCATCCTCTAACTTTTTTATGTACTTGCGCCAAATACCACATATAGTCTTCGATTTGATATTTATCAGCCGCTTTAACTATATAATCTTTAGCTAACTCTACACTATTCTCAGCTTCATAATATAATCCCAGGTAAAGATGAGCATAAAATTGACTGCGATTTCCACCTGATTTACCTACTCGCAAAACATCATCTATTGTACAATTACCTGCGTATAAATCATAAACACAGCGCATAATTTCCCTGGGGTCATTTTTGACTGGGAGAAGGGATTTTTTTGCCTCATTAACACCCCTTAACTGCGCTATGCAAAGATATCTCCAGACTGTTTCTTCCACATCTTGAGAGTTGACAGTCAAATCAATTTCAAACTGTTGCGCCCCTTCTGCAAATCTTTCGGCATAATAATAAGATAAACCACGCTGCCATAAATAAGGTGTTAAGCGTCTATCTAATTGCTCTGCTATGTCAAAATCTTCAATAGAATGTGTAATTTCAGCTAACTGAAATTTGACCATACCCCGACGAATATAAGCATTAGGGTTTTGCGGTTGCTTACTAATGATTTCATTCCAGTGTTGGAGTTGATTTTCTAGAGAATTGCTAAACCACATCATCTTAATTAGTAATTTTTATGTAATACTAATATATTTGTTGTCACTCAATCATGATTTACATCTGCATAATATTATGGAATTTCCCTGGCAGCAAGAGAAAATTATTCTCCACAGTCAATGCTTAATTCAAAGTTTTCAACATTGGACTGGAAAACAATTAATAGATGTAAATGGTTCACCAAGAGAAATATCACAAGCATTATTTTACGCACCATTTGTTTTGCTTTCTCATGGTACGGAAGCAGATCCAATTTTTAATTATGGCAATCATCAAGCTTTGGCATTGTGGGAATTATCTTGGGACGATTTTATCAAAATGCCTTCACGGAAAACTGCTGAAGAAATAGTACAACAAGAACGCGATCGCCTGCTAGCAGCAGCAGCTACTCAAGGCTTCAGTTATTTTTCTGGTGTACGCGTTACTAGTACCGGTAAACGCTTCCACATCCAAGACGGTATCCTTTGGAATCTCATCGATGAGCAAAATCAATATTGTGGTCAAGCGGCAGTATACTCCCAGTGTACGTTTATTACATAATCGATCGCGCTCTTAAATTCCCCAAGTATTGTAAATACATCGATAGAGGTTTAGAAGCAATGCTACGTGTTTACCATCTACTAATCGCTATTATTTTATTAATTTTCATCCCCATAGGAGCAAGATTCGTTTTACCTCAGTTTACTGACAATAAAGCCCCCACACCCACGCCAACTGTCAAATCTACAAGCACTACACCAGTAAAACCCACCGTTAAGACAGAAAATATTTGGCAAAAAATCTTGGGTAAAACGACTGTCCCCACTGGTTGGAGTGTTGTACCTTGTCCAGACAAAGCTACATTACTATGTATTTCCGACCAAGGCAAACCCGTTGGTACAGTAGAAATTCAACTCGAACCAGTCAAAAATAACTCAGAATTTCAACAACATTTAGCCGCCGCAGGTATTCCTCTGGGTTCACCAACAGAGTCTCAAAATCCAGAATATCAAACTAAACTCAACACAGCCCTGCAAGCCTGGGTAGCAGATTTCTACACCAACGTGGCGAAAACCCGTCAGAGTGTCTCTACCTATCCACCACAGCAAGTAAAAATCGGGAAACTTCCTGGTGTGCGTTATGGTTTTGTCGAACTCACATCAGCAGGCGGTGTGAAAGAACAGTACATCAGCCATGTTACCTACGATGGCACACAACTATATATAATCTCTACTTCTTTTGCTTCAGATACCAGTAACTTCACTAACTTGGAACATTTTGCAGCCTTTCAACCATATCTCGATGCGATCGCAGAAAATTTAAGCTTACCTATTCAGCAAGCCCCTACTAAACCCTAATCCCAATTTGGGATTTTGGATTGACAGCCAACATTCATAGGCTATTCCAGAAGCTCAAAACAATACTACCCAAGCTATTCCAATTTGGTATAACCCTTGATAATGAAGATTATTAAGTAACCTTACTGTCTTGTACAGAAATCTTGAGGATTTGTCATCTATATTCAGGATGAATATCAGTATATTTAAATTTGTCTTTAGATACTTGTGTGATTTATTACTTTGTTTTTAAATAGCTCCTTGCTTGATATTTGTATTATACGTAGCAGAAAAACTTGCGTAATGACAGAACTTTGAACAATCGGATGCTGTTATTGAACAATTTTTATAACAATCACTATGTCAGATTTCCATGACAAAGCCGCATAAATACTGAAGCAGACACTTTTCAGAATTGATAAGTTTTGTAAAGATACGTAGATATTTACCTAATTTGTTTTAGATAAACTTAAAACTTTACTTGGTCATATGGATATATTGTGATTTTTGCGTAAAAAAAACTTACTCATGCCAAAAATTTATAAGTATTGACTAAGTAATATATATAACATTGTATCAATAAAACTCAAAATTTATTTGTAATTAGATATAAGTACAGTTATGTTTCATTGAAAAATATAAAAAAATACTTAAGTAGGTTCACTTAAGCATAGAAATAAAACCCAATTAAAAATAATACAAAACAGCAACACACTACTAAAAACTAATAATTTTAAATTAATTATTAGTGCTATATGTTGTTGCTTAACTGTCTTATACAGTAATTATTTTTAATTATTTTCTGATGCAGAAAGTGAATTATCACAAGTCATTTAGGTCAAGTTTAGTTATCGGCAAACTTGGAGGATAAAATGAAAGAAGTTCTAGAATTAGTTGAAAAAAGAAAGCAAGAATTTGCTCAGTTACCATTATTTGATTTTTTACAAGATAGCAGTATAGATCCAATGCAAAGACTTGCTTGGTCTCCTTGTTTAGCTCCCTTTGCAATGGGATTTGGAGAACTGAATAAATATGACCTGCGAAAAGAACCAACAAATGATCCTATTCAAGAATTAATTAACAAACATACTTATGAGGATGATCATCACTGGGCATGGTTTTTAGAAGACCTAGAAAAATTAGGTTTGAATTATTCCATGAAATTTAGCGATGCTATGAGATTTTTCTGGGGCGAAGAAACTAAGAAAACACGCCAGATATGTCACCAAATTGCACTATATGCCTTTCAAGCAGAACCCGTAGTTGTATTAGCAGCACTAGAAGCCATAGAAGCAACTGGAAATGTAGCTTTATCTTGTACAGCAAAAGTATCAAAAGAACTCCAGCAAATTACTCATAAAAATTATCGCTATTTCGGCGCGTATCACTTGTATGTGGAAACTGGTCATACCACCGGAACAGACAATATAGAGCAGTTAATTGCCAGCATACAGTTAACTGAAGAGCAAAAGGCTAAATCGTTGGAAATAGTTGAGAAAGTCTTTGAAGTATTCACAGAAGCAGTACATGAAATGATGAATTACGCAGAAAAACAGCGTAAAAATCAACCTTTGATAGCGAAATAAACAGGTCAAATTTCATCTTATCCGAAACTTTCCGCCAATTCAGGGTATATCAAGCATGAATTTACTCACAGAGTTAGAATATCTGATTATCGGTGCTGGACCTGCTGGTTTACAATTAGGCTATTATCTAGAAAAATCTGCTCATAATTACATGATTTTAGAAGCAGGTAATAGCCCAGGAACTTTTTTCAAACAATTTCCACGACATGAAAAATTAATTTCCATCAACAAAGTTTACACAGGTTACAGTAATCCAGAAATTAACCTGAGATGGGATTGGAACTCTTTGCTCAGTGATAGTGAAGATATGCAGTTTAAGAACTACAGTAAAGAGTATTTTCCCAATACTAACGCTTTAGTAGATTATCTTGTTGATTTTGCTAATCATTTTAGTCTCAACATCAGATATGGTTGCAGAGTCGTCAAAATTAGTAAAGATGAGAAATTCTTTGTTGTAGACAGTAATGATAACGTTTATTGTGCAGAACGTCTCATTATTGCCACAGGTATTTCCAAGCCGTATACACCATCAATACCAGGAATAGAGCTAGCAGAAAACTATGTCGATGTATCTATAAACTCAGAAGATTTTATTAATCAAAGAGTTCTTATTATTGGCAAAGGAAACTCTGGATTTGAAACAGCTGATAATCTCATCAGTACAGCATCACTAATTCACATAGCTAGTCCAACTCCCCTATCTATGGCATGGACTAGTAAGTATGTAGGCAATCTCCGAGCAGTTAATAATAATTTTCTGGATACTTATCAGTTAAAATCACAAAATGCTGTTTTGGATGCAACTATCACTAACATCAAGCATCAAGATGGTAAGTTTCTAGTATCTTTTGCTTACACTCATGCTCATGGTGAGCAGGAAGACTTAGTTTATGATCGTGTGATTGTTTGTACCGGATTCCGTTTTGATGATTCTATCTTTGATGACTCATGCCGTCCAGAATTAACTATCAATAACCGTTTTCCAGCACAAACTAGTGAATGGGAATCGACTAATATAAAAGGCTTATACTTCGCAGGAGTGCTGACTCATATGCGAGATTATAAGAAAAAGCAATCTGGTTTTATACACGGTTTTCGCTACAATATCCGAGCATTACATCAAATATTAGAGTATAAATACCACCATCAGGAGCTACCCCATCAAAGATTGACTCTCAATTCTGAAGCTTTAACCAAAGCTGTGTTTCAGCAAGTCAACACAAGTTCAGGACTTTGGCAACAAACTGGCTTTTTGTGTGATCTCATTATCATATCAGAGAAAGATAAAACAGCATCTTACTATCAAGAAATACCTAAAGACTACATACATGATAGTAAGTTTGGCAGAAATGACCACTACTATACGGTCTCGTTAGAATTTGGCTATGATGTCAATAAAATGCCTGATCCTTTTGCGATCACTCGTGTGCATAAAGATGATATTCAAAATGCCGCGCAAAGTGCTTTTATCCATCCTGTGATTAGGCGTTTTTGTGGCAGTAACTTGATTGCAGAACATCATGTCATTGAAGACCTAGCATCTGAATGGTTAGAAGACGTACATATTTTACCTGTGTTGGAATTCTTCAATATTCAACTATTACAAGTAGGATATTTAAAGTCTTCTTCAGCAGAAAATGATGAATCTAGAAAACATCATGAAACAATGAGTTTGGCTAGCATTTGATCTGTAAAAACCATAGTTAATTATTGAGAATAACTACATCGGAATTTCAATAATAAACTCTGTCCCTTTTCCTAAAACAGAATCACAGGTTAACAAACCTTGATGTTTTTCCACAATAATCTGGTAGCTAATAGATAATCCTAAACCTGTTCCACTTCCTATTGGTTTAGTGGTAAAAAATGGATCAAAGATTTTCTGTTGTACTCCTTTTGTCATACCTGAACCATTATCAGCAATAGTTATTCTGACTTTTTTGGCATCTATTTTTGCGGTACAAATACTAATTGTGGGATTGGAAAATTCTTCATATTCCAAGCCCAATTTTTTATTTAAAATTTTATCTTCTAAAGTATCAATCGCATTATTAATAATATTCATAAAAACTTGGTTCAATTGACTAGCATAACAACTAACTTGGGGCAAATTTGCGTATTTTTTGATGACTATGATCTCAGGTCGATGGTTATTTTTTTGGAGCCGATGCTGTAAAAGCATTAAAGTGTTTTCTATACCTTCATGAATATTAACAGGCTTCATGTCTGATTCATCTAGGCGGGAGAAGTTGCGTAAACCTAGAACAATATCACGGATTCGTGAACTACCAACTTGCATAGAATTAAGAATTTTAGGTAAATCTTCTTGAATAAAATCGATATCAATTTCTGCTGCTTTGCGATTAACAAAATCTACAGAATAATCATTTTTTTGTCGATAGATAGCTAATAAGTCTAGTAAGTCTTGCATATATTCACTGACATGAGTAATATTGCCATGAATGAAGTTAATGGGATTGTTAATTTCATGAGCAATCCCTGCCACCATTTGACCCAAAGAAGACATTTTCTCACTTTGAATTAATTGAGTTTGTGTACGTTTTAATTCTTGAAAAGCTTGTTGTAAGTCCTGATTTTTTGTGTGAAGCTCCTGTGTTCTTGCTTCTACTTTCTCCTCTAAGCTATGACTGTATTCTTCTAGGTTTTGATTAGCTTGTGCTAAATTTTTGTAAAGTATTGCATTCTCTAATGAGATTGCTGCTTGCGTGGTCAGAAGTTTCAGCACTTCTACGCGATCGCGCGTAAATGCCCCAACTGTCAGATAGTTTTCTAGATAAAGAATACCTATCAATTTACCTTGATTAATAATGGGTATACACAAGACACTTTTTGGTTGCTCACGAATAATGTAGTGATCACCTGCTAGGAACACCACAGTTTTGACATTATCAGTAACAAATATTTCTAAAGAACGTTTAACATAGTTAATTAACGTAATGGGAACATCATTGCTGGACTCTAAACTAATTGATGGAAATTGTGTAGAGATAGGTGCAGAATTTTCACCATAACTAAGTGCAGTAACGCTTAAATTACTTTTTTCTCCTTCATTCAAAATCAGTGCAGATTTAGACGCTCCTGCATTCTCCATCACAACCTGCATTAATTTAGACAATAGTTGTTCCATATCAATTTCTCCAGAGAGAGCTTGAGATGCTTTGAAGACAGATGTTAAATCTAAAGAATCCGAAACACTTGATACAGAACCCATAATTGTGGAGTGATGAGTTCTAGTTGAAATAGATTGATAAGTGGAAGAAGTAATTTTCTCGTTTAATGAGGAGTTAAGTTTTTCTTGCTGAAGGATAGGTGTAAGTAGTTGAGAATAGCATTTTATCAAATCATCAACTTTGGCTTTTGCTCCCCAACGACTATAGCCGTAGTAAGCATCAGTTAGATAAGCCTGAGCAATCTTCTGCTTATCCCATTCTAAATAGAATTTGGCTGCAAGTTCATTAGCTAGAGCTTCTTCATGAAGATATTCATTTTCTTTTGCAATTTTGATGGCGCGCTCATAGTAATCTATTGCTTCTACGTATAGATTGGTCACACGATATTTTTCAGCTTCTACCAAATAAAATTTATGTAAATAATTCATTGGGGCATGATGCGCCCAGTGTTTCATCTTTTCTTGATTGTTTGCTACTTTTTCAAGAATTTGTTTTTGTTCCGATTCTTGGGTATCAGAATACATTCGTAGTTTTACTAATGAATCATAGAAGTAAAACAATGGAACAACTACTTTTCCAATACCACCATGTAAATACCTTTCTACGATTAAAGCATTATCTCTGGCTTGTAAATAATCGGTAAATAGATAACATAGTTGCATTTTGCAGAAAGAAAAATACAAAAGTGCTATACTATCATTAGCTTTAAGATGAAGTGGTAACATTTTTTCTTCATCATAAGCTTCACCCACTAACTTACATGGGTTTTTTACACTACCTCTCAAATTTAATACTGTCTGCCGATATATTTCATGCCAGTGTAGTATTCTTTCTTGTTTTATTTCCTTGATAGAGTTTGTATAAGCATCCATCTCGTGACTAAGTTCTGCAAGTTCTTTACCTATAAAATAGGCATGACAAGAACAAGCGTAAAGACCATAAGCTGCAAACTCCAAATCTCCTATTTCTAAAGCCGCAGAATAAACTTCTATCAGAGGCTTTAATGTTTCTCGAATATGTTCTTTTCCAGGTCTGATTAGGTGATTAAATGTTTCAAGAACCTTTACGTTAACTTCTTTAATTGTGAATTTCGACAAAAGATTTGTAGCTAAAGTACCAAATTGATATCCCGATTCGATATCTCCCATGACACTACAAAGCATTAACCCATAAGCGACATATGCAAATGCGGATAAGGGAGCATTACCATAATAGAGTGATAAATTGACCTGTTTGAGAATAATCAATAAGAATAAATTGGGAAAAGATTGATAAGCAAAAACAATGATGTTTGATAACAGACGCATCACTGCTAGTGGTTGTGATGCGGCCATTTCCGGTAAATCAATTAAAGCTTCAACACTACGATTAGCCAGATTTGAATTTATTTGTTGCATTTCCTGCTGAATATCAAACTCAGTGGGATTTTCAGGAAATTCCACTCCCAGCAATTGCAAAAATGCTAATCCTGTATTTACAGCCTCTATAGCTTTATTCTGCGCTCCATAGGCTTGAATTACAATTTCATAAACTTTGACTTTCTCTAGCAAAGTTTTAGTATTTAACAAAACTATCTGAACCAATGTTTCCATCTGGTCAAAATTCCCAGCCAAGTAGGCTGCCTCTGCGGCTGTCTCATATAATCCTAAAGTCAGTTCATATTTGCTTTCCCATTTGTCGTCTGCAAGCAGTTCAATTCCCGTCTTTAAATATTTAACTGCTGCTGTATAAGCTGTGGAAGTTAAAGCTTTCCGTCCAGCAAGTAAATTCATGGCAGCTAGTTCATCGCGCTGAGTATGATCTGTGATTAATTCCACAGATATATTGAACTGATTCACTAGCTGAAAAATATGGGCTTCTCGTTCTTGAATTGGAATATTATTTAACAATAAAGTGCCAATCTTTAAATGAATTTCTTTTCTTTCTGTTTCTGGAATTAAGCTATAAGCAGCCTGTTGGACTCTGTCATGAATAAATTTATACTTAGGTATGGGTAAATTACGATTCTTGACATTATTCTTGGCACCTTTATCTAAAGAAACGTCATTACTATCTTGGAATAATTTATAAACATCTGTTTGTGCTAAGATGATGCCCTCATGTAATGATTTCCAGATATCGGAGGCTGTATCTACTACTGATTTCTCACGGATAATTGCTAATGTCTTTAAATCAAATTCATTACCAATACAGGCTGCTAATTTTAAAACATCTTGCGTCATTTTTGGCAGTTTTTCTATCTGCATTGCCATGAATTTTACGACATCGTCTGTAAGAGCTAATTCCTGTATTTGATTAATGTCGTACTGCCAATATCTCAACTCAAAGTTAAATTTAATTATGCCTTCTTGATGTAAAAATTTTAAAAACTGGGTAGCAAAAAAAGGATTGCCTTTAGTTTTAGCAAACACCATTTGGGTCAAAGGAACAGATATACCTTCTTCACAATGTAGAGTATCAGCAATGAGAAGATTTAAATGACTTTGATTTAAAGGCAATAAGTCTATAGAGTTGATTTTAGTTCCTGTTTGAGAGATTTCTTGAATTGTTAAAGCAAGCGGATGAGTTGGACTAACCTCATTGTGACGATATGCACCGATTACGAGTAGGCTACCTGCGGCTTGCTCATCGGTGTCTGTTGTATCAACTAACCAAGGTTCTCCATCAAAAATTGGTGTCCAAACATTGTCCTTAATTTCTGGATGCGATGAAGTAGAATTTTCTCGTGTTCCCTGACCTTGACTTAGCAGGAATTGAATAAATTTTAATGAAGCTGTATCTGCCCATTGTAAGTCATCTAAGAAAATTACTAAGGGATGAGACTTAGTATTAAATACTTGAATAAATCTTTGGAATAACAGATTAAAGCGGTTTTGAATAGCCGTCCCAGAAAGTTCTGACACCGACGGCTGTTGACCGATAATTTTTTCTAGTTCAGGAATGACATCAATAATTACCTGAGCTTGTTCGCCTAAAGCTGATAGAATTTTAGTCCGTAATTCCTGGATTTGAGCATCATTTTCTAATAATATTTGCCCGATTAAATCACGAAAAGCTTGCACTAATCCTGATAGGGGAATATCCCTTTGAAATTGATCGAACTTGCCTTTAATAAAGTAACTTTGTTGCCGGACAATAGGTTTGTGAATTTCGTTAACAACTGCTGTTTTGCCGATACCAGAAAATCCTGCGACTAAAATCATCTCTGTCGCTCCCTTGGTGACACGTTCAAAAGCTGCAAGTAAGGTAGCAACTTCTTGTTGACGACCATAAAGTTTTTCTGGGATGAGAAATCGGTCAGAAATATCTTTTTGTGCTAATTCAAAGGATGCAATTGTGCTATTTTGTTGCCACTGGTGATAACAAATTTCTAAGTCATATTTAAGTCCATAGGCACTTTGATAACGGTCTTCGGCATTTTTCGCCATTAATTTGGTGACAATATCAGAAATTACCTGGGGAATCTCCTCGTTAATACTCAAAAGAGGTGGTTCTTTGGCAATGTGGGAGTACACCAACTCCATTGGATCTTGGTTGGTAAATGGTAAGTGTCCACTGAGAAGTTCAAAAAATGTCACTCCTAGAGAATAGAAATCACTGCGGTAATCAATACCTCGGTTCATTCTTCCTGTTTGTTCAGGGGAGATGTAAGCTAATGTTCCTTCTAAAACATTGGGATTGGTAATATTTTGAATTTCTCTGGGTAATAGAGTGGCGATACTAAAATCAATTAGTTTAATTTCTTGGGTGTTGGGGTTGATGAGGATATTGGCGGGTTTAATGTCTTTGTGGATAATGCGATCGCGATGTAATTCTGCCAAAATAGACACTATGGCTATTGCTATCGGTAAAAACTCCGTGAGTGTCAACCGACCTTCTTGTGTAACTTTATACTGCTTTACCCAGTCATTCAATGAGGTACTGTGAAAGTCCTCCATAACTAGAGCATAGCCGTTACGATAGTTTTCCAAACACAGAGGTTTAACGATCCCTGCAATATCTAAATTTTTGGTAATGGTGTACTGATTACGGAATTGAGCAATTTCATTAAATGTAGGGTACTCATTCCGCATCAATTTAATGATCACAGGTTTTCGGTCTTTTTCTCTAATAGCTCGATAAACCAGGGTTTTGCTGCCAACATAAACTTGCTCTATGATCTGATATCCAGACAGAGGAAAAAAAGTATTTGATAAGGCTAGCATTGCAGGTATTCTTATATTTTTATTGAGCGATTTAATTTTATTATTCCCTAAAATTTATTATTATCCAAATATTCTTTAACAAAGAATATATCTTCAAAACAAAAAAATTTAATAATTTTTGCTTCAGTATTACCACTTAATTAATGCTTATTTTGCAATAAAAATCAATTCTAAATTCCACTGAATTAATATTTTAATGTTTAGATATTTATAAGTAATAGCACTGAAATATATAGTTCATCTCAATTATTTATGAAGCTGCATATAATTTGATCCCTCCTAGCTAAATACCGTTCAGTTAAGGCTAAAAATAAAAATTAGTTTAGTTTGGGTTGAGGAACGAAACCCGATACATACAGGCTTTTGTTGGGTTTCGCTATCGCTCTACCCAACCTACATTTCTTCTTAACTGAACCGTATTGCCCCCTAGCCACCCTAAAAAAAGGGGGAACAAAAAACAAAATTAAAGTCCCCTTAAAAAGAGGACTTTAGGGGTATCTAAATATGTGTAAACTGTTAAATCTCTGCCACTGCGCGTTCAATTAAACGGCGTGCTAGGGTTTGAGTACCAGTGTGTTCGTAGTAATTGGTAGATACATCTAAAAAGGCTGCTAGATAATCTAGCTTGTCATCAGAAAATTGAATAAAACTTTGCAAATTACCCACAACTTTTTGGGGACTTAAATTATTTGCAGAGACAATGCCACCCATCCAACCTTTGACTGAATCTAAGCTGTTACCAATAAAATCGAGTTTACTGCCCACATTATTACCAGGAATTAAATCTTTCATTCCTTGGAAAGTAGAACTTTTATCTAACTCATTGGGGTTAGTTTGACTTAATCCAGATAAAGCTTTATTGATAAAGTCTGGCCCCAAGGGTATCAAACCATCAACGCAGACTAAAGCCACCATACGAATTAGGGATTCGCCACTGTATTCTCCTAAAGAAGCGACAAAATCGCCGATGCTATCGCCAGGGATGCCATTAATTTGACAAAAAGCGACTAATTCCGCTACTAGTTTCAAAGATAAATCGATGACTTGAGCCTGATCTGCTTTGGGAGTAATTGAGTTGAGAAAACCTAAAAGTGGAATGCTTTCACCAACTTTATTAGCTAAAGCTGCTGCACCTAAAGCCTTATCTGTATTGTCAACAGTTTGATAAAGCCACATTGCTGTTTGATATCCTTGGGAACGATCATTATAAAGATAGATTGCTCGTTCGCCAATTTGCTGAATTAAGCTATCGTCAGTTTCACCAGTGACAGTCTTAATAGTATTGACAAAGCCGACTGTATTTTGCCACTCACCAGGAGCGACAAAATCTAAGGCGTTTAACATGGAAATTGTCAAGCCACTTGTTGGTAATTGATCAACCAACTCAAAAATTGGTTTGCTCACAAAAATCTCCTAATTTAGATTTGATTATTCTTGATGACAAAGTATTTTCCACTCTGTTCTTGAGTGTGAATGCAGCCTATTTGAGTTTGGCTAGTCCATCTAAATTAAATTTGGCTATCCAATCAGCGCGATCGCTAGCTTTAAATGATGGGGAACGCGATAATACTTTTACCTGATATTTACCCACTAACACCGCAGTTTGAGTATTACCTACTTCCACAGCCGGATAACCAGCGATGTTTTTCGTACTGTTAGAAAACTTCGCGGCTGCGCCTGGTGTACTGCTAGTATCCGAAATCGATAACACTGCTACGTCTTTACCAGCTTTTTTTAATTTAGCTTCAGCAAAACCCTTTTTCTCTTGAGTGTAGACTCGTTGATAATCAGCTTCCTCACTGGGGAAAAATTTATTGAACTCACTCCCTTGAGTCGCATTTTTCGCAACCGCCTGACCATTTTTTTGACGACTGCTTTCTTGTTGTACTTGATCAAAACGGCCTGGTGCTTTGGCTGTACAAGCTGTAGTCAGTAATAACACTGACAGCAACACAGCAGCTAAGACCCTACGCGTACGAGGAAAAATCATCTCTAGCTTCTCCTAATAGTTGAGCTTTGAGGCAATTATCTGTGCTGCTGTCAGTTTCTACCCAGAAACTTTACCTTTTGATAAGTATTTGGGTTAGGGGTGTCTCTCAATTCAAAATTCTCTCTCCCTTGCCCCCTGCCAATCTTAATATGCTAAAGGTACAACACCTACACTCTCACTACCGAGAAGTTAAGAGTATAAGGCTCATCCCAGGACTGCTGAGTGCTGGCTTTGACAGCATCTAGATAGCGATGGAAAGTTTGCAGTTGGGTGAAGTCGGGACGATAGCCGAGATTTCCTTGTTTGGTAAATAGAGGTGTGGTAGCGATCGCCTGATAATCGGAATTAGTTTGCGATTGTTGTGTTAACCAAGTTGATTCAGGATTTACAGGGATTAATCCTGGTGGAATTTCCCCTTCTAAAAATGCCAAAAGTCTCTGCTGACAAGTGCTGGTATTAATACCGCGCGCTTCAAATAGTTGCAAAACTTCCCCAAACATCAAAGTCCGGTTGGGCAGCAATCGCAGCAATTCTGTAAACAAGAAGTAATCTGTATACTGATGGCGAGATTCTTCTAAAACTTGGGGATGTAGTGGTAATAAAGCTAAACCATAGGCTACACGGCTACAGTTGGGGATGCCGTTTTCACCCAGGTATGCGTCCTGAATAATTCTGGCGTTGGGGAGTTTCTGGCGCAACCAACGATTAACTACAGCTAAATTTGCTACTCCACCAGTCAAAATTGCTTGATTAATCGCTTCCGTGGGAATACCACGGGCTACCAATAGCTTATTCAATTCCCGATTCAACCGCCGCACAAAGGGAACAAAGACCTGAGTTTCTAAATCTCGACGCTGTAAAGTCCACTTTTGATCAGCTAATTCAAAACTAAAGGTTTCTTGACGTTGCAAAATCAGCTTTAAAGCTAAGGCTGCATCTAAGACAGCTTGTCCGAGTAGGGAACTTTCTAAGTGTTGTTGCAACAAAATTCTGGCTTGAGTGTCAGGTTCTCCTACACGGGGTAATTCTAAATCATCTAAATTCAAACTTTGCCACTCTACGCCATCTAAATTAGGAAAGGCTGATTGCCATTGTGAAGCAGAATGATGAGTTTGCTGGCGATCCTCTGGGTTTTGCCAGCGAGATTGGCGGTATTTGGGCGGTAATAACAATTGACAGATAATATCTTGTTCTATGCCTTTGCCTGCATAGGCAAAACCATGCACCATAAAATCATTGTGGGTGAGTGGCTGTATATTCTCTGGGACATCCACTAGCCCCATTTCCGTAGCGGTTGCACCGATATTAATCACCAAGGTATTGCCCATCATCACCCCATCGTGGCTTTGTACTGGGGTCAACCCTTTGTATGTGCTGAATTGTACCGTCTCACCGTTAGCCCCATTCAGGACACTGAGTAGACTAGCGATCGCTTCTTCTATAAAAAATACCTGCTGTGGGTGCTGCACTAGTCTACTTGTCAGTAAAGCTTCCCGCACATTAAAGCGATATTGTTCAGACCAAGTAGATGGACAGTTACAAATTACGCCTGCAATCTGACTGACAATTTGATGAAAGGTAGTATCGTCTAAACCTACGGCTGTCGCAATTAATCCTTGGGTGGTACTATCGCGGTCGGCTTTGAGAGTCAAAAGTAACTTCGAGAGCGATCGCACTACCCAAATTAACGGCCCTGCCGAAAATTCATTGAATTGCAGCACAGGTTGCCATTTTTGCTGGTCATTTTTGTAGGGAATTGCAACCTGTAAGTAAGGTTTTAACTGTGCCGAATACAGATGATTTTTCAGATGTGATCCTTGATTTTCTCCATGACTCTGTATTGGCGGTGCAGAAGCATTTGGCAAGTACACCTCTGCTGGTAAACGGAAGGATTGCTGGAAAGTCTTAGTTCCTGGTTGCTGTTCTGCTGACCAACAAATCGGATAAACAACGCCTGTAGAACGATTTAATAAAGTTGCAGAAATCCCCGTTGTTCCTAAATCAATACCTAAATACCAAACTGAGTCTAAAGTTTCCGGTGCAGTTTCTCTATTGTCAACGGGAGTATCAGGCGTGATTACAGAACTCTCGTAATTTGTAGTTGTGGCTTCCTTTTTTTTTTCAGCAGGGCTAAAGTCAAAGGTGGATGCTGTTTGGGGTGAAGCGATCGGCCGTGATGGGGAAGCGTCGAAACTTGGTGTATTGTCTTTTGCTTCTTGCTCTAATTGTTGCCGATCCTTTGCCCAAAACTCGGCACTTTCCAAACCAATGACTGGAGACTGGGGACTCGATGCTTCTAGTTTGGCTAAATCTTGATGTAATTTCAGCCATTGTTCTTCATTCAGGGAAATTTCTGGGAGATTGGCTAAAGAGTTGACTTCCGGCGAGAGTAAATTTTCCTGGGGTGAAGCGGGAATAAATTGTTCAGGTAATGATTCTGGTTGTTTTGGCTTTAAGGGTAATGGTTCTGACTCAACTTTTTCCTCAACCACAGCTAAATTGTCCGTGATTTCATGTTCAACTGCTAACGGTTCTGTAATTGGTGGTGATGGTGGCAGTGTGGTATTGGGGGTAGTGACTTCTAATGGCTGAACTGTCAATGCTTCTGTAATATTTACATCCCCAAATAAATCAGTTAAAGATGTAATTGTATCTTCACTAGCCGGTTGTAGTTCCGGCAAACCTAAATCATCATCAACACTCTGGGTTGGTGCAGTATCTTCAAACAGCGTTTCCAAACTCACCATTGGTTGTAAGTCGTCTACTTCCTCCTCTAACTGGAGTGGCGATTCCTCCCAAGGTAGAGAGTCTATAGTCTCCAGTGACGCATCTGTAATTTCTGGGGAGTCAGGCTGATCCAAAAAATCTGTATCTGATTGATCAAACCAAGCATCCGGCATCATTGCGGCTGTATCAACTTCTGCCAGTACATTTTGCGGTGCTACAGATATACTAGTAGCCGTATCTTCCTCTGATAAATCTGCTATGACTGACTCAGAAGTCAATTCCAGAATGGCGGTGAAATTGTCCATGCCAAACAAGCTGGCGTAAATTAGATCAACCTCATCATCTGTTGATTGCCCACTTTCTGGAGACAAGATATCTGGTGTAGTCAAATTGTCAGTAGAAATAGACTCATCAATACCCAGTTGCAAAAGCATCTCATCTAGTTCATTTGTCATCAGGGCTTCAAATTCCGACGTTTCAGGCTCGTCTAGAATGTTAGACACTGATGCTGTTGCCACTGGCTGTGACTCTTCTGGTGTTAATGTATCAAATATATCAATATTATCCGACTGCGATAAATTAGTAGTAGCTGTAGTAGTTGATAATATCGGCGTAGTCAGGGGTTGAGTTTCTAATTTAGAAGTATTTACAGGGTAATTAGCTAGATTCTGTTGTATAATTTGTGTTAAATTATTTAAGAGGTTTACCAGTAAATGTTCACCTTGTAAACCTGTACTGTGCATTCTCGTCAATGCTTGCGATAAAGATTCATGATAAGTATTAATATTGCGCTGTAGGGCATCGAAGACAACATTTACAGTCCCATCCAAAGATAATAAACGTTGATCCAATTCCTGAGCTAGTTGTGTTAAGCGTTGAGTTTGTTCTGGTGCTTCCCACAAAGCTTGATGTTGGTTGGGTGGAATTTCTAGACTATTTTGATAATTTTGCGGTTCACTAGAGTGATTTGCCGCCGCCTCAATCATTTTGGGTGTTAAAGCGGGGACAAGGCGACTCATTAAAACTTGTAAAAATTCAGTAATAATTTGCTCTTGATTTGCCAACTGTTGGCTGAGAGAGTAATTATGTAATCGCTTCTGCTCTAACTGTCGAATTTCTTGCACCAAAATCGCCCGTTCTTGCAATAAGGCTGTAACTTCTCCTTGCAAGGGTTGGACACAGGCGGACAAATCATTTTGCAGCTGTGTTACCAGAGAATGAGTGTATTCTTGAAAATCGGGGGCGGGTGCTGTTGGTGGCGTGGGGGGATTTTGTCCTTGGTCGATAAACTTCACTAACAAAGGCGATTTAGGAGAAACTGCACTAGTGGGGTTCTGTTCAGAATTCTCTGATATCTCTGATGTTTGTAACTGAATTAAAAAATCACGCGTTCTTTCTAAAACTTCCTTTGGCTCTTGCGCTTGACTAGACAAAAGCTTAGGTAAGCGTTTACCACTGCTGTTAAGCAAGTTGTCAATATCTGCAATTAGTTTTTGAAGTTCATCTTTGCGGGAAGTCACTTTAAATTACCTTAGCTAAAATTTTAGGTTAACTGGCTGTGTAAATTAATTTACAATCAATTTTTGGGATGGATAACTGAAAATAGTAGCGTTGCGTCAATTTGCCAGAGGTGATAGACTCCGCCCCACCGGAGTTAATCGCCATTGGGCAATGATTTAGAGCTAGTGACAGTCTCAAAACATCAAATTATTCTGAAACTGCTAATATGAGGTAGTTTACTAGGCGATATTACAGTTTGAAGGACTTCATAGTATAAAAACACAAAAAAATTCAAATCGCCATGTTGAGTGGTGAGTGCTGAGTGCTGAGTAATGAGTAATGAGTAATGAGTAATGAGTGCTGAGTGATGAGAGACAAATAAATACTCCCTTGTCTACCTTGTCTACCTTGTCCCAGTCCCCAATCACCAATCCCCAACCCCCAGTCCCCAATCCCCAATCCCCAATTCGCAAAAATTAACAACCTTGGATACCATAAGTTGTGTAAAAATCCTCTAATATACTTGCTTTTGCCACATACTGAGTTCTCTTTTAAAATTAAGTGTAAAGCGATCGCTTAGGCTAGATATAGCGTTTAGTTTCCCTTTAGCCGCTTGAATAATGTCGTAATGGAAGACAATCCCTGGATAAACTCAGCTCCCTTTTTTCAAGGTTTACCAGAAACCTCTGTAGAAATAGCTCTTAACCATCTCGTAACCCGCACCCACCCAGCTAATCAAGTCATACTACTAGAAAATGACTGGGGGGGTTCTGTATATTTTATATTTGAAGGTTGGGTAAAAATTCGTACATATAATTTGGAAGGGAAAGAAGTAACACTAAATATTATCGGTAAAGGGGAATTGTTCGGTGAAATGGCGGCTTTAGATGAAGTACCCCGTTCTACAGATGTTATTACTCTGACACCTACAGTAATCGGCAGTATGCCAGCGCAAGATTTTGTTAAATTACTCCATACAGAACCTTTAGCGGGAATTCGTCTATCACAACTGATGGCGCGGCGATTACGCCAAGTAAATCGCCGTCTGCGGTTGCGAGAATCTGATAGTCAGTCACGAGTAGCAGATACATTATTATTTTTGGCAGATGGTCAAGGTAAACAAGGACAAACCGGAACGGAAATCCCTAATTTACCTCATAGAGAACTCAGCAGTTTGAGTGGACTAGCACGGGAGACTGTAACTAGAGTATTGACAAGATTGGAAAAAAAAGGCTTGATAAAGCGAGATCAAGACAATATTTGTATTCCCGATTTGTCGGCTTTAGAAAAAAGAATCGTTTAATCTAGTTTAAAGTCTAGGTTAAAGTTTACAGAGCTATGCTGTAAGGGTTTAGGGGAAAAAAGTTTAGATTTTAGATTTTGGATTTTAAATTGAATTCCAATCCAAAATCCACTCATTGAATCGCCCAATCCCCAATCCCCAATCCCCAATCCCCAATCCCCATGAGTATTCTAAATTCCCCACCCTCTGAACCAGAGGAAAATTCCACTTCTCAATCTTCAACCCAGAAATGGTCAGATCAACCAGCAGAGTTAAAACGACCACAATTAAAGGTTGATGCGCCTTTAAGAATGGTAGAAACAGCGTTTTTAGCTAGTACGGCTAGTTTGATTTGGTTTATTAATTTTTACTTTCCTTTGGGGCCAGTCTTACGGATATTTTTCCCTGTCCCCATTGCTTTAGTTTATCTCCGGTGGGGTAAACGGGCTGCATGGATTGCTGCTGTTACCTCTGGGTTACTTTTGTCGGTACTCATGGGGCCAGTTCGCAGTTTATTATTTGTGATGCCTTTTGCCTTTATGGGTGTGCTACTTGGGGCTACGTGGTATCGTCGTGTTCCTTGGCTAGTTTCTATCACTTTGGGGACATTATTAGCAACTTTGGGAAACTTTTTCCAGTTGTGGCTGCTGTCTATTTTGTCAGGAGAAGACCTTTGGGTTTACACCATCAATCAAGTCACTAGATTGACAGATTGGATATTCTCGCTATTTGGATTGTTATCTAGTCCCAATGTGTTGTTCATCCAAGTAGGTGCAGTGGCTTTATTTATTGTTCATAACTTCATCTATTTATTTGTAGTACATTTAGCCGCTTGGTTATTGTTAGATAGACTAGGTAATCCCATCCCTCGTCCACCGCATTGGGTGCAAGTTTTGATGGATTATTAAAAGTTAGTTATTAGTCATTAGTTATTAGTCATTAGACTAAACACAGTTCAGATAAGTGTTTAAATCTTGGATCAAACCTCATATATAGGAATCGGCTTTGATTCCTGAAATTGTTTGCGTAGGGAGGAAACTGGGAACACATGGAACAGGGAAGAAGAAATAAATGTGTACTGAGTTTTTTTCTCCAAATCAAATACTAAATTTTCAACTTTGAATTGGATCATCTGCTGGTGGATGCCTGCCAATTTCTTTATCAGCACAACGAATATTAATTATTCTAGCTCGGTTAAATGCTAATTCTGCAATTGTCGCGCGTCCTGTTGCTGTCAAGCCGATAATCAAGAGTGAATCCATTGACCAAATAAAGTGTTCTTGCCAACTATCAATGCGCGGGTTAAATAAAAGTACTTCTGATAAAGACTCTTCATCAAAAGCTTTAATTTTATCTGATTTTTGGCGATTGCAATGAAAACAGGCTAAAGCTAAATTGTCTATTGAATTTGCGCCACCTTTTGTCAGAGGAATTATATGGTCTACAGTGAAGGACACATATTGCCACTGTTCTGATGCGTGACAATATTCGCACAAAAACTTAGCTCTTTGTCGTACTTGATTTTGAGTAGCCTCACTAATGTATCGATTCGCAGACAAATCTCTAATCCCCTACAATTCACTTTGGCTTTCAATTATTGCTGAATTTCTGATCATTCGATTTACTAAACTCAGATAATCATCTAATTCTTCATATTCATCAAGTTCTTTTTCTTCCTCTAAAGTAATTGTTGATTCTTTTTGCTTAATTAATAATGCTTCAATTCTCCCCTGAACTAAGCTAGAGGCTCGAAATATTGGCACTCCTTCTACTAACTCAATACGGATAGCACCATCTAATGGCAGGGCATTGGGCAAGTGTGACAATTTTATCGGTAAATTGGTTTTCATTGTGTAAATTTTAAAATATACATTACAAAGATAAGAAACTGATCATGAGCTAATAATTGTACTGAAATATGAAACTAATAAAATCATTTTGCCATTGTATCCTGAAAATTATAAGTCTCATTTCAATTACTACTAATTATTGTTAACTACTGAGATTAAATTAGTTTTTCACAGAGATTTTTACTGTATACTTTGCAGTTTGTATATTTTGCAATTATTTAACTTGTTCTATAGTTAAACTATACTCTTAAAGTTTATGATTAATATTTATACCGAAAAAGAACAGGGCGAAGCGTGGCTAGAAAAATATCGTGGTCATTTACCTTTGTTTACCTGTGTTCTAGGTTTCACAGAAACTGCCTTAATACCAGGAATCTCCGCAGCTGGTTTGACTCCAGAGGATCGGAAATATACTGCTTGTGCTGATGCTGAGTTTTTATACTATGGTGCAAATCCCAAACCCCAATACTCTCTCCCTCCTCTAACGGCTGGAGCTTCACCTGTGCTGATTTCTCGTGCCGTTGTAGAGTTATTAAATATACCGTTGTATTTATTTAATGCTGGGTTAAGCCAAACTTTATCCTTACCTGCAATTAATTTAGGTGGTTGTCCGGCTCAGTGTTTAAGTACAGGTGCAGCAATGGATTTAACGATTGTACATAGATTATTTCAGCAAGGGTTACTTTGGGGCGATCGCCTCGCTACTCAAACACGCGAAAGTTATCTAATTTTGAGTGAATGTGTTGTAGGTGGAACAACTACAGCTTTAGCAATTTTGACTGGTTTGGGCATAGATGCAATTGGCAAAGTTAACAGTAGCCACCCCATTTGTAACCATGAACAAAAATGGCAAGTGGTACAACAAGGTTTGCAGAAGATGCACCAAAAAAATCAGGGGGACAAGGTGGAAAAAAATCCCTTGTCTCCCCATTCTTCTAACTCTGCTGTTGATCCTTTGGAATTAGCTGCGGCGGTGGGTGATCCCATGCAAGTAGTAGTAGCGGGAATGGCGATCGCAGCTAGTCGCCGTTGTGGTGTAATGTTAGCAGGTGGAACGCAAATGCTAGCGGTTTATGCTCTAATGAGTGCGATCGCCGAAACTTATGATTTATTTTGGCAGCCAGCAGCAGTAGTTGTGGGAACAACTCGCTGGGTAGCAGAAGATCCCACAGGTGATACAGTGAATCTCGCCCTCAGTTTAGGCAAAAATAGCCAGTATCCCAGTAGTTCCACACCTCCCCTACTCGCTACTCAGCTGAGTTTTGCTCATTCAGCTTATCCCCAACTCCGAGCCTATGAACATGGATTTGTAAAGGAAGGCGTAGGTGCGGGGGCTGCTTGTATCGCCGCTAGTCTCAGTCACGATTGGCAACAATCAGAACTTTTACTAGCAATTGAAACTCAACTTAAAAAACTCAGCCAAATTATTTGAGCGTCCGTTAGCTAAGTTAGACCAAAATACAATGATGTAGAGACGTTGTGTAAAACATCCCTACAGAGCAGAATCAAGTGCATCTTCAATCCATACAGGACTTTGCGATCAAAACAAAGTTGAGGGAAGCAATCCCAACGTCAAGAGAGATTACTACCCTGTGGGAACACTTTGTGAACGCGATCGCTCGTAATGACGAAGTTAAGTTATTTTTGCGTAAGTCCAGCAATAAACGCTATCACGACTCATTACTCATTACTCAGCACTCGTTACTCAGCACCGGCTAAACGCCGCGCTACCGCTAACAGCACTCATTACTCAGCACTTGGCCATAAAAACAAAAATACCGGACTCATAACTTCCGGCAAATTTTCATCGGAGTAAATTTAACTATCGCAACTTAATGTATTCTTTCTCTCAGTAATTGTTCTTCTAAAGCCGCAATCCGATTGTAGGCTGCTGTCAGCTGTGCTGTAAGTCTCTGTATTTGAATTTCTGGTGATAAGCTCTTTTCTCCACTTTGGCTGCTCGTATCTAAATAAATGCCATCGATTAATACATCCTTGTGTTCTAATTCTGAATTGATGCTGAATTGTCCTTTGAACTGAGAATAGCTAATCTCTCGATTCTCATGAAAACTCTCGTTGGCTTTTGTTTTAGCTAAAGAACATTCTGAAATAGCTTGTGCTACTTTTGTGTCAAGTTGCTCAATAAACTGGTAGAGGGCATCCAGTTTATGACTTACAGTTAGGATTTGTTGTTGTAATGGCTCCATTTAATACCCTCGTCTGCACATTTTCTATATGTTATTCAATTTACTGGCAATGTTAAACATACTTATGAATTATTTAATTATTCACATTTTCCTTGGGAATGCGATACACAGTTAATCATTTCGATATATCACTCAACATTTTTCTCATTTAATACTCATCTTTATATTGAGATTAATTAACTTTCTGGCTAAAGTGCAGAAATAATCAGCGAATCGTCATTAATTTTTTCAGCATAATTCCTGTGTAGTAAGGGCTTCAGCTCTGCTCTTATGCAAATTGAGAAATCAACATCATTAGTTTTGGTTGCTGATATCAATGAGACATCATTAGCTTTATATTCCATCTCTAAAATAGTTGATAAATGAATGAAATTTAATGGATTATCTGCCTATGTCTAATGCAGGCTAACAATTGCCAGACTTTTGTCCATTGTTGTTAGGTCTTGGCGATCGCGAGGCTACAAATTGAGATAGTCTGATAGTCGCTAAAGACTGGCTGTTAGCTAAGTGCGTCTTTTTAGTTGACTTTTATGGAGCAGTGTGATTATAAAGAAGTTAATAATTCCTGACAAATAATTTTAGGAACTAACCGATAAGCAAACGAGTCTGGCGGAATGTCGTTATTGAGTAATCTATGACAGCTAGAGACAAGACTTGATGAACCTGGCTGATACTCAGTCATTACGGGGAAAATATAGCTTAAGTCCTAGTTTCGTGCAGAAATGTACTCGCTAATACGATAGAATGCGCGAATGACTGATGTGTGCTGTGTGGTCTTGGAGTGCGAATGACGCTTTCAATTCAAAAGAGTTTAAATTGGCTACAAATACGCCGCTACTGGGAGTTGCTGCAAGTCTTGGTCATGCGGAATCTCAAAGTGCGTTACAGAGGTTCTCTATTAGGCGTGTATTGGTCACTATTGAACCCCTTGATTATGACAGCACTCTATAGTGCAATTTTTGGTGCGACATTCGCATCTTATTACGGTAATTCCATCGTCAACTACGTGCTAGCCGCCTTTACTGGCTTAGTGGTGATTAACTTCTTCTCATCCTCCACATCCCAAGCTTTATCCAGTGTCGTCAATAATGGGGCATTATTAAATAAAATTCGTCTCCCGGTGAGCGTCTTCCCCGTCTCAATGGTGGTAGCCAATATTTTTCAGTTTGCCGTGGGAGCATTTCCATTATTGGCGGCGATCGCACTCATCAATTCTAAAAGTATAGTCAATGTTTTAGCACTGCTGTTTCCATTTCTGTCACTAGTTTTAGTTTCCACTGGTATCGGATTTTTCATCAGCGCGCTTTATGTATTTTTCAGAGATTTACCCTACTTCTACGAATTAGTTATCTTCATACTCAGCATTACTAGCCCCATATTTTATCCAGCCGCTATTGTGCCACCCCAGGTAAAATTATTTTTATCCTTAAATCCACTATCACCAATTATTGAAAGTCTACGCCAAATTACCTTATCTGGAAATTTCCCAGATTTAGGCTTGATTTGGGGAGCCTTACTTAGTGGCATCATTATTTTGTCATTGGGATGGTCTTGTTTTCATATGTGGCGACATCAATTTATGGATTTACTATAGATGGAAGTTATTCGTATAGATCAAGTGTCTTTATGGCGACGGACGCAAGAAGAATTTTCTTATGATCTCAAGAAAACGCTTCTATCTGTTTTAGAAGGAAAATATCGCAAGCCAGCAAAAAAACTAGTGTTAGACCAAATAAATTTGGTCATACAAGAAGGGGAAAAAATAGGTATTATCGGTGCAAATGGTTCCGGTAAATCCACTCTTTTGAAAATAATTTCCGGTATTTTGCAACCCACTAGTGGTAACGTTAAGGTAAGAGGAAAAATCGCACCATTAATCGAACTAGGAGCAGGTTTTGACTCAGAAATTTCCGTAATAGACAACATTATGCTCTATGGAGTTCTACTAGGATTTTCCAGAGCAGAAATGAAACAAAGAGTTGATTCTATTCTAGAATTTGCAGAATTACAGGACTATCGATTAGTTCCAGTCAAAGGATTATCATCAGGAATGGTAGCAAGACTAGGTTTTGCTATTGCCACAGATGTCCAACCAGACATTTTAATATTGGATGAGGTTTTATCTGTAGGTGATGAAAGTTTTAAACAAAAGTGTAAACAAAGGATTAATAAAATGTGGAATGATCATTCCACAGTGTTAGTAGTCTCCCATGATTTAGATTTTGTGCAACAGTCTTGCAATCAGGGAATTTGGCTCGAACGGGGAAAAATCCGCTTTATAGGCAACGCTAATGAGACTGTTAGTCAATATTTAAATTCTATCAATACTGGATAAAATCTGAATATTTATCATGTACCGCTATAGTATTAATACTTATTAAGCAGCTACTTATTAATCAGCAATTTATGGATAAAATAAACAAGTTAAAAAAATATACAATTTTATATTCACAGAATAATTGCATAAAATCACAATTTTAAATAAAAATCTCATAACAGGAAGTAATTATGGAATACGCAAAGATACTAGAGCGCATCAAGGAAGTTTATTGGCAATCCATAAAAACTGATAATCCCAAAAATCAACAAGATTCACAAACAGCTACAGAAGCTAGAACACTCAATAACACTATAGATATAAAAATAAATAGTCATTCCCTACAAAATCATAATGACTACTCTGTAGAAATAGATGGCAACTATTTACTATTTTTTAATGACATCTATACTAATAAATTCAGTAAAATTCTGAAGAAAATCCTCAAAAAAATATCATGGCCGATTTTAAAAAGGCAAGTTTATTTTAATTCTGTAATTAGACAAGTTATATATAGTTTAATCCAGAAAAATTATGAACACTCTGTAGTAGCTAGAGAATTGAATGAAAAAATTACTCAGCTAGAAAAAAGAATAGACCAGTTATCTCAACTCAAACCGAAAATAGATAACCTGCCTGAAATAGAAAAAAGAATAGCCCAATTATCTCAACTTGAGCCAAAAATAGAAACTTTACCTGAACTGGAAAAAAGAATAGATCAGTTATCTCAACTTGAGCCGAAAATTGAAACCTTACCTCAACTTGAACAGAAAATAGAACAAATATCTATTGAACTGCAAGCTGATAATAGAGTTACTAATAACTTTGCTTCTACGGAAGAAGCAAAGATGAAAAGTGGGTTGTGGTTTAATGAACCAATAATTGTTGGCTATCGCGAAAATGGAGAAGCTTTTTGGGCTGGTACTAACGAAAGAATACTAGAGAGAGTTTTTGTATTACAGTCTCTCTCTCGTTTATATGATTCCACTAAAGTCAAAATTTTAGATGTTGGATCTGCTGAAAGTTTACTTTCTTATGAGCTAGCTACTCTTAATTACTCTGTGACAGCCATAGATATCCGCCCCATAGCTCTATTTCACCCTAACTTACAGTTTGTCAAAAGCGACATATGTAAACCCGTAATCCCACCAGCTAGCTTTGATTGTGTAATCGCTTTGTCTACTCTTGAACATATCGGCTTGGGATGGTATGGAGATGAACAAGGAGAGAGTTATGACATAGAGGCTGTTAAACAAATTAACTTACTTTTAAAGCCAGAAGGTAAATTTATTCTCACAGTTCCCTATGGTAAAAAAGCCATAACACCAGTACATCGCATTTACGATAAAGCATCACTTCAAACATTAATTCAAGACTTTACCGTGATGCAAATGTCTTATGGATTACGCAAGGATGACTTCACTTGGACTGTTACTGACAATGAATTAGAAGCCTCATTGCAAGAACATAATCCAGAAAATTACCTTCCTGGCGCAGTCGCTATGTTGGTATGTAAAAAAAATAGTTTTTGAAATTTTTTTTTGAAAGTGGGAATTGATAAATAATGAAAGTTGCAATTGATATTCAAGCTTTACAAACAAAAAATTCGCGAAATAGAGGAATTGGACGTTATACACAATCAGTTCTCGAATCTTTATTCAATCAACACAATTCTCCCATTTTTGAACTATATGCCAATGCTACACTGCCAGAACCATCTTTAAACAAGAATTTATTTCCCTATAATTCTATCAACTATCCATACATTGGTAGCTGTGAGACTAATGATTTATTGTTAAAAACAACTTTAACATCATCAGATGCTGATATTGTATTTATCCCTAGTCCTATGGAGGGTTTAGATTCTACAATACCTGACTATACCAATTTTTCTAAAAAAATATTTGTAATCTGTTATGATTTAATTCCATTTATATTTTCTGAAAGATATTTGAATGATGAAAATACACGTTCTCTGTATATAAAGAGATTAAAAAATGTACAGAATGCAGATTTCATCTTTTCAATTTCCGAATCGACTCGACAGGATTTAATCAAACATTTAAACATAGAACCTGATAAGGTTTTAAATGTTTCTGGCGGAGTTTCTTCATTCTTTGCACCAATCCCCATTAGCGAACACTCGTTTTGGCGGAAAACTTTCGCTGATAAGTTTGGTATTCACAAAAAGTTCATTCTTTACACAGGTGGTGAAGATTGGCGTAAGAATATTGAAGGACTCGTTACCGCATTTTCTAAACTGCCCAAGCATCTCCGTGAAGACTATCAACTAGTAATTGCTTGTAAAGTTTCCAATTTATTCGCCACAGAAATTAGGAATTTAGCAACAAGATTAAAAATTTCCCAATCACTAATTCTAACGAATTACATCACAGATGAAGAATTAAGAGCTTTATATTCAACCTGCTCTCTGTTTGTATTTCCTTCCTTTTATGAAGGATTTGGCTTACCATTACTTGAAGCTATTTCCTGTGGCGCACCCGCAATAGCTAGTAACAACTCATCTTTACCGGAAATTTTAGGGTCTTCTGAGCAACTGTTTGATCCTCACTCACCCAATGATATTGCTAGGAGTATGCAAACAGTCCTTTTAAATGAAGAATTTAGACTCAAAATAACAGAAAATGCCCTTCAGCAAGCAGCACAGTTTTCTTGGCAGTCAGTTGCTCAAAAAATGCTTGATGTTTTTCAAGAGCATCAGCCGTTAAATAGGATCAGCATTTGTTTCAATCGAGTCAAAGTATCTGAGCAACAGACACAAAAGCCACAGATGGCTTTTTTTAGTCCCTTTCCACCAGCTAAATCTGGTATTGCAGATTACAGTCAAGACTTAGTTCCATCCTTGCAGCAATATTGTAACCTTGATTTGTATGAGGATAGTTATTTATTGGAAGCTGATGTAGTTAATCAAAGACTTCCTCATACAAAGTTTGAAGCAAAATTAGAGTCTCAGGGATATGAAGGAATTATTTATCAAATAGGTAATAGCAGTTACCACTGTAATATGTTCTCTAAATTAATGAGGTATTCCGGTATTAGTGTTTTACATGACTATTACTTGGGAGGACTCATCAATTATATGGACACCCAATCCCCAGAACTTGGGGTAAAACTATCTCAAGAATTAGAACACTGTTATGGAAAAGATAAAGGGACAGAAATTTTTAAATTAATTAAACAAGGAAAATTAAATATACATGAAAGATTACCAGAAGAAAAAATATATCTAAACAAGAGAATTTTTACTCGTTCTACAGGTGTAATTTTACATAGTAAATGGGCTTATGATCGTGCAATCGAAGAGTTTGGTGATGATAATTGCAATATCATTCACATACCGCAATTAGTTCCTAAGTTTGTATTTAATGAAAAATCGCTTCCCATAGAACGCCAGTCACTAGGGATTCCTGATGATAGCTTTATTGTCGCTGTATTCGGATTTCTTAACTCAACGAAACGTCCTCTACAAATCCTCCATGCTTTCAAGAAATACGTAACTAATCACCCAAAAGCTTACTTAGTTTTTGTAGGTGGTACTGATTATGTTGGTTCTATTAATATTGAGCGCGAAATTGAGAAATTAGGATTAAAAAACAAAGTCAAAATTACTGGCTACGTTAGTATGTCAGATTTTTATAGATACATAGAGATATCAGATATTTGCCTCAATTTGAGATATCCATTTAATGGTGAAAGTTCTGCTTCACTTTTAAGAATTCTGTCTGTTGGTAAGCCCACAGTTGTTACAGATATCGGTTCATTTGCAGATTTTCCTGATAATGTAGTGCATAAAATTCCTCAACCTCATCAAAGCGATGAAGTTAATGAAATAGTCAAAGCATTAATTTTACTCACAGAAAATGGGGAATATAGGCATTCTTTAAGTCGCAATTCATCGGAATATATAACTAAAGAACATTCGCCTGAAAGATGCGCCCGTTTATATTCTGACTTTATTCAGCAAGTTATCAAATCACCCCAAGCAAAACAAAAATTGTTGACAGATTATGTAGGGCGAGAATTGTCTAAGCTGGATATATCTATATCTGATTCAGTATTGGCTTACTTTGTCAAAACTATCAGTACCAATGATATAGAAAAACAGCAGATAGAGATAGATAATGAGTTCATGTCTCCCGTTGAACCAACAATACAACCTCCAGCAAATATTGATCTAAACGAACTCTTACATGAATGTCGCTCTATCTGCCTCGCTCAACTACCCCAAGCGAATGACATATTGAGTATTGGGTGTTCTGGGACTTGGTACTTTGATTGGTTTGATAAGTTTTATCCTTATTCAATAGAAAATCACACAGGTATAGATTTAAATCCAGAGCCAGCTAATTTACCCAATAATGTGACATGGATTCAGCATGATGGACAGGATCTCAGTATGCTCCAGTCAGAATGCTTTGATTTAGTGTTTGCTGGCCAGTTTATTGAACATATATCTTGGGAAGCTCAAGTCAGTTTTCTTCTGGAAGTAAACAGAACACTCAAATCTGAAGGTATTTTTGTACTTGATAGTCCTAACTATACTGTAACTAACCGCTACGGTTGGAAGCAACCGGAACACATACATGAAATTACGTTTGAGCAAGCTTGTGAACTTTTGCAAATAGCAGGTTTTGATATCCAAGAATCATACGGTATATTACCAAAGAATTTATTAGGAAAACCACCTGAATTATTGGATAGATATCTCCAATCTAGTTTTGCTGCAAGTTTCACACAAGCAGATATTCAAAATGCTATTAATCAAGATCCTGACGCTTGCTTCATTTGGTGGATAGTAGCCAAAAAATCTCAGGCAATCAATGTAAATTACACAGAGGCAGCTTTAAGGAACAAACTAGAATATTTTTATGTAGAAAACCAAAAGATAAAAAATGATATGGTTTTCTATCAAATTGGCTCAATTGTAAAAAAAGAAGAACAATACTTTGTTTCAACACAACCAAGTGACGGACAAGGATTTGCACTTTTTGGGCCTTATGATTACTATTCATTCGGTAATTATGTAGTTGAATTTAGCGTCAACTACAATGATGAAGTAATAGACAATGATCTTCTGGATTCTACAGTGGCTCTACTCGATGTTGTCACTAATGCTGGACAACTAGTTTTAGCGCAAAAAGAAGTCTCATTAAAAGACATATTAACTATGCAAAATATAAAACTCGGTTTTTCTGTTGAATCAACATCTACTCTAGAGTTTAGAGTTTTTTCTCGTGGCATCGTGCCAATGATAATCGGTGTCAAACCAAAAATATCTCTTCTGTAAAGAATCTTCAGAAAAGATAAGTTCATTTGTCCAGCGAATTTACTGAAAATAACTCTTGCACAATACAAATTAAACAAGAGAAATATAGTCAAAGTAGTCACTGGAAAAAAGAATTATAGCAGTTCCCAGTTATGTGAGGTACAGATAATATTTTTAAACGCAGAGGAGCGCAGAGTCAATCGCAGAGTTACGCAGAGATTTGTACCTCAGCAGACTAGTAAACGCCATATAGTCTTTTGCAAATTACCTTAGCTAAAAACTATCAAGTTTTTGCTTTAGTTCACCTTCCTGTTTATAGAAAACTTAACCGTATTAATTATCAATGAGAATATTTATAGATTGTACTCATACTGCCAAAAATAGTTATAAAAATACAGGAATACATAGGGTAGTTCGTGAACTGACGACTGAGTTAACTGAGTTGAATCAGAACTATCAGAATATAGAAATCATTCCTGTCATGTTTGATGGCAGATTTATACAAAGGGTTGATTTTCTACAGCAACCAAGCCAGATTTCGTCTAGAAATAGTAGTTTATTAAAATTATTAATCAATAACCAATTAAGAACATTTCTGCTGAGGCTAAAAAATAAGTTTGTCAGCTATTTTTCAGTAATATTATTCTATTTTTACTGGAATTACCAAAAATATAAACAACCTGGATTTCTAGAGTTTGATAGTAAAACAATATTACCAGGAGACATTTATGTAATAGCTGATGCCAACTGGGATTTACCTAAAACATACTATAATTTCTTAGAAATATTGAAACAGTATGGTGTTAATATTACGATAATCTGCTATGATTTGATACCTATAAAATTTCCTGTCTTTTGCTCTAGAAAATTTGCTACACATTTTACAAATTTTTATAAAAGCTATTCCAATTTGTTTGACCACGTTTTATGTATATCTAGAAATAGTGCGGAGGACTATAGAGATGTACAAAGACAAGGCATACTTGCTAGTAATAATCCCAATTTAAAGATTGAAGTTTTTCGCTTGGGATGTAACTATTCTAATCATGATGAACCAAAAGATAGTAATTATGTTAATCAATTCCAACGTTTATTAAAAAACCGCTATATATTAGTGGTGGGTAGTATATTGCCGCACAAAAATATTAAAACCATAATAGCAGCATTTGATTTATTAATTAACTCGAAGCAAGAAGAAATACATTTAGTCTTTGCTGGGAATAAAGGATGGAATACAGAGGTTGATAATTTAATTGAATCTCATAAAATGTACGATAAACTTATACATATATTAGGTTCTGTAACTGATTTTGAACTAAATATCTTATACAAGAACTGTTATTGTTTAGTCCAAGCTTCTTTTTATGAAGGATTTGGATTACCAGTTGTAGAAGCACTACAAAATGGTAAACCTGTGATTGCTAGTAACACTGGTTCTTTGCCTGAAGTTGGTGGAAGATTTTGTATATATTTTAACCCTCATGACCCTGTAGAATTATACAGAGAGTTAGAAAAATTAATGAATTCGGATAGTTACTATAATCAATTAGTTACTCGTATTAGGGAAGAATATCAAATATTTACATGGCGAGAATCTGCGGAAGAATTTCTATCTCATTTATTGACTTAAATATTCAATTAGAGCTTGCTGGAGACTACTAAAATTTTATCAAATACAAAAGTCATGAAAACTTAAACTGTCAATTTATTAGTAAAGATGTTTTAATGAATATAGAAAATGATTTTTTATCCAGTAGATTAATTATTAACTTATCTATCCTTTTATCTCAACCTACAGGGATAAGTAACTATACTCAAAATATTGTTCCTTATTTAAAACTGCTTAATCCTACTTTATTGACGGCTAATAATTATCCTGAATTTAAATGTTATTCTGTACCTAATAATTTAACACCTGCTCATGGTACTAAAGGGCATTTTCGCCGCTTACTGTGGACGCAATTTCAGTTACCGAAAATCTATCAAGAGTTAAAATCTCATCTTTTATTTTCGCCTCTACCGGAAGCACCTATTTATAGCAACTGTCGGTTTGTTGTGATGTCTCATGACTTGATACCGTTGCGTTTTCCCAGGCGTTTTTCACCCTTGACACCCTATCACCGCTATTATGTTCCGCAGGTTCTCAAACAGGCGCAACATATTATTTGTAACTCGCAAGCTACAGCTAGTGATATTGTCAACTTTTACCAAGTTCCAGCTAGTAAAATTACTTCTATTCCCTTAGCGCACGATCGCACCCACTTTCATAATCTCAATCTACCAACTAGCAACTACTTTCTCTACATCGGTAGACAAGACCTTTACAAAAATTTGCACCGCCTGATTGCAGCTTTTGCTGCACTACCCCACCATCAAGACTATGAACTATGGCTAGCAGGCCCAACTGACAAGCGTTACACCCCACTACTACAAAAGCAAACAGCAGAATTAGGGATAACTCATCGTGTCAAGTTCCTGAGTTATGTACCTTACGATGAATTACCTACCATTATTAATCAAGCGATCGCACTTGTGTTCCCCAGTCTGTGGGAAGGTTTCGGTTTCCCTGTTCTGGAAGCAATGGCTTGCGGTACACCAGTAATTACATCAAATTTGTCATCTTTACCAGAAGTAGCTGGTGACGCAGCGATTTTAATTAATCCCTACAACACCGCCGAAATCACCGACGCAATGCAGATGCTAGCTCATGATATTAAATTGCGATCGCAACTTTCAACCCAAGGTTTAGCTCAAGCCAATCAATTTAGTTGGGAAAAAACCGGACTTGCTACTGTCGAAGTATTATCCCGTTATCTATAAATTGGCTGCTGATGAGTCCTGGATACCAATCTTGAGTCCGGTTAAAAATATTTCTAATCTTTTCCTTCAGTTCCTGTAACAGTTACTTCAATTATGTTTACAGAGAATCTATAAAGTTAATTTTGAGTAGTTTGCATGGAGATTTAAGAATGCTAACCGCTACAAAAACGTTATCTGGCTTGATGGGTTTGTGTGTCGGTGATGCGTTGGGTGTACCGGTTGAGTTTACTAGCCGTGAAAAATTAGCTCAATCTCCAGTTACAAAGATGCTGGGTTATGGGACATGGAATCAACCACCTGGTACTTGGTCTGATGATAGTTCACTGACATTTTGTTTAGCAGAAAATTTATGTCGGGGTTATTCTATAGATGCGATCGCACATTCTTTTTGGCGTTGGTATAAATCGGCTTACTGGACTCCCCGTGGCGAAGTCTTCGGTATTGGTGAAAACACTTATGCTGTGATGATGCGTCTCAACCAGGGAGTTCCGCCAATGGAGGCTGGGGGAACTAGTGAAATGAGTAATGGTAATGGTTCTTTGATGAGAATCTTACCTATGGCTTATTGTTATGAAATGTTGGCTTTTGAGGAATTAATTACTAGGGTACATCAAGTTTCTTGTATTACCCATGCTCATATGCGATCGCAGATGGCGTGTGGTATTTATATTAGCATTGCCGTGGAACTACTCAAGGGAGCTAAACCCCAAGAGGGATATTTAAGAGGGTTAGAAAATATTCACAAGGTTTATCACAAGGATGAATATCTTGTAGAAATGCCTCATTTTAGTCGGGTTTTTAGTGGCGAAATTACCCAACTCCCACTAGCAGAAATTAATTCCGGTGGCTATGTCATTGATACTTTAGAAGCATCTTTATGGTGTTTATTGAATAGTTCCACTTATGCTGAAGCAGTTTTAAAAGCTGTGAATTTGGGTGGACATACAGATACAACGGCGGCGGTAACAGGTGGTTTAGCTGGGATTTATTATGGCGTGGAAGGGATTCCCCAACAATGGTTTAAACAGATTGCACGCAAACAAGACATTATTAATTTAGCACATCGCTTGGCGGCTGCTGTTGGTTATTAATGATTGGCGATCGCTGGCAACATCGCCAGCAATTACAATAAATTCATCGGAAATAAATATATCAATTGATAGAGATTTGCCTGCAATATTTTCATTTATCTCTCATCATCATAAAACTGAAGAAAGTCTTAAATAATTCAGTTATTTGTGTCAATGGTATGTAAATGAAATAGAGGATTTGTGAAATATTGAGAATTAGCAGTGAATCCCCACAGAGGTATTGCAATGAATAACATACGTCTTTACTCTAGAGTGGCAAAATCTCTAGTTGCCGATAGTCAACAACATCAATTAGATGTTTTATTGGAATGGTGTAAGATAGTTTACAATTGCATGGAAGGTGGACAGATAGATGATGCCAAAGTTTTCTTAGAACAGGCAATTATAGAAGCAGAAAAGCCGAGTAAAGATTAATATTCCATCATTATAAATATCTCTAGGAATACTCAACAAGTTGTGAACATTCGCGATTTTCAGATCCCCGACTCTTCAAAAAAGTCGGGGATCTAGATTTTTGTGCATAATTTATTTCATATCATCCCCCTTTGTTGCTTCTAGCTCCAGCAATTCCCAAATTAGGATGGCTAACTCAATCACAATTCCTGAACCGGGAAATAAGCAATCAGCAATTAGGGGAATCACAAAAAACAAAACCGCTATCAGCTTCTTAGTTTTCATTGGCTTTACCTTGAATGCTGAAGCAAAGGTAAATTTGGGGTAGTACATGAAAGCAAAAGCGGTTATTTCTTGGTGGTAATGCGTGAATATGCGGGACTTTGAGTTTGGGGATGCTAGATTAAGTTTAGGGATTCCCCAAACTTTGTCGCAAATTTGGGCAAAAGTCACACATGAATGGTGAACAAGATACAAAAAAGCATATTAGCTATGGTGCTGTTGTCCAAAAGCGAGTAAAGCAATTGTTAGAAAAATTCTTGGTATATGCCAATGGGGAGTTAGAAAATAGTCAACGTTTCAAAATAGTTCTCAAATGGGAAACAGAAAACATAGTCATAGTGAGGACACAGCTAAGAGTTCTGTCAGAACTCAGTGGTTTAACTAAAGAACAAGTCCGAGAAGCATTAAAACGACTTGAAGATTTTTTAGAAATTCTGAAGGATGAGCGCGAACATGAGAAAGGTTCAGAAGATTGGCACTTTCGGCTGAAGTTTTGGCATGATAAGCGCGACAAAGACAGGAATTTACGGACATTTGATGTAGAATGGCAACGCCAACGTGAACAAAAAACCGGTGGGCGGCGTGAGGAAGATAGAAAACCTCAACCCCAGCCTACCCGTTACGAAAATATTCCTTTTAGTGGGGTGGTGGAGTTTGTCGGACGAGAAACGGAGTTGCAAAACCTGCATGAACTGTTGCAAAAAAATCAACAGGCAGCCATTGCAGCTATTGCGGGGATGGGTGGAGTCGGGAAAACAGAACTCGCTTTGCAATACGCTAATTCCCACCGCGTCACTTATCAAGGCGGGATTTGTTGGTTATCCGCAGTGCAGGATGTGGGTGTGAAATTGGTGGAGTTTGCTGTTAATAAGCTGCAATTGAACATTCCAGATGGTTTAGATTCAGTTGGGAGAGTGCAGTATTGTCTCTCAAATTGGCGTGAGGGTGAAGTTTTACTGATAATTGATAACGTCACTAACTATCAAGATGAAGTTAGGTGTTATTTAGAGTCTATTCCTTCGCGGTTTAAGCAGTTAATTACGACACGGGAAAAATTACAACTGCCAATAAAGTGCTTAAATTTAGACGTGCTGACACCACTAGCGGCGATGCAGTTATTAAAATCAATAATTGGTGAGGAACGACTGCAACATGAACAGTTAATTGCAGAAAAACTTTGTCAGTGGTTGGGATATTTGCCCTTGGGTTTAGAATTAGTCGGGCGTTATTTGTTAAAGGATGAGAAATTACCTTTAGCGAAAATGCTGCAATATTTGGAAAATCAGCGTCTAAAAAATCGGGTTTTAGAAAAAACTAGCCCGGAAATGACTGCTAAATTGGGTGTTGCTGCTGCTTTTGAGTTGAGTTGGCAACTGTTAGAAGAAGAAGCCCAACATTTAGGCTGTGTTTTGAGTTTATTTGCTTTAGCTCCCATTCCTTGGGAATTGGTGGAGGGGATAACAATAAATAATGAGGCTCAAGATTGGACATTTATCAGAAGTGATTTGTTAAATTTACATCTACTTCAGCATAAAGGCGAGGAAGTTTATCAATTGCATCCCCTGTTGCGCGAGTTTTTTAAAGATAAGCTTGAAGGTTTAGAGCAGAAAGAGGAATTTAAGCGATCGTTTTGCGGGGTGATGGTGGGTGTTGCTAAAGGTATTCCTTATTCATGTAATCTTCAGCAAATCAACGTTGTCTCTCCTGCAATACCTCATCTGACGGAAGTAGCTAAAAATTTTGTTCAATACATAAGCGATAAAGATTTCATCTGGATATTCGCTGGCAAGGCTCGATTTTGTAGTAGTCAGGGGTTTTATGAAACAGCAGTATCTTTGTATGAGCAGTGTCTAGAAATTACTAAAAAACGCTTAGGAGAAGAACATCTATCAGTTGCTTCTTGCCTCAATAATCTAGCATTGCTCTACCATTCACAAGGAAAATACAACAAAGCGGAACCACTTTACATTCAAGCTTTGGCACTTACTCAAAAGTTGTTAGGAGAGAATAATTCATATTTTGCAAGTAGCCTCAACAACCTAGCCGGACTCTACGACTCTCAAGGCAGACACAGTGAAGCTGAATCTCTTTATCTTCATGCTTTATCACTGACTTACAAACTACTAGGAACAGAACATCCAGACGTTGCTAATACACTCAACAACCTAGCCGGACTCTACCGTTCCCAAGGTAGATATAGCGAAGCTGAACCTCTGTACATTCAAGTTTTGGAACTTCGGTGCAAGTTACTAGGAGAAGAACATCCAGACGTTGCCACTAGTCTCAACAACCTAGCGGAACTCTACCGTTCCCAAGGGAGATATAGTGAAGCTGAACCTCTGTACATTCAAGCTTTGGAACTTCGGTGCAAGTTACTAGGAGAAGAACATCCAGACGTTGCCAGTAGTCTCAATAACATAGCTGCTCTTTACTCTTCTCAAGGTAGATATAGCGAAGCTGAACCCCTTTACTGTCAAGCTTTAACACTCTGGCGCAAGCTATTAGAAGGAGAACACCCAAATGTTGCCATTGGAATCGACAATCTAGCTTATAATTACCTATCCCAAGGTAGATACAGCGAAGCTGAACCCCTTTATTTTCAAGCCGTAACACTCTGGCGCAAGCTATTGGGAGGAGAACATCCAAATGTTGCACTCAGTCTCAACAACCTTGCTTTACTCTACCACTTCCAAGGCAAATATAGCGAAGCTATACCTCTTTACCAACAGGCTTTAGATATTTGTAAACACCAGTTTGGAGTCAATCATCGCCATACTGTGACTGTGCGTAAAAATTTAGCAAATATACGTGATCGCCTCAACTCACAACAGTAAAATTCAAGTTTCCAACATCATCAATTAAGCTTTTATCTCAAAGTTTCGTGTTCTGAACTCGAAGTTTCATGTTCCGAACTCGAAGTTTTATGTTCCGAACTCGAAGTTTTATGTTCCGAACTCGAAGTTTCATGTTCTGAACTCGAAGTTTTGTGTTCCAAGTGAGAATGTTCTTGTTCTCTGGTGAAATGATGGTGTTGTGAAGGCGATTTTTCCTGCTAAATTAGGGAATAAAGCGCGTAGACGCAAAGCTGCTTGTCGTTAGACATCACCTGTGAAAGTGAGAGATGAATGTAAGAGCGATATCGCTTATTTTGAGAGACAGTACGGCAAAAATTTATATGACTAGGGTTTATCTAGACACCAGTGTTTATAATCGTCCATTTGATGACCAAACACAACCAAAAATATTTTTGGAAACACAAGCTGTTATCTTAATTTTACAAATGGTAGAGGCAAGATTGATAGAACTAGTGAGTTCTTCAGTTCTAGAATATGAAAATAGCCGTAACCCTTTTGTTGTCAATCAGCAATCAATGGCTCGATACTTACAAATAGCTGCTTTGAGAGTATTGGTAGATGAAAATATTAGAATCAGGGCAGAACTGCTAGAACAGCAAGGGGTTAAATCTATTGATGCACTTCATGTAGCGTGTGCAGAAGCTTCTCACAGTGATTATTTTATCACTTGCGACAGGAGACTAATCAACCGATGCCAGAATTTATCAATCACAGTCATCAATCCAAATAATTTTATTTTTGAGGTGGAAAATGACAATTAAAGTTATTAATGACCAAGAAAATTTACAGGAAGTAATACAAGTTTTACTCACTCACTTAGAACCATCAAAAGTAATGAAATTTTGGGCAACCTGTCAACTAAGTGAAGGCGACTATTTACAACTTAAAGAAAAATTGTTTTCTCAAGAAACAGTTGCTAGTTTATATGCCAAAATCCAAGAATTTCAGGATACCGAGGGTAAATAATCCTCAGAATCAAAACCATAGTTATCAAACAGAAATCATCTAATTTCTGTAGCCTGTTGCCATTGCTTTTCATCATCTTTGGTCAAATAGCGCACCAAGATATTAGTATCAACTCCAATCACTTGAACCCTCTTGAATCGCTGTTTCCATGTCTGTTAAAGTTCCACTCTTCATTCCCGGACGATGTAAAATACCCGATAAACTTTGAACAGGGACATTCAGGGGAATCAATTTAACTGTCCCATTTTCATCAATCACAAAATCAACTTTACTACCTGCATCAATATTCAGATACTCTCTAATTTCTTGAGGAATAGTTACTTGTCCTGTAGTGGTGATGGTGGTGCTAACCATGACACACATTTCTCATATAGAAGCTTTATTTTTAGATGATAACAAAAATCAGCGATCGCCTGACTCAAAATGCTGTTTTCATTCACAATTTTTCTCCATATTTTTACTTAAAAATAGTTGGCAAGAGTATAAAATTATACTTTAATATTAACTGTAAACGAAAGGCGATCGCCCTCCCGCTAAGAGTATGCGATCGCCCTTCACTCACTCCACTAAGGGAGATATCAATAATGATTACACAACTCCAAAAATTTGCAGACAATCCAGATTCATCCACCAGCAATCAACTGCTAGAAAAAGCATCACCAAAAAGAGAACCAGTGAAACATCTGCTGATTGGTTCTCCTCATGCTGTTACCAGTACAATGCAACGGTTACACGCCATCGGTTACGCCAGCATCGGTGATTGGAGTCCATTGCTTCCCACCGCGAACCCTGGTGAAGTGATGACTATTTTAATTTGTCAGATTTTCATCCCATAACCAAACAGCGATCGCTCTTTAAAGTAATTATCAACCGAGAGCGATCGCTTAAGTAACCACGCAAAATTAATTACAGTCATTGCGAGCAAAGCTAATTGTAAATAACATTGCGGTAGTGTTGCGTGGATTTTGCCAGTAGTTCCCGCACTTGTGCATCAGTGGTTTGAGCAAAATCTTCGTACCAGATACCAATAGCATATAAATTTTCTACCATCAGCACACAGACAACTTGATCTACTTCTCGTGCTAATTCTTCACAGGTAGAGATTCCAGCGACAGGAACAGCCACAATTAACTCCCGTGGTTGTTGCTGTTTAATAGTAGCGATCGCAGCTTTGATAGTTGCACCGGTCGCAATACCATCGTCCACTAAAATAATAGTCTGATTTTGGATATTGGGTAGCGGGCGATCGCCTTGATACAGTTGATAGCGGCGATTGAGTTCTAGTTGTTCTGTAGCGGCGACACTATCAATAGTGGCTGGGGAAATTCCCAACAAATCCACCACACTTTGGTTAATTACCTGCACTTTCCCCATAGAAATTGCACCCATCGCCAATTCCCTATGTTCCGGTACCCCAAGTTTTCGGACTAAACAAATATCTAAAGGTGCGTTCAATTGTTTAGCTACTTCATACCCCACAGGTACACCACCACGAGGTAATGCTAAGACGAGAACATCATCATGGTGAGCGTATGCTGTTAGTTTAGCCGCTAATAGTTTTCCAGCTTCGGTGCGATCGCGAAATTTCTGACGCATATTGTTATACCTTGTTGCTTAAAAAGGTAGAAGTCAGAAGCATTTTAAGTTTTGGATTTTAGCTTGAAAAATTTTCCATCAAAAATATTTCTTATATTTGTTTTTTGAAAGAGGATACTAACACCAAATTAAAAATACAACTCCTGAATTCTATTTTATTGTTCAACTCTTACACAGCATTGGCAATTAATGGCTGATTTGAGACAAATTTTAACTGCTAAAAAATTAAATAATACCCCTTCTTCTGTTCCCTGTTACCTGTTCTCTCTCATAACTACTTAAGATAAATCAACAAATTCAAGCCAGGAATTGTACGGGAGAGTGTCCATAAAACTAGGGTGATATACAGTACGCCCAAACTCCACTGATACCAAGCTAAAGTAGAAATAATTCCTGGTAGATGTTGGTCTCTGAGGCGAATATCGTTAAATCCTAACCTGACTAAATTATTCAGACTAAAGTCGTAATAGTTTAGCCAATTCCAACGCCTATCCCATAATAAAGACATATATCTTTCTCGAAAGACTTGATTTCTAGGAATCACTGGTAAACGACCAATTAATAGACGCAACTGGCGAAATGTTCCGTCTTCTGTTAAATAAGAAACATTCATTAAATCGTGATAGCGGCCTTGTTGATAAAGGCGAATCAGTAAAATCATCGGGATAGGGATGATAATAATTCCTAGACATCCCAGAGTTAGCCAAGGTTGATCTGTGTTGCGGAAGATGGCTAATAAACTAAAGAATGTAATGCAACTAAAACTGATAAAAATAGCGACGGTTTCGTAATAGGTGGGAATAATCGGGACAGGATGTAAACGACGATAGCGATCAACTAGCCAAAACAGTACACCAAAATAAGCGATCGCCATTCCTCCCACACCAAAAACTAACCAAAAATTTGTCCCATAGCCGCTTAAAAGTAACAATACAGTCAAAGACAAACAACCCCAAGCCGAGAGTAACCAACTACCAACAGCTAAAGGTTCAGCTACAACTAGGCGATCGCTTAGTTGATTATAGGTGGCTAAATCGATTTCTGCTAAGGTTAATAGTTCGTTACGATTGCGGAATGGTTGAGTAATTCGACGTTGGGCGATCGCTTCTGCTTGTGTTTGGGAAAAACCCAATTTCATCAAACTACTTACAGGCGCATTATTAATATTAATTCCCCATAGCTCATGGGTTAATTCTTGTAATTTTAATCTTTGTCTGGTGTACTCGATTTGATTAGCATCAATCACCTGTTGTTGCTGACGAAAATTCTGCACTAAATTTCGCAAAACACTTTGATTTCCCTGTAATGTCGGGACATTAAACATTTTGCCAATCTTTCCAGGATTCCCTAAAATTTTGGCTTGATTCGAGTTAAACGTCAGTCCCGCCACATTTAAAAATGCTGAATTAGCAAATATGGCATCACTAAAATCAGCTTGATTGAGGATACTAGCACTTCGTAAATCTACAGGCTGATTAAAAAATACCTCTCGAAAAATCACGGCTTGATCAAAAGCAGCCTCTTTAAGAGATAAAGACTGATTAAAATTAGCCTTAGCGAACTGCACTTGATTACTAAACTTCACACCAGCAAAGTTTACATTGCCTTGCCATTCGATATGATTAAATTTAGCTAATTGCTTAAAAAGAGCTTGATTGAAGTTAGCCGTTTTTACAAATAAGCTACCATAAAAGCTAGTAATATCTTGGAATTGTGTTTGTTTAAAATTCACCTTATCGAAAAAAACACTACCGCGAAAATTACTAGCTTGGCGAAAACTAGCATTATCAAAACTCACAGGACGGCTGAATCTGGCTTCACTCCAGTTTATCGGTTGGAGAAAAACAGCATTTTTTGCATCCACAGATTGCAGAAAAAACGTATTATTAAATCTAACTTCGCCATTAAACCGAGTTTGTTCTAGTATTAAATTACCGCGAAAAACCGTCACCTCACTAGATGCAGTTGATTCTGTATCGAGTAATGAGCGACAATCTTTAGAATTAATCAAAGTGACCGTTAAAGATTGCAAACAAGCTAAACGCAATTGTTCAAGTTGTGATTGTTCCGTAGCAGTAAAAATCGGCGCGATCGCCTGAGCGTACAAAGGCGTTCTTAAACCCAAATCACTACCGATAAAGTCACCTTGAATCAAAGAATAACTCAAATCCAACCCTAAAGGTTTAGCCCCAGTTTTTTGTAATTCCTTTCGCAATAATTGATAAAAAGCATCCCGAAAACTGGCATTTTCTGGACGCAAATCAATTACCATCTCACGCAAGTCTACAGTTAAATTTCCCTCTCTGAGAGTAGGATTATGTAATCGTTCTTGCAACAATTCTAAAGTTAGACTTGTGCGTTCAGGTTGTATTGTCGCTGCCTCTACTGGTAAGGGAGTAAATAACAATAGAAAAACATAACAAATAATCAGTAAAGTATTCCATAAAACATTGAACATGGAGCAATTTTATATAGTGGTGAGTGTTGAGTGCTGAGTGTTGAGTGCTGAGTGCTGAGTGCTGTTAGCGATAGCGCGGCGTTTAGCCGGTGCTGAGTGGTTAGCTAGGAAATCAATTCCACCTTGTCTACCTCGTCCACCTTGTCTACCTTGTCTACCTTGTCCCCAGTCCCCAATCCCCAATCCCCAATCCCCAATCCCTCACTCATCACCAATCAACAGCACGATTTTACCCGTAATTCCACCACTCTCAATTAACTGATGTGCTTGACTTGCAGCTTCTAAAGGTAACTTATGGCTGACGTGAATTTTCAATTTACCTTGATCAATCCAGTCGGCGCACTCTGCTAAAATTTCCGCTTGGTGCTGTTGTGCTTCTACTAAACCTTGTAACATCGGTGTCAGCATTAATTCAAAACTGACGCGGAGGTTGCGATTTCTGGCAATTCTCCAAACAGTATCAGCCTTGGGTTCAAGAATCGTGACAAGATCACCATAAACGCGCACAGCCGGGAAACTTTGGGAAAATACTTCACCCCCCACCGTATCAAAAGCTAAGTCTACGCCTTCACCATTTGTCCAATCTAAAGCAGCTTGAGCCACATCTGTTTGGCGATAAAAAATCACATGATCAGCACCAATTTGTCTGACAAAGCGCGCCTTTTCTTCGGAGCTAACGGTAGTGGCGACAGTCGCGCCTTTGAGTTTCGCCAGTTGAATCGCCACATGGCCAACCCCACCAGCACCCGCATGAATTAAAACTTTCTCCCCTGGTTCTAGTCTTCCCCTTTCATACAAAGCTTCCCAAGCAGTGATTAAAACTAGAGGCGCGGCGGCGGCTTCTGCAAAGCTTAAAGACTTCGGCTTATGGGCGGCGAAGCGTTCATCTATAGTAGTGTACTCAGCATAATTACCCTGATGTCCACCCAAGCCACCGTTACAAAAATAGACTGCATCACCAGGACGAAACCTTTTTACGTCTTTACCTACAGTTTCTACTACACCCGCACCATCACACCCTAAAATGGCAGGCATTTGCTCAGGGTAAAACGTGCCTCGTTGACGTACCTTAGTATCAATGGGGTTAATCCCAGCCGCTACGAGGCGGACTAACAAGTCTGTATTACCTAATGTTGTTGGTTTTGGTACTTCTTGTAATTGCAAAACCTCTGGACTACCTGCGGCTGTCATCAAGACTGCTTTCACGATTTTTCCTCCGATTTGAAGCTAGATGCACAATTATTATTGGTGAATTAACGCTTTTAGGATAGTAGGGTTCGGTGGAAGAAAAGGGAACAGGAAGATAAAAGGCGATCGCAACGCATGACAGAAATATTTTCCTCTACACCCCCATACCCTCAAAAAAAACCGCGAAACTATAACTACACATAGTTTCACGGTTTTTAGTGTGGTGTGAGGAGCTTAACTAAATATCATGATAGAGTACCTACCCAAGTACGGCGTACTCGTAACAGTTTTGGTAACAGAATTTTTTTGGTCAAGATATGATGAATTTCTTGTAAGGTAAATTTTACTACCGAGCAGTTACAACCCCGATATATTCAAAAATCTGGGTATCTACAAAGATCAAACCTGACCTTTTGCCTTTTACCTTTTACCTTAATTCACCCCTATGAGTAATTTAAATGCTGTGCTACCTCCATTGATTGTGTTAGATCAGCTATTGCAAAGCTGGTTGTTAGAAGATATCGGAAGAGGCGATCGCACTACAAATAGTCTACTAACCACAAATGTCACTCCAGGTAAAGCGAAATGGATAGCCAAAGCACCAGGAGTCATCGCCGGTTTACCCATAGCCGCTAGAGTATTTCAGCTATTGGATAGCAACGTGAACTTTGTCATGACAGTTGATGAAGGAACATTTTGCGAACCAGGACAGTTAATAGCGGAAATTCACGGTTCATTAGATGCTTTACTCATGGGGGAAAGAGTCGCCTTAAACTTGGGAATGCGTCTAAGCGGAATCGCCACCCTAACCCATCAATATGTTGAAAAAATAGCTGATTTACCTGCTCAATTGGTGGATACACGCAAAACTACCCCAGGACTCAGAATTTTGGAAAAATACGCCACATCTGTAGGCGGCGCAATTAATCACCGTATGGGGTTAGACGATGCAGTCATGATTAAAGATAACCATATTGCTGCGGCTGGGGGAATTGCAGAAGCTATTACGAGAATTCGCGCCAAAATTCCCTATCCCTTGACTATAGAAGTAGAAACCGAAAATTTAGACCAAGTGAAAACCGCTTTAGAGCATCAAGCCGACATCATTATGTTAGATAATATGCCCTTAGACATGATGCACACAGCCGTAACATTGATTCGCCAACACGATAAACGAGTCAAAATCGAAGCTTCTGGAAACGTAACTTTAGAAACTATTCGTGCTGTAGCCAAAACAGGTGTTGACTATATTTCCAGCAGCGCACCAATTACACAATCGAAATGGTTAGACTTGAGCATGAAAATGTCTTAACCACAGTTCATTACACAGATTGTTTCTCTTCCCAGTGCTGACTACACCAAAATTTAAAGTCCGATATTATAGGAATCCGACTTGATTATTGAAATTATTTGCGTAGGTAGGGAACAGGGAACGGGGAACAGGGAACAGGAAAAGAGTTAGCAGAGGTGTACTGAGTTTTTTTCAGAAATCAAATAGGATTGCTGGTATTATCTTGGCAATGCAATAATAGTGTTTGCTAGGTTAATTTATGGTTAAGTAAAATAGCGGAAATATATAAACCTGATTTGATTTACACACAACTCTGTACTCTTCTGTATTCCCTATTCAAGTCAGTATATTCAGTAATTCAGATAAGATTAATATCTCTATATGTACATTTTTAAACTCATTATAAATATAATTAATTTTTTCTTATAATTTGAGGGTTTTTGTCAAAATTTTGCTACATCTAGACTATATAAATAGTCATAGGATTCCTATTTGATTTTTGAATAGACTCAGTAAACTATTTCTTCGCTGTTTCTGTGATTGTATTTTTCGCCTAACTCTAATCTAACTCTAGGCGTAATTCATCAATCAAATCGGACTACTATAATATTTACTCACAAATCGTCGGCGTAAATCTTCACATTATGTAGAGTTATGGAAAGGCTTGAATTAAAGTCTCTTCACAGAATTCCTATTCTGTCCCTAATATTGCTTTGGCTAGCTTACGCTATTTTAGGATGGTACTTAGCCGCCCATCACATTATTTGGTTGGTGGGAGGTTTCATTGCGACGATCGCTATAGCTGTAGTTCGTAGAAGTGTTTCTTGGTTAGAACGTTTAGTTTCTTTGGGTTCTCGCAGCCTAGTGGTGATTTTAGTCTTGAGTACGTCAATTGCTTTAGTTGCTACTTGGTCACTATTATTTAGTCTCTTTCTTATCCCTATCGCTAGCACCTTGTTAGCAGATTTAGAAATGCGGTTTGCAGGCTTCAATAAGAAAGATTCCTTTTGGATTTTAACTTTTTTAGCTGCTGCTGGTTTATTAGTAGGTGAAATTATAGACCTTTCGATTTTACCTAGCATCAGATATTAAACTAATTCGTAGTGATGAGTGCTGAGTAATGAGTGATGAGTGATGAGTGCTGAGTGCTGAGTAATGAGTGCTGAGTGCTGAGTAATGAGTAAATGCCCATAGGACTTACACTCATTACTTATTACTTATTACTTATTACTCATTACTCATTACTTATTACTCATGTCTTCTTGTACACGTAGTTCATAATGCCTAATTAAATTGCCAGCTTTGCAAGGCCATCTGATGAACTTCCCGCCAAGGAATATTGTATTGACGGGCTAGTGCTGCACAATCTTCGTATTCTGGCTGAATGTTGGCAACACGCCTATCTGTAGCTTGTCCTTGCCATGCTACTTTAATTCTCACTGTGCCGTATTTCGTTTCTACTTTTTGAATTTCCCGTTCTAAAATAGCGCGTTGCTGGGTAGTGCGCCGGATACCCAAAGTAGTTGTTTCACGAAATACCACAGTTTCACAAGCTGTTAAATTTTCTGGATGACAAATCACAGTTAGTAAAATCCCTGGACGGGATTTTTTCATACCTATGGGTTGGGTAAAGACATCCACAGCACCAGATGCAAACAACGCTTCAAATACGTAACCTATCGCCTGTGGATTTAAATCATCAATTTGGGTTTCTAGTACGGAGATGGTTTCTAAATTTGTGCCAGTTTCCTGAGAATCCATGAAATGAGGCTCAGAAGTGGCACTTTCACCCAGCCAGAGGCGTAGTATATTGGGAATAGGGAGATTAATAGTACCAGATCCTAATCCTATTTTTTTGATGGTCATTGGTGGTGGTGCGCCAAATTCCCGGACTAAAGTAGTTGCGATCGCAGCTCCGGTTGGTGTTACTAATTCTCTATCAATCCCATTACTATAAACAGGACAACTCCGCATTTCCCATAACTTCAAAACTGCCGGTACTGGCACAGCCATCTGTCCGTGTGCAGCCCTGACAGTACCCCCACCCGTAGGAAATGCCGAACAATACAATAAAGGGAATCCTGCCGCATCAGTACCAATATCTAACCAGTCCAATCCCAGGCAAGTACCAACTATATCCACAATTGCATCCACCGCACCAACTTCATGAAAATGCACCTTTTCTGGCGCAATCCCATGCACAGCACCTTCCGCCACGGCTAATTGGCGAAATACCGCCAAACTCCAAGCCTCAGCCCGTGAAGGCAACCCTGCATTGAGAATCATTTGCTCAATTTCCGGCAGATGGCGGCCATGATGGTGTTCGTGGTGATGGTGATGGTGGTCGTGGTGATGTTCAATTAAATCTACATGAACCTTAGTAGCCTGCTGACCATTTTTCTGTACTAATTCTGCCCTTAACTTATATTCCTGGGATATACCCAAATTATTGAGTTTTGCCGTCAAATATTCCAGGGGAACACCCAGACTCACCAAAGACCCCAAACACATATCACCAGATATCCCGGCTGGACATTGAAAATAAGCGATTTTAGTCATAAGTCAATAGTTAATAGTCATTAGTCATTAGTCAACAGTCAATAGTCAATAGTCAATAGTCAAGAGTTATTAGACTCTTTTCTTTTTACTTTTGCTTTTTGCCTTTTGCCTTTCTACTTACCTAGTCCCCTAAAATTTGCCTGTGTATGTAAATATATGCAACCCTTAAGTTTACAGAACATCACCGTAAGAGTATATCCCTTCTTATGAGGGAGATTACTAACGGGCATCTATTTTATAATCCATGCCCAATGCCCCATGCCCAATTCCCAATTCCCCATGCCCAATTCCCCATTCCCAATACTTACGCAATATGGCAAAAATTATCTCAGTCCATCCGGAGAATCCCCAAAGTCGCAGAATAGAGGAAATAAGGTCGGCACTTGCCACGGGCGCAGTTATGCTTTATCCAACAGATACAGTTTATGCGATCGGTTGTGATTTAAATGTCAAATCTGCGGTGGAAAAAGTCCGACAAATTAAGCAGCTAGCAAATGATAAACCACTGACGTTTTTATGTCCTTCCCTGTCAAATGTTACTACTTATGCTTTTGTTAGTGACACAGCATACAGGATTATGAAACGGTTAATTCCAGGAACTTATACATTTTTGCTGCCTGCTACTAAATTAGTGCCAAAACTGGTACAAAGTCCTAAACGCAAAACTACTGGAATTCGGGTACCCAATCATGTTGTGTGTTTAGCATTATTAGAAGCACTAGGAAACCCTATTATTTCGACTTCAGCCCATTTACCGCCAGATGAAGTGGATGACGGCAAATTTCAAATCAATTCAGAACTAAGATTGTCTCGCGTGGAGTTATTTGATCGTTTGGATAAATTTGTAGATGTAATTGTAGATACAGGCGAAGACCCAACTTATGAAGTTTCTACGATTGTGGACTTAACTGGAGATGAACCCTTGATTACCAGGAGGGGTTTAGGTTGGGAAACTGTGGCTGCATGGGTTTAATTATTGAACTTCACAGCCTTTTCCCGTTGTTTCGGAATTATGTCCGTAACAGACTCCAGTTTTTCTATCGTCATACAGACAAACATTGGGAGTGGTGAGGACACAATGACAGTGATGGAGACATATTAAGCTTTTTAGCCATTTTACGGGCAAAGCAAATATGCTTGTGTTAACCTCGATGGGGTTGCTTGAGAAAAAGCGACACACTACATTCTCTGTAACTTTTTTACATTGCGTACAGTCATATATATGAACAGTGCTTTTGGTTGGTTTTGTGGTTTTCCACTCAAACCTGACTTTAGCTGCTGTTTGTGCATTGTCTCAAAGGTGCAAAACCACACCCAGGAAAAGTCATGAAACTCAATCTTGCAAATCTACCAGCCTCTACATCTACTTATGTCAATGAAGTTGTTACCGAAGAATTATCCGCTACAGATGCTTTGATACAACTGCTATGTCAGGAAATGCAAGCTCAAGTCAAAGCAACACCTGGTTGTGTGCAGAATGTTGCCCAACGTATTGCCAAGGAAGTTCAACGCATTTGCGATAAGAGTTCCCGCATTCAAACCTCTGGGGCGATTCAGTCTTGGCAGGTGACTTTATCTCGCCACCGCCTGCAAAAGTGTCTACATTACTATAAATTAGGTTCTCGACGGGGACGGGTAGAATTACATAGTAGCTTGGGTTCTATGGTTTACCGTCATGTCACCATAGCTGGTTCGGAATTGGGATTTGAAGGTCGTTACAATCTAATTGAAGATTTTCTCCAAGCATTTTACATTGAAGCTATTAAGGCTTTTCGTCGCGAGAACGAATTACCGGAAGATTACACCCCCCGCACGCAGTTGCAGTTGGCTGAATACATGGCATTTACTGAACAGTATGCCAAGCGTCGGATTAATTTACCTGGTGGAAACAATCAACAATTAATTATTTTACGCGCTCAAGGTTTTGCCCGTCGTCAGCCCCAAGAAACAGCTGTAGATATTGAGATGGCTGTAGAATCTGCCAAAAGTGAGGAAGCAGAATCTTACCTACGGAACTCGGCGGTACAACAGATTAGGGCGCAAATGATTGCTCAAGCTCATATTGATTTATCAGAAGAATCAGAACGCGATCGCATTATCTCTGAACTCATTCAATATTTGGAAGCCCAAGGACAATCTGATTGCGTAAATTACCTGGTTTTAAAGCTACAAGACTTACCAGCCCCAGAAATTGACCAAATTCTCGGACTTACTAGCCGTCAACGCGATTATCTACAACAGCGTTTTAAATATCATGTGCAGAAGTTTGCCAAGCAACATCATTGGCAATTAGTGCATCAATGGTTGGGTGCAGGTTTAGATCAAAAATTGGGATTATCTGCCCAACAGTGGCAAACTTTAATGAGTACCTTATCTCCCCAACAACAGCAATTATTAGAATTAAAAATGGCTAAACAAAGTGATCAGGCGATCGCTAAAACCTTAAAATGTACTCCCAAGCAACTACAAAAGCGTTGGACACAACTACTAGACATCGCCTGGGCTATCCGCAACGGCCACACTGAAATGCAAACAGGCTAAATTTCAGCACTAAGTCACTTAACCGTTGATTTCAATGAGAAATATACAACATCCCTATTTTTAGGTTTTAGCCCAAATTCTCCACTAAAGCATATTGAATTATCTTATGCCCAGCCACTTCAGAACCCCGATTTCTTAAAGAAATTGGGGTTCTTAGATTTCTAAAATCATCAAAAATCCACTGATTTTTATAGTACATTTGCACTGAAATAATAGAAATTGAAAATTCATATTAAGTAATTATTTATTTACTCCCATTTCCATGAAATCCTGGAATGAGTGAGATTAGCACCAACAGTTACAGATGATGAGCAGAAATGAAAATCATACAAGTCCTCCGTAGGTAACTTTAGCCTATGGGAATTAAGTAGCCGTCATGTACTGCGTACACCAGAACACATGAAAAAGTCTTTCCCTTACACCCCTATACCCTTAAACCCCTACACCCCTTTTTCAAGTCAGAACAACTAGGAAAAACCAAACTATATTAAGCAATGTAAAAATACTAAGATTCAGTTCGTAGTAAGGACTTTAGTCCTTTTTTGTTCGCGGAGAGTCTCGTAGAGAGGACTTTAGTTCTCTCTACAAACCTTTAATGATTTACCCTGTTTTACTTATCTGTAATTTTTGAATTTTGAATTCCTATGACTCCAGGCGCACGAGCAAATCAAGCAGGTAAGATTTTAGAAAGTAATGTAGATGCAGTATTAACTGCTTATGAATATTTCCAAATTGGCAGTCATATTACTAAAGAGTATTTACTAAATGCCAGTTTGTTAAATAAACGCTATGGTAAGCAAGTTGGGATTGGTAACGGCATTTATAATACTGCTCTTAAAGTTGATTTTTATGTCATAGGAACACCCACAATTCCTGGCGGATTAATTATTGAATGTAAATGGCAAGAAAGCGGCGGTTCAGTTGATGAAAAGTTTCCTTATTTAAACTTGAATATTCAAGAATATTATCCAGCACCGACAATAGTAGTCATTGGGGGTGAAGGGATGCGCGGAGGAGCTATTGATTGGTTAAAACAGCAAGTGAAACATAATCATAATTTACTAGCAGTTTATACATTAGATAGATTTATTGCCTGGGCTAATAAAAATTTCTAATAAGATGTAATTAACAATTCACTGATCAGCCCTCTCTTTTGAGTATTAGAATTAATAGAACGGGCAGCTACTATTTTATGAATTTTAAAACCAATCTCTTGATATAAATCAATAATAAAATCGGAATCCGAATTACAAACAGCAACTTTTACCCCAATACTTGCTAATTCTGCACAGACATCTCTTAATTTCTCTTGTTTTCTTGCATCAAAAATAGTCTGATGGTAACTGGTAAAATAACTTGTGCTACTGATAGGATGATAAGGCGGGTCACAAAATACAAAATCATCACAACTCGTAGCGTAATTTAATATATTGGCAAAGTCTGACTGCTGAATTTCTGATGTATGCAAAATAGCAGAGGCTGCTCTGAGTAAATCTTCTGGGCAAATATTAGGATTGGCATATCTGCCTAAAGGTACATTAAATTTACCTTGGGAATTGACCCGATATAAACCGTTATAACAAGTTTTATTCAGATAAATAAATCTAGCGGCTTTTTCTAAAGCACTACCACCAGAATCAGCCCTAACACTGTAATAATAATCTTTGTTATGTCTAAGTTTATGTTCCTTCAAAAGACAAATTAATTCTTCCACATGATCACGGACACAGCAATATACATTAATCAATTCACCATTAATATCAGTTAAAAACGCTCGTCGAGGTTGTAAATAAAAAAATAAAGCTCCACCCCCCAAGAATGGCTCATAATAATTTTGATAATTCTTGGGTAAATAGGGAATATATTGTTGTATTAATCTACTTTTACCCCCAGCCCACTTTAAAAAAGGGCGCGAGCAAGTTTCCTTAGAGATTTCACTAACCATTGCACGGCGATTCAGATATAGGCTAATAAATATAACATCATATTTCAGAGAATATACAGGATTCAGGACAATAAAGTAATTCTGAAGAATCTGACTAATAGATATAGTAGTAATATCAAAACTTGATTGATATCTGAATTTTGCTGATAAGATTCTGAACTGTGACAATATAACTAACGAAGCATATTTTATATGAATTGAGTAGTTTTCCTGCACAATGGATTACAATAAGGGGGATAAACTACATCAAAACAAACGTTAATTCTATAACAAGGCAGTCTCAATTAAAATGTTTGACGGATTTTGGGATAACGTTTTTCGCTACCCCCGCTACTTGATTACTATAGTTCTAGGTTTGCTGCTGAACACCTTTGAACCATTGTTCCCTCTGTTAAAGCGTCCAGTCACCCTAGTGGCTGTTTTGGGCTTATTGATAGGCGGTTTGGCGTTCCTGACTTTCACATTACGAGCGATGTTGGGATTTAGTACCATCTAGACTAAAAGTATATTGTCGATCGCTGTTAAGGACAGTGTTGGTTCATCTACAACCCTTGTCCTACCTCACTTATATTTGTTGTTGTCTTACCTCTGTGGAGAGGGATTATTTATATGGCTACAAATCGCCGCGTTTCCCGTGTTGCTGAATTAATTAAACGGGAAGTTAGCCAAATGCTACTGAATGGTATTAAAGATGACCGTGTGGGTACAGGAATGGTCAGTGTCACTGATGTTGATGTTTCGGGTGATCTCCAGCACGCCAAAATTTACGTCAGTATCTATGGTACAGAGGAAGCCAAAGCCGAAACAATGGCCGGACTCAAATCAGCCACCGGTTTTGTGCGGAGTGAACTAGGTGCGCGAGTTAGGTTGCGTCGCACACCTGAAGTGATTTTTATTGAAGACCGTTCCATTGAAAGAGGAACAAAGGTGCTATCACTATTGAACCAGCTTCAATACCAGCGATCGCAAGAAACATCCGACGATGATGATGAGCAAATTTCAGAATAGCTAGCCATCATCACTGGTTCACCAGAAAATAGTTGATTTCAAAACAATCCGCCAAAACATTTCCAGACGTGTTTTAACCACGTCTTTTTTAATTTGTTAAAAATTTTGATCTAGCTGATATTTTAAAAATAACGGCTCTATTGTTCAGTTAAACTCACCTATAGGACTCATATTTTATTTCTGAAAAAAACTCCGTACATTTTTGTTCCTTCTTACCTGTTCCCCGTTCCCTGTTTCCTGTTCCCTTCCTACGCAAATGATTTCAGGAATCAAAGCGGATTCCTATATATTCTTACACATATCAGATACTATGGCACAATTGATTTAAGCACATAGTAACTAAATTTATTGCAAAAGACTCCAATCCAAAGACTTTTAAATCTGACAGAATGTAAATATACAAATCAATACGCTACAACACGCTCATAAATATATTTATTGTAGAGCTTAAAGCTTGTGTCTTCTGTCTTTGGACTTATTTTCACTATTTTTAATTCCCTCTCACATATTGCCAACAAATAATATGAGTCCCAAAGTTTTATCAAGAGTATAAATTCATTTATAGTTGCTTTTTTGGATGTAAGCAAAAATCAAATCAAGATAATGATTCTAATTTTTACAGATATGCAGTTTTTGTAAAGTTAATATGAAGTTGATTTAAAGCTACCTTATAATTACCACTGATATCTTCATAAATTGGTGTAGTAAAGGATTCATAGATAGTTGTTAGAAAAATCTGAAGTTTTCGGCACTAAATTTTTTTGTCTTCAATGTAAAAATTTCGTGAAGACATTAAGTAAAAAGTGACTTTTCTCAGTAGAGATACTACGATAGGGCTGTGTATGTTAAGTACCATTGTTGCATAAATTACGGCTAAAATTCAGTATTTCCCTCAATCATCAGTTCAACTTCTTTGTGTTTGTGCAACAAAGTTCCCTTGGGGTGTGAGTAATGCGAAAACCAGTTTTAACGATTTTCTACCAGTACAATCCCTGGTGTAGTTCCATAGGCGGAATTCAGACACTCATTAATACATTTATCAAATATGCGCCCAGGGAGTTTGAAGTCAGACTTGTAGGGACAGCAAGCGATCGCTCCCAGACTTTAGGTGAATGGCGACAAGCAGAATTTGCAGGCAGAGAAATTAGTTTTTTACCCCTGTTTTTTATAGAAAATGACGATTTTAGAGGTCTAATTCCCACCACTGTTAAATATACAGCTGCCTTGGTTGGGCGTAATTACGCTTCAGATTTTATGCACTTTTACAGAATAGAACCAACCATAGTAACTCGTCATTGGCAGGGAGAAAAGACACTTTTTATTCAAAATGACATTCAGGCGCAAATAGCAGCCAAATACGACAAAAACGCCATCTTGTGGCGCAAATTTCCCGCCGCCTATTTCGCCTTAGAAAAGATGTTGGTAAATCAATTCCAGCAAATCTACTCTTGCAACACCGAGTCCATGAAACTCTACCAAGAGCGATATCCCGACTTACAAGAGCGAGTAGCTTTTCTCAAAAACACCTTTGATGAGGATATTTTCTATCCCCTAACCCCCGACAAAAAAGCAGAAGGTAGACGCGAACTAGCAACGCGCTTAGGACTAGATGTAGAAACCCGCTTTATGATGTTTGCCGGTCGTTTACATCCCCAAAAAGATCCCATTCTCCTAATTCGTTCCTTAGCCAGTTTAGACGACCCCAAAATTCATTTATTAATAGCAGGTAATGGTGAATTAGCCGATTCAGTGCGCGCAGAGATTACCCAACTCGGACTAGAAAAACGAGTCACAATGCTAGGTGCAGTCCCCCAAAAAGCCTTAGCCGACTTACATCGTGTCTGTCACGCCTTAGTGCTGACAAGTGCTTTTGAAGGCTTACCCTTTGTAGTCTTAGAAGCCTTAGCTTGCGGTACACCCATAGTTACCACCAAAGCAGGTGAGACACCGCAATTACTCTCACCCGAAAGCGGTATTGTCTGTCAAGAAAGGACACCAGACTGCATCGCTCAAGCTTTACGCCAAGTAGTCATGAATCCAGAAAATTATCCCATCTCAGCCTGTGTCAAAACCGCCCAACCATACGCAGCCAGAACAGTAATTAGTGGAGTGTATAAAAAAATGTGGCAGCGTTGGGAAAAAAAATCCTTGGTTGCAATCAATTCAGGGGCATAGGGCTAACCAATTCAAAATTCAAAATTCAAAATTCAAAATTAAAGAATTTTGGACATTGGGCATTGAAATATCGTCTACTTTATCCACCGCCCATTCCCGATTCCCAACCCCCGATTCCCGATTCCCAGCCCCAAATCCCCATTCCCATTCCCTATTAATCGAGATTGACAATGAGAGTTGCAGTAATTGGTGCTAAAGGCATACCACCAAAACAGGGTGGTATTGAACATTATTGTGCGGAAATTTATCCCCGCATGGTTTCCCAGGGTCATACTGTAGATTTATTTGCTCGGACATCATATACAGAAAATGCTGGCTGGCAAAGTAATTATTATCGCGGAGTGCAGGTGATATCCGTACCAGGATTAGATTATACTGGTGTGGATGCTTTTGTCACCTCCGCAATGGGAGCGATCGCAGCTACTCGTCAGCAATATGATATTATTCATTTTCACGCTCTCGGCCCTGCTTTATTTACCTGCATACCCAGACTGGCTAATTCTGCCAAAATCGTCGTTACTTGTCACGGTTTAGACTGGCAAAGAGCGAAATGGGGTAGCCTGTCTACCAAGGTAATTCAACTAGGGGAACAGACAGCAGTGCGTTTTGCCCACAGTATGATTGTCGTCTCAAAAGCCCTGCAAACATACTTTTGGCAAACATATCAAAGAAATACCGTTTATATTCCCACCGCGCCTGCTAATTACGGTGAATCAGACCCCAATTTCGTCTATGGTCGTAATTTAGGACTAGAAACTGGTCGTTATATTCTATTTTTAGGCCGACTTGTCCCAGAAAAACGCCCTGATTTGTTAGTCGATGCTTTTTGTCGCCTGCAACCCCCAGGCTGGAAACTAGTTTTTGCTGGGGGTGTCAGCGATACCAAAGGCTTCACCTCCCAACTACTAGAAAAAATCGCTCATCAAAAAAATATCGTTTTTGCTGGGGAATTAAGAGGTTCTCGCCTGTGGGAAATTGTCAGAGGCGCAGGCTTATTTGTTTTACCTTCCGACTTGGAGGGATTACCTTTATCTATGTTAGAAGCAATGCGAGAAGGTATACCCGTTTTGGGAAGTGATATTGCACCACATCAACAACTATTAGCAGAAGAACGCGGAATACTATTTAAAGCCGGAAACTTAGACTCTTGTGTTTCCGCCCTTGATTGGGCTTTGCACCATCCCGAAAATCTGACAAAAATGGTCAAAAAAGCTCAAAAATACGTCAGTCTTAACTACAGTTGGGATCGCATTACCTCAGAAACGTTAAAACTATATACACAAGTTCTCTATCCTTGTGAAATCAGCGACAAATTACAGACGGAAACTACAGAAGGGGATTTGGCAAAATTAGGGGCAAAAAATCGGTGATTTCTACAGATGAACGTAGAGATTACCTTGTATTAGCTACCCACTGGTATCATGTCAATTTTGGATTTTAGATTTTGGATTTTGGATTAAAAGTCTGGATTCATAGCCTATTGCAGAATTTCAAAACAATACTACTTATCCCCATTTGGTATCAGATATGATAACGAGTAGTTAATATTCTTTAATACTTTAAGTAATTGTGCAACTTATGAGCGTAACTTTTCTTCAAATCTCTAGGGAAGTGGTGAGTAATGACTAATGACTAATGACTAATTAGTGCTGAGTTTCATTCTTGCTCCCCTTCCCTTGTAGGGAAGGAGTTGGGGGTTAGGTTTCCGAGTTGCACAGGTTGTTACTTTAGCTTTGAAAAAAATTTAAGGTATACGTAATGGGAAGAGGTATTTCAACCTTATTTGGAGTATTGCGCCGCAGGGGTCTACCTGCTGTGTCTACATTAGCGGCTGTCATCGGTGCATCAGTCGCCTATTTAGCTATAACGCCACGTTTTTACGCCACATCAGCCAAAATGATGGTTGATGCTAAAGGGGTGAGCGTTTCGGAATTGGGACGGGATTTAACACAACCTTCTGGAGTGGGACGTAGTAGCAATCCCTTGGCTGATCAAGCAGAGTTAGTCAAATCACAGGCGGTTTTGGATGAAGCTATCAAGACCCTAGCTTCCAAACATCAACAGATACAGCTCACACCTAAAGATATTAGCAGCACGTTGAAAGTGAGTATTCTACCTGCTACTAATATTTTGCAATTGAACTATTTTCACCAAGATCCGCAATTTGCTGCTGATGTGCTAAACGCTGTTTCGCAAGCAATGGTGGAAGAAAATATTCAAGCTATTAGTTCCGAAGCAACCAAAGTTAGACAATTTCTCGAAAAAGAAGTCCCAGTGGCGCGGAATCGTCTCCAACAAGCCGAAGTCGCGGAATCTAGGTATAGACAAAAAAGTGGTGTAGTGGCAGATACTGACCAAACTAAAAGCTTAGTCCAAAGTTTAACTAATTTAGAAGACCAAGAACGGACATTAATCGCACAATTACAAGAAGCGCGATCGCGTGAAGCTTCTTTGAGACAATTAACTGCAACTAAAAATATAAATAACGCCTATACATCAGTACGTAGCGGTCAAGATGAACAACTCAGAAGCTTAAGAGCTAAGTTAACCGAAATTGAAACGCAACTGATTGAAGCCCGCTTACAATTTACAGATAATCACCCCAAGGTTGTCTCTCTTTTAGGACAACGAGAACAAATCCGCGCTTTATATGCACAGCAAGTAGGTCGCGTCTCAGCCAACAATCAAACTATCCCTACTGATGATGTCGCCTCAGACCAAATCAGTCAAAATCTCACTACTCAGCTGATTAATAACGAAGTCGAGCGTGTCGCCGTTGAGAACAAACTGCAAACCGTCCAATCTTTGCGAAAAAACCTACAAGCGCAGTTGGCAATTTTACCTTTGAGACAGCAACCACTCACCATGCTGACTCGCCAACGAGAAGAAGCCGCCGAATCATTAAAATTGCTGCAAAGCAAACTAGAAGAAGCCAGGATTGCAGAAGCGCAAAAAGTCAGCAACTTGCGGATTATTGAACTGGCTTTAGTTCCCACTGATTACGCCTATCCTAAAAGATCAGTGGTGTTAGCGATCGCTATTTTCTTCGGTAGCATTCTCGCCACAGGCGTAGTTTTACTCCTAGAGTTAATGGATAACAGACTCTACGAAGTTGCCGAAGCTGAAGAATTACTCAAGTTACCCCTACTCGGAATTTTACCTCGTCTCCCCGCTACTAAACTTACCCTAGAACCAGCCGAAAAATTTTTAGATGATGTCGGTTTAGTTGAACCTTACCGGATGCTGCTGAAAAATCTAGAGTTTCGCAGCCATGAAAAATTACAAGTCGTCGTCGTTACCAGTACCATCTCTGGAGAAGGTAAATCAGTCGTGGTTTCCCACCTGGCGGCTGTTGCAGCTATGCTCTTTCGTCGCACCCTAATTATAGATGCAGACTTACGGAGGCCTGTGCAGCATACATTATTTAACCTCCCCCCCAAACCTGGAATTAGCGATGTCATCAACGGTAATAGAACGCTACTCAATGCTGTACAGCCGACAGACATTGAAAATCTCTCTGTCTTAACCTGTGGTGAACTACATGGCAGACCCTCACAATTACTAGAGTCAGAAGCCATGAAATCCCTAATTGCCGAAGCCGCACACCACTATGATTTGGTCATTATCGATACTCCACCCATTGGTGTTTGCGCTGATGCTTCTACCCTGAGTCAATACAGTGATGGAGTAATTATGACCACACGTCCCAGCGTCACCATGAAAGAATCATTACAAAGAGCCGTATCAGAACTCCAGCAAAACCGTATCCCCATACTAGGGGTAATAGTTAACGGTATGACCACCGATGCCGAAAAATATTATCGCCATCCCATTGAAGAGAAGCAATCTTTTTTACCCAGAATAAGTTTACCTGGTAGTAATAGAAATGGCGATCGCAACTAATACCAATTCGCAATTCGCAATTCGCAATTCGCAATTTGCAATTTGCAATGTAATAAAGTTAGACACTATCTTGGTTTCAAGCTTTGCATCTATTTCTTAATTTTGGAGAATTGGTATAAATTTCACCTCCTTTAAAAGCCCATTCCCTGTATTGTGTTCCCTTTTCATCTCGGTTAAATAACCATGTTGACGAATAAACGCTCAAGTCGTTATTCCTCACTAGGATTCTTAGTTGGGGTATTCGGTATTGGTATTGGCCTATTAACAGGGTTTTTAGTTGGTGTTAGTCCCCTGTTAATTGGCTTACCTATATTTGCTGTAGCAGTTCTAGTTTGGTTTTTTGCTCAGTTTGAGCAAGCAGTCATTGGTTTATTAGTTCTACGTAGTGCTTTAGATACCTTCTCCGCGCAACAACTACCTGCGGCTTTTGCTGTTGGTTTGGATGGCTTGGCTTTACTTTACGTCATTGTCTCTTTATTAACAGGTCAAGCCGTCAAAGTAGATAAATTCTGGTGGTTCTTTGCGGGATGGGTAGCCTTACAAGCAATGTGGGTAGTATTATTACCCCTGGGTGGTTTAGGTTTAGATAGTACATACCTATTTGAAGGTGTACGTGAGTGGACACGGTTATTTTCGTGGTTAATGGTTTATCTCCTCGTTATGCAGCTCCAAGGGAAGGTAAAACCACAAACATTAATTACCACCTTATTTCTCAGTCTCGTCATTCCCCTCACGGTAGCATCCATGCAGATGTTTTTACCTGCTTCCCTGTTACCTTCCTTTTTGGCACAAAGTAGCGTAGACGCTGGTAGTTTAGAACCAGCTTCCCGCATCCGAGGAACATTAGGTCATCCTTCTTCCTTCGCTACCTTTCTACTCTTATTTATCGGTTTTACCTGTTGGAAAATCCGCGACACACGTAACCGTGCGCCGTGGTTGTTTTTATTAGCTATCTTGACGGTATTTTTCGTCAGCACTAAAGCCTTGACAATGACAGCAATGTTATTTGTGTTTGTCTTTGTCATGATTGCCCCCAAATTAAATTTACTCAATTTAATGGGGGGAATTTTACTTTTAGGTTTAGTAATTCTTCTTTTTACCAGTACAGATTTTGGTCGAGAACGTCTTGGTTCACTGTCCGATACACCACTGTTAAATCCTCATATGGATATGTGGCGCGCGATTTTATTATCGTGGACAGATGGCAATAGTTTTAACTGGAGAATTGCCCAATGGCATTTTATTTGGGAAGCTTGGAAAAATGCTCCCTTACTTGGTTATGGTCTTAGCACTGCTTCCTATGTTACTGTTTTGCAAAATGAAGCTCACAATGATTACCTGCGTGCTTTAGTCGAGGGCGGAATAGTAGGATTTATCACATTTTTGTCCTTAATAGCTGCTCAAATTTATCGCCTTGTACACATTATGCTGACATCCCCAAAAAATAGCTCACAGCAAAATTTTTGTTTTATTCTCATTGCCTTATTATCAGCTATTCTGCTGGGAATGTTTACAGACAACATCTGGAAACACACGACCCTTTTCTTTTATTGGTGGCTGTCTTTATCAGTCGTCGGTTGGGATTGGAATCAAACTCCCGTATCAGATACTAAAAATTATCAGACTCCTGTTCGATGTCTGAGAAGCTAGGTAAAATTTTATGCCTTCTTACCCCTTCTTCGTTCCCTTACTACAAAAATAATGTTAGGAATCTACTTTGATTTCTACAGTGCAAATCTATTCCCTAAATTCGGCAGAGATATGAATATTAAAAAGATTTTAGTTACAGGCGACAAATTTATGATCAGTCGCATGAAATTTTTATTCCAAGCAATGTCTGACGATTGCGATCGCATAGAATATTTATCAGTCAATAGTATTTACAGTTGGAGATTATTAAAAGATATTGCTAACTTCATTCAGATAAAACTGCCATTTTTAAATCTCAAAAGAACAGGATATTTCCGTAAAAATGCCAAAACCTTTATCAATAGCTCACGCCAACTAGAACAGAAAATTATTAACAGTGATTATCATCCAGATTTAATTTTTCATCTCTATGGGATGTTTAGTCCCTGTTGGGATAAATTTGATATTCCTTATGTGATGTATTTAGACTATACAATGGTTCTCGCCAGAAAAAATTGGATTAAATGGGCCCCTTTCCCTACAGAACAGGAATTTCAAGCTTGGCTAGACTGTGAGCATCAAACCTATACAAAAGCTCTGCACATTTTTACTAAAAGCCATAAAGTCAAATATTCTTTAGAACAAGATTATGGCATTAATTCTGATAAAATTACAGTTCTACATTCTTCTGGTAACTTCTTCGAGCTATACCAAGGCGAAAAGAAATTTGGTAGCAAACAAATCCTATTTAATGGGTATGATTTTTTCCGCAAAGGCGGAGATTTACTAATAGACGCATTTAAACAAGTAAAACAAGTAATTCCTGAAGCTAAATTAGTGATTGTAGGCGAGGTTTTATCAATTAATGAAGATGGTGTAGATAACCCTGGATATATTTCCTCGCCTACTGAAATGCAAAGAATTTTCCTCAACACAGATTTAGTGGTTTCACCTGCACGTTGTGAACCTCTAGGTCTATTTTTAGTTGAGGCGATGAATTATGGGATTCCTTGTATTGTCTCTGATCAGGATGGAATGCCTGAAATTATTGAGCATGAAATAAATGGTTTGGTAATTTCTCAACCCACACCCGAAGTTTTGGCAAAACAAATGATTGATTTATTATCTGATAGTCAGACTTTAAAATTTATGTCAGAAAATGCCAGAAGAAAAGTGAAAGAGGAATTAAATTGGCCAGCCATTGCTCAGAAAATCAAACAAACACTGATTAATATTTAATGGCGAACAGTATATGTAGCTATGGGCGGTGCGTTACGCTGTCGCTAACACACCCTACGCGGTTACTCAAGAATCAAATTGATTCCCATAACTGAAAAATTCATAATTTTGAGAGTAATATTTATGCCAAAAGTTTCTGTAATTATTCCTGCTTATAATGCAATGGCATTTTTGCCAACTACTTTAGAAAGTGTTTTAAAACAGACATTTAATGATTATGAAGTCATCGTTATTAATGACGGTAGTTCTGATGGGATTATAGATTGGTTCACTCAAGTTACCGATATCAGAGTGAAATTAATCTCCCAAGAAAATCAGGGGCCTGCGGCTGCGCGCAATCATGGTATTAATCAAGCGCAAGGAGAATATCTAGCTTTTCTCGATGCTGATGATATTTGGGCAGAAAATAAGCTAGAAAAACAGGTGAATATTTTGGATGAAAACCCCACAGTAGGTTTAGTTTATAGTTGGGTGGGTTCAATTGACTCTCAAGGTAATATTGGCAATAAAGTTCGCAAGAATAATGCTGAAGGTCGTGTTTGGGAAACGATTATAGAACATAACATTATTGAGTGTGGTAGTAATCCGATGGTACGCCGCATTTGTTTTGAGAAAGTTGGTGTTTTTGATCATCGTTTAGCTTATGCCCAAGATTGGGAAATGTGGGTGAGAGTTGCTTCTCGTTATCAATTTCAAGTCATAAATGAAACATTAGTATATTATCGTTCCCATCCAAATAATCGCTCTAAAAATTGGAAAATTATGGAGCAAAATTATAATTTGATTTTTGAGAAAAGTTTTGCTCATGCTCCAGAATATTTATCTGTTGAAGATTTAAAAACTTTAGAAAATCGGATTTATGGTTTTGCAAATTTGCGTATTGCATGGAAAGCTTTGCAAAGTGGAGATTATCAGCAAGCCGCAGATTTTCGTCAGAAAGCTGTACAGCGATATCCTCAATTAAGTTCTTTACGTAATTATTTAGTTTTGGGTGCAGCGATAATTTTAGTCAGAATTTTTGGGATTCAAGGCTACAACAAAATCAGAGATATAATCTATAACATCATAGGAAAACGTGTATCAAGTATTGCGGGATAGCTAAATATGTTATAAAACCAATACAAGAAGTATAAAAGCAAAAAAATGGATAATCAAAAGCAGCGATTCCAATCTGAAAGAGATTCATTGAAAAAAAATTACGATACGCAAAAAGAAAAAATTGATTTAATCAGGAAGGAATGGATATATGAAACAGATATAACCAGAAAGTTTCAATTGGAACATAAGATTGAGGATGAGCAAGAAATACTGAATAAAATTGGGGAAGACCTAAACAATATTGAACAGAAATTAGACTTAATTATTGGGGCTAGAATTGAGGATAAGATATTCAGCGAAAAAATTACCCCAGAAAAAATAATAGCCTATACAAAACTTAGGGATCTTCTTATAGATTCAAACTGGAAAGAAGCTGATAGGGAAACTTATAAAGTGATGAATGAATGTATAGGAGGTAATTGGAGTGATCAGAATCTATTTAACTTTCCTGTTACAGATATTACAACAATTAACGACTTGTGGTTACAATACAGCAATTATCGTTTCGGATTTAGCGTCCAAAAGAAAATATACTTAGAAGTTGGTGGCAAACCTAAAGAATATAAACAGGATGCTTGGAGAAGGTTGAGTGAAAGCGTCGGATGGAGAGTAGACGGTGTGTGGATTCAATATCACCAAATTAATTTTGACATTTCAGCTACAAAAGGACATCTTCCCGCTTGGATGGGTAATCGTTCTTTCTGGCCTGATAATGTTCTATCTCTTTTATCACATCCGAATTTATAGCAAAATTAATATAAGGTAGTTGTCTATGTAATTAGTAAAATAAGAATTACCTATAATGTGAATTAACCTGTAATGTTAGGTGGTTGAGTATTGTTAGACTGTCGAAAAAATATACATTGCTAAAACCCATAAAATCATGAGTTTGGAGGCTGGGGCAACGAAAGGCGAGATAGTAGGTATAATCTGATTTTTGTAGAGAATACTACTAAATCTAAATACGCCAAAATGAAATTTAGCGAAATTGTAGCCCAACTCGGTGATCTGGTCACTAGCCATAGTTTAATAGCCAGTCCTGACCATGATCCAGAAATTAGCGGTGCAGCAGCGATTGATGAAGCTACAAGCGGTACTATTAGCTACGTGGAGGGGTCAAAATATGCAGGTTTTATCAGTACAACTAATGCTAGTGCGTTAATTTTACCGGATGACTCCACAATCCAAGCACAAGCACAAGAGCGAGGAATAGTTTGGTTAGCGACAAAACAGCCAAGATTATTATTTGCTCAAGCGATCGCTATCTTCTATACACCATACACCCCTAAACCAGACATTCATCCTACAGCAGTCATTCATCCCACAGCTAAAATCGGTGAAGATGTCTACATTGGCCCCCATACGGTAGTTCAGGAAGGGGTAGAAATTGGTAATGGTGTAATTATTCACCCCAACGTCGTGATTTACCCTGATGTAAGAATAGGCGATCGCACTATCCTACACGCTAACTGCACCATCGAAGAACGCTCTCAAATCGGTGCAGATTGTATCATTCATAGCGGTGCGGTCATCGGTGGCGAAGGCTTTGGCTTTGTTCCCACCCGCACTGGCTGGGTTAAAATGAAACAGTCTGGCTACGTAGTATTAGAAGACCGCGTTGATATTGGCTGTAACACCACAATTGACCGTCCAGCAGTGGGAGAAACCAGAATTGGCAGTGATACCAAAATTGATAATTTAGTGCAGGTTGGTCACGGTTGCCAAATTGGTAAAGGTTGTGCGATCGCAGCTCAAACTGGTATGGCTGGCGGTGTCACATTAGGCAACCGTGTCATTTTAGCCGGACAAGTGGGTGTTGCCAACGAAGCCAAAATTGGCGACGGCGCGATCGCATCAGCACAAACCGGCATCGCCCACGATGTCAAACCAGGGGAAATAGTCTCCGCTAGTCCTGCTGTTCCCCACAAGACTTACCTGAAAGTGTCCGCAATTTACAAGCATCTGCCGGAAATGTATCAATTCTTCAGACAACTGCAACGTCAGTTTAAGGGAACGGGGAATGGGGGGTAGGGGATTGGGGATTGGGGACTGGGGACTGGAGACTGGGGACAAGGTAGATAAGAGACACTTAACTTCTATGCCCCATGCCCTATGCCCTATGCCCTATGCCCCATGCCCCATGCCCTATACTCTATGTCCCAATTTTTCTAATACTGGCTTAGTAGACACAATATGCCTTTCTAAACCTAATTCTTTAGGGCTAACTCCTAAAGCTAAAGCAATTAATTGGGGTAAATGTAATACTGGCAAACCTAATTTTTTGCCAATTACTTTTTCTACTTCTGGTTGACGGGAGTCTAAATTTAGATGACACAGAGGACAAGGGGTCACTAAACAATCAGCACCGGCGGCGATGGCTTCTTGAATGTGCATCCCAGCCATTTGAAAGGATTGAGTAGTAGCGTAACTAGAAAGAGGCCAGCCACAACATTGGGTGCGACCGTGATAATAAATTGGGGTTGCACCTACAGCCTGAAACAGATTTTCCATTGCTTCTGGGTTGTATCGGTCTTTTTCAGGTACGGATTTTTGCGCGCGCAGGAGATAACAGCCATAAAAAGCGGCGCATTTTAAACCGGATAACTTACGAGTTACACGTTGGCTGATTTTTTCTAACCCGTAATCGCTAACTAGTGCGTAGAGCAGATGTTTAACTTCTGTACTACCACGATAAGGTAGACAACCTTCCTTGTGTAAAAAGCCATTAACTTGCTGAATATATTCAGGATTACTGGCATGAAACTCTTGTAAACGTTCATTAACGTGACCAAGCACACCCTGACAGGTACTACAGTGAGTGAGTAAGGGTAAATTTAACGCTTCCGCCAAAGCAATATTTCTGGCATTCACTGTATCTTCTAAAAGTTGAGAATCTTCCTTAAATGTGCCTGATCCGCAACAAGCAGCTTTTTTTAATTCAATTAATTCAATGCCCAAAGCTTGGGTGAGAGCTTGAGTTGACTGATATAGTTCCCCGCAAGCACCTTGAGCTACACAACCAGGGAAGTAAGCATATTTTAGTGTCTGAGATAGCATAAAAATAAGGTTTGTTTCAGGCAATTGCCCCGATGATAACTGTTTTATCACTCCTCGCCTCTAGATACTGAAGAGGGAATGTATTTTTTTTGGACATTCTTCCAGAAATCTAGTAAGAATTGGTAACAAGCAAAATTTCAGAGCCTTACTCTATTCCAATTTTGGACAGGGACGTATACGGGCGATCGCGCTTTCCGATAAGATGTATATGCTCAAAACCATGTCACCCATAAAGAGCAGACAGTAGCAACTGGTAAGGAATTTTATCTTATGAGTCAAACAGAGACATTTGAAAAAGTCAAGGCAATTGTTGCCGAACAACTCAGTGTAGAAGCGGAAAAAATTACACCACAGGCAAGTTTTGCCAACGATCTAGGGGCAGATTCCCTAGATACAGTGGAATTAGTTATGGCTTTGGAAGAAGAATTTGACATCGAAATTCCCGATGAAGCCGCCGAAAAAATCACAACCGTTCAAGAAGCAGTGGATTACATCAACAGTAAAGTTGCTACATCTGCTTAAAGCATGGATTGGGGACTGGGGATTGGGGATTGGGCAAATTTTTTCTCTGGTTCTCTGGAACTTTTCTTTTCCTAGTCCCCATTCCCTAGTCCCTAGTTCCTAATTTTTGCAACTTTCTCGCCATCTTTATACTGAGTCATGACAGATTATAATCGTAAACGCGTTGTTGTCACGGGTGTTGGCGCGATTACACCTATTGGTAACACACCTGCGGAGTATTGGGAAGGATTGATCAGCGCACGCAATGGCATTGACTACATCACCGCATTTGATGCCTCTAGTCATGATTGCCGCATTGCAGGTGAGGTGAAAAATTTCGATCCACATGAATACATGGATCGTAAAGAAGCCAAGCGGATGGATAGATTTTCCCAATTTGGAGTCGCAGCCGCCAAACAAGCACTTGCTGATGCCCAGTTAGTTATCAATGAACTCAACGCCGAACAGGTGGGAGTTATTATTGGTTCTGGTGTAGGCGGTATTAAGGTGATGGAAGACCAACAAACCATCTACCTCAACCGTGGGCCTGATCGCTGTAGCCCATTCATGATCCCCATGATGATTGCTAATATGGCAGCAGGATTGACAGCGATTCACACCGGCGCAAAAGGGCCAAATAACTGTACTGTAACAGCTTGTGCTGCTGGTTCTAACGCCGTGGGAGACGCGTTTCGCATGATTCAAGGTGGTTACGCCCAAGCGATGATTTGCGGTGGGTGTGAAGCGGCGATTACCCCCTTATCTGTAGCTGGTTTTGCTGCGGCGCGCGCCCTGTCTACTCGCAATGATGATCCGACTCATGCTTGTCGTCCCTTTGATCGCGATCGCGATGGATTTGTCATGGGTGAAGGTGCGGGAATTCTAATTCTGGAGGAATTACAACACGCTTTAAGTCGTGGCGCACGTATTTATGCCGAAATCGTGGGTTATGGTATGACCTGTGATGCCTACCATATGACTTCTCCAGTCCCTGGAGGTGAAGGAGCAGCTAGAGCCATTAGCTTGGCTTTGAAAGATGCAGGTATCACCCCCGAACAAGTCAGTTATATCAATGCTCACGGCACCAGTACCCCAGCCAATGACTCCACTGAAACTGCTGCCATTAAAAAAGTTTTGGGTGATCATGCTTACAAAATCACTGTCAGTTCCACTAAATCCATGACAGGACACCTTTTAGGCGGTTCTGGCGGGATTGAAGCGGTAGCCACAGTCCTGGCCATTGCCAACGATCAAGTTCCACCCACCATCAATATCGAAAACCCTGACCAAGATTGTGATTTAGACTACGTACCTCACACTAGCCGCAAACAAAAGGTTGACGTTGCCCTATCCAATTCCTTTGGATTTGGCGGTCATAATGTCACCCTCGCTTTTAGGAAGTACGTCTCTTAGGAGGCAGGGGAGCATGAGGCAGAGGAGCAGGGAGCAGAGGAAGCAAAAGATTTACTATCTTTTACTCAGCACTCAGCACTCACCACTCAGCACTCACCACTCAAAAAAATTCAGAATTCAGAAATCAGGGGACAGAATAATTCAAAAATTAGGGGATAATTTGAGTAATTAAGTTGCTCATAATCCCAAATATGAATGAAGAATCCAGAATTCAGAAATCTTGAATTTTTCTATTCTGCATCCTGACTCCTGAGTTCTGAATTCTTGCCCCTAACTTTCCATCTCTCAATTCTTACCTCAAAGCGGAAAATTTAACCTTTGTCAGCTATCCTGTAATCACAATCAGAACAGTATCGTAAACGTCATTCCACCACTAGCTAAGAGTTCAACTTGACCGAATTTTTGGCTTGATTAATTACCAAAAACTCAGGAGAACCCGCTTGTCTATGCACAATCGGGAATGGGATGATGATACCGCAGGGGAAGCTAAATCAGTTAACAGTAAACAGTGAGATAGTGCGTTCCTGTCGCCTTGCGTCGGAAAGCAACTATTGAATCCGTAAGGGTTAACAGTTATCACAATAAAATTGATTGCTGATAGCTGATAATTGATCACTGATAACTGTTAAAAAGCACCCCAATAAGAAGCTCCACGAGTGCTAACCCGTCGTTAAAAATAAGAGATCATGGCTGTTGCAACCCAATCCCTCGAAGAACTTTGTATTAATTCAATCCGTTTCTTAGCTGTTGATGCTATAGAAAAGGCAAAATCTGGACACCCAGGACTGCCGATGGGCGCAGCTCCGATGGCTTTCGTACTCTGGGATCGCTTTATGCGGTACAATCCCAAAAACCCCAAGTGGTTTAACCGCGATCGCTTTGTCTTGTCTGCCGGTCATGGCTCGATGTTGCAGTATGCCCTACTCTATTTGACTGGCTTTGACAGCGTATCCATCGAAGATATCAAGCAATTCCGTCAATGGGAATCCAAAACCCCTGGACACCCTGAAAACTTCATCACCGCAGGCGTAGAAGTGACCACAGGCCCCCTTGGTCAAGGTATCGCTAACGGCGTAGGTTTGGCTATTGCTGAAGCTCACCTGGCTGCTAAATTCAACAAACCCGATGCTAAAATTGTTGACCATTATACCTACGTAATTTTAGGTGATGGTTGCAACATGGAAGGCGTTTCCGGTGAAGCCGCTTCCCTGGCTGGACACTTGGGCTTAGGTAAACTCATCGCGTTGTATGATGACAACCACATCTCCATTGATGGTTCTACCGATGTAGCTTTTACCGAAGATGTTTCTAAGCGGTTTGAAGCTTACGGTTGGCACGTCCTCCACGTTAAAGACGGTAACACCGATTTAGATGCGATCGCTAAAGCCATTGAAGAAGCGAAAGCTGTCACCGACAAACCCACCATGATTAAGGTGACAACCACCATCGGTTATGGTTCTCCCAACAAAGCTAACACTGCTGGTATTCACGGTGCTGCTTTAGGTACAGATGAAGTCGCATTGACCCGCCAAAACCTTGGTTGGGAAAATGAACCATTCGTGATTCCTCAAGATGTCCTCAACCACACCCGCAAAGCCGTAGAACGCGGTGCAGGCTACGAAACCGAATGGAACAAAGCCTTCGCCGATTACAAAGCTAAATATCCCCAAGAAGCGGCTGAATTTGAGCGTTACCTGAGTGGCAAACTAGCTGATGGTTGGGATAAGGTACTACCCACCTACACCCCCGAAGATAAAGGACTTCCCACCCGGAAGCACTCCGAAACCTGTTTGAACAAATTGGCGGCGGTTGTTCCTGAACTCATTGGCGGTTCGGCTGACTTAACCCACTCCAACTTGACCGAAATCAAAGGTAAAGGCGACTTCCAAAAAGGACAATACCAAAACCCCAACATCCACTTTGGTGTGCGGGAACACGCAATGGGCGCAATCTGTAACGGTATTGCGTTACATAGTTCAGGGTTAATTCCTTACGGTGCTACCTTCCTCATCTTCACCGACTATATGCGGGCTGCTATCCGCTTATCAGCCTTGTCTTTAGCCGGCTCAATTTGGGTAATGACCCACGACTCCATCGGTCAAGGTGAAGACGGCCCCACCCACCAACCCATCGAAACCCTAGCTTCTCTCCGCGCTATTCCTAACTTGACAGTGATTCGTCCTGCTGATGGTAACGAAACATCTGGTGCTTACAAAGTAGCCATTGAAAGATCAAAACAAAATGATCCTACTTTGTTAGCGTTGACTCGTCAAAACGTCCCCAACTTGGCAGGTACATCTATTGAGAACGTAGCTAAGGGTGGATACGTATTAGTAGATTCTGAAGGTACACCAGACTTAATCTTGATTGGTACTGGTTCAGAATTGAGCCTCTGTGTAACTGCTGCTGAAAAACTCACAGCCGAAGGTAAGAAAGTTCGTGTTGTTTCCTTACCTGCTTGGGATTTATTTGAAGCACAAAACGCAGCTTACAAAGAATCTGTCCTACCGAAAGCTGTCACCAAGCGTATAGCAGTAGAAGCAGCTAGCAGCTTTGGTTGGCACAAGTACATCGGTACTGAAGGCGACACCGTAACCATTGACCGTTTCGGTGCTTCTGCTCCTGGCGGCGTTTGCTTGGAGAAATTTGGCTTTAGCGTTGATAATGTGTTAGCTACAGCTAAAAAATTGTTGGGTTAATCGCAACAGAATATTCTCTTGAGTTTTGAGGTGGGTAGTTTATACTCACCTTTTTTTTGCATATAGTTGGGGAATGGTGTGTTAGCTTGTTGAATAACCCATTTTGGGTTATCCTATATCTGAACTTAGTTTTTTCTGTAAAAGGTAGGTATAGAATTGAAAATTGAAAAACAGAAACTACCAATCAATCAAATTATTTTAGGAGATTGCATAACACTTCTGAAACAATTGCCAGATGAATATGTTGATTTAGTTATATCATCCCCACCTTACAATTTGGGGAAGGAATACGAAGCTAGAAAAGCCTTTGATATTTACCTAGAAGAGCAAAAAATTGTATTGCAAGAGTGCAGTCGCATTCTAAAAAAAACAGGTTCTTTATTTTGGCAGGTAGGAGCTTTTTCTAATAAAGGTACAATCATCCCACTTGATATTCGGTTCTTCCCAATATTAGAGTCATTGGGGTTGTTACCTCGGAATCGCATTATCTGGGCTAGACAACATGGACTTCATGCTCAAAAGAAGTTCTCTTGTAGACATGAAACGATTCTTTGGTTTACTAAAACGAATGAATATACATTCAATTTGGATGATATAAGAGTTCCACAAAAATATCAAAATAAAAAACATTATCGAGGAAATCGAAAGGGAGAACTATCATGTAACCCAGATGGTAAGAATCCTGGAGACATTTGGTTATTCCGAAATGTAAAACATAATCATGAAGAACAAACAATACATCCTTGTCAATTTCCAGAAGATTTAGTAGCCAGAATTGTATTAGCCACAACTAAAGCAGGTGATTTAGTCCTTGATCCTTATATGGGAGCAGGTACAGTAGCAGTTGTATCTAGAAATTACAACCGAAATTTTATAGGTACAGAAATAGACTCGAAATATCATCAAGTAGCACTTCGGCGGCTTAGTGGAGAACCTGATAAAAAAGGCTATTTTCCTAATCTAAAAACTTTACGAGATTATGTTGAGCGTACAGGTCAACCAATTGAAAAATTTAGATTTGACTTACAAATGGGAGAAAAACCATCGGATAGAAGTAAGGCAAAGATATACCCAGAAGAGTATCATTTACAAGAAATGTACGAACGCTTACTTTATGAGGAAGCCGCTTTCACTGCCACCTTACGAGGTGAAGATATTCCGGCAGATCCAAAGCTAAATGGAAATGGCAAGAAAATTCAAGATAAAAATACAATAAATCAACAAATTCAGTTAAAATTATTCTGAATAAATTGGATTTTAAAATTATATAATCTGAATTCTATAACGCTTACTTTTAGCCTTACTAGGAACTATTTGACAGGTGCAACTCATTCTATTGCGAACAACTCTGGAATATCTTGTACTTTGATATTCAGTGTAAATTGCTGATATAGTTATATTTTTTTGTTCAAATAATCCAATCAGCCTAATTGGTATATCAAACACTCTATTGTTAATTAAAGCAGTTAATTGCTGAACAGCCTGTTCATAGTAAAGAGTGCTGTTAGAAGCTGGAAACATCTGGGCTTTTGTAATGATAACTAATAGCTTTGTAGCACATCCTGCAAAATTAATACTACCTTTAAAGAACAACTCTGAACGTAAAACATTGTTTAAAAGGAATGGATAATTGGAAAACTGACTCTCTAGAATGATGCCTGATTTACCAAAATCAACATCTTTTCCTAAGAATCTGTATGCTGTAGGAACTAAAATGTTACTGTGCCATCCCAACTTGACTAATGAATTTTTGATATATTCATTGCTTCCAACTGGATCGAAAATAGGATTACCTTGAATTTTTGCTTGATCAGAAGGCTTGATATGCAAAGGCATTTCAGTTAGACTTTGAATAATTTCATTCCATTCAGATTGATAGCTTGTATTAATAATACTATTAGCATTATTAAAATCTAAACATTGAATAATAATAATTACTTCTCCTTTTTCTCTTCAAGCAAAGTTTTTATAAACGTGTCAGGTTCAACCTGAAGGGCTTCTGCTACTTCCAAAAATTCAATTAGATCCAAACGGCGTTCACCACGTTCATACTTCGATACATAAGACTGTGGACGCGCAAGCTTTATTGATAGCTCTGATTGAGTCAAATTGGCAGCTTGGCGAGCTTTGATAAGCAGTTGACGAAACAGATTGTATCTTTCAGTGAAGACTGATTTAGGCACATGAATCGCCTTGTTTTCTGTGATAGTTGATTTAGCCTCTAGGAGAATTAGTCCCAAGAGCTGAATTCAAAGTTTGATTAAATACTAAAACCCAACTTGGGTTTATCCCAAATTGGGTTATTTAATATGAATCTGTGACAAATTGTGATAGGGCTTACGCAAGTGTCATAATCAAACGAACGTTAGGGTGCATTAGACCAAATAATTTCGTACAAATTCAGGAATTTTCCACATCTGACGCACCCTACTATTGTGTCAGTTGCTTAAATTCTGTTTGAATAAGGAAAGCTATTTATAGCTTTCCCTGTATTGATGCTTAATTAACTCTGACTATTACCTCAATTAAGCACTGAAATATTTTGCCATTGGGTGATAAGTAATAATCGCTGTTGTAGACTGTTCTGGATAAAGTTGCTCACTTTCATCCATATATAAATTAATTCTGTCAGTCTGCAACAAATCGAGTTGCTTGTATTGGTCTTGAATATTGGGACAAGCCGGATAGCCAAAACTATACCGTGAACCCCGATAACGTTGTGCTAACATATCGCGAATATTATCTGGTTCTTCAGCAGCAAATCCTAACTCATGGCGAATTCTAGCGTGTGTCCATTCTGCTAAAGCTTCTGCAACTTGCACTGCTAAACCGTGAAAATACAAATAATCTGTGTATTGATTATCTGCAAATAATTTTTGTGCGTACTCTGTGGCAATTTCACCCACAGTTACCGCTTGCATAGGGAAGACATCAATAATTCCTGATTTTTTGGGTGCAAAGAAATCTGCAATACAGAGTCTTCTTAATGATTTTTGGCGGGGAAACTCAAATTTGGCTACTTCCTTTGATGGTGCATGATTGTTTTCGTAGATATACAAAGTATTTCCTTCAGACTGACAAGGAAAATACCCGTAAATTACTTGAGGATGTAAAAGGTTTTCCGCGATAATGCGCTGCTTCCATGTTTCCAAAATGGGGTAGACTTTCTCATTTAAGAAAGCTTGATATTCTTCCTTAGATTGTTCTTTGGGTTTGCGGAATTGCCACTGTCCAGCAATTAAGGCTTGTAAATCTAAATGCCAGAATACTTCCTCAATAGGAATATCACCAGGTTCTAATAATTTTGTTCCCCAGAATGGCGGCGTAGGACGTTCTATATCTACCGCTATGGCTTCGGAACGGCGGGTATCTATGGGGACTGGGGACTGGGGACTGGGGACTGGGGAAGTGGTTACTGGGGATTTTTCCTGAGTAGTGTTTGCAGTTTCAGTATCTACTTCATCTAGGAATCCTTGTAAGTCATCCCAGTTATTAGATGCTTTGGCTGGCATTAATTTATCCATGAAATGCAAGTCTGAGAAAGCATCTTTACCGTAAACTACCTTCCCTTTATAGGTATTTTGGCAATCTTGATTGACAAATTTAGGAGTTAACGCTGCACCGCCTAAAATTACGGGGACGGTAATTCCCTTTTCGTTAAAGACTTCCAAGTTTTCTTTCATGAAGGCGGTTGACTTCACTAGCAACCCACTCATGGCTATGCAGTCAGCTTTATGTTGATTGTAAGCCTCAATGATGTTTTCCACTGGCTGTTTAATTCCCAGGTTAATCACCTTGTAACCATTGTTAGACAAGATGATATCTACTAGGTTTTTACCAATGTCGTGAACATCACCTTTTACAGTGGCGATAATTACCGTTCCTTTAGCATTATTTCCCGCCTCGGATTTTTCCATGAAGGGTTCAAGGTAAGCTACCGCAGTTTTCATGGTTTCCGCCGACTGCAACACAAAGGGTAATTGCATTTGTCCTGAACCGAACAACTCACCCACAACTTTCATCCCATCTAGGAGGAAGGTGTTAATAATTTCTAGGGGTGGATATTGTTCTAAAGCTTTATTTAACTGTGCTTCTAAACCAATGCGTTCGCCGTCGATGATATGGCGTTTGAGGCGTTCTTCTAAAGGTAGGTTTTCATCAACACCTGTATTACGTTTGGCTTTGACACCCTCAAATAATTTCGTTAATTCTCCTAGAGGATCATAAACGCAAACATCACCTTCAAATTTACGCTCATCATAGATTAACTGGCGACAAACTTCTTGATGATGGGCTTCTATCTTGGACAGTGGTAGAATCTTGCTAGCACTGACAATGGCTGCATCCATACCAGCTGCCATTGCTTCATGTAAGAACATCGAGTTCAACACAATCCTCGCGGCTGGACTTAAACCGAAAGATATATTCGACACCCCTAAAATTACATGACATCCTGGTAATTCTTGGCGAATGCGGCGAATTGATTCAATGGTTGCCTTACCGTTTTCGCGGTCTTCTTCAATCCCCGTAGAAATAGGTAAAGCTAGAGTATCAAAGAATATCTCATGGGCAGCAATTCCATATTCTACAGCTTGACGGTAAGCACGTTGGGCAATCTGGAATTTTTTATCTGCTGTCCGCGCCATACCATCTTCGTCAATTGTACCGATGACTATGCCCGCGCCGTATTTCTTCGCTAATTCCAGCACCTTCAAAAAGCGCGGTTCACCGTCTTCATAGTTGGTGGAGTTCAACAGACACTTACCCCCGGCTACCTTTAAACCTGCCTCCATTTTTTCCCATTCGGTGGAGTCCAGCATTAAGGGTAGTGTGACATTATTAACAATACGGGAAACCAACTCGTGCATATCTCGCACGCCGTCGCGTCCCACATAATCAACGTTGACATCTAGGATATGCGCGCCTTCTTTTACCTGCGCCCTAGCCATTGAAACTAGTCCGTCCCAGTCTTCCGCATTGAGTAAATCACGACATTTTTTAGAACCACTGGCGTTGAGACGTTCACCCACAATTAAGAAAGAGTTATCTTGTTCGTAGGGCTGAGTAGAATAAATTGAGGCCGCCGCAGGTTCAAGACTTGGCTGTCTGACTTTTGGTTTTAAATCTTGAGTAATTTCAGCTAATTGTTGAATGTGTTCTGGACGTGTCCCACAGCAACCCCCTATCACTTGGACACCCAAATCTTCAACAAAGTGCATCAACGCCATACGTAATTCCATCGGTGTTAAGCGATAGTGTGCTTTACCACCAATGTTTTCTGGTAAACCGGCGTTAGGAACGCAAGAAACCACAAATGGCGAATGTTCAGATAAATATTTGATGTGTGGTTTCATCAAATCTGGCCCTGTGGCACAGTTAAGACCGAGAATATCAATTGGGTAGGGTTCTAAAATCGTCAAGACTGCGCTGATTTCGGAACCAACTAACATTGTTCCCATGCTTTCCATTGTGACGGAAACCATTAGGGGTATCCGTTGTCCTTTTTTGGCAAAGACTTCTTCTATACCGTTCAATGCGGCTTTAATTTGCAGCACATCTTGGCAAGTTTCAACGATAAATAAATCAACTCCACCATCAAGCAAGGCTTCGGCCTGTTCAGCAAAAGACGTTTTTAAGGTGTCAAAATCAATGTGTCCCAAGGTGGGGAGTTTGGTGGTGGGGCCGATAGAACCCGCGACAAACCTGGGTTTTTCTGGGGTGGAAAATTCCGCAGCCACACTTTTTGCTAGTTCGGCGGCGGTTTTGTTGAGATAGTATGTTTGGTCTGCTAGGTCATATTCAGCCAATACAATCGACGTACCACCGAAAGTATCAGTTTCGATAACATCTGCACCCACCGCTAGGAAATCACGGTGAACTTTGGCGACAGCTTCAGGTTTGGTGTGAACTAGGTATTCATTACACCCCTCGTATTGTGCGCCACCAAAGTCTTCGGCGGTGAGGTTTTGAGTTTGCAGGTTAGTCCCCATTGCACCGTCAAAGACGATGACTGGTCTATCGGGACTATGCAGGCGTTGGAGAAAAGGATGGGTCATATTTTCCTAGAGAAAATTATGCAGTTAAGTGAGTCTTGCAATACTCGACTTAATTTATTATTTTCCACAATTGCGGGAGTTTGGTTAGCAGGAAGTGTTTTTTCCACACAAAGGGGCGGGTGGTGTTGTTGTGATATAGGAATCCGACTTGATTATTGAAATTATTTGCCTAGTTAGGGAACAGGGAAAAGGGAACGGGGAACAGGAAAAAAAAGTAACAGAGGTGTACCTAGCTTCGCGGAAATCAAATATGGTTCCCATATCAGTATTTTGACTGAGTGGATAAAATATGATATGTTACTTACTTATTTATACTTAGTTTAAGACGCTTTTTAAATTGGGAATTCATTGAGTTGACTTTTGTATCTAAATCAAGTCTGGATTGTGCGGTTTTCATCCAACTAAAAAATAACAATAACATTATGGATACCATTGGTTATTCTTATCTTAGTGCGGTATACGAAGAATCTGAAGATATTGAGTTTAATCCTATCCAAATTAATTGGGAATTTTTGCCGTGGAAAAAGTTACCTAGTTTAGCAGCGATGCGGCTGTTATCGGTAACGTTAAGTTTAGCTGTTTTGAGTTTAGCTGGACAGGCTTTAGCTCTGGAAAAAGTAGGTAGTAGTGGGGCGAATGTTGTTAGGATTCAACGGTGTTTAAAACAATTAGGCTTTTTAAATGCTCCGGCGACAGGAAAATTTGCTACCTTGACTCAAAGGGCTGTGATTGGTTTTCAGCGTGCCAATAGATTAAGACCAGATGGGATAGTTGGTGGTGGTACGCAAACAGCATTGCAAAGAGCCTGTCAAGCTAGAAATAGTAGTGGAGAGTTACGATTTGGAAGTAGAGGTGCAGCTGTTGTTCAACTGCAAAGAAATTTAAAACGGTTGGGCTACTTTAACGCTCCTAATACTGGGTATTTTGGCACAGAAACGCAGCAAGCCGTGATTCTGTTTCAGCGTTCTGTGGGCATTGTAGCTGATGGTGTGGTTGGTTCGAGAACTGCTTCAGCTATTAGGAATGCGGGTAATATAGGCGGGAGATACCCAGTTTTGTCTGAAGGTAGTAGCGGACAGGATGTTATTAGGCTGCAACAGCGTTTGCGACAGTTAGGCTATTTCGATGCTAATCCTACAGGGAATTTTCAAGGGATTACGAAAAATGCAGTGATCGCTTTTCAACGTCGCGCTGGACTGGCGGCGACTGGGGTAGTAAATCCCCAAACTTGGAACGCACTGTTGGCTTCTAGTCAAAATCCAGGTGCATCAAGACTTTCAACGCAGCAAATCAGAGATTTACAGCAACGTTTACGGGATTTAGGGTATTTCAACGCTAACCCTAATGGGAACGTAGGAGCGATGACGAGAGAAGCAATTTTACAGTTTCAGCGAGATTATCGACTGAATGCTGATGGCGTTGCTGATATGCAAATTTTACAGGCAGTACGTCAAGCTTGGAATGCCAGATACGCTAACCAGCCGCTTCGGGATGTGTTGTTTGTGGGCGATCGCAGCGAAAATGTCAGAATAGTACAACGGCGTTTATCTGAGTTGGGCTATTTTAACGGCAGTATAGACGGTTACTTTGATGAATACACCAGAGCGTCTGTAGCTAGTTTTCAGCAGGCATATAAAATTAACCCTACAGGCAGAGTTGATTGGCAAACTTGGCAAGCACTAAATGTAGGTAATTATGTAGTGCCAACAAGTAATGTTTCCAACCAGCCACCTAATCGCCCCAGTAATAATCGCTATGTGGTGATTGTACCCATGAGTAATCAGAACATCCTCAATCGCGTCCGTCGCTTTATTCCCGATGCCTTTGCAGAACAATCTAACTTAGGGCGTTATGTCAATGCTGGCTCATTTAGCGATCGCTCTTTGGCTGAGTTAAGGTCTAGAATGTTACGGTCTAATGGTTTTGATGCGAGGATACAGGATTTTAATTAGGGATTGGGGATTGGGGACTGGGGATTGGGGATTGGGGACTGGGGATTGGGGACTGGAAGGTAGACAAGGCAGACAAGGTAGACAAGGTAGATTCTTATTACGATGCCCTATGCCCTATGCCCCATGCCCCATGCCCTATGCGCCATACCCAATCAAGTTAACAGCCTCACCTGTGAGCCTTCTTGTGTCTTATTAACTTCGATTCTGGCTTGGAAGGCTTCTTTGAGGTGGGGCATATGGGTAACGGTGAGGATACAGGCGAAATCGTTGGCGATCGCATTTATGGCGGCAATTAGGCGATCGCATCCTTCGGCATCCTGTGTACCAAAACCTTCATCCACAATTAACAACTGTAAGGCGGCTCCGGCTCTTTGTGCTAGTAGTTTCGCCAAGGCTAACCGAATGGCAAAGTTGATTCTAAAGGCTTCTCCCCCAGAATACGTTTCATAGGCGCGTGTACCTCTGGCATCGGCAATGACTATATCTAAGGTGTCAATCAATTTGGCTGTTTTCTTCGTAGATTTACTACCCTTGCCCGATTTTTGGGTGATAAATTGTACGTGCAGTTGGTTGGCTGTCAACCGCGATAATAGTTGATTTGTCTCGGCTTCTAGTTGTGGTAATACGTTCTCAATCATCAAAGCCTGGATGCCATTTTTACCAAATGCCTGGGCTAATTCTTGATACACTCGATATTGTTGTCTACAAGTTTGCAGTTGTTGCTGTTGTTCTTCGTACTGCGTCTGTAAATTTTCTAGTTGCAAAGCTAGCTGTTCTAACCGCCCTAACTGGGTGATAGATTCATCTAGTTGTCTTCTGCGGGTGGCTATTTGCTGTTCTAAGGCTTGAATCTCTGCAATGGGATTGGTAGATGCGGCTAACTGTTCCTCAATATCGGTGATTTGGGTGACTAGTTGTTGTCTTTCTTGCAATCTGGCGTTTCTGGATGCGTCTAAATCTTGTAATCTGGCTTGGAGTTGGGGGTATTGTTGCTGGGCTGATAATAACTGTTGGTAGCGTAACTGCCAAGCTTGGGCTTGACGTAGGTTGGTGCGAATTTGGTTATGTTGTTCGGAACTATAGCCAATTTCCCTAATTTTCTGCTCCATTGCCGCGATTTGTTTGGCACATTCAGAATCTACCTGTTCTCGCTCAATTCTGCTTTGTAATTCGGTAATTTGTGCCTGTAATTCTGGTTTACGGGCGGCGAGTTGGGCTTGGCGTTTGGTAGCGTCTTTGATTTGTCCTTGCTTGATTTCTGCCCACCGCCACCTTTCTACTTCACTGCGAGCTAGAGCATGGTCTTGCTCATTATAATTTAGTTGTTGCAGATATTGTTCGAGTTGTCTGAGTTCGGCTTGCTGTGTGGGCGCGTAATCACCAGCTTGCAGCGATCGCTCTAGGTGTTGTTTCTCGGCAGCTAGTTGTTGTAAATGCTGTTCTGCATCACTGGTTGATTGTAACTGAGCGGCTAACTGTCCTCTCTGCTCCCGTAAGCTATCGTAAGCGTTTAATTTCTGGAATATTTCTTTGTATTCTTGCCGCAAAAGTTGAATTTCTCGATCAGAAACCGCCATTTGTTCCCGAAATACCCACAATTGCCCCTCTGTTTCTTTGTACTCACCCTTGGTTTTATCAACCACGCGATTCCAATGATGTTCATCTAAAGGGCGTTCGCATAACGGGCAAATCGCATCAGGAGTCCGCAGCATTTGCAATTTCTGTTCTAATTCTCCCAATAATCTCTCATATTCTCGATGCTGCGCCTGTAGCCTTTCAATAAAATGCCTTCTTTCTTGCCCTTTTTCTTGGACTCGTTGCAGATAAACCCTGTCTTTCTCCATTTGTTCAATTTGCATCGCCACTTCCATAACTGCTTGTTGCAGTTGGGGTTGGCGTTGAGATGCTTTTTGCAGTTGGTTTTCTGTCACTTGTAGCTGTTCTAAACGTGCTACTAACCCAGCATGAACCTTATCTAAATGACTTTGCAAATTGTGTCGCTGCTGTAGTAAAGGTGCAACTTGCATTTGCAATTCATCGAGATGAGTTAAATGGCGACGGGCGGCAGCGAGTTGGGCTAAGGCTGCTTCAATTTCCCCTGATTTAGCCAAGGTTTGCTGAATTTCTTGTTCTTGCTGTTGTAATGCTGCTAATTGTCCTTGGACTTGTTGTAATTGTCTTTCTAGTTCGTGAATTTGTTTTGTGAGTTGTTGCTGTTGCTGTTGGCGCAATGCAGTTGCACGAGTGTATTCGTCAAATTTAATGGCGAAGGCTTCTTCTTGAGATTGCAAATTTTGATAGTGAGTGTAGCCGTTTTTAATCTCTGTTTCCTGATTGATTAAAGCTGCTAACTGGGCAATTTGATAATTAATAGCTGACTGCTCTTGTTGCAAGCGATCGCAATCTTGAGTTAAATTTTGGTATTGTTGCTTGACAAAATTTAGCTGTTGTTCCCAATTAGTACGTTGATGTTGAACAACTTGCAAACTTTGTAATTTAATATTTTCAAATGCTTGGACTTGTTGTAATTGGTTAATTTCCGCTTCTAATTCTGCCCTTTGGGCTTGGGTAATATGACGTTGTTGTAGTTGAGTTTTAATCGACTCTAAAGAACGCTCTAATTCCTCGGCTCTAGCTTTAAATTGACGAGATGATTCCTTGGCGCGTTCTTCTAATTCATCATATTGATTCAGCTTTAATAACTCCGCCAAAATCTCTTTGCGTTCACTCGGACGCTTAAGCATAAATTCATCTGCACGCCCTTGACGCAGATAGGCTGAGTTAATAAAAGTATCGTAATCGAGTTTAATGTACTCTAAAATTACCTCTTGGGTGGCGCGTACTCCTTTACCAGTCAGAGGACGAAAACCGGCAGGCGTTTCAATTTGAAATTCCAGTCCCCCAGTCGCACTTCTCACCCGACTGCGAATAATGCGATATGTTTGTTGATTAGTGTGGAAAGTAAAATCAACCCTAACCTCCTTTGCCCCTGCATGAATCACATCATCTTCAGCAGCCGCACGGCTTTCACCCCAAACCGCCCAGGTAATGGCTTCTAAAAGCGATGATTTACCTGCTCCATTAGAACCACAAATACAAGCCGTATGCAAACCACGAAAATCTACAGTTGCATCACGGTAACTCAGAAAATTTTTGAGGATAAGTTGTACTGGAATCATTCAGGCTATATCGCCACATTTATATATTATTAACTAGCAGTACAGATGCACTCTTTGATAGTTTATCTAGGTGTTTATCAGGTTTCCAGTCTAGGTGTCCGCAAGTTTACAAAAATTTACAATCTCTATCTGTGAGTAATTAGTGCTGAGTGCTGAGTAATGAGTGCTGAGTATTGAGTATTGAGTTCTGAATGGTTAGCGGGACTTAAACAAAAATTAAACCAAAAAAGAGTATAATGCTTAACTAACATAGCTTTCACGTTAAAAAAAGCTCATGAAAGAAACCACTCCCACAGCGATGCCCCCCTGCTTTGAAAGATGGTGTCAAAGATTTGATGATGTGTTTACTCATAAAGCTCAAAAAAGAGAGTTTAGACACTATGTAGGGGGATTATTGGGGGAAAGTGAGAGAAAAAACCTGTTTCAAATGGCGGATAATGCTGTAGGTGTAACGTACCACCGATTACATCACTTTTTGACCGAATCACCTTGGTCTAGCGGGCAGGTGAATGAGCGTCGGTTAGAAATCATGAATAAGTGCACTCAAACAAGAATTAGTAGAGGTTTTAGCTTAATAATTGATGATTCTGGTCATAGAAAAAGTGGTAATTTTACTGCTGGTGTGGGGAGACAGTATATTGGAGAAATTGGCAAAACAGATAATGGAATCGTAGTAGTAACAACGCATTTATATGATGGCAGAAAAAGCTTACCGTTAGATATAGAGTTATATCAACACGCTGATTCTTTAGCTCAAGGAAAACAAGATCCTCTATTTGAGAAAAAACCAGAACTAGCAATCAAGTTAATAGATCAAGCCCTAAACAGAACATATCAACCTGGGATAGTAATTGTAGATGCTGGATATGGCAACAATACATCATTTTTATTAGAGTTGGAAAAACGGCAATTAAAATATTTAGGAGGATTAGCTAAAAATCGAAAAGTAACAGTTACCCAAACAGATAATATTCAACAAACAATTCGGTTAGATGAATTAGCCCAGAGCTTACCCAAAGAGGCTTTCACAGAAATTCAAACAGATTTGGATAAACCCAAAACATTATGGGTAGTAACTTGTGAAGTGGAAATATCAAGTTTAACTGGAAAGCGAAATATTGCTATCGTTATGAATGCTTCTACTTTCTCGGCAGCCACCGATATTGACTACTTCATCACTAATATATCTTCATCAATTGTTACACCACAATGGATAGTTGATACATATTCTCAAAGGAATTGGGTAGAAGTTTTTTACAGGGAAGCTAAAGGATGGTTAGGACTTAAAGAATATCAAGTTCGCGATAAAAGGAGTTTACTGCGCCATTTTATTTTAGTTTTCTGTGCCTACACTTTTATTCTTTGGCATCAGTTAACTGGAGGATTAAGACGACGGTGGGCAAACAAACCTTTAAATACTTTTACTGAAGCTTTAGAAGCTTTCAGAACAGCCATGTCTTTTCGATTTATTGATTGGTTGAACTTAAATCGTGATGTGTTTGCTGCTTACAAAGCTAGTTTGGGTTACATTTGGGCTTGATTTTTGTCTAAGTCCCGTTAGTTAGGAAATCAATTCCACCTTGTCTACCTTGTCTACCTTGTCCCCAATCCCCAGTTCCCAATCCCCAAAGTCTTTACTAATGTAAAAAACACTCAGAAACAATCTCAGTAAAGACTCGTCATTGACACATATCACCGCACTCAAACCGCAAAAGTTTATGAACCACCTGAATCAATGGAAATCTGGAGCAGCCGCACTGATGGCAATCACTATTACCACAGGTGCTATTACCCCTATGATTGCCTTTGCTCCTGCTGCTAATGCCCAATATAATATCGGACAAAATAGAAAAGTTGCTATCCCGGCTGGGGTGACTTTTCCAGTCAGATATGAAAAAGAAAAAGTTGTTGTTAGTCGGGGTGAAACCTTACCCTTAACTTTGAGAATTGCTAACAACATTATTGATGGTAATAGAAACATCTTGATTCCTGCTGGAACTGAAGTTGTTGGACAATTAGAACCAGTATATTTTGATGGTCAATACTCCACAGATAGAAACAATACAGAAAACATCAGAGGGGTGAGATTTGTTGCTAGAGAATTAATCTATACTTCAGGTAGAAGACAATTCATTAGTGCTAACTCACAAACCATTACCAAAACTGAGAAAATCAGCAAAAACGACACCAGCAAAATATTAACAGATGCAGCAATCGGTGCTGGTGCTGCTGCGGCAATTTCTCTGATTACAGGTAATAGGAGAATTGAAATTGGCGAACCACTAGCTGGTGGTGCGGCTGGTGCTTTAGCTAGTGTACTACTGCGGAAGAAAGAAACTGAAGTTTTTGTGATTCGACCAGACCAAGACTTAAGACTGGCACTCAGTTCTAACTTAAATGTGGATCTGATCCGCTAATTATCTAACTTGAGATTGAGTTGTGACTGCCATAATCATTAAATAGCGATCGCCACTGTAATATTAGGTAGGCGATCGCTCTTTTTTTTAATGCTTGGCTCATAAACATAGCTATATGTCTCATACTGCCATACAGGTTGCTGCCACTAAAATCAGTAAATAGAACGGGGTAAATAACTAAACGTCTGTAGAGAGAAATAAAGTTATCTTTAAGAGACTCTCCGTGAACAAAAAAGGACTAAAGTCCTTACTACGAACTGAATTATATTATTTTTATATGACGATTTAATATAGTTTGGTTTTTCTGGTCGTTCTAATTATTTGCAACTATGACTTTAGTCATAGTTTATTTAGATATAAAGTCATGACTAAATACTCATTTGCCTTTGGTATTGATCATAATTAGAGGTAAGTGATTTTACTATAACTAATTGCATAGGCTTTTGGATATGAAACACAAGATTAACTGTCACATATAGACAAGATATCATTTCAGATAATGCAGATTAACGGAAACTTTTTTGTGTATAAAATGTCTAAGAAATTAACATAGAAAAAAAGTAATTGTGTGGAGTAATAAAATTATGTTTAGACTAAATCGTTGGCAATCTGGCACAGCTGCACTCATGGCTTTAAGTGTCACAGCCGGAACCGTTGCACCTTTTGTAGTAGCAGCTCCTTCTTTTGCTCAAACTACTTTTTCTGACGTTTCATCAAATTATTGGGCATCACCATTTATTCGAGAATTATCACAACGAGGTGTGATTGCAGGGTTCCCTGATGGCAGTTTCCGTCCAGAAGAACCAGTGACTCGCGCTCAATTTGCCGCAATGGTCAATAAAGCCTTCCAAAAAGCACCAGAACGTCAGCCAATAGGATTTGTAGACGTATCTACTAACTATTGGGCTTATAATGCGATTCAACAAGCCTACTCTATTGGTTTCTTATCAGGATATCCCGGCAACAGTTTCCGACCAAACGAAAACATTCCCCGTCAGCAAGTATTAGTCTCACTAGCCAATGGTTTAGATTATGCACCCAGCAGTAATGTAGAAGGCACTCTGCAATATTTCAACGATTCATCTAACATCGCCAATTATGCCCGTAGCCCTATCGCTGCGGCCACGGAAAGGCAAATTGTCGTTAACTACCCCAATGTCAGGTTTCTCAGCCCTACAGCCACCGCTACACGCGCCCAAGTAGCAGCATTTATCTATCAAGCCCTGGTTAGTTCTAATCAAGCTTCCGCCATCAACTCACCCTATGTTGTCGCCCTCCAACCCACAACCCCCAGACCCATTTCTGTCACCATTCCCCAAGGGACGGTGATTCCGGTGAAGTACGATAAGGCGGAAAAAATTCTGGTGACAAAGGATGAAACCGCACCCTTATCTTTGACAGTTGCACAAAACGTTGTCACACAAGAGGGAACAGTAGTTGTTCCGGCTGGTAGCCAAGTAATCGGTCAACTCAGACCCGCCCCTAATGGTTCACAGTTCGTTGCTCAAAAATTGGTATTAACCAATGGTCAAGAATACGATTTAAATGCAACTTCCGAAGTCATCACCAAAACTGAAACCGTGAGAAAAGGTACTAGCACCAGTGCAATTATCAGAAATACAGTCTTAGGTGCAGGTGCAGCTGCTGCGGTATCTGCGGTGACAGGCGATCGCGCCATCGCCACTGAGGAAGTCTTAGGTGGTGCAGCTATCGGCGGATTAATTGGCTTATTCTTCGGTAGAAATAGCGTAGACTTAATCGCCATCAACCCGGACACAGACCTACAAATGACAATTAATCAAAATTTACTGGTTTCTACGAGATAGTCAATAGTCAACAGTCAATAGTCAACAGTTAACAGTCTTTATCTAATACTGTTTCACTTGAAGGTTAATTTATTTAGGGAAACAGAGGAGACAAGGAAGAATAAGGACTAATGACTATGGACTATGGACTATTAACTATTAACTAACTATCAACCAAACTATCACAGTTGTTCCTGGTGCATTTGGTGTAGCGATCGCATTATTAATTGCTGGGCTGAAAACTTCAATTTGTCCTTGCATTTGCTCGATGAGTTGTTTAGCGATCGCAATTCCCAAACCTGTACCGGGAATTTCTGTTTGGGCTTGCACTCCTCGGTAATGTCTTTCGCCTATATGAGCTAAATCTTCCTGGGGAATACCAGGGCCTGTATCGCTAATTGCTATGCCTTGCAAGTTAGCTTTTACTTTTCCTACTTCAATATAAATTTTACCGCCAGCCGGAGTATATTTAAGGGCATTATCAATGATATTGCTTAATACTTCAGTTAAAGCTTTGATGTTAGCTTTAACTAAAGGTAAATTCTGAGGTACTTCTAATATTAATTCGAGATTTCTTTCTTGGGCGATCGCCTGAGCCGAAACCAGCAATGGTGTTAATAATTCAGCCAAAGAACAATCTGTTTCTTTATCTCCTGTGCCTGGTAATAATAATACTGGCTGAGATTCTTTTTGGACAGTTGCTTCTACAAATACGTCATTGCTTGGTAATGCTAGGAATTCTGAATCTACATTAGCCCAATCAATCACTTCATCAAATTTTTGCAGCAATTCTTTGAGGCGATCGCTTTCTCTGACAATATTTTCTCCCACTTCCCGATTTGGATCACCAGGACGCAACCGCTTGAGTAACAATTTGCCAAAGGTACGTAAAGCGGTTAGCGGATTACGAAACTGATGTAATAAGTTATCTAACAAATCTCGCTGTTGCTCTTGCAAAATTTGCTGTTGATGCAACTGATTTTGTAACCAGGCTCGACGCTGATCCAAAATACAGGCGATCGCTAATGTTTGCCCAATGGTTTGAATCTGGTTTTGTTCTTGTTCATTCCACGGGCGATCGTCCCTACCTGTGACCAATAATCCCATCATCACGCCCTCATGAATCAGAGGGAAGACAAATTGATGTCCACTCAGCAAAAAATCTTCCGCTAAATGTCTGTGTCCCGTTGGCGGCGTTTCCGTTGTTGCTGCTGGAGTCAAAAGTCTTGCTGATGGCTGCGGTATCAGGGGCGAATTTCCCACTCTTAGCTGTTTTTGCGCTGCTGCTAGGACAATTTCTTCTCCTGGCAGGATAACTGCTGTTTCTGGATAAACTACGACAGGAATTAGTTTAGACTCTCCTGTGGGAGAGTCTACTAATTCTTGCGCCAAATAAACCACGCTTAAAGATGCTCCCAGCCCTTGGGTTAACAACGCTATTTGCTCCCGGCATAGAGCAACAAAATCTGAACTGGCAGACATTAACATTTTTCAGTTATTGTTCAGGATCACGGAATTTGAGAGAAGATAAAAGAAAGTCTTTGTTTTTCTCAACTATTTAATAAAGCTTAACTAATTCTTTTGAGTTATGGTTTTCGCTTAGAGATTATTTATTTCTTTAGTCGGGATTAATCTACTGTCAATCAGAGTATTTTCCCTGTATCAAAAGTTAAAAAACTATTGATCTTTTGAACTAGAACTTATATAATGACGACGGATTTTGTAGCTATAACTACAATCTATAGCTTGAAAGAGGAGGAAAATAGGTTGGCAAGGAGACGTAAAAGAAAAAGTCGTCGTCGCCAAGAAGGACGGCGGATTTTAGAACACGTGCCTCAATATAGCATCGAAAGCGGCGAAGAGAAACCTGTGACAGCAGCCAGAAAATTCATTCAAGCTGAAGGGATCTTGCCACCAGCTTTGCTACTCGTAAAGCGAAACGAACACACTACAGACCGCTATTTCTGGGCAGAGAAAGGGCTGTTTGGCGCGCAATACGTAGAAGAAAACCATTTCTTGTTTCCTAGCCTGCGGATACTAGAATCTCCCGCAGGTTTGGAACAAGTTGCTGTGGCTAGTCGCTGAGTCACAAATGGTTATCTTACCGCGTTGTGTGCAACTTCTGACAACCATTTAACTGGCAAACTGGCTCAGTTTATGCAAAGTTTCCATTTTTTTTAAGTTTGTAACTGAATTAGCCAGTAAATTCAGACCAAAGTAGATAGACAATCGGCTAAAAATCGAGTTTTTGGTTTTTATCGCCCGCTTGTTGGTCATAGCATACCCAAGGTAGTCAGAATAGGGCTAAAAGTATCCAAAAGCGAGAGTTTTAAGATGTGCTTTCATCCTCTGGATTGCTGATACAGCTCTGCCAATATAAGCTGATTTTCCCTACGACATCATGCCGTAGGGAAAATAGGCAAAATGGCATTACCTATACTAACTACTTCTCTACTGTCTATTTACTCAGCATTTAACCCTCAATCAGAACATTTTTCTGAATTTAGGTCATCAGAGGCATCGAACATCAATCAATTTTGGATTTTAGATTTTAAATTTTAGATTGACCCCGACCACAAAGATGCGGGGCTTAGAGATTAAATTGAAAATTTTCAGATTTATTTTCCCCACTGTCTTGCGGGACATGAACCGAAAAAACTCAATCCGAAATCGCGCCACTTGCTACAACAGGGGAAACCCGCGCAACGTAGTGGCTCCAAAATTTAAAATCTAAAATTCGGAGGTTCAATAGCTAGGCTTCCAGGGTAACGCTTTTTGTAACTCAGCTAGCTCATCACGATGAGCTGTCACAGTGATTCTACTCAAAGACTCCTGCGGACTAGATTTGGGTTCAAATTGCAGCAAAACTGTTTCTATGCGTCCAGCCTTTTGCCAGTACAACATCCCACTTACAGGTGAAAGTATTAACAGTCCCAGAAAAATCGGACTCAATTGAGGAAACAGAAAAGATAAAACCAACGATAAACAAACAAGACCAACCGCAGCCAGAAAAGTTAAAAAGACAGCCAAAAATATACTAGGCTGGACATACCCTTCAAAAACCACTCGGTTTTGTACTTGATCAATCTCTATCACCCGATAAGCACGGGAGAGAAAATAGGTTTGTAGCTGAGGCATAAAAACTGCTTCATCTTGCTCAGATATCAGTTGTGCTGTCTGAGTGCGGTCTTTTGTTGCAGCACGAATAAAGAAAAACAGACCAACCAATAACAACAAGGTGAGCAGAAAAGTAGATGACAAAGTAGCAGTATCCATAAATCGGGTTGTGCGTTTTAACTGCAAGAAGATTTATTCAGTCTTCATTATCCTGAATTTATGAATCATAAGTTAAGTTTAATGGCAATTAAGTCTTGAAATCCCTATGTTTTCGTAAACAATGCCCAGGAAATCCGAATTTTAGATTTTAAATTTTGGAGCTACTGCGTTGCGTAGGTTCACCTCCTTGTAACCAGTGACGTGATTTTGGATTGTTTTTCGTGCAATCGCGTCTCTTGTGTGAGGGAAAACCTAAAATCTAAAATATCGCCTGATCATCCCCTAGAGAGAATAGTTAATCTAAAATCCCCAAGCTGTATCCCTTTATAGGTGCAGTCAATCCAAAATCCAAAATCCAAAATCCAAAACCCAAAATATAAAATTGATTGACTGTTAACTTTTAACAGTTAACAGCCAAAAAGCATCATCAATGACAGCTTAATTCAAAAGTGTAAGATTTTACTTTGTCCTCAGACTTATGTAATCTCGCCAAAGCTTTGCCAAACGCTGTGCTTGCACTTCCCATTCTGGAGAAATCTGGTACATCCGTCTAGGGCGGCCTCGACCTTCTAATTTCTTCCAATACCCATTAATAGCCTGATGGTCTTCAAGAAATTTAATTGCACTGTAAAGCACAGTGTCAGAAAGTCGATAGGTGGGGTATTCAGTTTCTAATTGTTGAATCAACTCAGTACCGTAAGATTCACCTTGTAGCAATACATCCAGAATGTAACAAATTGCTAGCTCTTGACAGAGATAAGTCGGCGGAGGATTCTCAAAGAATTGATATATATCCTCAAGTTTCATAGTGAGTAAATGGCTAAAAGTATGGCTTAGGCTGAAATCTACATCTTTGTAGTCAGTATATGCTGCTACTCTAGTCTGAGTAAGTATATAGTGCTACTTGGGCAGAATTTCCTAAGTGTAAAAACGAAAATGAAAACCCATGATTTTAAACCGTGGGAAAACGGCAAAAGTTTTAGGAGCGTCAACAAGTAACGCTCCCGCCCAAGCTTTAATTCGTGTGTTGAGGAGCAGTCAAGATAGCAGATTATGCCACTATCTTGGTGTTAAGTAATGCGGAGCTAGTTAGAACTGCTTAAACGTAAGATGCTATCGAAAGAATTTTACAGGGAAAATGCCGTTTTGTGTGTAAATCTGTAAAAGTTAATCAATACTTTGTTTTTAGTATCCATATCTTGCTGCAAATCATCAAATAGTTAGATAGCTAATGATGATATGGTGACACCCTCAGCACCGGAAGACAGCATCAAAAAATATGCAACCCTAAGATATTTGAGCTTGAGATTTTCATATTCGATCTGGTAAGTGTTGTATGAGTATGGCTGACACCAAAATTTTCTGACAAAAGGTGAGGGGGATGTAAGTCTGAAAAGTTTTCTTGGACGATATTCCTGAAGCTAGTCTTTAAAGTATCCTTACCTGTGTGTAAGTCATAAATAAAATAATTAAGTGCCTATTAGGTAAGTGATTAGTATGTCACAAAACTCTGACGCGCCATCGTCTTCCTCAAATCTCCGTACAATTGCCCAAACGTTTCGCCTCACAGGTTGGATTAGCTTTTGGATTCAGTTAGTTTTAGGTGTAGTTTCTGGAATTATTGTGTTGTTGTTTGCTGTTTTCAGTCAAAGGGCAGGTAGTCCTAGTAATAACCCTGGGACTAGTTTCGGTGTATTTTTAGCAGTTTGTGGCATTCTCATCTTAGGTGGTGGGATATATTTGGCATATCGTTACACCAGAATTGGTAGACAACTGCTCTCATCAAACCCTAGCAATCGTCCTCGCAAAGTGGAGACAGTGCAGGTCTTGCGCTTAGGACTGTGGGTAAACTTAGCAGGGACACTAGTAACGCTTTTAGGAGCGCAGGCGATCGTTGGTACACTGGTGGCTAGGTCAATCTCTCCCCAAGCTATAACAACGCAGTTTTTTGACCCTACCAGAATCATCAGTGGTCTAGATATGTTAGTAGTACAGGCAAACACAAATACTGTTTCAGCTCACTTTGCTGGGTTAGTCGGTTCACTATGGCTACTCAATCGCATTAACCGCTCATAAGTGATGCAAATTCAAAACTCGCCACTTACATCAGTACCCTGGCAATAATAATTTTTGTATTTGCTTTTCCTGTCATAGCAAGTCAAAATCAGTATATGCTGATGTGTTGGCAGGAAGTAGGCAAAAGACTGAGAAAAATCTGTGCTGGATATTAAGCAAATACGGGAAAATCCCCAACTAATTCAGGAACGGTTAGACAGTCGTAGTGGTAAATACGACCTAGAGCCGATATTACAGTTAGATCGACAGCAACGAGACATAGAAATTACTCGTAGCCAACTGCAAGCACGTAGTAATGAAATCGGTAAACTCGTTGGACAGAAGATTAAATCTGGTGTTAGTCCTCAAGACCCAGAAATTCAAGGCTTGCGGGATGAGGGTAACGCCATTAAGGCTCAACTCAGTGAACTAGAACCCAAGGAAAAAGAACTCAAAGCGGAAATTGAGCAACTTATCCTCGCCATTCCCAACATCCCCAGTGATGCTACACCCTTGGGTAAAACTGAAGACGATAACGTAGAAGTTCGTCGTTGGGGTGATGAGTACATCCCTCAAAATCCAGATATTTTGCCACATTGGGAAATTGGCGAGAAACTGGGTATTCTCAATGTAGAGCGAGCCGTCAAAGTTGCCCAGAGTCGTTTTGTCAACTTAATCGGGGCTGGTGCGGCTTTAGAAAGAGCATTAATTAACTTCATGCTGACAATGCAAACCCAAGCGGGTTATGTAGAAGTTAGTCCCCCACTTTTGGTTAATAGTGATTCTTTAACGGCGACGGGTCAATTACCCAAGTTCGCGGAAGAAAGTTTTAAATGTGCTGATGATGATTTGTGGCTAATTCCCACAGCAGAAGTACCCGTCACTAACCTGTACCGGGGAGAAATTCTGGCGGCGGAAAGTTTACCTATCTACCACTGTGCTTATACCCCTTGCTTTCGCAGAGAGGCGGGTAGCTATGGGCGTGATATGCGGGGGTTAATTCGCTTGCATCAATTCAATAAAGTGGAGTTGGTGAAATTTGTGCATCCCAGCACCTCTTTTGATGAGTTGGAAAAATTGGTGGGAAACGCGGAAGCGATTTTACAGGCTCTCAAGTTACCTTACCGCGTGATTAATTTATGTAGCGGGGATTTGGGTTTCTCTTCGACTAAAACCTATGATTTAGAGGTTTGGCTACCTTCTTCTGGGAAGTATCGAGAAATTTCCAGTTGTTCCAATTTTGTAGATTTTCAGGCGCGCCGGGCTGATATTCGGTTTAAGGAAGTTGGGAAGAAAGGGACTCAGTTTGTCCATACCCTCAACGGTTCTGGTTTAGCTGTAGGGCGGACAATGGCTGCAATTTTAGAGAATTATCAGCAATCTGATGGCACTGTTTTAATACCAGAAGTTCTGCAACCTTTCTTGGGAAGGAAGGTTTTATAACTCAAGGGAGTTATTACAGCTAAGACCTATCTATAAAAGTTAGGGATATACGGTGTAAATTCGTATAATCCCTAACTTTGACTTTTAATAATTGTAATAAAAACCAGGAATTTATGGTCTTATATTATACTAGTAATCTGTTGTGTCAATGAATTAAAATTGTTCTCTAAGAATTATTATGGAGCTTATGAAAAGAAATCCGATTTACTCGGATCTTCAGTGGCCATTCTGTATTGAAGGAGGCCCGAACCACTATTGGGTTACAGGCCATTTTGGGATGATTTATCATGAGTTGCAATGGCTACTTTTTGATTTTTGCCGTATGCACCAAATTGTGTATAAGGAGATAGGTCATATTGATGAGCGTTTAGATAATTTTGTTCAGCAAAATAAAGAAGACTTACATCTATCTGGAAATCCAAAATCCGAAGAAGAGTTTTATAAAGAATTACAAACATCACGAATTTTGGATGGCATAATTGCTAAAGATCATGAAAATAGAGGTGTAATTAGGTTCATTGATCAGATGGCTGTTGTTGGCTTATGGGCCCTGACTGAACAGTTTTTAGGTAGGATATATAGAGAGTATATTGCTGTGAAAGATAGTCTTGATGCTGATATAGTCACTGCACCATATAAATGGAATGATTTTATAGATGAGTATAAAAGTATTGGCATTGATCTTTCTCTATGTGATAATTTCCAAGATGCCAATGAGTGTAGATTAGTCAATAATGCTATTAAGCATCATCCAATAATTGTTGGAAAACTTGCAGAATTTCCATACTTTACATCTTATAAAGGTAAAAGAATTATGGACGTTACGTTAGAGATGCAGCGTTATTTAAATGGCATAAGTAACTTCTTAGGAAGTTTATTTGAGAAAGTAGATACAAAATTAAAAGACAAAGAATAACTAAAGTATCTGTTTTATCTATTTTATTTAAGTGCTAAAGCGTAGCACTCAAACTATAATTTAAGAAAGCAAAAAGGTTGATAAAAACCTGATTGCCATGTTAAAAAGTTACGAAGCGATTTATAAAAATGGTCAAGTAACATGGGTATCGGAACAACCCCAAGTTAATACTGCTCGTGTCATTGTTACTTTCATAGAAGAAAGCTTACCAGCAAAAAAACGACGCACTCCCCCTGCATCTATTGCTGGCAAAGGTAAAACATTAGGGGATATTTTTTAGTTCAATTATGAAAGCATTAGAAATAATTGTCACTATTACTCAGGATGGCAAGTTGGTAGTTAATTCTCCTATAGACCTGCCTGTGGGTGAATATAATGCTGTCCTCGTACTAGAAGATCAACCCATTATTAGTATTCAAAATTCTGTTCAAGAAGCTCAAGCTATTTTGAGAAAATATATTCCTGCTAGTAGAAATCTTTCTCAAGAGTTGATTGAGGAGCGAAGATTGGAGAGCTTGAATGAGTAAAGTTGTTGTGGATGCTTCTGCTGTTTTAGCATTGCTTAATCAAGAAACTGGTAGCGAAGAAATTTTGCAATTGATTGACAACGCAGCAATTAGTAGTGTCAACCTATCGGAAGTTATAGCAAAGCTAGCAGAAGCCGGAATCCCTGAAGAAGACATGAGGAAAATTTTATTGAATCTCAATCTTGAGGTGATTCTTTTTAATCAGGACTTACGCAACTGGCACAAGCAATGGTGAGCTTCGCGCACCGAGCGCCCAAAAACTACAGAGAAGACATAGCAATATCTGGACGTTTTAGTTGCTCAATTAAATAATTAGAAAGCAAATTGTGCTTGAGCTTGTAAATAGTTTGACCTGTTTGATAAGCTAAACTTTTCAGTCTTAGCCAAACTAACATAGCGCAAGCAATATGATTTCTTTGAAGACGGGCTTTACGGCATTGACATGATTCAATACCAGTTAGTTGCTTTATTTCTCGATGAAACTCCTCTATTTTCCAACGAATTTTACACACCTGTTGTGTAACATCCGTAGAACTTTGAGATAAATCGTTTGTTGCGACATAATCCGTCCTATCGGTAGAGATAGTAACCCGGAAAAGTTTCACTTTTTTCTCAGCAGGGAATCCTTTAATTTTTATGATTTTACCACATTTTAAATCTTCCTGACTCCATTCTAGAGATTCAATATTCTTATATTTTTCTCTACCAAAACTATCATCTACTAAACGATTAGTCTTTAAAGGACAATAATAAACTTTATCTAGACTATCGATATAAAGCATTAAATTATTGACCGCATACCAAGTATCCATTAAAACTGTATTGAAAGGTAGAATCTTTTGATATACAAGCCCTTGGAGCATATTTTTCACATGGTCAATCTTGCTGAAACCATCATTTTCTGGATTGAAAATTCGATAATCTATTACCCAGAAATTGAGAGTTTTAGGATTAACATATATGCAACTTACTATTCCTATCCCTCTAACAACACCATGTTCATTACCACTATACTGCCTTCGTACTATTTCTATTTCTTCAGAAAATCTTTTATCTAAAACTGTATCATCAAATATAATATAAGCATCCTCGTCAGTGACAATTAAATCTTTGACATTATCCCAAAGTAAACGAGGAGTTAATTTTTCATTTCTTAAATAATAATTAATTTTGTCATGACTAATATTTGACAAATGTTCTGCTAGATTAGTGATTGTATAGTTAATTTGACTGCTAAGTAAATATTGACAATAATTAAGTTTAGTAAATTTCATCACTAACCAACTTTTTGATGTACTTCTATCAATTTTCTCATAAAATTTTTAACAACAAGATACATCACTATTTATTGTTACTAATTCGAGTCAAACCAATCAAACACATTCTCGCTAAATCAATACCTATGTACTACTGGCTAGCGATCGCACTGTGCCAGTTGCGTAAGTCCTGTTAATGAAGAACAAGCTTTGCGGGCTGGTATGATGCGTCCAGCTACTAAATCTATCGGACTTTCATTGGGAGACCGTGCTTGTCTAGCTTTAGGTATTTTTCTTAGCCAGCCTGTAATCACCACTGATCGTTTGTGGAGTAACCTGAATCTTGGAGTGGAAATTCGAGTGGTGCGTTAGTGTATAGCCCAAGAATAGTTTTAGGTATCACCTTATCCTGTTGGATGAGTTGCTCCTGTGCGTCCATTCGCTAACTACTACAATAAAAATATATATCCAATATATTTTGATGAATTTGCTCTATGTCAGTTTTAGCAGCGATCGCAGTCTTGGCTGTATTAATTTTGGTACATGAGTTTGGGCATTTTATTGCAGCCCGTTCTCAAGGTATCCATGTGAACCGCTTTTCTTTGGGGTTTGGCCCTGTGCTGTGGAAGTACCAAGGCCCAGAAACCGAGTATGCTATCCGCGCTTTTCCTTTGGGTGGCTTTGTGGGATTTCCTGATGATGACCCCGATAGCGATATTCCCCCCAATGACCCAAATTTGCTGCGTAACCGACCAATTTTAGATCGGGCGATCGTCATTAGTGCTGGAGTCATCGCCAATTTAATTTTTGCTTATATGCTGCTGGTAGCCCAAGTTAGCTTTATTGGTATCGGACAAGCTAGCCAACCAGGGGTATTAATTCAACAGTTAGCACCAGAAGTGAGCAACGTAGCCACCAAAGCTGGACTGCAAGCCGGAGATGTGATTGTATCTGCAAATCAACAAAAGTTTGATAACTCCCTACAAGGCATAGATACTTTAAGAGAAATCATTAAAAGTAGCCCCAATCAGTCAATCCAACTAGGAATTGCCCGTGGTGACAAACAGCTATCTGTAACTGTCATCCCTGAAGCCAAATCCAACGGCGGTAGTATTGGGGTGGGACTTGCACCTAATGGCAAAGTTGAACGCCATAAAATTAGTAATCCCATACAGGCTTTAAGTGTCGGTGCTAATGAATTTCAACGCATTGTCACCATGACATTTAAAGGCTTTGGACAGCTAATTACTAACTTTGGGGAAACAGCCGGACAAGTGGCTGGCCCTGTGAAGATTGTGGAAATGGGCGCGAATATTGCCAAAAATGATACAGGCAGCCTATTGTTTTTTGGGGCTTTAATTAGTATCAACTTGGCTATCATCAATATTTTGCCTCTCCCTGCTTTAGATGGCGGACAATTGGCATTTTTGTTAATTGAAGGTTTGCGTGGTAAACCCTTACCTAATCGCATTCAAGAAGGCGTAATGCAAACTGGTTTAGTGCTACTCTTAGGACTGGGAATTTTCCTCATCGTCAAAGAAACTACCCAGTTAACTACCCAGTTGGAATGGGTGCAAAAATTGTTCCAGTGACTACCAAGCGCAAATCATTAACTAAAAAGCAAAAGGCTGGAGAAATTCTCACCCGCCTGAAGCGATTGTATCCTGATGCAACCTGCTCTTTGACCTATTCAACTCCTGTGCAATTGTTGGTAGCAACAATTCTCTCTGCTCAGTGTACAGATGAGCGAGTGAATCAGGTTACACCCGCTTTATTTAGTCGTTTTCCTGATGCGGAGAGTTTAGCGAATGCTGACTTAACGGAGTTAGAAACCTTAGTGCGTTCTACAGGGTTTTATCGCAATAAAGCCAAAAATATTCAAGCTGCTTGTCGAATGATTGTCAGCGAGTTTGACTCTGTAGTTCCCAACACAATGGAACAATTGTTAAAACTGCCTGGGGTAGCTAGAAAGACAGCTAATGTGGTTTTAGCTCATGCTTATGGCATTAATGCTGGGGTGACTGTAGATACTCACGTTAAACGTCTTAGTCAACGCCTGGGTTTAACTAAGTATGCAGATCCGATTCATATCGAAAAAGACTTGATGAAGTTACTACCGCAGCCAGACTGGGAAAATTGGTCAATTCGGCTGATTTATCACGGTCGGGCTGTGTGCAAGGCGCGTTCTCCAGCTTGTGTTGCTTGTGATTTAGCTGATTTATGCCCGGCTGGGGTTGAAGGAGGTAGGTAGGGTGTGGGGTAGACAAGGGAAAAGTTATCCCCAATGCCCAATGCCCCATGCCCCATGCCCCATAACCTATGCCCAAAGTAATTAGAGAGAAATAGAGACGATTAGCCTTGACTAAATGTAGAATGGAAAATGCTGTCTTTACGTTTGTAAGATAATTTATGGCGAAGAAGAGTATGATTGAGCGCGAAAAAAAACGCGCTAAGTTGGTGGAAAAGTATGCCGCTAAACGGGAAGCTCTGTTAGAAGAGTTCAGAACAACTGAATCTCCTTTAGATAAATTGGACATTCATCGCAAAATCCAACAACTACCCCGTAACAGCGCGCCTAATCGCCGTCGTAACCGTTGCTGGTTAACTGGTCGTCCTAGAGGTGTGTACCGTGATTTTGGACTATCTCGGAACGTACTACGGGAATGGGCGCATGAAGGTCTGTTACCTGGAGTTGTTAAGTCTAGCTGGTAGTCAATAGTCAATAGTCAATAGTTAATAGTTGTAGGCTATAGCTGTGGACTATAGACTATAGACGCTTTCTCTTCTATTGTCCGCAACAACGGTCGATACCCAGACTTTCTAAGAGTAGATCGCTGACGGCGTTAGCGATCGCAAACTCTCCATAAAAGCTTTTGGAAAAATCAAACGCCTGCATCTCTGTGACAATTGCAATCACAAGAGAGCCTAAATCATTTTCCCCTTCCATGCGTTGACGCACAAAAATCTGTGCAGCGCGTTGAGCAATATTTTGATTAATGGCTTCTGGGATAAATTCTGCATCCAGCCACCGCCATAGACGCTCTTTTAACCATTCACCTTCTAGGTGAGGATTTTCTGAGGATGGTAGGGTGATAGGTGGTATTGGTTGTGTCATCGTTATTCAAGGCACAGTATACAGTAGAAACAAGACAGAGGAACGCAGAGGATGGCTGTTAGCATCAAATTGCGTTCCTCTGATATTTTTTATGTTTAGTTTTATCTATGCAATATGATCTTGCCGCTATTATACAAGGCTATGCCCAAGGCTATTTTCTTATGGCTAATGACGATACCGGATTGGCATGGTACACTAGCCGCGATCGTACGTTAATTCCATTGGATCATAGATTCCGCTACCCCAAGTCTTTGCAGCGTGTCTTAAATCAAGAACGGTTCACAGTGGCGATTAATCGCGACTTTCCGGCTGTAGTTGCAGGTTGTGCTAACCGCGAAACCACTTGGATTTCTGAAGAATTACGAGAAATCTATTTTTTACTGCATCAAGCTGGTTTTGCCTATAGTTTTGAAACTTGGCAAGGCGACAAACTGGCTGGTGGCATTTTAGGCATAGTTATCGGTGGTGCTTTTATTGGTGAATCAATGTTTTACCAAATTCCTGAAGGTTCTAAAGTGGCAATGGTCAAGTTAGTCGAGAGATTACGCCAAAAGCAATTTGTCCTGTTTGATGCTCAAATGATGAACCCCCATTTGGCAAGGTTTGGTGGTTATCGTATCCAGGATGAAGACTATCAATTAATACTGCAAAGGGCTTTATTGCGTCCCTGCACTTTAGTTTAACCCTGCGAATTTTAGATTTTAAGTTTTAGAGCCACTGCCTTGCACGGGTTCCCCTCGTTGTAGCCAGTGGCGTTCCTACGGCGGGAAAACCGTTGTAGGAACTTTCCGCAGCATCCAAAACTGTTTGACTATTTCTTATCAAATATTCAAAGAAATTTTGTGAAGTTATTAAAGTAGCACTAGTAAATACCGCAATTAGGAGTTAAACTAAGTAGAATCTTAATTAAGAAGATTAAATAAATGTAACTTATTCACGACATCTTAATTTTTTCTATGTGTAAATACGTAAAAAGTGAAACTAAAAAATTTTTAATAAGAGAAAATAACTATCATAAAAACACAAAGAACATTGATTCAAAATTGTTGAATAAACTGTAAAGTGATAATTTCCTGTGTGAGTGTGTGGGGTGTTTAAGCATATGGTTTCATCAATAACTCGAACTCAAAGTAATATTCGAGAAATTTCAGCTTCTGAAGGGGAAAAACTAGCTAAAGGACTGGAGCAGAGCAATGGACTGAATTTATTATCTTTACCAGCCAATCCCCTGTTTGGTACGGATGGGATTCGTGGCAAGGTAGGAGAATTACTGAGCGCGCCTTTAGCATTGCAAGTTGGGTTTTGGACGGGCGTGGTTCTACATGATCACGTTGGTCATAAGGGAGTAGTAATTTTAGGACAGGATTCCCGCAACTCTAGCGATATGTTAGCAATGGCGATGAGTGCAGGTCTAACCGCCGCAGGCATGGAGGTTTGGCATTTGGGATTATGCCCTACTCCTTGCGTTGCTTATCTAATTAGTGTCGGCAAAGCTATCGGTGGCGTGATGATTTCTGCTAGCCATAATCCACCCGAAGATAATGGCATTAAGATATTTGGTGCAGATGGTACTAAGTTGTCCCCAAAATTGCAGAAAAAAATAGAAGATGGACTGCGGGGTCATACCTTAGCTACAGACATTGGGAATCATTATGGACGGCATTATTCACGTCCAGAATTAGTCAAAGAATACAGCACAGCTTTACAAACACCTTTAAAAGATTCTCCCAGTCTTCAAGGAATGAAGATTGTTTTAGATTTAGCTTGGGGTGCATCTGTGGGTTTAGCACCTAGCGTATTTCAAGAAATGGGTGCAGAAGTCATTTGTTTGCATAATCAGGCAGATGGCGATCGCATTAATGTTGATTGTGGTTCTACCCATCTTGAAATTCTGCAAGCTACCGTTCAAGAACACAATGCTGACTTAGGTTTTGCCTTTGATGGGGACGCGGATCGCGTTTTAGCTGTAGATAATACAGGCAGAGCAGTCAACGGTGATTACATTCTCTATCTGTGGGGACAGCAACTCAAAAAACAACAACAGTTGCCAGATAACTTAATTGTATCGACGGTGATGGCAAACTTAGGCTTTGAAAGAGCTTGGCAACAACAAGGTGGTCAATTAATCCGCACGGCTGTAGGTGATCAATACGTCCAAGCCGAAATGTTGAGAACAGGCGGGATGTTAGGTGGTGAACAATCGGGTCATATCCTTTGCCGTCACTACGGTATGACTGGGGACGGTTTGTTAACAGCCTTACATATAGCTACTTTGGTCAAACAATCTGGTGTGTCTTTGTCAGAATTAGTAGACCAAAGCTTTGCTACTTATCCCCAACTGTTGCGGAATGTGCGAGTTACAGACCGCGATCGCCGTTTAGGTTGGCAGGATTGCGAACCATTGCAACAAGCGATCGCCTCTGCGGAAACTGCAATGGGCGATCGTGGACGAATTTTAGTCCGTGCATCTGGTACAGAACCAGTGATTAGAGTTATGGTAGAAGCCGCAAATGCCGAACTAGCTAACTACTGGACAGATGAACTGGTTGCACAAGTCCAAAAACACTTGGCTGATTAATTAATCAAGCCTCACACATTTTTCTCTTAATTGATAAAGGGCATAAGTCATGCTATGCCCCACTTATAAACGGGATTTTAATCAACTTTTATTAAGATGTGTGGAATTTGTAATATTATTCTCTACAGTTTTATTTTTCACTCGAAAATCCTGAATATAATATATGGTGTTTAATATTTTCAATCATAAGTCTCTAAATAAATCAATCACAGATGAATTTTGACTATACCTATTACAAGACTAAAAACTGATTTATTTATAAATTATACTGTTGTCTTAGGCTGATAGGCTCAACATTTCCTATGCCAAAACTAAAGTCAAAATCCCCGCGTTCTAAAAAAAAGAAGCTAAAGAAAGAATCAACAGATTCTACACTGAGTCTTAAAGAACGGCTAGCTCAAAAACGTAAAGCCAACCAGGAACGTAAAGAACTTATTGGCATTCTGACTACAGTTTCATTAGTCAGCTTTTTAGTCGGATTGGTCATGTTTTTGGTAGCAGGAGTTAAGGTAGCAATTCCCAGTATTTTGGGAATAATTGTCATGTCTCTTGCTTATAAATATCCACGCACAGGACTCATAGCGTTCCTCATTTACGTACCAGCTGGTGGAACAATCACATATTACATAGGCAATAGCCCTATCCTGCAATTGGCTAAAGACGCTTTTTATTTTCCTGCCCTAATTGCAATTTGGCAAATGTGCCGAAGACAAAAGTTACCTTTCATCATTCCGGCAGCAATTAAAACTCCACTTTTCATTGTATTTAGCTTATCTATATTAACTTTGTTGTTCATAAACGGTGGACAGCAACTAAATCCACCAAGTACAGGATTTGCACAAGAAGCCACCAGCGAAATACCGATAGGTATGGGTATTTTGGGGTTAAAAGTATTTTTAGGTTACATACCATTAATTGGTTGTGTTTACTATTTAATTCGCAATAAACAGGATTTTTTATTCATATCGCGCTTACAGATTATCTTAATTCTGGTATGTGGAGGATTAGGTCTATTACAGTATCTCTTATTATTAACAGGAGTATGTGAAGGTACCAGAAACGCAATAGGGTCAGATTTATTTAAGGCTACACTAGATGCCCGATGCTATTTTGGGGGTTCTCTATTATATAGTCCAGAAGAAGGTGTGATTCGACTACCGGGAACATTTGTAGCTCCCTGGCAATGGGCATGGTTTTTGATTTCTAGCACGTTTTTCGCCTTTGCCACTGGGTTTTCAGACCCCTCTATAATTTGGCGTTTTATGGGTCTTGGGTCTATGGCTGTCTTATTCATCAATGCCGTTGTCTCTGGACAAAGAATTGCTCTCGGCTTAGTCCCAACCTGCTTTATCGTTCTGTTAATCTTAACTGGTCAAATTGCTAACCTCAAACGCTTCATTCCTATCGGTGTAGGACTAGCTGCTATCTTAGGAATAGCAATGTTAGCCTACCCTACAGTCGTTCAAGAAAGAATTGATAGTTTTTTCGGTCGCTGGGATGCTTCACCACCCCAGGAATTTATTGTTCAGCAGTTTGAAGAAAACTGGAAAACCGTTGATACTCCTATAGGAAGTGGTTTGGGTAGAGCCACCAATTCCGCACGCAGTTTGGGTTCAACTAAGCTAGTTGAAACCTATTATCCTAAAGTTTTGTATGAAGTTGGTATTGTAGGTTTATTAGGTTTCTTATCCTTAGTTACTACCCTGACGATCACTGCCTTTAAAACTTATCGTTCTATAAAAAACCGTAACTTCCGTACTTATGGAGCTGCTTTATGGGTGTTTATACTGTTTATCAGTTATAACACTTATTATTACCCCTTGGATGTAGATCCTGTAGCTGTGTATTACTGGTTTTTTGCTGGAGTGCTTTTCAAATTACCTGTACTTGATAAACAAGAAAAGAAAAATGAAGAACTTTTGGAATCGGATCAACGTTGATTGATTCACTTCAAAAAAATAAAGGCATTAGCTATTTTCAACAGTGTCTTTTGCCTGTTTATATATCAATACGGTTCAGTTAAGGTGGTGAGAGTTGATTTCTCAATTTTTGCTCTACCTGTTAGACAATGAGCAAGATTTGGGGGATTCTCCCCCAATCCCCCTCCAAAATCATTTTTTCGTTTTTTGTTGAGTGATCATTTGCTGGTTTTGTTGAAATTTATTTTTCTTATCTGAACCGTATTGGTTTATATATCAATTTTTGATGAATTGGACTCAAAGCTCAAATAATCCCTGGGAAGAAAAAGAGGACAAAGAAACCCCTTACACACTATGTGTAAGGGGTTTCTTTGTCGATTAGAGAACCTGGCGACGAGCGATTGTAGCAGGAGGCGACCCTCAAACTATCGTAGCCGCAGCAGCGTTTCACAACTGAGTTCGGGAAGGGGTCAGAGTGGTTCCACCGCGCCATAGACACCAGGAAAGAATTCAAAATTCAAAATTCAAAATTCAAAAAAGAATCAAGAAGTTTAAATTCGAGGGTACAGAGACCCTGAAGACTGCAAGAAACGCGATTTACCAATTTTAGAGGTCAAGCCCTCGGTCTATTAGCACGGCTCGGCTACATACATTACTGCACTTCCACCTACCGCCTATGAACGGGTGTTCTGCCCGTGACCTTACTCACTTAAAGTGATGAGAACACTCATCTTGAGGTGGGCTTCCCACTTAGATGCTTTCAGCGGTTATCCGCTCCGCACTTGGCTACCCAGCGTCTACTGTTGGTACAATAACTGGTACACCAGCGGTGCGTCCTTCCCGGTCCTCTCGTACTAAGGAAGGCTCCTCTCAATGTTCTAACGCCTGCACCGGATATGGACCGAACTGTCTCACGACGTTCTGAACCCAGCTCACGTACCGCTTTAATGGGCGAACAGCCCAACCCTTGGGACGTACTTCCGCCCCAGGTTGCGATGAGCCGACATCGAGGTGCCAAACCTCCCCGTCGATGTGGACTCTTGGGGGAGATCAGCCTGTTATCCCTAGAGTAACTTTTATCCGTTGAGCGACGGCCATTCCACTCTGCGCCGTCGGATCACTAAGGCCTACTTTCGTACCTGCTCGACTTGTCGGTCTTGCAGTCAAGCTCCCTTTATGCCTTTACACTCGCCGCACGGTTTCCAAGCGTGCTGAGGGAACCTTTGCGCGCCTCCGTTACCTTTTAGGAGGCGACCGCCCCAGTCAAACTGCCCACCTGAAACTGTCCTTCTACCGGATAACGGTAGTAAGTTAGAATCCTAGCTTCGCCAGAGTGGTATCTCACCGTTGACTCCCTTCTCCCCACAAGGAAAAGTTCATCGTCTCCCACCTATCCTGCGCAAGCGAAGCCCGGACACAATTCCAGGCTACAGTAAAGCTTCATAGGGTCTTTCTGTCCAGGTGCAGGCAGTCCGTATCTTCACAGACATTCCTATTTCGCCGAGTCTCTCTCTGAGACACCATCCAGATCGTTACGCCTTTCGTGCGGGTCGGAACTTACCCGACAAGGAATTTCGCTACCTTAGGACCGTTATAGTTACGGCCGCCGTTCACCGGGGCTTCGGTCGTCAGCTTCATGTTACCACTGACCAACTTCCTTAACCTTCCGGCACTGGGCAGGCGTCAGCCCCCATACTTCCTCTTACGAGTTTGCGGAGACCTGTGTTTTTGGTAAACAGTCGCCTGGATCTCTTCACTGCGACCCACTTTCGTGGGCACCCCTTCTTCCGAAGTTACGGGGCCATTTTGCCGAGTTCCTTAGAGAGAGTTATCTCGCGCCCCTTGGTATTCTCAACCTCCCTACCTGTGTCGGTTTCGGGTACGGGTAATCTACGTTCATCACATTACTAGCTTTTCTTGGCACTATCCTTCACTACTCGGAGTTCGTAAACTCCTCCCAAACCAATCAGGGTGTAGCTATCTTTCATGCGTCCCTAGCAATGCTCCCGTACATTAGTCAGGGATTGTTGACCCTGTGTCCATCGACTACGCCTTTCGGCCTCGCCTTAGGTCCCGACTAACCCAGAGTGGACGAACCTGGCTCTGGAACCCTTAGGGTTTCGGGGCATTGGATTCTCACCAATGTTTGCGCTACTCAAGCCGACATTCTCACTTCTATACAGTCCACACCTGCTTGCCGCTAGTGCTTCACCCCATATAGAACGCTCCCCTACCGATTATTATTAGTAATCCCACAGCTTCGGTACATTGCTTAGCCCCGTTCATTTTCGGCGCAAGATCGCTTGACTAGTGAGCTATTACGCACTCTTTCAAGGGTGGCTGCTTCTAGGCAAACCTCCTAGTTGTCTTTGCAATCTCACCTCCTTTATCACTTAGCAATGATTTGGGGACCTTAGCTGGTGGTCTGGGCTGTTTCCCTCTTGACAATGAAGCTTATCCCCCACTGTCTCACTGGCAATGTGTTCTCTAGGTATTCTGAGTTTGTCTCGATTTGGTACCGGTCTCCCAGCCCGCACCGAAACAGTGCTTTACCCCCTAGATTTAATCATTACCGCTGCGCCTCAACACATTTCGGGGAGAACCAGCTAGCTCCTGGTTCGATTGGCATTTCACCCCTAACCACACCTCATCCGCCGATTTTTCAACATCGGTCGGTTCGGACCTCCACTTGGTGTTACCCAAGCTTCATCCTGGACATGGTTAGATCACCAGGGTTCGGGTCTATAACTACTGATTATCGCCCTCTTCAGACTCGGTTTCCCTTTGGCTCCAGCTTCTAACGCTTTAACCTACCAGTACCTATAACTCGCCGGCTCATTCTTCAACAGGCACGCGGTCATCCGTTTAATCGGACTCCCACTGCTTGTAAGCTTATGGTTTCATGTTCTATTTCACTCCCCTTTCGGGGTTCTTTTCACCTTTCCCTCGCGGTACTTGTTCTCTATCGGTCACACAGTAGTATTTAGCCTTACGAGATGGTCCTCGCTGATTCACATGGGATTCCTCGTGCCCCATGCTACTCGGGATTCAGCTCCTATCCTTTGGTTTTCGACTACAAGACTCTCACTTTCTCTGGTGCATCTTTTCAATGCTTCGTCTAACCTTAGCGATTCGTTTTTGCTGTCCCACTACCCCAGTCAGTAAACCGACTGGTTTAGGCTCTTCCCCTTTCGCTCACCACTACTTAGGGAATCTCTTTTGATTTCTTTTCCTCCAGCTACTAAGATGTTTCAGTTCGCTGGGTTGGCTCTTTCCTGTCTATATATTCAACAGGTAGTATTCAGGGTTGCCCCATTCGGACACCTCCGGCTCATAGTTTGCTTCCAACTCCCCGGAGTATTTCGTCGGTAACCACGTCCTTCTTCGCCTCTGTGTGCCTAGGTATCCACCATTAGCTCTTATTCGCTTGACCACTTCACAATTGGTTTCTATCCTGCAAACACTTTATATCTTTCCAATACTTGTGTCTGCCTGCTCTAATCGCGTTTCTATGCAGTTTTCAAGGTTCTGGCTGAGTTCCCTCAGCAGTCTAACAAGAGTTAGTTGCTGATTCTTTCTCTTTTTATTTTTAAACCGGAATAGTAATACTTTGAAAGCTTTCACCAATCTCGACCGACCTAGAGTAGACCATCTCAGTCTCTATTTGCTTTTAGCTTTTCGCTTTTGGTTTTTCGCCTTTCACTTCCAGCTTTCGGCTTTCGATTTCTGATTTGGGTAGGTCTCCCTAAAAGGAGGTGATCCAGCCACACCTTCCGGTACGGCTACCTTGTTACGACTTCACCCCAGTCACCAGTCCTACCTTAGGCATCCCCCTCCTCGAAAGGTTGAGGTAATGACTTCGGGCGTGACCAGCTTCCATGGTGTGACGGGCGGTGTGTACAAGGCCCGGGAACGAATTCACTGCAGTATGCTGACCTGCAATTACTAGCGATTCCTCCTTCACGAAGGCGAGTTGCAGCCTTCGATCTGAACTGAGCTACGGTTTCTTGGATTTGCATCACATCGCTGTGTAGCTGCCCTTTGTCCGTAGCATTGTAGTACGTGTGTAGCCCAAGACGTAAGGGGCATGCTGACTTGACGTCATCCCCACCTTCCTCCGGTTTGTCACCGGCAGTCTCTCTAGAGTGCCCAACTTAATGCTGGCAACTAAAAACGAGGGTTGCGCTCGTTGCGGGACTTAACCCAACATCTCACGACACGAGCTGACGACAGCCATGCACCACCTGTGTTCGCGCTCCCTAAGGCACTCCTTCCTTTCAGAAGGATTCGCGACATGTCAAGTCTTGGTAAGGTTCTTCGCGTTGCATCGAATTAAACCACATACTCCACCGCTTGTGCGGGCCCCCGTCAATTCCTTTGAGTTTCACACTTGCGTGCGTACTCCCCAGGCGGGATACTTAACGCGTTAGCTCCGGCACGGCTCGGGTCGATACAAGCCACGCCTAGTATCCATCGTTTACGGCTAGGACTACTGGGGTATCTAATCCCATTCGCTCCCCTAGCTTTCGTCCCTCAGTGTCAGTTACGGCCTAGTAGCACGCTTTCGCCACCGGTGTTCTTCCTGATCTCTACGCATTTCACCGCTACACCAGGAATTCCTGCTACCCCGAACGCACTCTAGCTTTGTAGTTTCCACTGCTTTTATGAGGTTGAGCCTCACTCTTTAACAGCAGACACACAATGCCACCTGCGGACCCTTTACGCCCAATCATTCCGGATAACGCTTGCATCCTCCGTATTACCGCGGCTGCTGGCACGGAGTTAGCCGATGCTTATTCCTCAAGTACCTTCAGTTCTTATTCCTTGAGAAAAGAGGTTTACAACCCAAGAGCCTTCCTCCCTCACGCGGTATTGCTCCGTCAGGCTTTCGCCCATTGCGGAAAATTCCCCACTGCTGCCTCCCGTAGGAGTCTGGGCCGTGTCTCAGTCCCAGTGTGGCTGATCATCCTCTCAGACCAGCTACTGATCGTCGCCTTGGTGCGCTCTTACCACACCAACTAGCTAATCAGACGCGAGCTCATCTCTAGGCAATAAATCTTTTACCTTCCGGCACATCCGGTATTAGCCACCGTTTCCAGTGGTTGTCCCCGACCTAGAGCTAGATTCTCACGCGTTACTCACCCGTCCGCCACTATCACCTAAGTGACCGTTCGACTTGCATGTGTTAAGCATACCGCCAGCGTTCATCCTGAGCCAGGATCAAACTCTCCGTTTTGTTATTCTCGGAGTTTTTCACTGAAAGTCTAACCTTCAGTTTTCCTTGCTATAATTTTTAAAGTCTTTGGGAAGTCCCAAAACCAATTTGTTTGACGAGGATTGGTTTGTGCTTCGCTTTCAAAGTATTCTTTTTTCTCGGTTCAGTGTGCGGTCGCTCTCGACTCATCACTTTATCTAGGTTAGCGAAGTTTCTTATCACTGTCAATGGGTTTGCAGCAAAATTTTTGAAATTTATCTGGTGCGTTTTACCTAAAAAGCTACAAACACTTGTGATGTAAGTGTTTGCAACTTCTTCACCCCCCTGGATCTATTTGTGAATGAGCAGGTCTTGCAGTTTGGCTACCATCTCGGCTCGTGCTGAAACTCCCAGTTTACGGAACATTCTTTTTAAGGCTTGCTTAACAGAGTTTTGGGTAATCCACAGTCTTTGAGCAATTTCGATGTTGGTTAATCCCTGGGCTACTAGTTCAGCGATTTGTAGTTCTCTGGGTGTTAATGGGCTGGATGATGGGAAGGGGAAGGTTTTGGGTGCGGTTCTGAGGGTGGCTAGTTTGGTAGATATATGAATGCAAATTGCGCTGAGGTCTGCTAGGTCGTTGGCGTTGAAGGGTGGATTTCCTTTGTCACGGGCAAAGTTGAGTGTTCCTATCAAGCGACCATCGCAGACAATTGGCCCGGTCATAACGTGTCCGTGGTCATGGCGTGGACATAAATCTTTCCAGTCTTCTGGGGTTAATATCAATTGTTCATGGGTTGGTGCATGACGTTCAACTACATATTGCCCAATGGGATTACTTTCTAAGCAGACTGCTGGAATGCTTTTAGTATCAGGGTCATTGTGTGATTGACTATCTATGAGATGTATACCCCAACGTTGCACACCAAAATATTCGCCAATTTTATCCATGAGCGTTTGCTTTAATTCTTGCTCACTACGGATATTGGCGATCGCATGAAATACGTCATGTAGAGAAATAGGCATAAGTGTACCCAGTTGGGGTCTATGCGAGACTCAACAATTACTTCTATGCTAATACCAGCACAACTAAAAAGCGACTATAACTAATTGCGCTAGGAGAAGCACATGACAGTTACACAACTCTCTGCTCAGGAACTTTTCCGGGCTGCTTATGACAACCGTTATACTTGGGACAAGAATTTCCCCGGTTATACAGCAGATATCACCTATAAATATGATGGGCAGGTAATTACAGGTAAAGTTATCATCAACGCTGAACTCAAAGCGGAAGTTTTGGATGTGGATGATGAGTCAGTCAAAAAAGCTATTCATGGACAAGCTTGGGAGATAGCTATTCACCGTGTGCGCCGCACCTTTGAAGAAACCCACGGCGCAAATACATTTCGTTATGGTGCAACTGACGAAGATGGATCTATAGAAATTTTAATGGGTGGTAAGGCGGAAGGCGATCGCTATAAAGTCCACAATAATATTGTCACTCTTGTTCATCGCCATATTCACGGTGTGGTTGTGACTATTAATACTTTTAGTGTTCACAACACTGGGGAAGGTTATTTGTCTCATACTTATGATTCTGTTTACCATGATCCTCAAACTGGGGAACAAAAAGGCGGAGTCAGCAACTTTGTGGATGAATACGAAAAGGTAGGGAATTACTTTATTCTCAATCGGCGTGAAATTCGCACGGAAATTTCTGGAAAAACCTCTGTGCAAGAATTTGCTTTCTCTAACATTCACCTGTTATAGCCTGTTACTGCTTAAGTGAGGTTTTTGCTCACCGACGGTCAAATATAGTTCAAGGACACCCCCCATAAGGTGTCCTTTCTTTAGTTGCAGATCATAGGATTAACAGGCTGTACTGTAAAAATCCAGCTACTAAGTAGTATTAATTAGCTATTTGTACGGTAAAAATATAAATTTTTGATGAAAAAATACATCATATTGGCACTAACACCTATGATTTGCCACCGAATAACTTTAAACTTGCATTAATATACTCTTATTTTTCACAAAATCCGACACTAACCATGAATTTAAGGTTATTTTGTCAGGGATTGACAGGGCTAGCCATAGCTTTGTTGACTGTAACTGCGACTCAGCCCAGTCGTGCTGAAGGTACTACATTTTACTGCGCTAAGAGCAAAGGTATACCTGTCACGTTCGCTCGCACTCAGGATGGGAAAAAAGTCCCGATTATTCGCTGGGTTTCGAGCAATTACTTTCCACCGCCGTGGACTGCTCTACGGCGTTGTGCGGAAGTGTCACGTAGATTTCAGAGAAACTATGATAATGGCAGACTCAGACGGATTAAAACTGGCACACTGAGAGGAGAGCCTGTAGTCTGTGCAGCAATGAATCAAAATAGTGCTTGTACAGATAATACTTTATTGTTTACTCTCAAACGTGGTGCTGACCCAAATGCTATTGTCCGTAGGTTATTTGACCGACGTGCTTTGGCGGCTGGTAATGCACTGAATGAAAGTGCTAGTAACAGTGAAAGTAGTCCAGTTGATATTGACTTTGATATCTATCTGCAAAATGCCACAACTGACTCCATTGATGATTCTGCCTCAGAAACTAGCAATTCCACGTCTGAAGCTGGTATTCCTTGATAGCATCAGCCAGGGAGTAATTCTAAAAATTTATGATCTGGGGTAGTGGAAAAATTATTGTCTGTGTTGGCGGTTTATTAATGTTGTTGTTGGCAGATGTGAGTGGTTGCACTACATCTACGCCCGTGGATCACAAAGTTTCTCGGACTACGCAATTGTCATTAGAACAATTGCGTCAACAAGCGCAAAGCATCACAGTCAAGGTGATGTCAACGGAATTTCTTGGCTCAGGAATTATACTAAGTAAACAGGATACAATTTATACTGTTTTAACTAATGCTCATGTACTCAGAGCCGGAACATCTCCATATCGCATTCAAACTGTAGATGGTCGAATACATATAGCTAAGTTGCTATCTAAGGTGAGATTTGACAAACATGATTTGGCTGTTTTACAGTTTCGCAGTGTTGATAGTAATTATCATGTAGCTGCTTTGGGTTATCCTCCCACAGCAGGTGAAGAAGTCTTTGCTACAGGTTTTCCTTTTGACCAGGAGGAATTAAAGGTAAAAAGTTTCAAGTTGACTAGGGGTAAGGTATCGCTAGTACTGGAAAAAGCTTTAGAAGGTGGCTATCAAGTAGGGTATACCAATGAATTGGCAAAAGGGATGAGTGGGGGGCCACTACTCAACCGCCGTGGCGAGGTTGTTGGGATCAATGGAATGCACGCCTACCCTTTATGGGATGCACCGTCGGTTTTTATTGATGGTTTGCAGGCTGATGAAAATTTACATCAGCAGATTATTCGCTTGAGTTGGGCTGTACCTATAGATAAGGTGGTACAAATGATGCCGACTAAAATTTCTCCTAAGATTACATCAGACTGATTAGAGGTCAAATGATGAAACTCGATAGTAAACTAGCATCGGCAATATTGGGAGTAGCGATCGCATTTTTTCCTGCTCAAATTGCGGTATCATTAACACCTCAAGCTGTCAGTAATATTGCCAAGAAAGTGACGGTCTTAATCACTGGAGCAAAACTTGGCTCTGGTGTAATTATTCATGAACAAAATAACACTTATACTGTACTAACTAACTGGCACGTTGTAGATACGGCAGGAACTTATACTGTCCAGACTTATGATCAAAATTCTCATCCAGTAGCTGCTAATTTAATTACGCGCTTGCCAGGGGTAGACCTAGCTATTTTACAGTTTACGAGTCGTCAAAAATATCCTGTTGTAGCTTTAGGCAATTCTGATTCAGCTACTGAAGGTACAACCGTTTATGTATCTGGCGCGCCTACACCAGTACAAGGTATTGAAACCCGCACAGTTCTAGTTCCTGATGGACGCATTGTTGGTACTAATAGCAATCCCCAGGAAGGTTATGCTTTGATTTATAACAATATTACCTATCCTGGAATGAGTGGTGGCCCTGTCCTAGATGATGATGGACGCTTAGTGGGAATTCATGGACGTGGCGCACGGGATAAAGAAGGTCAAAAAGTCGGATTTAACTTGGGTATTCCCATCAATATATTTACTAACTCCAAAATAGCCAACAGCCTCAATTTAAAGGTGGTGACAACAAACACACCACCCACAAACTTTACAACTCCACCACCTAGTAATAACTCTAGGCCGGGTAGACCAACTACGCTAAATGGTTCTGGTACACCAGGGTCTGGTGTTTGTCCTGGTAGACGTTGTTAAATAAGATATCTTTCTTGCACAGTTTTCACATTTAAACCTTGTTTTTCAGAATCTGAGTTAAAATTCCATGTTTTCCAAATACTTGACATCTGCTTTTACAGCTTTACTGGTGACAACAGCATTAGTCACACCTCATAGTGCGATCGCTCAAACTACAATTGATGAAGATAAGCTAGATACAGTCAACGGAATGCGTTGGGGTGGTAATGGCTTACCTTTTGATAAGGTAGTGGAAATTAAAGATGCTTTGGTGAATAGTCCTTTGGGTAAAGTAGTAATTGATCGTCATGGAGAAGACCCCCAAGGAGTTTTATTTAAAGAACCATTTGCTGCTCCCAGTCCTGGTAGATTCGTTGTAGTTTCTCTGTGGGGAAGCAAAATAGAAGGCTGCTTTGTGAAAATGATTGTGCAAACAGCACCAAGTGATGGTAAAGCAGAATTAGAAGAAATTGCTCCTAAAATGCTGGAATTAGGTGTAGGAGAGCAAATTTTACAACTGAAGCGCAGCACTAATGCTAAAGTTAGAGGATTTCAAGGGAATTACACCTACACCACCTATGAAAATAGACGCTCAATTGAAAACTCTAGCACTTGGTTTATGACTGATACCCTGTTTGATATCAGTCCTGAAGCTGCTAATTTACTTAGAAATGCCCCAGCTAAAGAAATCAAAGCACGCTTAACCTTTGAAAATGGCGATACTAAATTAATTCCGATTGGCAGTAGTAATGTTAAGCGTTGGCAAGAAGCTTTTGGTTTTAATAGTTCTTGTAGTGCGCCTCAGTAGGACGGTTTTCATCAAGTAGAGAGTGTTGTTATGGGGATTTAGACCCAGCGATAACACTCTCATTACTAATTTGTTTAATCGCATTCCAATTACTCGCAATTGGCATTCGCCAGCCTGTACCAAAGGCGCGGTCAGTGATTTTTAATCCTGGGGGTGCTTGGCGGCGTTTGAATTCGGCGCGCGCTAGCATTTGGATGATTCTGTCTACCACTAAAGGATCATGACCTGCGGCGACGATTTCCCCTACTGATTGGTGTTCATGAATTAAGCGTTGCAAAATGTCGTCTAAAATTTCGTAGGGTGGTAAGGAATCTTGATCTACTTGGCCGGGTTTGAGTTCTGCACTGGGTGCTTTGGTAATGACATTTTGGGGGATAATTTCCTCGTGGCGATTTAGCCAATTACATATCGAGTAGACACGGGTTTTGGGAACGTCTGCAATGACGGCTAATCCCCCATTCATGTCACCGTAGAGGGTGCAGTAACCCACTGCCATTTCGGATTTGTTGCCGGTGGATAATAAGAGATAGCCAAATTTATTGGCGATCGCCATTAATAAGTTACCCCGAATTCGGGATTGAATATTTTCCTCAGCAATGCCAAATTCTGTCCCTGCAAACAAATTAGCCAAGCTGTGATCAAAGCCTTGCATTAATTCACCTATGGGGATGGTTTGGGTTTGTATCCCCAAGTTTTTCGCTAAGGCTAACGCGTCACTGATGGAATGTTCCGAACTGTAAGGGGAAGGCATCAGTACCCCAAGGACATTTTCTTTACCAAGTGCCGCCGAGGCGATCGCAGCTACTAAGGAAGAATCTACCCCACCACTTAAACCCAAAATTGCTTTAGAAAAACGACACTTTTGTGCATAATCTCTCACACCTAAAACTAATGCTTGCCAAATTTCTTCATCTTCGGAAGTAGGTGCAGGATTTACAGAACTTAATTCTAAATCCAGTTCTGTTTCGTCAAATTCTACTACTAATAAATCAGTAGTAAAACCTTCAGCACGACAAATTACTTTACCTTGAGCATTTAAAGCAAAGCTAAAACCATCAAAAATTAAATCGTCATTACCACCGACTTGATTTGTATAAATTATTGGTTGTTGGAAACGCACTGCACTATGTTGCAGCATGGCTTCGCGGTGGCGTTGCTTCCCGACTGTGTAGGGTGAAGCCGATAAATTGACAATTAAATCCACACCCAAAAGTGCTAAATCAGCAATAGGATTAGCAGCGTAATGACGCTTACCCCAGAACTCTTCATCATTCCATAAGTCTTCGCAAATGGTTACGCCAATATCGATATTATCTAAAGTGAAATAATTAGCTTGCAGTCCAGGTTCAAAGTAGCGATTTTCGTCAAATACATCATAAGTTGGTAATAGTCGCTTATGAAAATATTGTTTGATTTTACCGTTTTCTAATAAAGCGATGCTATTAAATAAACTTTTACCGCCTGTAGTATGAGCTTGAGAATTTTGCTTCACAGTCCCGACTAACACAGCCAAATTAGCAGGTAAATCTTGGGCTAATTGCTGCAAAGTTATCTTCATAGCTTCCACAAAACTAGGATTTAATAATAAATCTCTAGGTGGATAGCCACATAAAGAAAGTTCTGGTGTTAATAATAGTCGCACCCCATCTGCTGCTACTTGTTGAGCGACTTCCAGAATTTTCTGAGCATTACCAGATAAATCACCAATTATAGGATTAAGTTGAGCGATCGCAATTTTCATAAGCTAATAGTTATTAGTCAATAGTCAATAGTCATTAGTTATTAGTTTTTCCCCTGCTTCCCCTACACCTCCACACCCTTACACCCCTAATTAAATAAATACCAATGGCTTATCTTTAAAAGGTGCAAAAGCGTCGGCATCAAATTTATATAAACTGGCGGGACGACCTGCACCGCGTGATACTTTGATGCCTGTATCAGATAAGAAGCCTAGTTTGAGGAGACGCGCCCGAAAATTAGAATAATCAGAAAAGTTTTCTCCTAAAACTGTGGTGTACAACTGATATAAATCATTCAAAGTAAATGTTTCCGGTAAGACTTCAAAAGCTACCGGACTGTATTCCAATTTATTGCGTAATCTTCTATGACCATAGGCCAAAATTTCGTGATGGTCAAAGGCTAGTTTCGGTACTTCCTTAACTGGATACCAAGCAATCCCAGTTACGCCATCTGCAATTAGTTCGGCTTCTTCAAATCTCACTAAAGCAAAATAACTAACTGATAAATAACGCACACCATAACTACCAGTGGCTTCTCTGGGGTCACGTTCTGGCCCCCCAAAGGTGTACAACTGCTCTAAATAAAGATTATTAACACGAATTTTCTCCGCCATAATGCGATAGGCAGCGTCTTCTAAGGACTCACCTTGGCGGACTAAAGTACCAGGAAGACTCCATTGATTGATAAATGGTTCTTGCTGTCGCATTACTAAGAGAACTAAGAGGCGATTCTGTACAGTATCTACAGAAAAAATTACATTATCAACACCAACTTTGAAATCGGCCAAAGGTTGTTGATTTAACGAAGTTGAAATTTTTTTGTTGTTGCGTCCGGGCATTTGTACAAATGCTGTTGATTAATATAAGCAGCGATAGGGGGAATAAGGGCTTCGGTTTTTCCGTGTTCACGATAGGCAGTTGAGGATATATCTAAACCAGTTAAACTGGCGATCGCAATTTTTCCTCCCAATGCTTGCACGGTTTCTAAGCTAGTTTGATCTATCTCATATCCCGGTCGCGGCACAATTAACAGTTGCACTTGCTGTAATAATTCTTCAATTCGATACCAGCGTGGTAGTTGCTGCAATAAATCTGAACCAATTACCAAAGTAAATTCGGTATCCTCTCCCCAACGCGCTTTAGCCTTAGCTAATGTTTCCAGAGTTCTAAAGCTGCTTAACTCCTGTTCCAGTGCAATGTTTTGTCCTGGTGCTTCTATATCCGCAATCAACAACCGCAACATCGCCGCCCGATGTATCAACTGTGTTTGATGAGATTTAAAAGGATTATCAGCCGCCCAAACCGCTACCCAATCATAGCGTTCAGACAACCACCGCAGAATCTTTTGATGTCCTGCTGTTGGCGGATCAGCACTAGTACCGAATAAAGCGATTGTTTTCATGGTTAGTCAATAGTTATTGGGAATGGGGCATTGGGCATTGGGCATTGGGAATGGGGCATCAGATACGAATTAATTTCCACCTTGTACCCCTTGTCTCTCCACTCCCTCAGTCAACTCCGCCAAAGCGGAAGAAATTTCCACCGTTAAGGGAATAGGATGATCTAGATGTCTGGTTTTTTCAGGTAAACTTGCTACGGAAGTGGCGGTGCGTTGGCGAATTGCTGCTAGGGTTTCTGGTGGTTGTAGTCTTTGCCCTTCTTTGACTACTAACTGCAATAGGGGTTTTTCTGTGGGGAGGGGTGTTTCTGTTACTAATCCCAGTCTGTCGGCTTGGGCTTGGTTGCCTGCAAATGACCGAAAAATTTGTTTGCGTCCTGGGTATGTGGTTTTACCTCTGGAATTTTTCATCACAGGAATGCCGTCAATTTCTACGAGTTTATACACACCGTTGACTGGTGTACCTGTAACTAATTTTGTGCCTAGTCCATAGCCATCTATTTCTGCGTTGGCAGCTTTAAGTCTGGCTATTGCCCACTCATCTAAGTCGCCACTAGCAAAAATTGTTACCCCAGGTAGGAGCGATCTCACTTGTTGGGATAAACTCACTAAATCGCCGGAGTCTAGCCTTACCCCTGTTAATTCTATTTCTCCTGCCTTGACTTTTGCGGCTAAATGTTGTGCCGCCGCTACTGTGTCGTAGGTATCAATTAACAATGGTGCGCCAGGAAAGTAGCGATGAAATGCTGTGAATGCTTGTTCTTCACTCCCTTCCATCGCCGACAACGCCATAACCAAGGCGTGAGCCATCGTACCACTCGGCTGTTCGCCTAGTTGTAGCGCGGCTAACACATTGGAGGTAGCATCTAACCCGCCGGCTAAGGCTGCCCTGGCTGCCCATAATGAGGCTTGGGGACTAAATGCCCGTCTTGTGCCGAATTCTAAGAGTCTGGCTGTTTCACCTGCAATTTCTCGCAATCTTGCCGCCCTGGTAGCTATCAGGGTTTGATAGTTGAGTGTATTTAATAGATAGGTTTCCACTAATTGCGCTTGCCACAGAGGGGCTTCAATTCGCAACAATGGCTCGTTGGCAAAAACCGCCGTCCCTTCTGGTACTGCCCACACATCCCCAGTAAACCGTCCCTCGGCTAGCAATGACCAAAAGCTGTCGCTAGCTTGGGCAAAAATCCCCGTGGCTTGTAATGCGGCTATTTGTTCGTCACTAAAACGCAAGTTTTCTAAATATTCCAACGCTTGCGCTAAACCCATCGCAATTAAATAGCCAAAACCCTCCGGCGATCGCCTGACGAATAACTCAAAGCTAGCCCGCTTTTGTTCTAAACCTTCACCCGTATAACAAGCTGTCATTGTTAATTGATAAAGGTCAGTCAGCAAGCTGTAATCTGCCGCAGAGATGTCTAATTTTGGCTTCTGGTGGCTATCCCAGGCTGGGAAAGGTGTCATACCAGAGTTTCCTTACAAGAATGTTGCTTTGTATTATGGTAGAATTTACCATAAATAATGTCAAGCACCAAAAGTATAAAGTTTTCAAGAACGAAAATGCAGTGTTTGAATAGCTTACAATATTTTCTTAAACTATTAATTAACTTTTCTTAATGGTCATTTTTATCAAAAACTGATCTTTGAGTCTATAAATGTCAATCAAAATCACCACAAAAAGCCACGAATTTACAAAACATTTGGCTGTTTTTAGTTGAGTGTCAGACTTCCAGCAAGTAGAAATTTTCTGTTAGAATAGACATAGAAAGTAATAAAATTGGAATCAAGTTAAGTATTGCAAAGCAAGCTAAAAAACTATTGCATATATTGTCAATATATTGAGAAATTAAGCCAGCTAAAAAAATCAGAATTAAAGTAGAGTAACCAAGATAAATTGGCTCAAAAAGGAGTCGAATGTTATGGCTATCCCCAGAATAATTGCTAGCATTACTCAGTATATTTCTGAAGCCGTAATGCGGATTTTTGCTCCTAATGATGATGCTTATCCCAATATTGGTGTACAACCTTTTACGGGTGAGCCTTACAAAAAAGGTTCTGCTGAAAGTTGGTAAATAGCAGTGCAGAAGTTAGTCCATATATTCAATCAATTCCAATCCACGATAAACACAGATTTTCTGGTCTGTGTTTATCTTTATTTTGGTGGAATTAGCTATTGAATATAAGTAGCTAATGTTTTTAAATCTGGAACTTCTAAATCAGGTTCACCAATAGATGGAAGTGTAGCACCAGGGCCAGTTTGACCCATTCTGCGGTTAACCCAGACTGTTGATAATCCTAAAGATTTAGCAGGGATAATATCATGATAAACGCTAGCAGCAACGTGTAATATTTGCTCGGTTGGTAGTTCGATTTTCTCAATCGCTTGTTGAAAATTATTTAATGAAGGTTTATAGCTTTTGACCTGTTGTGCAGTGATAATTTTGTCAAACTCTACTTCTAATTTTTTAGCAGAAAAAGCAAATAAATCATCATCAATATTAGAGATAATCACTAATCGAAACTTTTGCTTGAGTAATTGTAACGCTGCAACCGTATCAGCGAAAGGTTGCCAATATTGGATGGAATTAGCTAGAGATTTAATTTCTAATTCCGTTGGTGCAAAATCAAACTTTTCACCAAAACTTTGCACCACTCTTTGCAAAACTTCTCGATATGAAATATATTCTCCTTGTTCTAGCTGAGATTCAAAATTAGCGAAATTTTCGAGTATGTCATCATCCTGTAAGTTGACATGATGACTAATTAAGATGGGTTTAAGAGCCGTTAATATTCCTGTTTCCCAATCTATGAGCGTGCCATAGCAATCAAAAGTTATGGCTTTATACTGATTTAAATCAATCATAAGCCCCACTAATATAAGTTTTATTGTGGCTAATCTCTGAGAATAGCATCAAGAAGCTCACAAAAAATCTTAACCTAAATTTGTACTATTTTTAACTCCTTCTTTGCTTATGGTGTATCGCTTCGTCGGATGATTGGGAGGTAACTGTGTTATATTACAGTAACTCTATCGGCTTTTAGGAGTAAAAGTTTCATCACAACATTGATTCAGAACAAAGAAGAGTTGATAACGGCTAACTTCTGACTTTCAATTTCCGAATTCCGACTTAATTTATTGTGGTGTTTTCTTACTGAACTTTGAGGAGTAAAAATGCTTGAGGCTGTCGCTATTGCCTGGTTGTTATTGTTTTTTGGTGATTTTTTATCAACATTTGTTTATCATGTACCAGAACACGTTTTTGGTAGCCTCCATCTGAAAACCCATCATTCATGGAAGAAAGATTTTCGTCACTACGCAATTTTGACATTAAATGTACAGGTGCTTTTAGATGGTATCTTAGGAGCTTTACCATATTTATTAGTCGCTGTACCTCTGTGGTCTTTTTCTCCCATTGGGGTAATTTTGGGCTTATTACTAGGTCAATTTCATGTGTGGTGGAGACACATTAGCGTTTTAGGTTGGAAAACTCCCAAACCCATCGATTGTTTGTGTCAAATTTTATTTATCACTACTCCTGAAAGACATTGGCTACATCACCAAAAAACAAATCTAGGTTTTGGCGATATCTTTACCTTTTTTGAACAACCTGCACAAATTTGGTTTCGCTGGCTAAGACTTTTAAGGGTACGTCTGCGTTACTCGCGGATTTAAAAAATGGGTAATGGGGAATGGGGAATAGGGCATGGGGCATTACTTTTATGCAAATTAAATGCTGATTAGCTTACCATTCGGAAAAGGGATGTTTAACTAAATAGCTATTGTAATATTTAGGGTTGCCGGATACTTCTTCACCAATCCAATCTGGTAACTCTATTTGCTGTGATTCATCAGTGAGTTCAACTTCTGCTAATATCAATCCTTGATTAACTCCAGCAAATTCGTCTACTTCCCAGAGCAAATTATTAACATTAATTTTATATCGAGTTTTTTCAATTAAAGGACGAACACATAATGTATCTAACATTTCTTGGGCATCCGCTAAAGGGATGGGATACTCAAATTCAGAACGAGAATAATTAACAGTAGGGCCTTTAATGGTGAGATAGCCTTGGTTTTTGACAATGCGAACACGGACTGTTGCTCCTTGGCTAGCAATGTATCCTTGACGATACAAACTCCCTTCAGCTAGCTGTCGCCAAGCATCACCTTTGACTAAAAATTTCCGTTCAATTTCTGTCGCCATGAATGATTCCGTTGAGAATTGAGTAGCCGATCGCACTTACTTCAAAAAGGCTACCACACCTGATTTCATCTTCAGAACACCGCATTTGATTCCATAGACTTCTTTACAATCATTTACAATTCCTGTAAATTGCCTACTGTAGTAGAATTAGACACGTTACCTCTAAGTGAAAGTAAGAGAAACAGGGGTAACAGACTAATGACTAATGACTAATGACTATTGACTAATGACTAATGACTAATGACTAACTCTTATGAACAACAAAATTGAAACTGACACTTTTATTAATGATTTAGATAAAATCGCTGGAGTCAGACAAGAGATATCTGCTGGTTTAGCACAGATGAGTGAAATTCTCATTCAAGCAGAATTAGGGAGTCAAAATACTTCGGGCGCATTGGGTTTAAGTTCAGATATTGAAAATATTAATCTAGCTGTTAAAAATCTCAATCAAGGCGTGTTTCGCTTACTTGTTTTAGGTGACATGAAGCGGGGAAAAAGCACTTTTATTAATGCCTTGATTGGGGAAAATGTGCTGCCAAATGCAGTAAATCCTTGTACTGCTATTTTGACAGTTTTACGTTATGGAGAAAACAAACAGGTAACAGTTCATTTTAATGATAACCGCCAGCCAGAACAACTAGAATTTAAAGAATTTAAACAGAAGTATACTATTGACCCCAAAGAAGCTAAAAAGTTGGAGGAAGAGAGAAAATCAGCATTTGCAGAGGTGAGCTATGCTGTTGTCGAGTATCCATTACAACTTTTATCGAAAGGGTTAGAAATCATCGATAGCCCAGGACTAAACGATACAGAATCAAGAAACGAATTATCTCTGGGATATATCAATAATTGTCATGCAATCTTATTTGTGATGAGGGCTTCTCAGCCTTACACTTTAGCAGAACGCCGCTATTTAGAAAATTATATTAAAGACCGTGGTTTAACGGTGTTCTTTATTATTAATGGTTGGGATCAGATTCAAGAAGGAATTTTAGACCCAGATGATGAAGAAGAACTGCAAGCAGCCGAAACACAATTAAGGCAGGTATTCCAAACAAACCTAGCACCATATTGTCAGATTAACGGTGAAGATATTTATTCTGAGCGTGTATTTGAAATTTCTGCGATTAATGCTTTAAGAAGAAGAATCAAAAATCAGTCAGCTTCATTAGAGGGTACAGGATTTCCCGAATTATTACGATCGCTCAATATATTTTTAACCCAAGACAGGGCGATCGCTCAACTACAACCAGCCATCATCTTAGCGCGCCAGACTTACAATAATATTCAAGCCGCAATTCAACGCCGCCTTGCCCTACTCACCGAAGATGTGAGTGAAATGAGACAGCGCATTGATTCTGTAGAACCGGAATTTCAGCAATTGGCGATGATTCGGGATCAATTTCAAGCTGAAATCCGCGCCACCAGAGACATTCAAGCCAAAGCCGTTGCTGAATCATTACGCGCTTACATTCTCAATTTGGGTAATACCTTTGAAAAAGACTTTCTAGCCTACCAACCAAACTTAGAATTATTAGACTTTTTAAATAAAGATAAACGGGAAAGCTTTAACATCGCCCTTCAAGAAGCATTTGAACGATACACCGCCGATAAAATAGCTGCTTGGACACTGACAGTAGAACAAGACATGAACACAGCATTTGCCAAACTCTCCACCAGTGCGGCAAAATACGGTGCTTCCTACAGCCAAGTCATCGACCAAATCACCGATAAATTATCAGGAAAAGAAGTCAAATTTAATCCTAAAACCGCCAAGGAAGACAATTCACCCACTTGGACAAAATGGGCAATGGGATTATTATCATTGTCTAGCGGTAACATTGCAGGCGTAGCAATGGCGCAAGCAGGCTTTGACTGGAAGAATATCCTACTTAACTATATAGCTGCGATCGGCGTAAACACCATCACCAGCACCCTAACCGGCGTTTTTCTCGGCCCTGTGGGACTAGCCGTTTTGGGAATGGGTATTGGCTTTTTGCAAGCAGATCAGGCGAGACAGAAATTAGTGCAAACAGCCCAAAAAGAGTTAATGAAATATCTTCCACAAGCTGCTGAAGCATACATCCCCCAAATTCGTGCAGGGGTGGAAGAATGCTTCAATACTTATGAACAAGAGGTAATTGAGCAAATTAACAAAGATATCACCCAAAGAAGAACCGAATTAGATAACCTACTCCAGCAAAAAACAGCCCATGAAATCAACCTCACTACAGAATCCCAACGCCTTCAAGCCGTAGCCACAGCCATTCACCAACAACTAGAGCAAATTGACCAAATTTATCAAACCTTGGCTTAAAAACTATGTTTTGGGCATCGGGCATTGGGCATTGGGCATCGGGCATCGGGCATCGGGTATCGGGCATTGGGCATCGGGCATTGGGCATTGGGCATTGGGCATCGGGCATCGGGTATCGGGTATCGGGCATCGGAGTAAAATCTACCTTGTCTACCTTGTCTACCTTGTCACCCATTCCCCATTCCCCATTCCCCATTAGCTGGTATGATTTGACCCTAACTCTCAAAATACCAAGTACATAAAACGGTAAAATTTAATCGTAGATAAAAGCTAATTATGGTAGTTGTAGCAGTATTAGCGGCAGGGCGCGGCACTAGAATGAAGTCTAGTTTACCCAAGGTGTTACATTCTTTGGGTGGACGCACAATGGTAGAAAGAGTTTTGGCTTGTGCAGAACCGCTTGCACCGTCACGGCGAATTGTGATTGTGGGATATCAGGCTGAGGAAGTGAAAGCAGCTATTGAGTCGCCTGAGTTGGAATTTGTGGAACAAACTGTGCAGTTAGGGACAGGTCACGCTATCCAACAATTGTTACCACATCTGGAAGGTTATACAGGGGATTTACTGATATTAAATGGGGATGTGCCACTGTTACGCACCGAAACCCTAGAAAAATTATTACAAACCCACCAAGCTAATAACAACGCTGCTACGATTCTCACCGCTAACTTAGCCAATCCCAAGGGCTATGGACGGGTTTTTTGTGATAGTAACAACTTTGTTCAACAGATGGTAGAGGATAAAGACTGTACTCCTTTACAAAGACAAAATCAACGGATTAACGCCGGTATTTATTGCTTCCGTTGGCAAAATTTAGCGGAGGTTTTACCAAATTTACAAGCGAATAATGCCCAAAAAGAATACTATCTTACAGATGCTGTTACCCAAGTTGGTCAAGTGATGGCGGTGGATATAGAAGATGAACAGGAAATTTTGGGAATTAATGATCGCCTACAATTAGCTACAGCATCCGAAATCTTACAACGGCGAGTTAAAGAAAAATGGATGTTAGCTGGTGTCACATTAATCGACCCCAACAGTATTACTATCGATGACACCGTAGAATTACAGCCGGATGTGGTAATTGAACCCCAAACTCACCTGCGGGGAAACACTGTCATTCAGTCGGGAAGTCGCATCGGCCCTGGTTGTTTAATTGAAAATAGCCAAATAGGTGAAAATGCAACCGTATTATATTCGGTAATTACTGATAGCGTCATTCAATCACAAACGAAAATCGGCCCTTATGCTCATCTAAGAAGTCACGCTGAAGTAGGTAATAATTGCCGTATCGGTAACTTCGTAGAATTGAAAAACACCCAACTAGGCGATCGCACCAACGTCGCCCACCTATCATACTTAGGTGATACAACAGCAGGTAGTCAAGTAAACGTAGGTGCGGGGACAATTACCGCCAACTACGACGGCGTGAAAAAACACCGCACCCAAATCGGCGATCGCACTAAAACAGGTTCTAACAGCGTGTTAGTAGCCCCCGTCACCTTGGGCAATGATGTATACGTAGCCGCAGGTTCAACGGTGACAGAAGATGTCCCCGATGATTGCTTAGTAATTGCCCGCAGTCGTCAAGTAGTTAAACCAGGTTGGAAGAAAGAAGGGTAATACCAATTCGCAATGGGCTAACGCCCCGCTTCGCTAACGCAATTCGCAATTCGCAATTAAAAAACTTAGATGCAGTAAAACTTTCAGGGTTTATATCTGTATCAGGTTTTTCGTGAAATGGTATAAGGGGTGTAGGGATGAATTCCACCCCATACCCCATTCCCAAAATTCTTGAATTTTGAATTTTGAATTTTGAATTTTGAATTGATTAGCCCCAGTCCCTAAACGATACAACCCACTTCCGTACCGTCCGGTAGTTCTAGGGTGTCGCCAATCTTTTCGCCGTCGTGGAAGGCGGCGAGGATGACTTGGCTGGTTTTACCCCAAGCGATCGCACCGCTTGCATCTAGGGCGATCGCACCGAAATCTCTCTTGTTCTCATACGCCTCAGCAAAAGACTTTTTCATCGCCTCTTGCAAAGACATTCCATCGGTGACACGTACTACAATTTTGGCTGCTAAACATTCATCAATAATATCTTCACCAATACCAGTACAACTTACGGCAGCGTAACTAGTAGCATAATTTCCCGCAGGCATCGCAGAATCACTTACTCTTCCAATGCGCTCAAATCCTTTACCGCCTGTAGAAGTACCAACAGCTAATTTTCCATAGGTATCTAAAACAACTACGCCAATTGTACCGCGTCCAGCGTTACTGGTTTCTAACATTTCTGTTTCTGCGACTACTCCCGCCATTGTGCTTCTAAAGTTGTCTTGACGCTCTTGTATCCATTCTTGCAGTCGCAAATCTGTTAAGCCATTGTAGATGGGAAGTTGTAATTCTCTGGCTAATTCTGCCGCCCCATAATCTGAGAGTACCCGGTCTGGGGAACTTTGTAAAAAGTGAGCCAAGTTAATTGGGTTTTTTACCCGTGAAACATTAATTACCCCGCTAAAATGTCCTGATGCACTATCCATTAAAGAAGCACTCATACGGATTTGTCCATCAGATTGCAATACCGAACCAGTACCAGCATTAAAGCGTGGTTCATCTTCTAAAAGTTGACAACCCCGCACCACTGCGACAGAAGCATCCACACCAGACAATAACAGAGTATATACTTCCTCTACTATGGCATGGAGCGATCGCCTAACGGCCTCTAATCCTCCTTTACCGTGCAGAGAACTACCCGCCCCTCCGTGAATAATTAATTTAGGCTGCACCTGTGATTTCATTTATGCCCCTGCGCTAATTTATATTGAATTTATCCAGTCTGGAAAAATTTTAAGTGGGATTTCACATCAAAAATGAAATTCCTCACTCAAAACTCAGCATTTATTATTCAGCACTTGCTTGAGAACGACGACGACGACAACGTTCTGAGCAATATTTCACCTCATCCCAGCAATCTTGCCATTTTTTTCGCCAAGTGAAGGGACGTTGACACACCGGACAGATTTTTGTAGGTAAGTCAGATTTAGAACGATTACGCCCCATAAAAGATTTCTGAACGAGATGGAAAATAATTATATCCAGATTGCTCCCAACAGAACAGGTCTTTCCCAACAAGAGTAGAGACGCTGCAATGTAAAAACTCTAGAAAGCTGAAGTCAGATCAGTTGGAAAGTGCTGAGTGCTGTTAGCGGAAGCGGGGCGTTTAGCCCGTGCTGAGTGCGAAGTTGTTCTTCCCTTACGCCTCTAAACCCCTACCCCTGTGTTTCTTGATAGTAAATCTATTCATCTCAATTATGGGGTGAAGGAAATCTAAATTAGCGTAGTTCAATAGCTTTTGATGCTGTATTAATAGTTTTGAATTTTGTCTACACTTGTTGTCAAAATATACCATACTTGCAGTAGAACTATCTGCTATATAACTGCTACTCTACTTTTAGTTGATAGATGAAATTTAACTATGTTAAAGGTTTTTGCAGACAGGGGTGGCACATTTACAGATATTGTTGCTGTAACTGATGATGAGTCTATTATAAATAGACTATCCACACATCAGGAACGGTTTTTAATAGTACCTGTACCTCATCAAGAATGGGTAATAGTCTATAAATTACTATCTGAAAATCCTGAACAATATCAAGATGCAGTTATCCATGGAATCAGGGATATTTTGGGATTGCAAAACAATGAACCTATTCCCTATGAGGCTATAGAAGTAGTCAAAATGGGTACAACAGTAGCAACTAATGCACTCTTAGAAAGACATGGAGATCGTGTCGTTTTACTCATTACTAAAGGCTTTAAAGATGCCTTAAGAATTGGCTATCAAAATCGTCCTGATATCTTTGCTCGTCATATTATTCTACCAACTATGCTGTATGAGCAAGTAATTGAAGTAGAGGAAAGATATGATGCTCATGGTAATGAATTAATACCTGTGAATACGGCACAGGTTAAACAAGATTTACAAGCAGCTTATCAAGCAGGAATTCGCAGTTGTGCAATTGTGTTTATGCACAGCGATCGCTACCATAAACATGAGCAAGAAATAGCAGCAGTTGCTCAAGAAATTGGCTTTACCCAAATTTCTATTTCCCACCAAGTTAGTCCCTTAATGAAATTGGTAAGTCGTGGCGATACTACTGTTGTCGATGCTTATTTAACTCCCATTTTACGCCGCTATGTTAACCAAGTAGCCAATCAATTACCTAACGTCAGATTAATGTTTATGAAATCTGATGGTGGTTTAACTGATGCTGCACAATTTCAAGGCAAAGATAGTATTTTAAGTGGCCCGGCTGGCGGTATTGTTGGTGCAGTGCAAACTAGTAAAAGAGCCGGTTTTGATTTAGTAATTACCTTTGATATGGGAGGAACAAGTACAGATGTTGCCCATTTTAAAGGCGAGTATGAACGCCAGTTAGATTCTGAAATTGCTGGGGCGCGGATGCGAGTTCCAGTATTATCAATACATACAATTGCGGCTGGTGGCGGTTCAATTCTCTTTTTTGATGGTTCTAGTTATCGTGTCGGGCCAGAATCGGCTGGTTCAAATCCTGGCCCCGCTTGTTATCGCCGTGGTGGGCCTTTAGCGGTGACAGATGCTAATGTCATGTTAGGTAAAATTCACCCCCAATATTTCCCTGCTGTTTTTGGTAATGATGGCAATTTACCTTTAGATAAAAATATTGTTTTAGAAAAATTCCAGCGACTATCTCAAGAAATTGCAACTGTTACAGGAAAATATCGTACCCCTGAACAAGTAGCAGCAGGATTTATTGCGATAGCTGTTGCAAATATGGCTAACGCTATTAAAAAAATTAGCCTCCAACGTGGTTATGATGTCACCGAATATGTTCTTTGTTGTTTTGGTGGCGCAGGTGGACAAGTTGCTTGTTTAATTGCTGACACTTTAGGAATGAAACAGATATTTCTGCACCCTTATGCTGGTGTACTGTCAGCCTACGGAATGGGATTGGCTGATGTGAGAGTTACTAGAGTGGGAGGAGTAGAACAGCCTTTAAATCAAGCCTTGATTCCTCAATTAATGCAGTTGATGCTATCCCTAGAAACTCAAGCTAGAAGCGAACTCAGTCAAGATGAAAATTATCTTGAAGAAGAAATTATTCAAACACTAAATCTTAAATATCAAGGAACTGATTCTACTCTCAATGTTAAGTTTGATGTAGATGTGAGCCTAATGCAAACAGAGTTTGCAGATAAGCATAAGTCTCGCTATGGTTTCGTGCAGCCAGATAAAAACTTAATTGTGGAATCTATTTCAGTAGAAGTAATTCAGAAAATGGATACACCTGAAGAACCATTAATTACTCGGATTCGACATCTAGATGAAGCTCCACAACCAGTAGAAATAGTCCAAATGTTTACTGCTGAACAATGGCATAATACACCAGTTTATCGTCGGGAAGATTTACAGCCAGGAGATTGTATTAATGGTGCGGCTATCATTGTCGAGAAAATTAGCACAATTGTAGTTGAACCTAACTGGCAAGCACGATTAACTGAGCGTAATCATTTAATTTTGCAACGATGTGTCAACCATGAATAAGTATCAATATTTATGTATTAGCTTAGTGTCTTTAGCATCTTTGCTAGGGTTAACTTCTCCGGTACAGGCAGATCCTTGGGTTAACCCAATACCTATATATGGTGGAGATAGAAATCCTATCATACCAGTAGTACCAGAATCTGGTAATTCTTCATCTCAGAATTTCCCCAAGATATTTAGAATCTGTAATCAAAGCAGAGAAAGACAAGTTTCTGTAGCTTATGCTTACTATGATGGTCAAAAATGGGTGAAAGAAGGTTGGCGTAAAATTTTGCGAGGGCAATGTTCAACCCTCAATTCTCGTGTTATGTCTCAGTATGTTTATTACTATGCTGAAGGCATCCGGGGATTAAGATGGACTGGAAATAAAGCATTGTGTATACATCCAAACCGGAACTTTACCATTGGTGAGCTTCCTGTTGAAGACTGTATTACTCCTTATGTACTACGTCCATTTGTAGTGGTAAATACTGGCAGTTATTCTAAATATACAATCACTCTCACTAACAATTTGTAATTAGGAAAGTCAGAAACCATTGCTTGAATTTTGAATTGGTATTAAATTCAGCGATCGCTATTTCGCGATTTTACAATTTTACATTGCATCTGAGAAATCATCCCACATATTCATCAGCTTGGAGGGATATGTTAAAACGACTCCAGAATTTAGGGACGGGATTAATAGTTAGTAACGCCTAAATTGTAGGGTGCGTTCAAGTAACGCATAACGCACCGCATAATCATGGTGCGTTACGGCAATTTATACTGTCGCTCATACTCAAATTATCACACTGCCGTAACACACCCTACTTAATATTTACATTATAAATAGGTTCTAAGGACTAAAGTCCTTACTACGAACTATTCCATTTTTGTCAAAACTAAGAAGTGAAAATCAAAATGTACACCACATCTCAACCTGACCCAGTAAGATTAGAAATTTTCAAGAATCTCTATCAATTTATTGCTGAACAAATGGGGATTGTCCTGCAAAATACGGCTGCATCAGTCAATATTAAAGAACGCTTAGACTTTTCCTGTGCAATTTTTGATGCGGCTGGACTATTAGTAGCTAATGCCCCTCATATTCCTGTACATTTAGGTTCGATGAGTGAAAGTGTCCGTAGTTTAATTAATGACCACGGTGACACCATTAAACCAGGAAATGTTTATTTATCAAATAATCCCTACAATGGCGGAACTCATCTTCCCGATGTCACAGCTATTACCCCTGTATTCTTAGAAATTGACCAAAATCTCCCCACTCCCCTATTTTTCGTTGCTTCTCGTGGACATCAAGCTGATATAGGGGGGATTACACCTGGTTCTATGCCTCCTCATAGTCAAAATGTAGAAGAAGAAGGAATTTTATTTGATAATTTCCTCTTAGTTGAGCAGGGAGAATTTCGGGAAAATGCAGTTAGAGAAGTATTATTAAATCATCCCTATCCAGCACGCAACCCTAACCAAAATATCGCGGATTTTAAAGCACAAATTGCTGCCAATGAACGGGGAGTACAAGAACTGTCTAAGATGGTGTCGCAATATGGACTAAGAACAGTTCAAGATTATATGAAATTTGTGCAAGATAATGCTGAAGAAGCGGTGAGAAAGGCGATTGATGTCCTGAAAGATGGCTCATTTATTTATGAAATGGATAGTGGTGCGAAAATTCAGGTGCAGGTGACAATTAATCGAGAAAACCGCAGTGCTGAAATTGATTTTACTGGCACATCACCACAATTAAATAGTAACTTTAATGCACCTAAAGCTGTTACTCAAGCCGCAGTTTTATATGTCTTTCGGACTTTAGTTAATGATAGTATCCCTCTGAATGCTGGGTGTCTGAAACCTTTAGAAATTATTATTCCTGAAGGTTGTATGTTAAATCCTACTTATCCAGCAGCTGTAGTTGCAGGTAATGTGGAAACTTCTCAAACTGTGGTTGATGCTTTGTATGGTGCGTTGGGGGTGATGGCTGCTTCTCAAGGGACGATGAATAATTTTACTTTTGGTAATGCTCGCTATCAATATTATGAAACTATCTGCGGTGGTTCTGGCGCAGGGATTAATTTTCATGGTACAGATGCAGTGCAAACTCACATGACGAATTCCCGCTTGACTGATCCAGAGGTTTTAGAAACTCGCTACCCTGTACTGTTAGAAAGCTTTAGTCTCCGTCCTGATAGTGGTGGTAAAGGACAATATTCAGGTGGTAACGGGGTAATTCGTCGCCTGCGCTTCCTCGAACCGATGACAGCTAACGTTCTCTCTGGACATCGCGCTGTACCTCCCTTTGGATTAAATGGGGGTGAAGCGGGACAAGTGGGGTACAACTGGGTAGAACGTGCAGATGGTGTGAAAGAGGATTTAGATAGCACCGCTACAGTGGAAATGAATCCTGGGGATGTATTGACGATCGCTACTCCAGGAGGGGGAGGATTTGGGAACTCATAACTAATAAAAATTGTGGCGAATATAGCTATATGTATGACTATTCCTGCTAAATTGATTGTTTAATCGCAATTGCGTATCGTCTCCCTGTTAATGACAAATGAAAATCCCTCAAACTCATGCTTAGTGTAACTCACACCCAAAATAGATGAATGCTGACTCTTTCTTTTTACAGGGAATCTACCGAAATTTGTTGAATTATCAAGGAGCGATCGCAGGTTACAATCAATCCTCAACACCTCAACCAGACTACGCTATAGCTTACTTGCAGCAAGGAATGACTCTGTGTAATGAACTCAAAGATTATCAAGCAGCGATCGCAGATTTAAATCGCGCCATTAAAGTAAATCCAGAATTAGCTGAAGCTTATTACTATCGAGGATTTGCGCGTTACTGTTTGGCTGATTATGCAGGTGCGATCGCCGATTATCATCAAGTATTGCAGATTAACTCTACGATTACCGGTGCATATTACTATCGCGCTCAAGCTTACTTTGCTTTGGGAGCATATAAACAAGCGATCGCTGATTATATCCACACCATAGAAGTCAATCCAGAATTAGCTACTGATATTCATATAGATATTGCCCACGCATATTATAGTCGGGGCGTGGCTTTAGCAGCACAAGGAAATTATCAAGAAGCCATATCAACTTTTCAAACAGCTTTGCAATGGCATCCCTATTTGGCGGCAGTGTATAGCAGTCGTGGTAATGTTTACTATGAGTTAGGGGAATATCGTCAAGCGATCGCTGATCATGAAAGGACTATTCAGCTTGACCCCAGTCTAGTAGAAGCTTATCAAAATCGGGGTAATGCCTACTACGCTCTGGGAGATTATGACGCAGCGATCGCTGACTATAACCACACATTAGAACTTGACCCGAATTTTGCCACAGCATACTACAATCGCGGTGTGATTCGTTCCCGTCTGCAAGTATATGATTTAGCTTTACAAGACTTAAACCAAGCGATTCGCCTAAACCCAGAAGACGCACAAGCCTACGCCGAACGCGGTTTAATTCGAGAAGTTGCAGAAGACTATCAAGGCGCAATTGCTGACTATAGCCAAGCATTACAACTTGACCCGAATTTAGCTTTAGTATACGGTTTCCGCGCCAATATTCGCCGCCAAGTCGGAGATTATCCCGGCGCACTGGCTGATAGTGAGCAATTAGTAGCATTATGTCCTAATTTCGCTGCCGGATATTGCGATCGCGCGACAGTTCGTCGTCACTTAGGAGATTATCAAGGTGCAATTGCTGACTACAATCAAGCTTTACAACTTGATCCCGAATTGATCGAAGCATACTACGGCAGGGCGATTGTCTATGAAACTTTAGGAGATTTTCTAGGAGCGATCGCTGATAATACCCAAGTGATTAAATTTGCACCAGATTTTGCCGCATCCTATTGTAATCGTGGTAACGCTCGCCGCCAAGTAGGAGATCATCGTGGTGCGTTAGCTGACTATAACCGAGCCTTAGCCATTAATCCCCAACTGCTGGAAGCCTATTATAACCGAGCTATCTGGCATTATGAACAAAAAGATTATCAAGGGGCGATCGTTGATTACAGCAAAGCCATAGGAATTAATCCCGATTCTGCCCTACTATATAGCCATCGTGCTAATAGTTACTATGCAATTCAGGATTATTACCATGCTATCAGTGACTATAGCCAAGCCATCAATCTTGATCCTTATGAAGCTGAAGACTGGTACAATCGGGGTCGCAGCTATACTCAGTTGCAAAATTATCCCGCCGCATTAGCGGATTTAAACCAAGCCTTAGAACATCAACCTTACTCTGCTCCAGCATATCTTTTACGGGCTGAAGTGCGCCAGAAATTAGGAGACAAAGAAGGCGCAATTAGAGATTCAGAGAAGTATGCTAACCTGCATCACCCAATTTAGGGAGTTTGCACGGAGGACTTCTTTTCTCAACAAACGAATCGAATTTGGTGTAATTCTATGGGATAATATGTTTTTGTTTGGTTCTATTTTATTAATCGTTTCATGCTCCTGCTTAGTTAACAAGGGTATGTTGCCCACACTTTGTTCTGGCTGACTCATTCTTAATAACAGGTTACAGAAATGCTCTCACACTTGAGTAATGGCATAATCTGCTAATCTGTTGTGTTCGTCTATGTGTTTGACTTTTTGTTGTGAATTAAACCGTAGCTATTTGTTCATTCCTTGCATAAACTCTATTCTAGCCTCAATAATTGAAGGCATGACAACACATTTTGCTAAGAGTTCTATATCTAAATCTGGCAATAATTCACTTTTACTAATTTGCTCATAGTTGTCATTTCTGAGGTGAAATAGTGAAAATTGATGATTTTCCCAAAACCAGACTTCAGTAATATTAAATCGTTTGTATTTCTCTAGTTTATCAATGCTGCCACTGGTAATATTTACTTCAATGGCTAAATCTGGATTTTCCTTTTTTTCTCCTATGTAGTAGGATTCGTCTGGTTCAAAAGATACACTTTTTTCTTTGGCGCGACGAGTAGCACTACCCACTGGGATAAGATTCATACCTATTTCACAAGAGTATAATTCAATTAAAAAACCAATAATGGTTTTAATCATTTCGTGTTGTTCACCCAGCGTCATAAATTCAATGTACCCATCAAAATAAGTTATCCGCAACCCTGCTGCATCTGCGGTTAAGTTTTCTATAGTCTCGAATTCTTCCCAGGTGTAATGGCCTGGTAGGAGAAATCGCTGTTCTGGAGTTGAGGTATTTTTATCTAAGGCTTGGAGAGTCATAGTTAAATGATGGTTATGACTTTATTTTGATTATAGGGCTTGTGAGAGGGGTGGGGATGGTATAGTTTTGATGGCGATCGCGTTTTATGTAGAGTAGGCGATCGCAACTATTTTTTAACTATAAAATCAGCAATTATCTTGCGTATTATGATAAGAGCCAATTTTCTAGCTTCAGTCCAGTTATGCGGCTGTAATGACGAGTATTGTTAGTCACTAAAATATAATCTCTAGTCAGTGCAACGCTAGCAATTAGTAAATCAAATTCTGCGACTGGTTGTCCTATTTTACGGAGTTCAGCTTTTAGTTTGCCAAAAGTTTTCAAAGTATTTTGTTCTAAAAGTATGACAGTTATATTTTTTATGAAATCTTCTGCACGAGTTAGATTTTCCGATACTTTTTGAGAATTGTAAGCACCAAAATACAACTCAGCAATGGTAATACTACAAATGCAGATTCTTTCCCATCCTATTTCTTTAACTTTATTTCTGACTGATTCAATACTTTTAATCCAGTAAATGCAAGTATCAGTATCTAATAAATAAATTATAGACTAATATCATACCTAGAAATAGTACGGCTATCATAAATTTCTTTAACTATTTCCTCCGCAGTGCGTTCATCTTCCCAAGCACCGAGTCTTTCCATAAATGTATCTAGTGGATGAGGCTCTGACTTTTTATCAGTTGAGAATACTATTTCATTTGCTATGAGTTGATTAGCTTCAGGTATTCCTAATTTCTGAGTTTCTTCTTTTGCTTTCACCATTACTTGCATTAATGTAATGGCTTGCCGTAAAACATCACTTTTACTTACACCAATTTTCTTTGATAGTCCTTCTAGTATTTGATTGAGTTCTGGTGACAAATCTAGGTTTAAATGAATCATTCGATGTGCCTCAGTCATAGTTATATACTAATGTAAGTTATCTGGTAGAAATTCAGGTGGTTTGGTGTTGGGTTACAATGGAAACACTAATTCCGACTTCTTTAGTCTAATCGCGTAATTCCTTGATGGTGGATGCAATCAAAAACATTGAGAAATAGCCTCTAATGGTTACTCAGAAAGTATTTCTAAAAATTCTTCTGGTAACATTACTGGCAATGGTGAAAGTATAAAATCACTCTTATTTCTCGTAATAATTATTTCTAAATTTGCATTTATCGCTGCTGCAACTGTTACGGCATCTTCAAAATCTTTAATAGAACTTTGCAATGCTTGATGAATAACTGTGTCTGTAACACTAGCAATTTGAATGTGTAACAATAAATTTTCTATTAGCTTACGTGCTAATTCATTCCCAATTTGCCTACGTAAAATATAGAAAATATTAGTAACGCCATGTCCTGAGACAAAACCTTGCACCTGTTTTGTCATGACTGTATTCAATGCTTGTGCAGAAGCGACAACGAAAGGTTGACGCTGTGCTAAAATATCAAGTAATACATCAGTGTCAAACAATACTCGCTTCAACTATATTTCTCCTCTAGGTAGTTAACATAACTTTCCTCTATATTTTCTGAATCTAAAGGAATTACACCTATTAAGCTTTGAGTCCATGAATGTAGTTCTGATAAGTCTTCTAGATTTTGGTGATGGGCAATAGATGATATATGTTGTTCTTGTTGCTTTAAATTACCATTAACAGTTTGATTTTTATTTGAGTCTGCTAATAGTTCCGCTATGGTTTCTCTCACAGTTTCTCTAATGAGAGATTTAAATTGCTCAATAGTAAGTTCGTTAACTTGCATAGCTTTAACTTCCTTGAAGGTTTATTGATCAATTTTATTCTATTACTTTTCCTTCGTCTCAATTAAATTTGTAATCTACGGTTTGATGATTTGCATCATTATGAATAACTTTAACCCCTAAATTGATCACAATGGCTATAATTCCATTATAAATTATGCAAGTTAAACCATCAGTTCCTCTTTTTCCAGATAAAAACACTTCCTTGTAGGTTGGTTAGAACGGAGTGAAACCCAACAAATTATCTCAATATTCACAACAAAAATCTATATCCTGGAAATTAAGGTGATTTAGTGTTGGGTTACGGCGCAAATATCAATTGGTTTTGCATATTAGTTACGGCTTTGGTGGGTTACGCTGTCGCTAACCCAACCTACATACTAAATTAAGCAATTTCACTGAGTTTGTATCATAATTAATGTGTTATTTTTACTTTGTAAAATTAGTATATCTAATTAATTGTATATATGCTAAATTTAACTTTTAAATTAAGTAAATATCTAGGTTTTCTCTTAATATTAATTACTTTAAATAGTTGTTCTAGTCAAGATTCAAAATTTAATAATGAACTAAAACAATTGTTTAGTAGTAGTAAAAGTGAAGAAATAAATTCAAGGCACAAGAAACTATTTGATGAATTGTATGGTTGGGATAAGGCTAGAAAGCAAGGTATAGAATATTGCCAAATGCTCAGTAAAGGTATCAGCAAAGAAGAAATACGCAGTAATCATATAGCAACCGGACTAGAGCTAATATCTCAAGGTAAACTTACACCTGAAGAATCCGCAGATATAGATATTATCAATATTTCTATAGAACTGGCAGCACAAAAGGTATATTGCCCTGAACACAGAGATGTTGGTCAAATTCCTATAAGAGATCGTTTCAAGTAAATTGAAAGTAAATTCATTTAGGTTATCGGTTTAGTGGGTTAAGCTATTGCTAAACTACACTATTGACCCTACTTAGATCACCAATATGAATAAAGAAAACATCGAATTTATTGTAAAAATTAGTAATCAGATTTTACAAGATATTTTTTTTATAGTGGGAATTATTGTTACAACGCTAACATATCTTAATGCAAAACAGACAGTGCTTCAGCCAATAAAAACTGAAGTATTTAAATTGCAGGTAATAAAATTTACATCTGAGAACTAAATTCAATAAATTAGTCTCTATTAAAAAGAATCTTGGAGTCAATGATTTTACCAAAAAACTTATTTATAATAATAAAAATTTAAAATTTTGGGTGAATGATTACTATCACGAATTAAAAATTACTACTGAATATACAGAATTACATAAAAAAATCATAGATGTGAAGTTATCTCCACTATTACCGCAAGAACTTTTATTATTAGTTGAAGAATTTACAGAAGCCATGAATAAAAAATTAAATTTAGCTGTTGAAATATTAAATGAATATATCAAGCAACTACCAAATGATTATGGCAGGCAAGAAATAATTGGAGAAAATTCAATTATCTTTATAAAAATTAAAATAAAATATCATCAGGAATTAGTAAATTTAGAGTTGATTGCTAATAAAATTGTTCAATATATTAGAAATTACTGGCTTGTAGAAAAAATTAATACACGATAAATCAACGTGTATATGTACACGATAAATATCGACATTTATCATGTACATATATACTTTGAAAAGACCTAATGCACCAATTCAATTGCCCGCTTGGTCAACGCCTCAGCAGTCAAACCATTGAACGCCATCAACTCACCAGCACTAGCTGTAGTTTCCCCACGCTTCCAGGCAAAGGTGTCGCGCTTGCTGTTACTCCGCAACATGATGGGTTCTAACATCGAAGCCACACCACCAGTGACACCAATTAACGCATCACCATCAAATAATTCAGCGAATTTTGCATCATCAATGAAACCGCCATCGGGTTCAGAACAGGTATCCCAAGCTACATCATGAGGACGATATAAACGGCGGGGATTAATTACAGAAACTATCTTCACTCCAATACCTTCAGTTTCTAAGAAAGCGGCGGCTTCAAATACAGGAATTAATGTCATATCGCCAATAACTGCAAACACAACTTGCTTACCACCAGGAATTTCATGTAATACTACTGCACCTTCTTCTAAACCTTGGCGTGTTTGTGCAAAGGTGGTGCGAATTGGTAAGGGTGATTTACTGGCAGTGATAACAATTCCTTTATTCTTAGTTGTCAACGCCCAGTCATAACAAACTTGGGTACTGTTAGCATCAGGGGGGAATACTGGAAATACATTACCATTTCGCATCATGGATGCAAAGTAAGCTTCAATTTCAGGACGTTGGTGAGTCCAACCGTTGCGCCCTTGTTCTAATGCGCCTGCTGTAAATAAGGTAATAGTTGAGGGAGTTTGACGGCGTAATTCTGCCATTGCTTGGGTGACGGTTTGCCAAATGGGTAAACCGTTGATGGCAAAAGATTCATAGGAACACCAGAGAGTTCTTGCACCCATCAGAGATAAACCAACGGCTAAACCAGCACAAGCATCTTCACTCAAGGGTTCGTAAACTTGCCCGTTGGGTGCTTGGTTGTATAATTCGTCGGTGGTGGGGTGGATAATCTTTAAGGCTTGGTTGATGTTACCTATACCTGATGCTTCGTTACCGTCGGCGTTGGTGACGAGGAAATTTTGGTCTTTCTGTCCGACTACACCCACCAGTCGTCCCATTGCAGTGGTTGAAACTTTGGGTTCGCCGCCTACTGCATATTCTTCTAATGGTAATGTACCTAAATCTGGTAATGGTAACTCAAATTCAGTCACCACTGTTTTAGCTGCGGGGCCACCTCCGGCGCGTTCGGCGTTGGTTCTGACGATTTGCCAAGCTTCTGGGGATAATGCACGGGTTTGCAATGCGCTGACAATGTGGGGTGCGTCTAAGGTATCTTTCGGATAGAGGTTGTGTGATTTCGCACCTCTGGCGTGAACACCTGCGCCTTTGAGTTGTTTGATAATAAAGACTGTGAGTTTTCCACTGAGGGCGGAACGGGCGGCTTTATCTACGGCTACAAGTACGGCTTTGGTAAAGGCAAGGCGTTGCTCAAAGGAAAAGGCGGTACTATCTACGTAGTCTCCTGGTTGATTTTGGTCGTCAAATTCTTTGGCATCAACTAAGATGACTTCCTCAAAGCCGTTACCTTGCCAGTAGGCTGTCATCTGTGCGTTGGTTTTCAGGGAAACCATGCTGTGATGTTCTTGGCTGTAACCGTTCCACACCAACACGGGTAAGAAGTTAGTAGCGTTGGGATAGGCGGTGTTAAAGTGCGCCATTGAACTCATGATGTAGGGTTCACCTAGTCCACCGTCGCCGAGGGTGAAGGGAAAAAGTTTGTCACGGTGGAGGAGTGCAGCCGCCATTGCAAAGTGCTGTCCTTGTCCCAAAGGCCCGGCGGGTGCAAGAATGCCAGGGATGTAACCGGAAAGGTGTCCTAAAAGTCCATGCTTTTCACGGAAGCGATCGCGCAATTGTTGTACTGTAAAAATGCCCATGTCCTCTAAGGAACGGTCAAGGAACATGGCACTATAAAACCCTGGTGCGTGATGCCCGACTTCAGTAATAATATTTTTATACCCCAGCATGACCAAAGCCGCGTAAGCTTCTGCTTGGCTAGCAAACCCGCCTGGGTGTCCAGATGCCTTACTACCAGTGATTTGTAGAGTTAAGTAGCGCAGAGCATCAGCAGCAAGCAAAGTTTGATACACAGCTTGAGGGTCTTGAGGATCTGCGATCGCTACTTGTCCTGATTCTATTGCAGGTGTGGCACCATAAGTTTCAAAATCTGGTAGCACTTCCCCAAAATATTGAATCCCTTCACAAAAATCAGGGAGTGCCGAAGAAGCCTTTGGTGTGATTGCAGTCATGCTGAGTACCTTGTAAGAATGACGAGTAAATATAGATGCTCGTTGAATTTAACAGAAATTTTACATCTTTAGGGATGTGAAGAATTATCAGTGTTTTGTGATGTTGGAGATAAGTAGTTTAAATGGCAAGGTGTGGGGGTGTGGGGAAAAGGGAGACAAGGGAGACAAGGTAGGCAAGGTAGACAAGGGAGATTTTTACCCTAATGCCCAATGCTCAATGCCAAGTAATTTACGTAAAAATAACTATATCCATTCACAAAAATTTTTATGCAGCTACCAAAAATCCCTGATACCCCAGTGGTTCTACAAATGCTGAATTGGATCTTTCGTCCTATGGCTTATATGGAGGAATGCCGTCAACGCTACGGTGATATTTTTGCTCTGAAATTGCAAAAAAACTCTCCTCCGTTGGTTTTTGTTAACCACCCCGATGACCTAGAGCAAATTTTGAGCCATGATACTAAGGAATTAGAAGCCCCAGGGGATTTAAATGATTTATTTGAGGGTTTGCTGGGTAAAAGTTCTGTTATTACTCTCTCTGGTACAGAACACCAACGCCAACGGCAATTACTCATGCCTCCTCTGCATGGCGAAAGAATGCGCCACTATAGTCAGATAATTCATGATATTACTGCTAAAGTCATCAGCCAATACCCCCAAGGACAATCTTTTAATGTTCGTACTATCAGCCAAGAAATTACCCTACGAGTAATTATGCAGGCGGTGTTTGGTCTAGATGAAGGAGTACGCGCCAAAAAACTGCAACAGCTTTTAGGGGAAATTTTAGAAAATGGTAGTTCTGTTTGGTTGATAACTCTGCTATATTTCCCAGCACTGCAACGAGATTTTGGGCCGATTAAAATCTGGGGAAGACAAGGACAACTCCAGGAAGAAGCCGACCAACTCATCTATGATGAAATTCAAGAACGGCGGGAACATCCAGACGCATCACGGACAGATATTCTTAGCTTACTCATGGATGCTAAGGATGCAGCAGGGCAACCCATGACTGATGTAGAATTGCGGGATGAACTGATAACTTTGTTAACCGCAGGTCACGAAACTACAGCCACAGCTATAGCCTGGGCTATGTACTGGATTCATAAACTACCACAAGTTAAGGAAAAACTTTTACAAGAATTAGATAGTTTGGGTGATAATCCTGACCCCACCACAATTTACAAGCTACCCTATCTCAGTGCTGTGTGCGTGGAAACTTTGCGAATTTATCCAGTGGGGATGCTGACTTTTGCTAGAAGGGTGAAAACACCTATAACTGTGGGGGGTTGTGAACTTGCGCCGGGAACACCAATTGTAGGTTCAATTTACCTAACCCACCAACGGGAAGATTTATATCCACAACCGAAGCAGTTTAAACCAGAACGTTTTTTAGAAAGACAGTTTTCTCCCTATGAATACTTACCCTTTGGCGGAGGTGCAAGACGCTGTATTGGTTTAGCCTTTGCCCAATGGGAAATGAAATTGGCGATCGCTAAAATTTTAACCATGCGAGAATTAGAGCTGGTTAACAATACAGAAGTTAAACCCCAACGTCGCGGTTTAGTCACCGGGCCAGACCATCCTATCCAAATGGTGATTAAAAGTCAGCGTCAAATCAAATCTCGCAGTTTAGAAACGTCCACTGTCGGGTGAAACAATAATCTCCCGCTACACACAAAGCGGTGTAGCGGTGAGAGTTTCAACAGGCATATCAATTCCAAATGGCAGAAAATATGCCTCCTACTGGCTAACAGAAACACTAGAAAAACTACGTTTGAGCATGAACACAGCTAACACAATACCTAAAATTGCCAGTGCTGTAGTAGGGTAGAAAAACACTGTGTAACTGCCGAATATATCTCTAATTCTGCCAGCTAGCAAAGTTCCGCCTAAAGCACCTGCACCATAGGCTGTGAAAACCAGACCGTAATTTTTAGCATAGTCTGCTGGTGAAAATAAGATTAAGGTAGTGGTGGGGGCGATCGCTAACCACCCTCCAAAGGAAAAGTAAAATAGAGAAAATGCCACTAAATAAGTAGCTACAGCACCTTGACCAGCTTTCACCATCATTAGCGATGCAATTAATACTAAGGTAAAGGAAACAATAGCCCCCAATTTAGGACTAAAACGGTCAGTCAGCCAACCAAAAAACAAACGCCCTAAAGCATTAAACACTGCAAATAAAGAGACTGTACTAGCTGCTGCTGTTGCATCTAGCTTAATGATTTCTTGGGCTAAGGGGCTAGAAATGCCAATTGCCGCTAGTCCTGAAAATGTACCGATGGTATAGCACAGCCATAAACCATAAAATGCCGGTGTTTGCAGCATTGTTTCAGAAGTTGTCGAAGGCGTATTGCTATGGGCTGAGAACCCAGGATTCCAACCTGCTGGCTGCCAGTCTTCTGGAGGTGTCTTCAACAAAGTTGCGATCGCTAGAATAATAGCTGTAAAACTTATACCTAAAATTAGAAAAGTTTGTCGCACTCCAAAGTTATCAATCAGTGATTTCGCCAACGGTGCTGTAATTAATGGAGACAGACCAAAACCAATGACAGTTAAACCAACAGCAATACCTTTCTTATCAGGAAACCATTTAGCAATTACTGCTAACGGTACGCCATAAACTATACCCACACCCACGCCCGCTATCACGCCGTAGGTGAAAGTTAGCACTTGGAAATTACCATTTAGACCCGACAAAATATAACCCAGTCCCATAATTACACCCCCAACTGCGGTGATCATACGAGTCCCGAAACGCTTGATGTAAAAGCCTGTAATTGGCATTAGTACAGCAAACATCATTAACAAAACTGTAAACGGTAATAGACTTTCTGTAGCATTAATACTCAGTAATTTTTCCAGAGGTTTTCTAAAAATACTCCAAGAATAAACAGTACCAAGACAGAGTAAAACAGTTGCACCAAGAGGGATCAACAACCATCTACCTTTTTCTGCCGGCAAACCAAAAAGCTGCATATCTGCATCTATCCTCAGAAATAAGTAATTTTTCTATCAGTATCTCACCTTTTTGGACTGGGAATATTTGATTAACACAAGATTGGGGGAATTCCAGAAATGAGATTATTCAATGCAGCATTGTCATGAGCTTGACATGGTTTAATATTGTCACAATTAAATATTACAAATATGCGACAGTTGACAAATATTTTGTATTTCACGAATATGCAAACTGCTGTAATTGACAACTAGCACTCAAAAACTGTGGCGACTTAATTGCGACTTTTGGTTAATTTCTGCACTAAAAATTCTCCTATAAGATTTTTTAGACGCGTAAAAAATTATGCTTTATGAAGCACCCATTTCTAGGAGTGTCTACCGCACTGCGATCGCCATCAAAATACAGGTATAAACTATTAACATCAGAAGTTAAAATCCCCTTTCTATTGCGAGATATATACCATGTTATAGATTCGCTAATAGATACTTAGAGTTTATGGTAAATAATCATAAGTAAAAAATATGTATTCATGTCAGACCAAAAAAGTTTAGACAAGCAAATCATCTCTCAAGTAGCTGAAACAAGTATCGCTAATCAACTAGAAGCAGCAGAACAAATTGATATCTATGTAGAAACTGATATCTTAAAAATTATGCAAGGACAAGCAGATGGTGTGACATTTGCTGGACAAGGATTAGTCACAAAAGAAAATATCCGTCTTCAAGAAATAAAACTGCAAACAGATAGCATTGATATTAATCCCCTTAAGGCTATCTTCGGACAGATTCAACTAAACAAGCCAGTAAATCTCATGGCTCGTGTTACCCTAACTGAAGCCGATCTCAATCATGCACTGAATTCACAATTTTCTCGAAAATTAGTGCAGAAGTTTCAGGTGAGTGTGAATGGTCAAGTTGTAGACTTTGCTTTGCAAAAAATGCAAATATCTCTACACAGTCAGAATCGCATTGAATTACAAGGAAAAGTGCAAGTTACAGAAAATAACCTTAATCGCTCATTAGGTTTTACCGTAATGCTACGACCCCGAACTCAATACCATCCCATCATATTGGAAAGTTTTAACTGTAATCAAGGAGAAGGGATTTCTCTCGACCTAATTGTATCTTTAATGCAGAAATTTCAAGAACTAACAAATCTGCCTGATTTTCAATTAGAAGATATTAACTTCAGCATTAAAAACATGGAAATACAACCAGGGAAACTTATTCTTTTAGTAGAAGCTAATGTTAATCAAGTACCTGATTCGATGACACAATTAATTGATTAACTATAGCATTCATTACAACTACTAGTTAAATGAAATTATTCACGAATTCTCAAGGTTGTAATTTTTCCTATCGCTTTGTAATATTATCAAGCCACCTTATTCTAAAATTAAACATATGCAAGAGTATGATGTAGTTATTATCGGTGCAGGTCACAACGGGTTAGTTTGTGCAGCTTATTTGCTCAAAGCAGGCTATAGTGTCCTACTCCTAGAAAAACGTCCCGTCCCTGGCGGTGCAGCTACCACAGAAGAATGTTTACCCAAAGAAGCCCCCGGCTTTAAATTTAACCTCTGTGCCATCGACCATGAATTTATTCATTTAGGGCCAGTTGTTGAAGAATTAGAATTAACAAAATATGGCTTAGAATATCTAGAATGTGACCCAGTAGTTTTTTGTCCCCATCCTGACGGTAAATATTTTCTCGCCCATAAATCTCTAGAAAAAACCTGTGCTGAAATTGCCCGTTACAGTGAACGCGATGCCAAAAAATATGCAGAATTTACCGACTATTGGCAAAGGGCAATAGGTGCAATGATTCCTATGTTTAATGCACCGCCAAAATCCATCATCGATATTGCTGGTAACTACGACATTACTAAATTAAAAGATTTATTTTCTGTCATTGGTTCACCAAACAAAACACTAGATTTTGTACGTAATATGATGACCAGTGCCGAAGATTTATTAAATGAGTGGTTTGATTCTGAATTTCTCAAAGCACCCCTTGCTAGACTTGCTTCTGAATTAGGTGCGCCGCCATCCCAAAAAACGTTAGCTATTGGTGCAATTATGATGGCGATGCGTCACAACCCCGGTATGGCTAGACCACGGGGCGGTACAGGCGCACTAGTCAAAGCTTTAGTGAATTTAGTTACGGCTAAAGGTGGTGTCATTCTCACAGACCAACAGGTAGAAAAACTATTAATTGATAATGGTAAAGCTGTTGGTGTTAGGGTAGCTGGTGGTAAAGAATACCGTGCTAAATATGGAGTTATTTCTAATATTGATGCCAAGCGGTTATTTTTACAAATGACTGATAAAAGTGATGTTGATGCAGCCGACCCAGATTTATGGGAAAGATTAGAACGTCGCATTGTCAACAATAATGAAACTATCCTCAAAATTGACTTGGCTTTAGATGAACCCCTGCGCTTTCCTTATCATGCCCACAAAGACGAATATTTAGTTGGGTCTATCTTAATTGCAGATTCCGTTGCCCATGTGGAACAAGCCCATAGTAAATGTACCTTGGGAGAAATTCCTGATACTGACCCATCCATGTATGTAGTAATGCCTAGCTTCCTTGACCCCACCTTAGCACCTCCAGGAAAACATACTGTGTGGATTGAATTTTTTGCCCCCTATCAAATTGCAGGCGCAGAAGGTACAGGTTTAAAAGGAACTGGTTGGACGGATGAATTAAAAAATCAAGTTGCAGATAAAGTTGTGGAGAAATTAGCAACTTATGCCCCTAACGTCAAAACTGCAACTATCGCCCGTCGAGTAGAAAGCCCCGCAGAATTAGGTGAGAGATTAGGCGCGTACAAAGGTAATTATTACCATATTGATATGACATTAGATCAAATGGTATTTTTCCGTCCTCTGCCAGAAATTGCTAATTACAAAACCCCTATTGAGAATCTCTTTTTAACTGGTGCAGGTACACACCCCGGTGGTTCAATTTCTGGAATGCCAGGACGTAATTGTGCGCGGGTATTTTTGCAGACTAAACACCCCATCACCCAGACTTTAAAGGATGCAAGGGACTCAATTAAATCTACAGTCGGTTCGGTGTTTGGTATTAGTTAGAAGTTAGATATTTTCGTGCTTTTGCCATACCGTAGCAAAAGCGCGAACTTCTCAAATTAAAGGTTTGTAGTGAGGACTTTAGTCCTTGTTTGAGAACTAAAGTTCTCACTACAAACTAAGATTGGTATAATACCAATTATCCAAAACTGAGCAACAGCCGCATAGCTTGAAACCAAGATGGTATCTGACTTGCTTAATTGCGAATTACGAATTACAAATTGCGAATCGCGAATTGCGTTAGCGAAGCGGGGCGTTAGCCCATTGCGAATTGGTATTAGCTATCATCTGGTTGCCGTTCTTGATAATCTTCGGCAGAGGTAGGATCTAATTCCCAGCGTGCATCGTCACGGCGTTCTAAAATGTCTTGAGTGTGAAGTAGTTCGTTATCGTTCATTTCTAAACCCACGGCTGCTTCTAATTCTTCCGTCACATTTTGGTCAGGGGTGGGTGCAGTTCCGCCAACAGCTTCTTCGCCTACAGAGTCAGCATCTTGCCAATAAGCATCAACATCACCACCAGTTAGTTCGGGACTGGTTTGTGTATATTCTCGTCTTCTTTCTTGCAGAATTCTGCCGCCAATATTGTAACCAGGGATGTCCTTCACACCTGTACCATAGGACTCGGTCACTACTTGTGGTAAATCATCAGATTTAACTTCGTGATTTTGATTATTTTCTGTCATAAAACTAGCCCTTACAATATCATTACCATAACTATTTTTAGCTGATTAGTTGTACTGCATAAGATGTACAACTTCAGAGATAAATTAATCTATTTCCTAAGAGCGAAGTAAATATAGACGTTACAGTCTAATCTGAAAAGTATGAAATCTAAGGTCAAGCCACTTGTAGTTGAATCTGGTAGTTATGAGTGAGGAGTTCTCAACCCACGTCAAGCCTAGATGAAAAATTCCTACTCATAACTATTTTTCTTAAGGGAACGGAAAGAAGCAAATTTTTGATCTAATCTATTAAATTTACTGTTAAGGATTGCTGATTTTCCGTTAGCCATTCCAAAGTCAACAAGTTTTTAAATATCAATATAAATGCTGAAAGATAAAATCCTTTCCTAAACAATGCCTAAAATCTCTGGATAACGGAGGCAGCAATGGACTATAACGAGTTTATTACTCATGTACAAAGCTTGGCTCAATCTAACTCCCGTGAAGAGGCGGAACGTGCTACCTGTGCAACTCTAGAAACGATAAAAGAGCGGATTTCTGGAGATGAAGCTCAAGATTTATCTGCTCAATTACCACAAGAATTGAGTCAGTGTTTGCAAGGTCGGGAAGGGGAGCCAGACCAAAGCTTTAATTTACAAGATTTTATTGTGCGTGTTAGTCAAAAAGAAAATCTAGAACCAACAACAACTGCAATTCATGTGCGTGCAGTTTTTGCAGTGTTGCAAAATGCTGTTACACCACAAGGATTTGCTAAATTACATCGGCATTTTTCTCACGACTATGAGGAAATGTTTGGGACACCTCCAAATAGTGAAGTTCCAGTTTAGACAATTCAAAATTTAAAATTATTAGCCAGGAAAAAATATGACCGACCACAACAATCATTCTGTTAAGAAAAAAGTAGCGATTCTCATTGAACAAGCAGTAGAAGACGTAGAATTTATTATTCCTTGCAACGGGCTAAAGCAAGCAGGATTTGAGGTAGTTGTCCTGGGTGCGCGGATGAATGAAAAATATAAGGGCAAACGCGGTAAACTATCTGTGCAAGCTGATGCTACCACTACAGAGGCGATCGCATCAGAATTTGATGCTGTAGTTATTCCCGGTGGGATGGCCCCCGATAGAATGCGCCGCAACCCCAATACAGTCCGCTTTGTGCAAGAAGCAATGCAGCAAGGAAAGATAGTGGCTGCGGTTTGTCACGGGCCACAGGTGTTAATTGAAGCTGATTTACTCCAGGGTAAGCGCGCTACGGGTTTTAGTGCAATTCGTAAGGATATGATTAACGCTGGTGCAAATTACGAAGATGAAGCACTGGTAATTGACGGTAACTTAATTACATCCCGTGAACCTGGAGATTTACCTATTTTTACCACTGCAATTTTGAACCGTTTGGGTTACGGCGGGAAAGAAGCTGCATTACCAGATGTCAAAAACACCAGTGCAGAATGGTGGAAACTGGCTGATGCTTGGGGTGGTTCGACTAAAGCTGAAATCGTGCGCGGCTTAAATACAGCTTTGGCTGGAGAACGTTATTCACTAGAAGCACTACAAAGTTACGCAGAAAAAGAATCAGATACACAAGCTAAAGCGTTGTTTCAAGACATGATTGTGAATAAACAACGCCACATCGAAAGAATAGAAACATATCTGCAAAGACTTGGCGAAAAACCATCTTTGAGTGCAAAAATTGCCAATCAATATGCCAAAGTCAAATCAACCTTGACAGGTAGCGATGACATCTACCAGATACGCTGTGCCTTGGGTGATTTACAAACAGGTATTGGTGATATTGGTAACTTGTGTGCAATGTACACAGACCCAGTAGCAACCGCTATTTTTAAAGGAATTTACCAAGACCTAGTGCAGTACGAACAGCGATTAGTTAACCTATATCGCACACGCATAGCCTCGGAAATTAAGCCTCCTCAACCGACAACAGGCGCAGCTGTTTCAATTTAAGAGAATTGGGAGTAGAGATAAAACTCATCATCTACTCCCTAAATTTTTGAAATCTGGAGTAGAGTAACGTGACTTTAACATCAGGGGATAAACAGGCTGAAGCTAGTGATTTAGAACGTTGGGCTTCGCTTATTGGTGGTGGTGCGTTAGTGTTAATGGGTTTACGACAAGCCTCTTTGCGGGGAGTATTGACGGCTTTAGCTGGAGGTGGCTTGATTTACCAAGGTGCGACTAAACGCAGCACCATTCAACAAGCCCAAGAAGCCATCGGTTTGAACAAACCCATCAAAGTTGAAAAGACGGTGACAATTAATAAGTCAACAGAGGAACTATACCGTTATTGGCACAACTTTGAGAATTTACCCACATTCATGAAACATCTCAAATCTGTCAAAGTTTACAATGATAAAAGGTCGCACTGGATAGCTAATGCACCCCTTGGTAATAGCATAGAATGGGATGCAGACATCTTAGAAGACCGAGAAAATGAGTTTATTTCCTGGGCTTCTGTAGAAGGCGCAGATGTAGAAAACTCCGGTTTTGTGCGTTTTCAACCAGCACCAGGAAATCGAGGTACAGAAGTCAAAGTAGTTTTAGAATACAATCCCCCAGGTGGAACATTAACAGCAATTTTCGCCAAACTCTTTGGTGAAGAACCAGAACAACAAATAGGTGACGAACTACGCCGTTTCAAAATGCTCATGGAAGCAGGCGAAATCGCCACCACAGAGGGACAGCCATCGGGGAGGAAATGAGGGTGCAGGGGTGCAGAGGTGCAGGGGAGAAGAACTAATGACTAATGACTGTTGACTATTGACTAATAACTATGAAAGCTGTTTGTTGGTATGGTGCTAATGAAGTTAGGGTAGAGTCTGTCCCAGACCCGACAATACTCAATCCGCGTGATGCGATTATTAAAGTTACTTCTACGGCGATTTGTGGGTCAGATTTGCATATTTATGGTGGCTATATTCCCACAGTGCAGCAAGGTGACATTATCGGTCACGAATTTATGGGGGAAGTTGTAGAAGTTGGTCAAGGAATTGATAATTTAAAAATAGGCGATCGCGTCGTTGTTCCTTCTACAATTGGCTGTGGTAGATGCCATTATTGTCAGCATGATATGTGGTCATTGTGCGACAACTCTAACCCCAAAGCTTGGATAGAAGAAAAACTTTTTGGTAACATCACCTCAGCTATTTATGGCTACTCTCATATGTTAGGGGGTTATGCAGGGGCGCAAGCTGAATATGTGCGTGTACCTTTCGCTGATGTTGGTGTTGTGAAAGTACCGCCGGATTTATCAGATGAAATGTTATTATTCATCTCCGATGCTATCCCTACCGGTTACATGGGGGCAGAATTTTGTGATATCCAACCAGGGGATACTGTCGCAGTTTGGGGTTGTGGTGCAGTCGGACAATTTGCCATGATTAGTGCCTATATGATGGGTGCAGAAAAAGTCATCGCTATCGACCGCTTTCCTGAACGCTTAGAAATGGCAAAAAAATACACCAAGGCCGAAATTATTAATTACGAAGAAGTCAATGCAGGCGAAGCATTAAAAGAAATGACAGGCGGACGTGGCCCTGATGCTTGCATTGATGCAGTTGGTTTAGAAGCGCATGGTGTGGGAATAGAAGATTTCTATGACCAAACCAAACAAAAACTAAAACTAGAGACAGACCGTCCCCATGTATTACGAGAAATGATGGTGGCTTGTCGTAAAGGTGGAACTCTTTCTATCATGGGTGTCTATGGTGGATTTGTAGATAAAATACCTTTTGGTGCTGCTTTTAATAAAGGTCTTACCTTCAGAATGGGACAAATGCACGGACAAAAATATATGCACTTGTTACTACAACTAGTATTAGATGGCAAACTTGATCCATCTTTTGTAGTTACCCATCAATTACCCCTAGAACAAGCACCCCATGCTTATAAAATCTTTCAACAAAAACAAGACAACTGCGTCAAAGTTGTACTCAAACCTTGAAATTAGCCAGTAGTAGCTGAAAAATAATGTAATTACACCCAATTACATATTCATAAATCACACTTTCAAAAGATGTTTAGTTACATCTCCTACATCAAAAATAGAGATGCACTGTAATTGAGGTTCTTTATGAATCGAGTAATTTCTTGGTTACAAAACTTCCTCCTCCGTCAAGTTGTAATTGTTTGTTTAATTGGAGCTACTTTCTTTATAGGTCAGTGTTTTACATATAGCAGTGCCATGATTGCTCAGGCTGATGTAAAAACTCCAGAGGGTATCTATTACAAAGGCACACCAGATAGTCAAGGAATTGGCGACAATCAAGTGAGAAATGCCCAAGAAAAGCTCAAAGATACTGTTGATAACGTGCGCGAGAAATTAAATTTAAACGAAGAAACGCCCAGAGCTACAAAAGAATTTCAAGCTGATGTAAAAAGAAAAGCCAAGGAAGCAGTTGAGCCTATTACCAATCGTGACCGTGGTTATTATCAACAACCAGAAGCGCAAAGAGAAATTAGAAGATAGTTCTAAATAGATTGCCAAGAGACGCATTTTATCGCGTCTCTTAACTCAATTTCAACAAGATTTTCAACTTGAATAATACACAGAAGCATAGAAAAGAAACCTAATTAGCTATTGACTGTTGACTAATGACTAATGACTAACAACTAAGGACTAATAACTAAGGACTAATAACTATGAAAGCAGTTTGCTGGCATGGTACTAACGATGTCAGAGTAGAAAATGTACCTGACCCGAAAATTATTAACCCCCGTGATGCCATTATTAAAATTACTTCTACAGCCATTTGTGGCTCAGATTTACATATATATGATGGCTATATCCCCACAATGCAACAGGGCGATATTCTCGGTCATGAATTTATGGGGGAAGTCGTTGAAATAGGAAGTGCAGTCAAAAATGTGCGAGTAGGCGATCGCGTTGTTGTTCCTTTTACTATTTCTTGCGGTTCTTGCTTCTTTTGTCAACGGCAATTATGGTCTTTGTGTGATAATTCTAACCCTAACGCCTGGATGGTAGAACTGCAAATGGGACATTCCCCAGCCGGTCTATTTGGCTACTCCCATTTATTCGGCGGTTACGCTGGCGGTCAGGCAGAGTACGCCCGTGTGCCTTTTGCTGATGTGGGTTTGCTGAAAATTCCTGAAAATCTTACGGACGAACAAGTATTATTTTTAACTGATATTTTCCCGACAGGCTACATGGCGGCGGAAAATTGTCATATCAAACCTGGTGATATTGTCGCTGTTTGGGGTTGTGGCCCAGTCGGACAATTTGCCATCAAAAGCGCATATATGCTGGGTGCAGAAAGAGTCATCGCTTTTGACCGTATACCTGAACGCCTACAAATGGCGAAAGAATACGGTAAAGCGGAGGTTCTCAACTACGAAGAAGTCAATATTGGGGAAGCACTCAAAGAAATGACTGGCGGACGTGGCCCCGATGCTTGCATTGACGCAGTAGGAATGGAAGCCCACGGTACAGATATGATGGCTTTTTACGACCAAGTTAAGCAGGCTGTGAGGCTAGAAACAGACAGACCAACAGCTTTAAGACAAGTCATTGTCTCGTGTGGTAAAGGCGGTCATGTCTCATTAGCAGGTGTATACGGCGGCTTCCTCGACAAAATACCGATGGGTGCAGCCATGAACAAAGGTTTAACCTTCAAAATGGGACAAACCCACGTTCATAGATATTTAAAACCTTTACTAGAACGTATTCAAAACGGTGAAATAGATCCTTCCTTCGTTATCACCCACAAACTACCGCTAGCACAAGCACCCCACGGCTACGAAATTTTTAAACACAAACAAGATAACTGCATCAAAGTTGTACTCAAACCTTAAGGTGATGAACTTATGACTGATACTAGCGTCAAAAAAATAGATTCTTCCCATTCTCCCAAAGGTAAACTCGGTCAAAAATATCTAGCTTCCGGTAAAACTGTTTCCATGCGGCTTTGGGAAAATGAACAAGCCAGAGAAGATAAACAAACAAGTCAACGTGAATATGAAACCGTTGGTTATGTAATTAACGGTCGTGCAGAACTGCACATTGAAGGACAAATGATTTTACTAGAACCTGGTAGTTCTTGGGTAGTTCCGAAAGGTGCAACTCATCACTACAATATTCTAGAGCCATTTACAGCCGTAGAAGCCACTAGCCCCCCGGCTCAAGTTCACGGACGTGACGAAAATTAAAACCCCTTCGTCATCAAAGCGAAAAGATAGTCAGAAACCTCGCCTCTAAATATTTTCAGCCGATTGAAACTATTAGTCTGACGCACAAACTATGATACATCCATAAAGATACCCGACTTTTTAAAGGGTCGGGTATCTTAACATAAGCAACCTGTCAAAATCAATCAGGCAGAATTAATACCAATTTGAGAAATTATTGCGACAAACAGATTGTCAAAAAGCTTACCAATAAAGCATTCCACAATCCACAATCTAAAATCCAAAATCCAAAATTGTAAGATGCGATCGCACTCAAGCGATGATTATAGCCTCATAGCAAAAAAATGATAACTGTTTTAATGTCTGACGCAGATTAGTACGTGCATCCAAAGAGTTAATTTTGCTGTAACTATTGCCTAGTTTTTCTATCACTCCTGACTGATGTAGATAAAAGATTTACTTAGTTTCCTAGAAGCAAGAAGCCATAAAAATCAAAGATTTGTGAGCTTGTATTCTGTCACTTAACTAAGAAGCAAAATGTTTTATCATTCTAAAAAGCTGCAATATTTCAAACCCCCAGAAAAACCAGATCCAGTCTATGCGATGAAAATTCAGGAACTCATTGGCGGCACTTTTGGGGAAATGACCGTCATGATGCAGTACCTATTTCAAGGTTGGAATTGTCGTGGCCCTGCCAAATATCGAGATATGTTGCTAGATGTGGGGACTGAAGAAATTGGTCACATTGAAATGCTAGCTACAACTATCGCCCATCTTTTAGACAAAGCACCTGTAAACATTCAAGAAGAGGGTGCAACAGATGCAGTAGTAGGTGCGGTGATGGGTGGGACAAACCCGCGAGATGTGATCATGAATGCAGCCATGAATCCCCAACACGCCATCGTTTCTGGTTTAGGCGCAACTCCATCCGATAGCGTGGGCTATCCTTGGAATGGTCGTTTTATTGTTGCTAGTGGTAATCTCTTAGCTGACTTCCGTTCCAATCTTCACGCCGAAAGTCAAGGACGCTTACAAGCAGTAAGATTGTATGAAATGACGAATGACCCAGGGGTAAAAGATACCCTAAGTTTTATGATTGCCCGTGATACCATGCACCAAAACCTCTGGTTAGCGGCGATTGAAGACTTAGAACAATCTGGACTAGAAAGTACACCAGTTCCTAGTTCCTTCCCCTTGGAATTAGAAAAACGTGAATTTGCCTATCAGTTTTGGAATCATTCCGAAGGGAATGAAAGCTCACAAGGGCGTTGGGCAAAAGGTCGTTCAATGGATGGCAGAGGCGAATTTGAGTATATTACCAACCCCCAACCATTAGGGCCACAACCCCAGCCACCACAACCAGAACCACAACTTCATGCTACACCGCAAACTAGACCAGAACAACAAGGAGATGGTTCAAGAAAACCACCCGTAGTCCAACACATTGGCTAGTCAATAATCAATAGTCAATAGTCATCAGTTTTTCTTCCCCTGCTCCCCTGCCCCCATGCGCCCTGCCCCCGTGCCTCTTGCCCCCAAGTGGGAGCTATGACCCCTCACCCCATTATTGACTTGCACGACATAAAATAGAAAAACGACCACAGTGATTGCCGTGATCGTGGACGAATTAACTATACAAGCTAGATTGTACTATAAACCCATGCTTCTTGACTTACCCCAAGGCGGGGTTTTTTGTGTTGTATAGATATTTTCTTATCTGCTGACCCGTGCTGGTTCAACCCACTCATCCCAAGAACTGTCGTAACCAGTATAGGTAACTTTATAGCGATTATTACGGACTTCTAAAATTCTCCCATCGTACCATTTTCCTCTCCAGAGAATTCTGGCTGAATCGCCTGCTTTAAATAATGCGCGAAAGCGGGCAGATCCAACCCACTCATTCCAGGAACTATCATAACCATCGTAGGTAATATAACACCTGTTATTCTGAACTCCTAATACTGTAGCTGCGTACCATTTTCCTTTCCAAAGCACTTCTGCTTTTTGTCCTACAGAACAGGGTGGAGCAGCTAAAGCACTGGGAATAAGTGTTCCTAGCCAAGTTGCCATAAAAACGCCGGCAAACAGTAATTTGTTTTTCATGTTTTCTATTGGGTGGTGAAATTTACTACTAGCTTTCACTATTTTCACCGTGCTGAATTAGCGATCGCCTCAGCAAGAACTATGAATTTACCCCGCCGTTGATTATGATATTACTGAGTATCTTTGTCTGAAAAATAAGTTTTTGACAGAAATCCTACTTAGTTAATATGAATTAATTGTAATGAGCTAGAAAACTGAATTTAGTTAAACTCCCTTAAACCCAGCCTTGTTTTCTATTTCTTGTTCTTTGGCTGTAGAAACTTCCTGATTAACCATTAAACGAGCAGAATTTTGCCGCCGCAAGCTAATTTGACTAATCAAGATACCAATTAATATTAAACCACCACCAAAATATTGAGCAGGAGTTGGTGCTTCACCGAGAATTAAATAAGCTGCTAAAATACCTGCCACGGGAGTAAAAGAACTAGCTAAAGAAGCTGTAGATACGCTAGCCACTCTCAAACCTTTAATCCAAAATGATTGACCGACGACAACAATTAGACCTCCATAAATCAACATCCATTTCCATAAAAATGGTGATAGCACATCCATAAAATGCTCACTTCCATAAAGCACAAGCGCAATGATAAAAAATACGACTGTGCCTAAAGCTGTGCGAAAAATACTGTAAATCCCCAAGGGAATATCAATCAGATGTTGTTTACTAATCACTGTTGCTAATGATAAAAATACTGCTCCTGTGGCTGCTAATAGTTCACCTAAACCAATATTTAATCCCGCCATATTCATCATGATTTGCCCAGTTTGAGGCTGAAGAATCACGGTAATTAGTACACCAATAAAAGCAGCGATCGCTCCGACAATCTCCCCTTTATTTACCCGCTCTTTCAAAACCACTATCGATAAAAATAATGTTAAGGGAACTTCTATGCGTCCTATCAAAATGACGTTATTAACATTGGTTAAAGCCAGAGATTGAAAAATTAAGCCAGGGGCTAAAGCTCCTGCTAAAATCGCCACAACTATTAAATAAAGCCAATCTTTTTTGGTGATTTTCTTTAATGCTGTTTGATTCCACTGTTGCCCATAAATAAAAATCATCAAAAATAAAGCGCAGAGATTACCCACAAACAAAACATTACATAACGAAATTGGGTTGCGGCCACCTAAGAAGTTTTCTGCACCAATTTCAGTTAGTTTGCGCGTTATTGCACTTGATGCGCCAAAAATTAACACTGCTAACCATAAATAAACTTGACCAGGAATTTGGTGTATGAAACGATTCTTTCTTCTTAACTTGTCCACAATTACACCACTCCCACGAGACAATCATTCAATATATAGGACTAGTATTTAATTTTGAAAACCCTATCTTGTTACTTCTTAACCCCAATTCCTGATTTTGTACTTAAAACCTGATTTTTCTGAGAAAATGCTGAGTATTCACTGAATTACTTGCACAAGTAAATTCAGGTAATTTCCATTTAGGCTTCAGGTGAACTTCAGTAGTTGTTGAGATGCTGTAATCGCCGGGATAAACCAAAAACGGAGTTACCAATGAAATTTGCACCATCTTTACTTACAACTGTTGCTTTAGCTGGTATGTTAACGGTATTTGACGTTCCACTACAAGCCGTTAATCCTCATTTGGTACAAGCATCAGCAGAAGAAATGAAGGATGCGACAGGTTTGACTGCACAACAAAAAATTGATTTTCTAGCTAAACACAAAGGTCAGTTTGGTAGTGGTGATCAGTTGCGTCGTTTCTTCTTTGGCGACTTAGAACCACTGGGAGTTCAACCTGGTGGCGCAGGTATGGTAGTAAATCTTTATAACAAGGCTAATAATGTCACCATCTCTTATTGTGCAACCTATGACGTAGTAGTTGCCGTCAAAAAGGGCAAAATCAAAGCTTTTGCGCCCGAAGAAGTTAAGTAATTATCTCATATATTATTTACTCAATAGATACCCGATTTGATGAAAAAATTGGGTATCTAGTCATATCATGTCTACGTTTATCTATTGACGCACTCCCCACGCATCACGACTCGTAAAAAACCTTACACCCCTATTTTCCAAAATTTCAGCTTTCAGCCACCTGATAGTATTAGAATTGTGGGCGATCGCTAAACTCATAAATTTCACAGTGCAAGGTTTTATTAACTTAAACAAGCCATTTGGCTGGACTTCTCATGATTGCGTGGCCAAGGCGCGAAAATTATGCAAACTCAAACGTGTAGGACACGCAGGTACATTAGATCCCGCCGCTACTGGTGTGCTACCCATTGCAGTTGGTAAAGCTACAAGATTATTACAATATCTTCCCAGTGATAAAGCTTATAAAGCTACTATCCGCTTTGGGATGCAGACTACAACTGATGACTTACAAGGTGAAATCATCTCGTCCCAACCTGGCGCGGAATTAGATTTAGCACAAATAAAAACGGTATTAGCTAAATTTATCGGTAAAATCGAGCAAATTCCACCAATTTACAGTGCGATTCAAGTCGAAGGAAAACGTCTGTACGATTTAGCGCGTCAAGGTGCAGCCGTAGAAGTTCCCCCAAGGACAGTAGAAATTTATCGCATAGAAATTTTAGATTGGCGAGTCGGAGATTTTCCCGAATTAGATGTAGAGATAGCCTGTGGTGGCGGCACATATATTCGGGCGATCGCTCGTGATTTAGGTACAGTGTTAAATACAGGCGGAACTCTCGCTGCTTTAGTACGTACTCAAAGTAGTGGTTTCAATTTAGCAGATAGTCTCACTTTAGATGAGTTAGAAGCCCAACTCTCAAACGGGACATTTCAACCCACCCCACCAGATACAGCCTTACAACATCTACCATCTGTAACTTTACCCAGCATTTCTGCCCAAAAATGGTGTCAGGGACAGCGCATTTCCCTAACTCCAGAAATCACCGATCAGGTGCGAGTCTATGAAGCAACCCGTTTTTTGGGAATTGGCGAATTACAAGCGGGTGTATTAATTCCGCAAATGGTATTTGAACCTATTGCTTAAAATGTTTTGTTTGTTAATCGCCTAGATTATTTTATTCACCAAATAAACGCCCCCAAAAACCCTTTTTCTGATTTTTAAAAAGCTTTAAGTTTTCGCGGAATAGAGTGTTATTAGGGTCAAGAGTAACAGCTATTTCTATTTCTTTAATTGCCTCTTCTAGTTTTCCTTGTGCATAGAGCGCATTCCCCAAGTTATAGTGAGCTTTGGCATAATTGGGGTCAATATTTAAGGCTTGGCGGTAGGAAGCGATCGCCTCTTCTAGTTTTCCCTGTGCTTTGAGCGCAATCCCCAGTCCATTGTGAGCGATTGCGAAATTGGGGTCAATATTTAAGACTTGGCGGAAGGATGCGATTCCCGCTTCTAGTTTTCCCTGGTCAGAGAGCGCAATCCCCAGATTATTGTGAGCTTTGGCATAATTGGGGTCAATATCTAAGGCTTGGCGGTAGGAAGCGATCGCCTCTTCTAGTTTTCCTTGGGTGTACAGCGCAATCCCCAAGTTACAGTGAGCTTTTGCATCATGGGGGTCAAATTTTAAGGCTTGCTGGTAGGAAGCGATCGCCTCTTCTAGTTTTTTTTGCTTATACAGTGCATTCCCCAAGTTATTGTGGGCGTTTACATAATTGGGGTCAATATTTAAGGCTTGGCGGTAGGACGTGATCGCCGCTTCTAGTTTTCCTTGATCAGACAGTACATTCCCCAGGTTATTGTGAGCGATTGCAAAATTGGGGTCAATATTTAAAGCTTGGCGGAAGGATGCGATCGCCGCTTCTAGTTTTCCTTGCTTGTACAGCGCAATCCCCAGTCCATTGTGAGCGTATAAAGAGTTTGGTTCAAGACTGATAGCTGCTTTGTATTTCAAGATTGCTTCCTCTAACTTCTTACCCTCACGCAAACTATCTGCTTCATTTATTAGAGTGGTGACTTTATATTGCAGGTCTTCCTGTGCTTTTGTAGTTGCTTGATGGGTTGAGTCATTAGTGCTATCAACTAATTGTGTCATTAAGGGTGCGATAGCTTCCCGAATCCCCTTAACAACTTCTACAAACGCTTCATCCTTATCAGCCCAACTGTTAATCGGTTTACGATTTTTCGGTAATGGTAATAGTTCCTTCAGGGGAGGAATATCCCAATCGACATGACGTAGCAGCACAGGAATCACACAGGCTTTCTTCGCTGCGTTCTGCTGTAACGCTCGTGTCACTTCCACTGTCCAGTGATAGTCAGAGTCTAGGAAATCAGGACTAATTAACAGTAGAATTACACCCGCTTGGTTGAGGCGTTGATCAATTTCTCCTCTAATATCTTGCCCTGGAATAATTTTGCGATCGTGCCAACTAGAAATCACCTCTTGCCGACGTAAAGATGCTAAATGTATCTCTAATTGTTGCCGAAATTCCTCATCTTTCTCATGATAAGAGATAAAAACTTCAATAGATTTCATAGAGAATAGGGCAAGATGCGGGCTGAGTTATAAAGTGAACTACAAAAGTTTCTGCTCAATTTCTTCAAGCTGATCATCTAATCTGTCTTGTTCGGCTTGAGCTTCCTTGATTTGGGATTCCAACTTAAACTTTGTCGTTACATCCGTTTCAATAGAATATGCTTGGCGCAGTCTGTCTAGTTTGTTACTTACAGTATCATATTGTTGCTGTAATGAGTCCCGTTCTTGCTCTAATCTCCGACGTTGCCTATCAGTTATTCCACCTGGAGTAGTAGTTACAGGTGTAGTGTTCACAACAGAACTAGCAGAGGCTTTTGACTTAGCCATTTCTTCAGCCACCCGACGAATCCCTGTTGCAATATCTAAAAAAGCCTCATCCTGATTTGTCCAAGTTGTCACAGGTTTCGCATTTTTGGGCAATGCTTGCAGCTTACTAAATGGTGTATCGTTCCAATCTACGGGCTTGAGAATAATCGGAATTACACGGGCTTCTTTGTGTTCATGGCGTTCCATCGCCCGCATCATTTCTTTGTCATAACAGTAATCTGAAGCCAAAAAGTTAGCACTAACCAACAGTAAAACAATATCTGCAATGTTGAGATTATCATCAATAGCATCTGCCCAATTACTGCCAGCAATGATGGCTCTGTCATACCACGCCTCAATCACGCCCTGACGTTTCATTGTACTCAGATGAGTGGCTAATTCATCACGCAAAGCTTCATCTTTGTGAGAGTAAGAAAAAAATACCTTAACTGGATTAGACATAAATTTAGGAGTAAAAGAAATGAAAATTACTGTATATCAATATACATTTTTTAGACAAAAATCAAACATTTTTATCCAAGTATTAAATATTACGGTTAAATTGATCCATCTGCAACCTGTAAGTTTCAGAACATGACTTTTTAAAGAACTCAGGGAGTGATATTTCTAATATAAACGAGTATTTCTTGTAATAGATGCACTCATCATGTACCTTACTGATACTATATACAGGAGTATATTGTCACAATTTGGAGATTAAGAAAAAGTTATCACTATAAATAATAAATATCTAGTAATGATGTTTATTTGCAAATGACGAATTATTGGTGAATGCACATTTTGACGGCATTTCTGACTTTGTTCAAATTACAAATGAGTACCATTTTTATGGATATCTCATCATCAATGATCACCATTGATTCCATCAAAAAAGCCTAAACATAGCACTAAATAAAGTCAACTAGAGAGGAAGACAAAATGTCAAATAGCTCAGGGTTGTATATCATACTAGTCAGTGTTCACGGCTTAATTAGAGGTCATAATCTAGAGTTAGGACGAGACGCTGACACCGGTGGACAAACAAAATATGTAGTTGAACTCGCCGCCACATTAGCTAAACATCCCGAAGTAGAAAGAGTTGACTTAGTAACTCGGTTGATACAAGACCCCAAGGTGAGTGCTGATTATGCTCAACCAGTAGAAATTCTCTCCGACAAAGCCCAAATCATTCGTCTAGCCTGTGGCCCCCGGCGTTACCTCCGCAAAGAAGTTCTGTGGCCTTATTTAGATACCTTTGCAGATGAACTACTTAGACACATCCGCAAAGTCGGCAAAATACCAAACGTCATTCACACACATTATGCTGATGCTGGCTACGTAGGTAGTCGAGTGGCTGGTTGGTTAGGTACACCCTTAGTGCATACAGGTCATTCACTAGGAAGGGTGAAACTGCAACGATTGCTAGAACATGGAACTAAGCCAGAAGTCATAGAAGAAAACTTTCACATCAGCACCCGCATTGAAGCTGAAGAAATTACCCTGGGTGGTGCAGCTTTAGTCATCGCCAGCACTAATCAAGAAGTTGAAGAACAATATAGCGTCTATGACCGCTACCAACCAGAAAGAATGGAAGTGATTCCCCCTGGTGTGACTTTAGAACGTTTTTACCCAGCCCCTGATAATTGGCAAAATCCCCCGATTTACGAAAAGTTAAAACGATTTTTGCATGATATGCACAAGCCGATGATCACGGCAATTTCCCGTCCGGCTATTCGGAAAAATGTCGGTAGTCTGATCAAAGCCTATGGTGAAGATCCTAAATTGCGTGAGCTAGCTAATTTAGTCATTGTGCTAGGAAATCGCGACGACATCACCACGATGGAATCAGGGCCACGCCAAGTTTTGACCGAAATATTGCAATTAATTGATCGCTATGACCTCTATGGTCATGTTGCCTATCCCAAACATCATACATCTGATGATGTCCCCGACTTATATCGCTTGACAGCCAAAACACAGGGCGTATTTATTAATCCCGCCCTCACTGAACCCTTTGGACTAACTCTGATTGAAGCCACAGCTAGCGGTGTACCGATTATCGCCACCTCTGATGGCGGCCCTAGAGATATCATCGCCGCTTGTGACAATGGACTATTAGTAGACCCCTTAAATATTCAAGACATTCAAGATGCACTGCGAACAGCCTTAACTGACCATCAGCAATGGCAAAAATGGTCTAGTAATGGTTTAACTAATGTCCGCCAACATTTCTCATGGGAAAGTCACATTGAGCATTATTTAGAAAAAGTCCGCCGCTTCCCCCAACAAAAGATACAATCTTTACTCAGTCCTTTAATTGTCTTTCCCACTACGGAACATCCTGGTTGGAACATACCAGAAACTAACCACCTACCTACAGCCGATCGCTTTTTAGTCACAGAAATAGATAATACACTCTTAGGCGATCAAGAAGCTTTAGAAACCTTGATTGAACGCATCCGTGAACAAGGACAGACAACAGGAGTCGGAATTGCAACTGGGCGCAGTCTCAAAAGTACCTTAAATATGTTAGAGGAATGGGAATTTCCCATGCCTGATTTACTCATTACTTCCACTGGTAGCGAAATCTACTATGGCCCAAGAATTGTCACAGATACTACTTGGCTAAAACATATTAGCCACAATTGGCAACCAGAAGCGATTCGGGAAGCAATGAAAGATATTCCTGGTGTGGAATTGCAGCCAGCAGATGCTCAAGGCAAATTTAAAATCAGCTACTTTGTGGATTCTAGCGTATCGCCCAGTTACCGAGAAATTATCCGCCATTTGCGTCGTCAACAACTCCCCGTCAAAGGTATTTACAGTCATGATATGTATCTTGACCTATTACCTATCCGCGCGTCTAAAGGAGATGCCCTACGCTATATTGCTCTAAAATGGGGTTTACCTGTAAAACGCTTTTTAGTCGCTGGCGCATCAGGAAACGACGAAACTATGTTAACCGGTAATACCTTAGCCGTTGTGGTTGGAAATTACAGCGAAGAACTGCAAAAGTTACGTGGCTATGCCCAGATTTACTTTGCTCAAGGACAATACGCCTGGGGAATTTTAGAAGCACTAGATTACTACGACTTTTTCGGGAGTCTATCGCAAACCCAACCCGAAATGGTGTTGGTTTAATGGTCAATGGTTAATAGTCAATAGTCAATAGTCATTAGTCAATAGTCATTAGTCATTAGTCAATAGTCATTAGTCAGCACTCATTACTCACTACTCACTACTCACTACTCAAAACTTATTACTCATTACTCATTACTCAGCACTCAGCACTCATCACTCAGCACTCATCACTCAGCACTCATCACTTAAATATGGTCTTTTCCACTGATTTAGTTAACTTGGGTAAGTACCTCTGTGGGGAATTTGATAATCGAGAACAGGCGATCGCAGAACCTATATGGTATGTCCATTTGCGTTTGTGGCAAAGACCTGTGCAGCTATTTACGGAGGACAGCATCACGATATTTGCCGAACAAGCCAATATCTTGAATTTAGATAGTCCTTATCGCCAACGTGTGATACGAATAATGCCTAGTAAATTTGACGCTGGTTTGCAAGTGCAATACTATATGCCTAAAAATTACAGTGCCTTAGCTGGTGGGGGTCGAAACCCCGATTTACTAAAGGCACTGACTTTAGAGCAATTAGAATTGTTACCCGGTTGTATTCTCAAGGTAACTCAACAAGAGATAGCGGCTAACCAATATAAATTTGTTGCGAGTCCGCCTACGGATACTCGCTGCACCTTCACTTATCAAGGTAATACTATCCAAGTTTCTTTAGGATTTGAAATTATGGAAATGGCTTTATATAGCTACGATAAAGGCATTGATCAAATAACAGGTAAAGCAACTTGGGGTGCGATTATGGGGCCTTATCGCTACATAAAACGAGAGCAGTATTGAGTGCTGTTAGCGGAAGTAGGGCGTTGAGCAGCGTGCTAATTGTTGAGGTAGACGAACCATTTATAACTCATCACTTGTGACTCAGCACTTTTTTGGTTTAGCACTCTTTTAACTAGCAATACTGCGAGGTACACCTTCTAAAGCTTCCTCTTCAGTTTCCAAAATTTCAAATACCGTATCCATCATGGTAACTTCAAATACTAATTTGGCTTCTGGATGAACGTTGCATATGCGGAAACTACCTTTAACTTTATCTGCGTCGCGCATACCGGCTACCAAAGATGTCAGGCCGGAACTATCGATAAAGTTTACTTGACCAAGATTCACCACTACATGACGGCTGAGTTTAGAAATACACTCTTGTAATTTCAGGCGAAATTGCCAAGCTGTGGTGATATCTAAGCGACCGGATGGTGTCAAGACAATGACTGTATTACCGTCTTGAGTTGTGTAGGTGGTTTGTTCTATGTGAATCACTAAGCCCCCTGTGGCACTTATCTTAAAGTTGACTGTGGTTAAGTGATACCAATTCAGAGTCAAACAAGTTAGGTGCTATCTGGGTTTTCCAGGTTGTCTCCGTAACTGATTTCTAGAGAATTGGTAATAGTACAGGAAAACACATTTACAGTCTCCATACCAATAGTTAGAAAAGCTTATGCAATCAGCTTTCTAGACTATGAATTTTGACTGGTAAAAGTTGCTTTTTTGTACTAGTCCTGGAGTTGATAAGCCATCACATTACTCTGACAAAAGTAGTAATTTATTTAACCCACCAACTACAGGACTATTCAGTGCTGAAACTTGAATTTAACAAGACACAGCTAAATTTGTCACCTTTTTTTTTAAATAGGTGCTTACCTTTAGTAGTTTAACTCACCAAATCTGTGCTGAGTACCCAGATAAGATTACTGAGTCAGCGAGAAGGACTTTTGGAAATTTTTATTGTCCTTGGTAAGTTACTGATGACTACCCTGGGTAATTCACTATCCCACAGTCTTAATTGTGTGATGAGGCCTGCTTACCACCACGTAATTATTCAGTGCTATTTACTAGGTTGCCAGTTAATCCAATCTTGAGGCTTGAGGAAAGTATTATACAATTCGGCTTCGGGGGTATTAGGTTCTGGTTGATAACCGTATTCCCAACGCACCAAGGGGGGTAAGGACATCAAAATTGATTCTGTCCGGCCGTTGGTTTGTAACCCAAAGATAGTGCCTCGGTCGTAAACTAAGTTAAATTCGACGTATCTACCGCGACGGTAAAGTTGAAAATTACGTTCGCGATCGCCATATTCTATTCCATGACGACGTTCTACTATGGGAACATAAGCGGGTAAAAAGGCTGCACCAGAACTCTGTATAAAGCTAAATAAATCTTCCCAAGTGCGTTGTGCGGGGATTCCTACTTGGTCGCTATATTGGGCGGCTTCGCCTTTGGGGTCGGGGCCACGATACAACACCCCTTGACCATCTTGATAATCGAAAAATAAACCGCCTACACCGCGTGTTTCGTCTCGATGCTTGAGGTAGAAATACTCATCACACCAACGTTTAAACACTGGGTAATATTCTGGGTGATGTTGGTCACAAGCTTGCTTGAGTGTCTTGTGGAAATGGGCGGCATCTTCTGCAAAAGGATAATAAGGTGTTAAGTCCGCACCGCCACCAAACCACCATACGGGGCCAGCTTCAAAATAACGATAGTTGAGGTGAACTGTAGGCACATAAGGGTTACGGGGATGTAACACCAAAGAGGTACCAGTGGCATAAAAGCCGTGACCTTCCGCCTCTGGACGCTGCTTTAAAATAGAGGGAGGCAGATGGGAACCCCAAACTTCAGAAAAATTTACACCAGCTTGTTCAAATATTGCACCATCACGCAGCACACGCGATCGCCCGCCACCTCCCTCTGGACGTTCCCAACTATCTTCGTGAAACGTACCCACACCATCCAGCTTGGCTAATGTTTGTGAAATTTCATCTTGTAAACTTTTCATAAAATGACTGACACGCGCCTTGGCATCAGTCCCAGGTAAAGATGTGGATAATTTTGCTTCTACAGTTGGGGTTTGCGAATTAGTTACCATGAGACTCCCGAACTAAATGACGTTTTTCAAAACTGCCACAAATTTTAATTGTAAAAATTTGTGGTAAGGACGAGCCGAAAATGAGGATCAACTTGCCCAAACACCTTTTTGCTTGTTAAACATTTACATGATCAATGGGCGTGATTAGAGTTATTTTCCCTCAAATGCGTATAGGCTTGTATATTGATTAAATTTTTGTTGTACTTCTTGATGGGAACATTCTGGTATCAAGGTCAAACTCATCTGAGGGCTGTTAGCGGTAGCGCGGCGTTTAGCCGGTGTTGAGTGCTGAGTGCTAAGTGCTGAGGGCAGTGAATCACAATAGCAGACTATGCCAGAGAGTTACCAGCAAGTGTGTAGCGAGGAGGATTGGCAAATGAAAGCTTGGTTATCCAAATTCGTCCACCGCAAACACCGTCGGTTTTGTGTTTCTCTGGTACGGACATATCGAGAAATTAGTCCTGCTTCTGTAGATGATCTCTGGCAAAAGGTAGTTGACTTAACGGATGTTTCCTGGCATCCACTACTTAAAAGTACAAATGTACCCTATGGATTAGTTCCTAAACCTGGATTAATCTATCAAGCCGTCACACGTTTTTCACCTATTCCCATTCGGATTTTTGTAGAACGAGTCAACCCCAGAGAATTGCTGAGTATTAGAGTGATGGCTATCCCTGGCGTAGAAGAACGGGTGACTTACCAAGTCGAGTCCACTGTCTGTGGTACTTGTTTATCTTACTCAGTCACCCTCCGGGGTTGGTTATCGCCTTTGATTTGGTCTTTTTCTCGCCCCTATGTAGACCGTGTGGCACGTTCTTTAGTGGAATCTGTAGAGAAAGCGGCCTTTGGGGGTGTTCCGGGGCAGAAAAAGCCATTGCGCGGAATTGGGGAATGGTAATTAATTGGGCATTGGGCATTGGGCATTGAGGTAAAATTTCCCCTGTCTACCTTGTCCTCCTTGTCTCCTTTTCCCAGTCCCCAGTCCCCAGTCCCCAATCCCCACTCTTTTAACTTCGTATTTCTTTACTTTTAAATTTAGAATTAATCGCAACTAGTGGTTTTACTAAGTATTTATTCCTACTTTTGGAGTGGTTTTGAGTGTAACAATCACCTAAAAAATAAAAAAAATCCCGAAATCTATATAAATTAATGGTTTCATCTATCCACATCTGGCTTGAACACCTTAGAATGATTCATTGAAAAGTCGAGCCGATGGGATTTACAGGCATTTTGAGTAAAAATACTCCCCAAGGACGATTTTTGTGTTCGGTAAAACAGAGATTTCGGTAAAGATGCGACACAGTGCATCTAGAAAAAATCTCCCCTCAAACTTAAGGAGTTCCAAATGAACAAGGGTGAATTAGTCGATGCTGTAGCTGAAAAAGCTAGTGTAACTAAGAAGCAAGCTGATGCTGTCTTAACTGCGGCTTTGGAAACGATTATTGAGGCTGTTTCCTCTGGCGATAAAGTCACGCTGGTAGGTTTTGGCTCTTTTGAATCACGGGAACGCAAAGCCCGTGAAGGTCGTAACCCCAAAACTAACGAAAAGATGGAAATTCCTGCAACTAGAGTTCCTGCTTTTTCTGCTGGTAAGCTGTTTAGAGAAAAAGTTGCGCCCCCAAAATCATAGGCGTTACTGTTAGGAATTTTGATTTGATGCGGCAACCGGTTCATGGGGGAAATTTAGCTTGGGCAGCAGCACTAGCAGGCTGTCCAAGGGATGCGATTGTGGATTTTTCTGCGAGTATCAGCCCCCTTGGCCCACCCGAAAGTGCGATCGCTGCTATTCAATCGCACATGGGTAATCTCAGGCACTATCCAGACCCAGATTATAGTGACCTGAGATTAGCCCTGGGTAACTTCCATCAACTACCGCCAGAGTGGATTCTGCCGGGTAACGGTTCAGCAGAATTACTGACTTTGGCAGGTAGAGAATTATCTCAATTGACCGCAACTGTATTAATTACTCCAGCTTTTGGCGACTACTACCGCACCTTGGCGGCTGATAACGCTAAAGTTCTGGAGTTTCCCCTTTCTTTGGGGACTGGGGACTGGGGACTGGGGACTGGGATATTAAAGGAAACGATAGAATCAACTTCTCCTTTATGCCCCTACACCCCTACACCCCTACACCCCTATACCCCTACTAAAGACTGCGCTTTGTTACTGAACAACCCCCACAACCCCACGGGTAAACTTTTCTTGCGGGAGGAGATTTTGCCTTACTTAGAGAAGTTTGCTTTGGTAGCGGTGGATGAGGCTTTTATGGATTTTGTCCCTCCTGATGAGGAACAAAGTTTGATTGCACTGGTGCAGGAATATGCCAATTTGGTAGTTTTGCGATCGCTAACCAAATTTTACAGTCTGCCTGGGCTGAGATTAGGATATGCGATCGCTCACCCTGACCGTTTGAGAAAATGGCAGTCATGGCGTGATCCTTGGCCTGTGAATACCTTGGCCGCCGCCGCCGCCATTGCATCTATTCAAGATGAAGAATTTCAAGCTCAAACTTGGCAATGGCTACCACCCACACGCCAGCAACTGTTTCAAGGTTTAGCTGCTATTCCTGGATTAAAACCCCTACCCAGTGCAGCTAACTTTTTATTAGTGGAGACAGAAAAATCGAGTGTACAGTTACAGCAGCAATTACTCCAGCATCACCAGATTTTAATCCGTGATTGTCTCAGTTTTAAAGAACTAGGCGATCGTTTCTTCCGCGTAGCCGTCCGTTCTGAGGCTGATAATCAAAGCCTGTTAGCAGCTTTAGAAGTGCTGAGTGCTGAGTAATGAGTGCTGAGTGCTGAGTAATGAGTAATGAGTAATGAGTAATGAGTAATGAGTGGTGTTGCACTAGCACAGCGTTTAGTCGGTGTTGAGTAAGAAAAGTAAGTAATAAGTTCTTAGCCAATGACTAATGACTAATGACTAATGACTAATGACCATTGACTATTGACTAATGACTAATAACAATGACTCTTGACTACGATGTTGTAATTGTTGGCGGTAGTCTGGCTGGACGCTACGCAGCTTTATTGGCTACCCAATTTAAAGCTAAAGTCGCCTTGGTAGAATCGCAGGTGGATTATGAGTTAATTTATCGTCAGGCTATGGGTCAAATTGCTCACTTTGCCCAGTCTGGAGATGATTTAGCCAATTTCAGTCTTTCCAGCATACACATAGATAAAACAGCAAAATTGCCCTCTGCTATCAACTGGGAGGAAGCCATGCTGTATTCCCAGGGTGTTGTAGCTAATATTCAAGCACAAACCTCTCCTGGTGTACTTGCAGCCCAGGGAGTTGATGTGATTTTTGGTAGTGGTCAATTTTCTAATACGCCTGATTTAGCATTTGCTATCAACCAACGCCGCCTGCGGGGACGCACTTATTTACTAGCTAATGGTTCTCGTCCAGCTATTCCAGAGATTGAGGGATTAAAAGCCACTGGCTATCTAACTCTGGCTAATATTTGGCAAGCTTTTAAAGCAGCAAAACCGCCTCAAGATTGGGTAATTATTGGTGGTGTTCCCCAAAGTATTGAAATTGCTCAAACTTTGGCTAAATTGGGTTGTAGAGTTATTTTAATTATCAATCACCCTTATTTAATTCCCCATATCGACCCAGAAATCTCTCAGTTACTATTAGCGCAATTAGAAGCTGACGGTGTAAGGGTATTGACAGAAGCGATAGTTAGTCAGGTGAGGAAAATTGATGATAAAAAATGGCTCCAGGTAGGGGATAAAGCCATTGAAGTTGATGAAATTGTAGTTGCAACTGCACAGCAACCTAATATTGAATCATTAAATTTATCAGCAGCAAATGTAAAAGTGTCTCAGCAACGTTTATTAATTAATCAAAAACTGCAAACTACAAACCGCCGGATTTATGCTTGTGGTGATGTGATTGGTGGTTATGATTTTGCAAACATTGCTCAATATGAGGCGAGAATTGCTATTAATAACGCTCTATTTTTACCTAGATTTAAAGTTAATTACTCTCATATTCCTTGGGCAATAGTTTCTGAGCCGATGTTGACAAGAGTAGGGTTAACGCCAAAACAAGCACAACGCCGATTTGGAAACAAGGAAATTATAGTTTTACGACAATATTATAAATCAATAGCCGTAGCCCAATTAGAGAACCAAATGACAGGCGTTTGTCAGTTAATTGTTTCACGTAAGGGAGAAATTTTAGGGGCTACTATTTTCGCTAAGGACGCTAGAGAATTAATTCACCTGATTGCTTTAGCGATGAGTCAAAAAATACCTGTGCAGCAATTAGCAAATTTCTCGCCTATTTATCCTAGTTTCTCAGAAATTTTAGAACAAATAGCTAGAGAATGGAATTATCAGCAATTGCATCATGATTTGGCTCGGCAAGAATGGTTAGAAAGTTTCTTTTATTTCCGGCGTAATTGGAATTTGTGAGTGGTGTAGTCACAAATAACTTCTGGAAAAATTTAGTAATACCAATTCGCAATGGGCTAACGCCCCGCTTCGCTAACGCAATTCGCAGTTCGCCATTGAGAAATCCTGACTTGACAAGGGTTTCTGAGTTTGGATTTGTATCAGAATTTTAGTGAATTGGTATAACCCCAAGAATATTTAATGGATAGCCTACAAGGAAAGGGGAGCAAGAATCAAAATCTCTATGCTTGCTAGGAAAAGATAAATCAGGTTTTTTTTGATTTCAAATAAGTAAATACAGACTTATCGCCAATATCGGGAGGAATGGCTTGCAAGGCTTTACGTACAGCAAATACTAAAAATAAAATTGCCCAACATCCTAAAAGAAATTGCTCTATTTGAATAGGTAAAATACCTAATAAATGACCTAGTAATAATGTTGGTACAATCGCCGTTAGAAATTTAGTTTCCAGACGATGAAAGCAAAAAGCTTCTTTAAAATAAATTCCTGTTAACGCTGCAAAAGTAAACCCAACACCAAATAAAGTTAGTGGTTGATTGTAAACAGTCAGTGCAAAAGGCTGACTATCAAAATGTCCAATAACAAATGAGGAAATAATCCCAATCAGCCAAAATGCTTGCAAGACTCTGTGCAGAAATGCCATGTAAATGTGTATCGTTAATAAACTCACACCCAAAGCCAGACTAAAACAAGTGTACAGTGGGGTGATGACTGGAATAACGCTGAGTTGATGGTTAAATAATACTAAACCAGTAGCGATCGCAAAACTCAACGCCGCTACCATTAACCCAGTACGATAGATAATTACCCCAGTGCGATCGCTTGGAGTAATTGTAAATTCCCCAAACTGTCCTTGATAAACTTCCGCTTGAGATATTGTTTGTGTATTCACTGTTCCCTATTCCCTGTTGACAAAAATATCACTTCCAATTCATCAGACAAATTGATTCCCATCTGCAAATTTGCATTACCCCCATTGATGGCGATTTCTACCCAACCGTGACTTCCCACTAAAGCAATAGCCTCTCCTAATGCTACATCAGTGTAGGTTTCACCCCCTGGAATTCGCACCCCTGAAATCTGCACACACCATTTTTGAGACTGCACAGAACTTTCTGGAATATTACTTACTAAATTACCAAAATGATCTATATATTGAATGCAACCCCATACACCAGTATTTATTACGTTACATTGCTGAATATTTAATTTAATTAAGCTGGCTAGATCAATTTCTCTGCCTAACTGTTGTAAAGCCACACCACTAGCAAGATGAGCTGCCACAGGTGCGAAAATATCTCTACCGTGAAAAGTCTTGCTAGGTTGAGGAGTTCGCCAATATTTGGAGTTAGTCAACTCAACTGCTGCAATAGCGGGACTTTCGGCTAATAAACCGCTAAATATGCCATTATCAGGCCCTACCAAAAACCCACCGGCAAATTCTACAGCGATCGCCCTTCTTTGACTACCCACCCCTGGATCTACCACAGCTAGGTGTACTGTCCCTTTCGGGAAATAAGGACAGGCATTCATCAAGCAAAATCTAGCTACGGCAATATTTTGGGCTGGAATATGGTGTATTAAGTCCAGAGTCTGCAATTGCGGGTTAATTTGAGCAATTACCCCTTTCATTACCGCTACATAGACATCGCGATCGCCAAAATCGCTTAATAAAGTCACAAGTGACAACATAAGAATTAAGTTAAAACTATATTACATTCAAAAAATCTGTAACAAAGACTACGAAATTTATGCTATGTTAGGAACACCAGATATAAAGAAGAAAATTATCGAGGTTAACAATTATGAGCCAAAACAGACTTCAAGCAGTTAACGCTGCGAAAGAAGTACACAAACGAAATATTCAAAAAAACATTGAGCATCGATTAGAGGTAGCTAAAGCCCGTGGTGATCAAAGGCTAATTCGGCAGCTAGAAGTGGAGCTGAAACATTTTAGCTAATTAACAAGTTTTCATTGTTCATAGTGTTGTTGTGTGTAACCCCGCCAAGGCGGGTTTTTTTATTTTTCCCCAATCCCCAATCCCCAATCCCCAATCCTACAAACTGTAGACTTGATGATCTCTAATTTCTACACCATGTGCGGCTAGGCATTTTTGCCAACCTTCTCGCGTACCAATCTCACTTTTTTGTTTCAGCAGTCCCAATTCCTCTTCCTGCTTGGTGAGTTGAGCAAATTTTTCGTAGAGATGATAACTGGGTGTAACAAAGGTTTCTTTGCGATGCAGAACTGGGGGATTTTCCCTGTTACTGTAATCTCGATGGGTAATGTGTAGAGTTTTTAAGTCAATATTAATACTTGCTGCTAGGGCTGGGTGGGGGTCTGTGTCAAATTCTGGATAAAAAAGATAGGAGATTTGCGGTTGGTCAATGTAATATTTAATTAAAGTAGCTCCATCGACACGCCCAATAGTCCGACTAGCGCAGCCTTCATAAATGCGTAATAACGGGTCAAGAGCAGCTAAAGCACAGACATGGACGTAAAGCGCGCCGCGTGTATGTTTGCCAATTTTACTTTTATCGCAGGCGGTTTTGACAATTCCTGGTCTACCGAGACTAAATAATTTTTGATCAGCTACTTCACAAGCTTCCTCATAGCTACCGAAAAAAGCTTTGATGTCATGGCGCATTTCTGGTGCTAACTGGGAGAATCTAGGACGTTGATCAAAATGGGTGAGGGCGAGGTAGACTTGAATATCTAAAGACCGACGATAGGCGATCGCATCCCATTCTGCTTCATCGGTAGCTTGTAAAATTACATTAAAGGCGCGGCGGAAATTACCAAACTCTGTCAGTAATTCCTGTTCTGTGGCTAACTCGCCTTTCACTGGTAGTCTTCCCCGTTTAGTGAAAAACTCCATTAAAGGTTGCAGTTGTTCTTGATAATCTTCAAACCGCTTCACAGGAATGCGGATGCGTGGTGTAGAGGTGCGCGAAAAGAAACGAATAGCCTTAAAACTTTCCTTTTCGGCTTCATCCCGAAAGACAAAGTAGACACCTAAAGCCACAGGAACAGCATCTACATTTAACACCTCATCAATATATTTTTTCAGTTCTTCTTGTTCGTAATACTTTTGAAACGTATTCCGACTAGTGACAATACCATCACTGTAAGCTAATTGTGCCTTACTAGGGGCATTAATCAAGACTTGAGCCGCCACAATTAAAACTTTACGGGTGAGTTCCCACGCCTGGATGAGACTTTGACGACGTTCCGCGATATCTTCAATCACATTGAGAATGTAACCCAAATTCACCACATCGGCGGAATTAATTGGCTCATCGGGGTAATAGTAAGGATCCCAACCTGAACTACTGTAACCAAGGTTAGCTACACGCTGGACATCCCCACCATAACCACAACCGTAGTCAAAAAAACTGGTGTCTTGGTTAAGAATTGCCCATTCTATAGCCAATCGTACAGGACGAGAGATTTCCGTGCGAGCGATCGCAGCTCGATGACGCTCAATTTCTACCGTTTCAGGCATAATACTAACCAACAGTGATCAATTACTGTTAATTAATATCTTTTCTCTGAGCGATCGCCAATGCAATTAAATCTTCAATTTTCTTGATATTTGTGTCACCCGCCAAGTAACCAATGCCACGATGTAAATGTAGGCGGAATTGAGTAGCCAAAGTCTCTTTATCAGTCGGATAACCGTCATTATGACAGCGTTGCTTGAGAGCCAGCAACAGAATATCAGCCATATCCCCACCGAAAACCCGCCAAGTCATTTCCACATTACTATCTTGGGGAATCGGAACAGGAGAAGGTGGAGTCACTTCCGTCAGAGAACGGCAAAAAGCCCAACGACAAAGAATATTCCACTGTTCAATTTTAGTATTACGCTTCAACTTCAGCAGTTGTTCCTTAGCCGTTTGAGAAAGCCTGATCCTCTCAATGGGGGATTCCATCATCGCACTCAATCTTCCTACTCATCCCCTATATATTCCCACACCTCATCAAAATTCTTCGCGTTCCTCTGCGCCTCACTTTGCGCCCCTTCGTCTTCGACACTCACCAAAGCCTTTTTATTAGCCTTTAACTGCTTCCACAGACGATGAATCTGTTTATAAGCCTCCTTGGGAGAAATCTTCCCACCAGACTGGAGACTACAAATATAGTTAACACGTTGAGAAAATTCTTGTAAATGTGCATTGAAAGCTAAATAATCAGCATTAAATTGCCCTTGGTAGGGATGACGGGGATAGAGAAAATCGCATAATTCCGAAAGCACATCAGAGTTATTATTCATAAAACAAACTCAGGAATAAGTTGAATAGTTAATTAACCGGCAAACTTCCTTTCCCAAACTTCCAGGTTCTGCCTTTTTGACAAGCATTACAAGTAGCCGTCTTCGGCTCAAAGTCAAAACAGCCAATAGCTTGTTCCGAACAAGCATTTTTAGGATGCACTGTACATTTTAGGCGATAGTCATTAGTAGAATATTCACACTTATGGCAGTGAATTTGATGTAACATCCAGATAAAACTTATCCCTTTTTTAAGAGTTCTCCAAATATTCCAAAGCAATAAAATCATGATTGCCCAAGCAACCAAGGCATAAAAAACTGTCACCATGGCTATTTGTTACTCCGCAAAGAATTTTAGGAAATTGCCCACAGTCGAATAATTTCAACTGTAGGCAGAGGAAGGAACTTGAGAATAGCTGTGTTGATGGAAAAGATCAGAGGTTTAACAGGCAGGGAACAAGTAGGAAGTCCCTACACCCTCGACACAGTGTGGAGAGGGCTGCTTGTGCTACGTGTGCGCCGATAAAGAAGCCAGAGAGGTCAGAAAAACCGGCATTACCAACCCACCAATCATATTTGACTTTGGGATTATCGTATGTCTGCATTGGTTAACTCATCAATATTTGTTGCTAAGAATACTCAAGTAATGGCTAATAACTTCAAAAGATAAACGTTGCCTACCAAAGATGAAATCAGTCGACCTATTGAAGTTATCAGAACCAGTTGGTTTATTACAAATCTACTTTATTGAAAATACTTCTTAATTACAATCATTTTTACAAAAGTTAATATTAATTAAAGACACTAATATTAGCAGCAAAAAAATTGCGGACAGATATCATTTTGTCGCCATTAAAAGTTGAGATAAAAATGGTCAATAGCAGTTGGTAATTAGTATGAAATTGCAACTACTGTAATTCATGGTGGATGAACCCCGGCTTTCAATCCAAAATCCAGACCTGGCATAAATTGAAAGAGGGTTTAGGGGCAATTGATTACTTTGCTAAATTTCGCGAAAAAAGTTGAGAATTTGGCATAGAATTTAAATGATATGGTTGCCAGAAGCTTAACATTTGTCCGCCGACTTGTTGCGGATAAAAGTAGTGAAAAAAATGATGACCTTTGGGGCATTCCCAGAGATAGTCTTCTGGTTTCAAAACTTTTAACCAGCCTTCTAATGCAGGTAGATTCACAATAGAATCATTCTTGCTACCGCAGATCATCGTCGGCATCGAAACCCCACCAGGCGGTAATTCAGTTAACTTGAAGAGAGAATGTGACAGGGGAGATTGGTCTAAATCTCTATCTAAAACTGCCATTAACTTTTTAGTAGTATTGTGGGGTTGTTCCCCAAAGAGATGACGAACGCTAGTAGCCAAGACTTGCTCACGACTCATCGTAAATACTTGTCGTTGTAGATAATAGTGGACGTGCCAAGTATTTGCAGGTTGAGAACTGACAGCCAAGAGGGTAAGCGATCGCACTTTTTCAGGATAGCGGCGTGCAAAAGTTAGAGCGATCGCACCACCCGCACCATGACCAGCTAAGTGTAAGGGGTAAGAAAAATGAGATAAGAACTCAGCCAATAAATCTACAGCTTCATCTACAGAACCCGCTTCATCCTTACCGTGACGATATTCCCACTGAGCCACATTCATATATTGCGATAAATATTGCAGCAATGGTTTATCGAAACGTTGCAACACAGGACTAGAACTCACCCAAATCACATCAAGATCATCTGACATAAATACCCTAATATTTTGCAGTAGTAATTTTCCAGAGAATCACAAATACAGATAGATAAACTGTATTTGTGATGTTTCAGACTCAGCACTTTCAACTCAGCACTCATTAAAAACCAAATTCTCGTTTCACCTGAGCCACCCAAGTTTTAATGCGCTCGTCTGTTAAATCAGATTGATTATCTTCATCAATTGCCAGACCCACAAATTTACCATTTCTTAAAGCTTTAGAGTCATTAAAATCGTAACCATCGGCTGACCAATAACCTACAGTTTTACCACCGCGTTGGGAAATCTTTTCTTCTAGTATGCCTATTGCATCTTGGAAATTATCGGCGTATCCTATCTGGTCGCCAGTACCAAAATAGGCAACCATTTTACCATTGAAATCTATATCATCTAGTTCTGGAAAAAAGCCTTCCCAATCGCTTTGGAGTTCGCCAATATTCCAAGTCGGACAACCCACAATAATATATTGATATTCCGAAAAATCTTCAGTGTCAGCTTGAGAAATATCATGCAGTTCCACTAAATCACCACCAAACTGATCCCGAATAATTTCGGCTACAGATTCAGTTTTACCAGTTTGAGTCCCGTAGAATAAACCGATTTTTTTCGCCATTTTCGCACCTGATATTTAAAAGAACAAACTACTATTGGTCAACAACAAACAAACAATGCTCCCCCATAGCCACCGACTAGCCAACCTGCGCGCCTAACAGTCGTTCTGAAAGATTAGTTAAACGAGCATTCCCCGACCACCAGGGAACTGATTCCAGGTTCTGCACAGCCATGCTTGTCATTGTGTAATGTCCTGAAAGTTATCTCAAGTCAGTCTTTTAACTTATTGATTATCTATTGCAATAAGCTTTGGAAATATCCTACCAGAATTATTGCAAATTTATTGCAATTATTTCAAATAAATTTTCCTATATTAAAAGTTATGCTATCGATAGACGGTCTAAATCAGGGGTTTAGGGCGGAAATCGGGAAAGATATTTTTGTGTTGTTAATTGAGCTAGTGCCAATTAGAATGCTAGCTTTTAGCAATAAGTCAACTGTTGAGAGGATTGGCGCAACCTCTAGCTCAATGTCTTTCCTGCGAGGAGATATGGTATATGTATAAGTAGCATCTGCAAGGGTTTCAGAGGTTATAGACTCATTAAATTGTCATTACGAGATAATGCGATCGCGTAGGATAGTAATCGCGTAATCCCGTCATTTGTGTATACACTGTAGTCTGTGAGGAGAGAGACTTGGATTTCTGGGTTGGAATTTCTGCGCGTAAATAAGGTTGGAAATTTGACTCAGTTCTTTAAGAAAGACTGCAAAACAGAAGACTTTAGTGACTATGTAATATTATATAGAAATCATATGTGATTTCTGAAATATACGTAGTGTGTTAGCAACAGCGTAACGCACCTATAGATCAAGACTTTGGTACGTTACGGCTTATGCCTCAAACACCCTACACATACTTGGATTTTTTCAATAATCAAATCGGATTCCTATATATACCAGACAAAGATACACTCAACCAAATCAATAGAAGTGAATTTACCACAATTCATGATACTCATTGAGGAATTGAAAGTTTTCATACAGCCATCAAACAAGTATGTGGAATTTATCGATTTATGGTTAGCTCTCAAGTCAGTCTTCCTGGGTATCAAATTAGCGATATCCTTTATGAAGGTTACAGAACAATTGTTTATCGTGGATATCGAGACAATGATTCATTACCAGTAGTAATTAAACTGCTGAAAAGTCCTTATCCCAGGGTGAGTAAACTAGTAAATTTTCGTAACCAATATACCATTACCAAGAATATTCACTTCCCCGGAATCATTCAAACTTATAGTCTTGTGACTTATCAGCATCGCTATTTATTAATCATGGAGGATTTTGGGGGTATTTCTCTGTCAGATTGGAGAAGAAAAAGACAAAACCAAGGCAACTTGAGAGAATTTTTAGAAATCGCGATATCTTTGTGTGATACTTTAAATTTTCTCTACCATCAGAAAATTATACATAAAGATATTAAATCTAGTAATATTTTAATTAATCCAGAAACCAAACAAGTTAAATTAATTGATTTCAGTATTGCCTCTTTATTACCACGAGAAACACAAACATTAGTCAATCCTGAAGTTTTAGAAGGAACATTGGCTTACATTTCTCCTGAACAAACAGGGCGAATGAATCGAGGAATTGATCATCGCACAGATTTGTATTCTTTAGGTGTGACTTTCTATGAAATCTTGACAGGAAAACTGCCATTTCGTTGCCAAGATGCGATGGAATTGATACATTGTCATATTGCCAAAGCAGCACCATTAGTAAATGTAATTAATCCAGAAATTCCAGATGTAATTGCAGAGATAGTCAACAAATTGATGGCAAAAAATGCCGAAGACCGCTATCAAAGTGCCTTGGGACTCAAGTATGATTTAGAAAAATGCTGGATGCAATTGCAAGAAACAGGTAGAATCGAGCGTTTTTCCATTGCACAGAGGGATGTGTGCGATCGCTTTCTGATTCCTGAACAACTGTATGGACGAGAAATTGAAGTAAACACCCTACTGACAGCCTTTGAACGTGTCAGCCAAGGAGCAACCGAAATCACTCTAGTTGCAGGTTTTTCTGGGGTTGGTAAAACTGCGGTAGTCAATGAAGTACATAAACCGATTGCACGACAAAGGGGTTATTTTATTCAAGGCAAATATGACCAATTGAATCGTAATATTCCCCTGTCAGCATTCGTGCGCGCTTTCCGTGATTTAATGCGGCAATTATTCACAGAAAGTAATGCGAGAACTCAGCAATGGAAACAAAAAATATTAGCAGCCCTGGGAAATAACGGACAGGTAATTATTGAAGTTATCCCAGAGTTAGAAAGCATTATTGGCAAGCAACCACCAGCTATAGAATTATCAGGAACAGCCGCCGAAAATCGGTTTAATTTATTATTCCAAAAATTTACCCAAGTTTTTACCAGTGCTGAACATCCCTTAGTCATATTTTTAGATGATTTACAATGGGCAGATTCCGCATCATTAAAATTAATTCAGCTATTAATTACTAACACTGGTTATTTATTATTAATTGGTGCATATCGTGATCACGAAGTCAATGCAGGGCATCCATTAATGTTGACTGTGAGTGAGTTACAAAAAAAATCAGCAACAATTAATACAATGACATTAGCCCCACTCAATCAAATTCAAATAAATCAATTAGTTGCTGATACAATCAAATGTTCAGAATTATTGGCATCTCCTCTTTCTAAATTGGTATTTCAAAAAACCCAAGGTAATCCCTTTTTCGCTACCCAATTTCTCAAAGCATTACATCAAGATGGATTTATCCAATTTGACTTTGAATTGGGTTGTTGGCAATGTGACATGACACAAGTAACAACTCAAGCGGTAACAGATGATGTTGTGACTTTTATGAGTTACCAACTACAAAAACTATCGCCCTCAACTCAACATTTGCTACAGTTAGCTGCTTGTATTGGCAATGCTTTTGATTTAGATACTTTGGCCATTGTTGCCCAGACATCCCCAACTGAGGCATCTACTGATTTATGGCAGGCGTTACAAGCGGGATTGATTTTACCGATTAATGAAGTCTATAAATTTTATCTTGGGCAAGAAAATCTTGTATGTACATTAGACAATTCCCATTCAGTAACATACAAATTTCTACATGACCGAGTGCAACAAGCTGCTTATTCCTTGATTGCTGACGATCGCAAGCAAGCTACACATCTACAAATAGGTCAGCTATTACTACGTAATTCTACCGTGAGTGAGCGGGAAGAGCGACTTTTTGAGATAGTCAATCATTTGAATATCGGCGCTACCCTGCTCACACAGCCATCAGAATGGGAAAGCTTGGCACAGTTAAATCTAGCTGCTGGACGCAAAGCCAAAACTGCCACCGCCTATAGTGTGGCGATCAACTATTTCGCCGCAGGCATCAAGCTTTTAGTGCCAACTGCTTGGCAAAGCCATTATGACCTGACTCTGGTACTTCATGAAGAAATTACTGAAGCCTGTTATCTTCACACTGATTTTGAGCAAATGGAACGGTGGGCGAACACCGTATTACAAAATAGTAACGCCTTGCTAGATACCATTAAAGTTCAACAAACCCGAATTATGGGAGTTAAAACCCAGGGAAAATTGTTAGAGTCCATACAAATTGGATTACAGGTATTACGTTCCTTGGGTATCGAATTTCCAGCACAACCCACCCAGGAAGATATAGAACAAGCTTTTGGTGTGACGCGATCGCTGTGGGCAGATCAACACCCTTTCAGCTTACTGAATTTGCCTCCGATGAGTGACCCCCAATTGTTGGCAGCAATGGAAATACTGACAGTTTTAGTGTCTGCCGCCTATATTTCAGGTTCTAGGTTCATGCCATTGCTGATTTGCAAACAAGTTGAATTATCTATTCAATCAGGCAATAGTCCCGTTTCTATATTTGCTTACGGTGACTATGGGGTAATCTTATGTGGTCTGATGGGTGACATTGAAAATGGCTATGAATTTGGAGAATTGGCATTCAAGTTGCGAGAACAACTGCAACTAATCTCTTTTAAACCCCGCAATTGGTATGCAGTTCACGCTTTTATCAAACATTGGAAAAACCCAATATCGGAAATTTTTCTGGGTTTGCAAGCAACCTACCGTAGTGCGCTAGAAACTGGTGATATAGAGGTTGCTTGCGTGAGTGCAGTGACATCCTTTAACTATGCTTTTCATCTAGGACAGGAATTAACCGAACTGAATCAGCTTCTCCATACCTATTACCCAACTATTAAAAACTACAAACACGCTACTTGTCTCCATGAACATAACATTTACCAACAACTCGTCTTGAATTTACTGGGACAGGAAGAAGGGGTTCCTGATCAGTTAACGGGAGCAGTATTTCAACCAGAAATACACATCCCGCAGCTGCAAGCCACCAATCAACGTACGGCGTTATGTATGTGGTATGTAAATCAATGCTTTCTCTATTATCTGTTTGGCAAATATGCCGCAGCCAGCCAAATGTCTGCCCAAACTGCTCAATATTTAGATGGGGCGATCGCTACTTTCTTAATTCCTGTCTACTCGTTCTTGGATGCCTTAATTCAGTTAACCCAATATGCCACTGCATCCTTTCCAGAACAACAAAACATCCTGTTAAAAGTTCAACAATATCAAAAACAATTGCAGTATTGGGCAACATTAGCTCCCAGCAACCATCAGCATCGTTGGCAACTAGTGGAAGCAGAACGGTGTCGGGTATTAGGCAATAGAATCGATGCCATAGAAGCTTATGATTGCGCCATTTCCCTAGCCCAAGCTAACCACTTTCTTCAGGATGAAGCCATAGCTAATGAACTGACTGCTAAATTTTACCTTGACTGGGGCAGAGAAAAAGTTGCCGCAGGATATATGCAAGAAGCTTACTACTGCTATGCTCAGTGGGGTGCAAAAGCCAAAACAGATGATTTGGCAAAACACTATCCCAACTTACTAACGCCCATTTCTTACTTGACAAAATCTGGGATTGGTGAATCACTATCAACTAAATCATCCATATCTGCTAACAAAGTTTCTGCCACGCTGGACTTAAACACAGTCCTCAAAGCCTATCAAACCATCTCCAGCGAAATCCAACTTGATCGACTACTACAGAATCTGATCCAACTGGTGATTACTAATGCTGGTGCTGACAAAGCTGCCCTGTTCCTCAACCATGAAGACACTTTGCAACTGGGGATTAAGTATTTTGATCATGCTGTGCAGTCTCTGGAACGCAAACCTATAGATCAATGCCAACAGATTCCCCACGCGCTCATTCATTATGTTGAGCGCACCCTACAAACAGTGATTACCGATGGTAAAAACCATGTCAGCACCATTAATGATCCCTATTGTCTCCAGTACCAACCCAAAAGTTTATTGTGTACACCGATTCTCAATCAAGGGCAGTTGCTAGGTGTCCTGTATTTAGAAAACTCCATCACCTCTGGAGTTTTTACTGGCGAGCGAGTGGAATTACTGAAATTGCTCTGTTCCCAAGCTGCCATTTCCCTGGTAAATGCCAAGTTGTATGAGCAATCCCAATCCTATGCCCAACAGTTAGAGCGATCGCTGCAAGAACTACGTGAGAGTGAATCCCGCTTCCAAACTCTCGCGCAAAACATACCAGGAGTTATTTTTAGGGCTGGTCTTAACCTCAAGGACGGATCGAGATTCACCCCCTATGTGAGTTCTGGCTGCTATGCTCTTTATGGTGTCAGTGCTGAAGCTGTAATGGCAGGAGAATATGTTTTAAGCGACTTTGAACATCCTGATGATCACCCCAGAATTGAGCAAGCGATCGAGCAATCGATCAAGAATCTCAGCCTTTTTCGAGAAGAGTTCCGTATTATATCGCAGAAAGGTAAAATCAAATGGATTCAAGTAGTCGCCCAGCCTAAAATCTACCCAGACGATATCATGATCTGGGACTGTGTTGTGATCGATATCACCGAACAGCAAGCTGCACGTCATGAACGCAAACAAGCAGAAATCGCCTTAGCAGAAAGTGAAGCCAAATTCCGGGGCTTGGTAGAAGGAGTCACCGACGTAATCTGGTCAGCACAAACAAATGGTACATTGAGTTATCTTTCCCCGCAATTTCAGACCATGTTTGGATTAAACTCTGCTGATTACGTGGGTAAATCCTTCTTAGATTTGATCCATCCCGATGACTTAGAAGGGATATTGGTATCAATTAGAGGTATGGTTGAGCAAGGTGAAAAACTTCTCAATCAAGAATTTCGTCATCTGTGTCAAGACGGTAGTTATTTGTGGGTGACAGTCAACGCTGCCCCGATTTATGATGCTGAAGGTCATGTAATTCGACACCAGGGTATTATTCGAGATATCAGCGATCGCAAAAAACACGAAGAACAACTCGAAAAAACCAATGCCGAACTCATCCGTGCTACCCGCCTCAAAGACGAATTTTTAGCTACCATGAGTCACGAATTACGTACCCCCCTCAATGCAATTTTAGGTATGACCGAGGGATTGCAGGATGAAATATTTGGAGAAGTTAACGAAAAACAACTCAAAGCCTTAAACACTATTGAGCATAGTGGTAATCATTTACTCGAACTAATTAACGAAGTTCTCGATCTCTCTAAAATTGCATCAGGGCAAATTCAACTTAACTGTGCAAATACCGCAGTTATACCTTTATGCCAACAAAGTCTCGAATTTATCAAACCCCAAGCTGCAAAAAAATCGATTCAGATAGAAAGTAAATTACCGATTGATTTACCCAAATTTTACATAGACGAACGACGTATTTGTCAGGTGCTAATTAATTTACTGAATAATGCCGTCAAATTCACCCCAGAGGGTGGTTCAATCACCCTAGAAGTTATTTTCCCCAGTGCAACCAAGGGGCAAAATTATCTCCAAATTGCCATCACTGACACAGGGATTGGCATCGCTCCCGAACATTTCCAGAAAGTATTTGAACCATTCATTCAAATTGATAGCAAACTCAACCGCAACTATGAGGGTACAGGATTAGGACTAGCTCTCGTCAAACGCATCGTTGAACTGCACGGAGGCGAAGTGACGTTAACCAGTGAACTGGGGGTAGGGAGTTGTTTTGCAATTTACCTACCTATGTATCAGGGTTGTAGGGGTGTAGGGGTGTAGGGGAAAGAAGGGGCGGAGCATCGTCGCTTTCGTAAATTTTCTTAATCACAAATACCTAAATACCTGCCATTTTTTCAACTAGGCGATAACCTAGCAGAAAGGAGACAAGGTAGGAGATTGACTGTTCCCTGTTCCCTGTTCCCTGTTCCCAAATGAATTAATAATTTGATTATGATAAATCCGCTAAATTGCCAAAATTATATTAATGGTCAGTGGTTGAATGCTACCGAGGAAAATATTCTAGCTAGTCATAACCCTGCTAATAAAACTGAGGTTGTCGCGACTTTCCCCCGTTCTCAAGTGGAGGATGTAGATTTAGCTGTGGCGGCTGCTAGAAAAGCTTATCAAAGTTGGCGAACAGTACCCGCACCGGCTAGAGCTGAATACATCTTTCGTGTGGGAGAATTATTAGCTGAACATAAGGAAGAACTAGCACAGTTAATCAGTCGGGAGATGGGTAAACCATTAACTGAAGCTAGGGGTGATATTCAAGAAGGAATTGATTGCGCTTTTTATAGTGCTGGGGAAGGAAGGCGGCTGTTTGGACAAACGACACCTTCGGAAATGCCCAATAAGTTTGCAATGACGGTGAGAATGCCCATTGGGGTTTGCGCTTTAATTACACCGTGGAATTTCCCTGTTGCTATTCCCTGTTGGAAAGCAATGCCGGCTTTAGTGTGTGGGAATACAGTCATTCTTAAACCTGCGGAAGATACCCCAGCTTGTGCAACTAAATTAGTAGAAATTTTCGCCGCCGCCGGTTTACCACCAGGAGTGATTAACTTGGTGCATGGGGTGGGGGAAGAAGTCGGAAAAGCTTTAGTTGAACATCCCGATATTGATTTAGTTTCCTTTACTGGTTCTTCGGAAACGGGTGCTTATGTGGGTGCGACTTGTGGGCGGACTCACAAACGCGTCTGTTTAGAAATGGGCGGTAAAAATGCCCAAGTTGTGATGGAAGATGCGGATTTAGAATTGGCTTTAGATGGTGCTGTCTGGGGTGCATTCGGCACAACTGGACAACGTTGTACAGCTACTAGTCGTTTAATTTTACACCGAGATATCAAGGAAAAATTTACGAGTATGCTGTGTGAACGCGCCGAAAAGTTACGTTTGGGTGCTGGTGATCATCCCGATACGGATATCGGCCCAATAATTAATCACAGACAATTGCAACGGGTCAGTGATTATATGACAATTGCCCGTGAGGAAGGTGCAGAAATATTAATTGGTGGGGAAATTGCTACTGAGGGCGAGTTAAAAGAGGGTTACTTTTTCCAGCCGACGGTTTTAGATCATGTCACACCGCAAATGCGGGTGGCGCGAGAAGAGATATTTGGCCCTGTGGTGGTATTAATTGAGGTGAGTACCTTTGAAGAAGCGATCGCCATCCTGAATGATACTAAATATGGTCTTTCTTCTTCAGTCTATACTCGTGACATTAACCGAGCTTTTACTGCCATGCGTGATATTGCAGCAGGTATTACTTACATTAACGGCCCCACCATTGGTGCAGAGGTACATTTACCTTTTGGTGGTGTCAAGCAAACGGGTAACGGCCATAGAGAAGCAGGAACGACTGCCTTAGATGTTTTCACGGAATGGAAAAGTGTTTATGTTGACTTCTCTGGTAGTTTGCAACGCGCTCAAATCGATAATCGTTAGTTGCTCGTGGGGTAGCTAATTTCAGTTTTTTTTGCCATATCTGGGAATACTAAATCCAGAGATTTTGAGCATGAGAATGTATGGTTAGCACGTTGATGGGTATTCCTGGATATCAAATCATTGAAGAAATTTACAATGGTGCGAGAACATTGGTTTACCGGGGATACAGAGAAATTGACTCATTACCTGTAGTCATGAAAGTTCTGAAAAATCCTTATCCCAGTTTCAGTGAACTCCTATCATTTCGCAACCAATACACAATTACGAAAAATCTCCATTCACCTCTAATTGTCGAAACTTATAGTTTGGAACTGTATCAAAATGGTTATGTACTGATATTGGAAGACTTTGGGGGAATTTCTCTAGAACAGTGGCAAATTAGAGAAACCCAAATATCGCTCCAGCAATTTTCGGAAATAGCGATCGCACTCTGTGACACTTTAGATATACTCTACCAAGAACGAATTATTCATAAAGATATCAAACTCAGCAATATATTAATTAATCCAGAAACTAAACAAGTTAAATTAATTGACTTTAGTATTGCATCTTTATTACCACGAGAAACCCAAACCCTCATTAAAACTAATGTCTTAGAAGGAACACTAGCTTACATTTCTCCAGAACAGACAGGGAGAATGAACCGAGTAATTGACTACCGCACAGATTTCTACTCACTTGGTGTAACTTTTTATAAATTACTGACAGGGGAGTTACCTTTTGCAGCTAATGACCCAATGGAAATAGTGCATTGTCATATTGCCAAAATAGCACCATTAGCACATGAAATTAACCCAAAAATCCCCCCAATATTATCAGCCATTGTCAGCAAGTTAATGGCGAAAAATGCCGAAGATAGGTATCAAAGTGCATTGGGATTGAAATACGATTTAGAACAATGCTTATCGCAACTGCAAGCAACGGGTAAAATTGAGAGTTTCCCAATTGCTAGTCGGGATGTGTGCGATCGCTTCATCATTCCTGATAAACTCTATGGCAGAGAAGCCGAAGTATCAACACTATTACAAGCCTTTGAACGTGTCAGTCAGGGTGCAACAGAAATGATGCTGGTGGCTGGTTTCTCTGGAATTGGTAAAACAGTCGTTGTTAATGAAGTGCATAAACCCATTGTCAGACAACGTGGCTATTTTATTAAGGGCAAATTCGACCAGTTTAATCGCAATATTCCCTTCTCTGCCTTTGTGCAAGCCTTCCGCAATTTGATGGGGCAATTATTGACCGAAAGCGATACCCAATTACAACACTGGAAAACTCAGATTCTCGCAGCACTGGGAGAAAATGCTCAAGTGATTGTAGAACTGATTCCTGAACTGGAACAGATTATTGGCGCACAACCCCCAGCACCGAAATTATCAGGAACCGCAGCCCAAAATCGCTTTAACTTGTTGTTTCAAAAGTTTATTCAAGTCTTTAGCATCCCCGCACATCCGTTGGTGATGTTTGTGGATGATTTGCAATGGGCAGATTCAGCTTCATTGAATTTGATTCAGTTGTTAATGTCTGAGTCGCAAACGGTCTGTTTATTACTGTTAGGTGCGTATCGGGATAATGAGGTATTTGCCGCCCACCCGTTGATATTAACCTTGAATGAGATGGAGAAAACAGGGGCAAAAATCCACACCATGACCCTACAACCCCTGAATTTTAACAGTCTCAATCACCTGATTTCCGATACCCTTCATGCTCCTACATCTGTAGTCAAACCACTGACAGAACTGGTTATGCAGAAAACTCAGGGTAATCCCTTCTTTGCGACCCAGTTTTTGAAAGCATTACATCAAGACCAGTTAATTACCTTTGACTGGGGTGCCGGACATTGGCAGTGTGATATTGTGCAAGTGCGAGACGCGGCTTTGACCGATGATGTGGTGGAATTTATGGCGCAGCAATTGCAAAAGCTACCAGCAGCCACCCAAGAGATTTTAAAACTAGCAGCTTGTATTGGGAATGAATTTGATTTAAAAACATTAGCTTTAGTTAGTCAAGAATCTATAGTAGAAACTGCAACGTGCTTATGGAATGCTTTGCAGTCAGGCTTGATTTTGCCGCAGACAGAGATTTATAAGTTTTTTGTGGGTGCAGAAAACCAAGGTGTGAATCAAGACAATGGGGAAATTTTTATTTATAAATTCCTGCACGATCGCGTCCAACAAGCGGCTTACTCATTAATCCCAGAAGACCAAAAACAGACAACTCATGTCAAAATCGGTCGTTTACTGTGGTCAAACACCCCAGAAGTAGAAATAGAGGAACAGGTTTTTGCGATCGCCAATCAATTAAATATTGGCGTTGAACAATTCCGTGAACCGCAAGAACGCCATCAACTATCCCGATTAAATTTTATCGCTGGCAAAAAAGCTAAAGCCTCAACGGCCTATAATGCTGCACTAGCTTACCTAAAAATCAGTATTGATTTACTCCCCACCAACCCTTGGCAATCTGACTATGATTTCACCTTAAGCTTATATAACGAAGCGACCGAAGCCAGTTATCTCAGTGGCGAACTAGACTTAATGGAAAACTTTGCTCAGGAAGTGTTACGACAAGCCAAAGCAATCCTTGATACAGCCAAAGTCTACGAAGTCAAAATTGAATCCTCCACAATCCAAAGCCAGTTCTTGGCAGCTATTGATACAGCCATGCAATTTTTGCGGCCAATTGGCATTGAGTTTCCCCCAGAACCAACAGATGAAGATTTTTTTCTGGGTTCACAGGAAATTCAGGCTCTTCTCAGTGATAAAACAGTAGCTGAGTTAGCTGATTTACCAGAAATGCAGCAACCGGAATTACGTGCGGCCTTGCGTGTCTTAGTTAAAGTAGACATCCCTGCTTATTTAGCAAAACCGCAACTCCACCGCTTGCTAGTGCTGAAGAAAGTGCCTCTATCCATCAAATACGGTAATACCTCCGCCAGTGCCTTTGTTTATTCAGGGTATGGGCTGATGCTTAGTGGTCAGTCAAACAGTATCCCCCAAGGTTATGAATTTGGTCAGTTAGCCTTGCAACTGCTTTCCAAGTTTTCAAACCATGAATATGAAGCGAGAGTTCTAGTTGTTGTTCATGGTTTTATCACCCATTGGAAAGAACCTCTAACCGCTACCCTCAAGCCCCTACTGCAAGCCTATGCCAGAGGTTTAGAGATTGGAGACTTAGCTTTTGCCTGTCACGGCGCATCTGTTTATTGCTACCATGCTTATGCCGCCGGTCAAGAATTAACTACACTAGCGAATGAATTGGCGATTTATAGTGCAGCTTTAGCCAAAATTCACAAACAAGCGACACTAAATTATCACAATATTTATCACCAAATAGTCTTGAATTTAATCGAACCAACAGATGCACCTTGGGAATTAGTTGGTTCAGTCTACGATGAAAAGTCAACGCTGGTATTAAATGAGCAAATTAGTGACCCTAATAGTTTATGGCATTTTTGTGTCAACAAACTGATGCTTTGTTATGTGTTTCAAGTCCTAGATTTGGCAGTGGAATATGCGATTAAAGCTAAACAATATTCTGGTTCAGGATATGCACTGCCTAACATCTCATTGCTCAACTTTTATGATTCTTTAGTGCAACTCGCTTTATTTCCTACTGCATCACCCACACAACAACCGCAAATTTTACAGCAGGTAGCAGAAAATCAACAAATCATGCAACAGTGGGCAAATTATGCACCTATGAATCAGTTGCATCGATTCTATTTAGTGGAGGCAGAAAAACATCGAGTTTTAGGTGATAAAGCCGCAGCAATAGAATTTTACGACCGAGCTATTTCTCAAGCCAAAGCCAACGGCTATATTCAAGAAGAAGGTTTAGCCAACGAACTAGCCGCAAAATTTTACCTTGTATGGGAGAAAGAGAAAGTCGCCGCAGCCTATATGCAAGAAGCCTACTACTGTTATGCTCGATGGGGAGCAAAAGCCAAAGTCGCCGACTTAGAAAAACACTATCCTCAGCTACTTAAACCGATCATCGAACAAAAAGAGATCAATCTTAATCCTTGGGAAACCATTATTTCCCTTACCCTTCCTCGAAAATCTGTATCGACTCAAAGTGATACTACTAGCACTAGTATTTCTGATGCCCTGGATTTGACCAGCGTACTTAAAGCGGCTCAAACTATTTCTAGCAATATCGAATTAGATGCGTTAATTACCAACCTCACCCAAATTATCCTCCAAAACTCTGGTGCTGATAAATCCGTATTAATTCTCAACCAGGATGATGTTTTACAAATTCGTGCCATTACCTCAATTCCTGCGGAAATAAATTCTCCACAGACAACAATTTCCACACAATTACTTGACGATTGTCAAGATATTCCTAGAAAAATCATCAATTATGTCAAGAATACTCAACAAAGAATTGTTATAAATAATTGCCAAACAGATATCCCTGGGCTAATTGCAGAATATATGTTGAGATATCAACCCCAGAGTATCTTGTGTACACCCATTATTAATCAAGGTAATTTGATAGGCATACTATATATTGAAAGTCGTGCAGCAGCAGGAGTATTTACTGAAGAACGTCTCCAAGTTATTCAGATACTTTCTGCTCAAGCAGCTATAGCATTAGAAAATGCTCGGCTTTACCAACAAATTCAACAAGCAATGGAAAAGGCATTACTCAATCAAATTTCCATTGATCAGACAACTGTTTCTGTCTGGTGGATTGAGCCAGATGGTCGGATTTTCTATGTCAATGATGCGGCGTGTAGGGGATTGGGATATAGTCGAGACGAGATAATTGGTAAATACGTTTCTGACATTAGTCCTGTTTTTCCGCAAGAATTATGGGCAGAGCATTGGCAAGCTATTTGTGAACAAGGTTCGTTCACTGCTGAAAGCTATCATAAACATAAATCTGGCAAGATTTATCCTGTTGAAGTCAATGTTAATTATGTGAAATTCAAGGATAAAGAATACAATTTCGTGTTTACTAAAGATATTAGCGATGCCTATCGGCAAGCTGCACAACGCAAGCAAGCAGAAGCCGAGATTCAACAAAAATCTCAAGAATTAACCGAAGCATTACACAATTTACAACAGGCGAATTTACAAATTGTCCAAAATGAAAAAATGTCTGCACTGGGTAATTTAGTTGCTGGGGTTGCTCATGAAATGAATAATCCTCTGGGTTTTATTTCTGCAACCCTACAACAAACAAAACCAGTGCTGGCAGATATTTTTGAACATCTGAGACTATATCAAGAAACTCTACTAAATCCAGGCGAAGAAATTATCGAACACGCCGAAGAAATTGATTTAGATTACACCTTAGAAGATTTGCCCAAGATGCTTGATGCAATGGTCATGGCTTGCGATCGCCTAAAAAATATCAGCATTTCCCTTCGTACTTTCTCACGAGCAGATAAAGATTACAAAGTACCATTTAATCTTCATGAAGGCATTGACAGCACAATTTTAATCCTCAAACATCGCCTCAAAGCTAACGAACAACGTCCAGCAATTGAAGTTGTGACCAATTATAGTGATTTACCCCAAATAGAATGTTTTCCTGGACAGTTAAATCAGGTGTTTATGAATATTCTTGCCAATGCTATTGATGCTTTAGACGAATCAAATACTGGTAAGAGCTTTGCAGAAATCGTAGATCATCCTAACAGAATTAACATTACAACATTGATGACAGATAAATTCGTCAAAATCTCAATTGCTGATAATGGTAAAGGAATGAGTGAGTCAGTGAAACAAAAAATCTTTGACCATTTATTCACTACTAAAGGAGTTGGTAAAGGGACGGGATTAGGATTGGCTATAGCCAAACAAATAGTCGAAGATACTCATGGTGGTAAGCTCAGTTGCAATTCTGTTTTAGGCGAAGGTACAGAATTTATGATAGAAATTCCAGTATAAAATTGACTATTAACTCTAGGATTCCTATTTGATTTTGGCGAAGCTAGGTACACTTTGATTTTTTCTTTCCTGTTCCCTGTTCCCTCCCTACGCAAATAATTTCAGGAATCAAAGCGGATTCCTATATCATCTATACAACCAAACCCTGAGCAAAGATAACAATTGTTCTGTATCTACAGGTTTGGTGATGTAATCTGAAGCACCAGCTTCAATGCACTTTTCGCGATCGCCTGGCATGGCTTTGGCGGTTAGAGCAATAATCGGGAGGGTGCGAAATTGTGGTTGCTGGCGGATACAACGGGTGGTTTCGTAACCGTCCATTTGTGGCATCATGACATCCATTAAGACAGCATCTATTTTGGGATTTTCTTGTAAAGTCGCAATTCCATCTTGACCGTTTTCTGCAAATAAAACTTCCATTTGATAGCTTTCTAACAGGCTAGTCAAGGCGAAAATATTCCGTAAATCATCATCAATAATCAAAATTTTGCGGTTAGCTAAGACGGGATCTGTTTGTTGTAGCTGTTCTAAGATTTGGCGTTTAGCTGGGGGTAGGTTGGCTTGGACACGATGTAAGAATAAGGCTGTTTCATCTAACAACCTTTCTGGCGATCGCACATTTTTAATAATAATGGTTTCTGCTAGTCTTCTAAGTTGAGTTTCTTCGTGACGGGAGAGTTCTTTACCTGTGTAAACAATGATTGGTAGTTTGAGGAGGTTGGGTTCTTGTTTGATGTATTCAATCAGTTCTAAGCCTGTCATGTCAGGCAAACCCAAGTCTAAAACAATACAATCAAATTGCTGTGTTTTTAAAATTTCTAAGGCTGCTGTTCCTGTCCCTACGGCTGTGCTTTGTACGTCACTATTACCAATGAGTTCAATAATACTTTGAGCTTGCACAGGGTCATCTTCTATGATTAACAGATGTTTGACCTTCCTGGCAATAAAGCTTTTCATTTCGGTAAATACTTGATCTAGTGCTTCCGCAGATACAGGTTTTTGTAAGTAAGTAATTGCGCCTAGCTGTAAACCCCGTTTTTGTCTATCGTCTACAGACATGATATGAACAGGGATATGTCTGGTTTGGGGGTCGTGTTTTAATCTATCTAGTAATGTCCACCCGTCTATATCTGGAAGATTAATATCTAAAGTAATCGCTTCTGGCTGGTATTGTTGGGCTAAGGCTAAAGCTTGTTTACTGTGTGCTGCTACTATGACTTTAAAGCCTTGTTGTTGCGCCATATCTAGTAAAATACGCGCAAATTTTTCATCATCTTCCACAATTAACAATACATGATCGCCTGGTTGAATGTTTTGGCGATCGTCGGGAATTTGACTAGGGATGGGTTCAACTATTTTAGCTACAGGGGTTTCTCGTACAATCGGGGTGGAAGGTAAGGTTGGAGGGGGTGTTTCTTCTTGGCGGGGATAGGTTTGGGGTAAATAAAGTGTGAAGGTACTTCCCTGGCCTGGTTGACTGACAAGTTCTAATCTACCGCCTAACATATGCGCTAGTTCACGGCTAATAGATAAGCCTAAACCTGTTCCTCCGTATTTCCGGCTATTTGTACCGTCGGCTTGCTGAAACGCTTCAAAAACAATCTGTTGTTTATCTACAGGAATTCCAATCCCAGTATCGCTGACAGCAAAAGCAATCATGGGATGATCAGGATTGCTTGTCTCCATCCTCACAGTTAAATTGACACTACCTTGTTCGGTAAATTTAAAGGCGTTGGCTAAAAGATTTTTGAGGATTTGTTGCAAGCGTTTAGGATCACTGAAAATTGTCGTGGGCAAATTTTCATCTAACTGAATGTTAAAGTTTAATCCCTTATTATGGGCGATTTGTGCAAAAGCTCTTTCTAAGTAACTATGCAAATCATTAAACTTGATAGTTTCTAAATTAATCGATAAAGTCCCAGATTCAATTTTAGCAATATCTAAAATATCATTAATCAATTCTAATAAATCATTACCAGCCGAGTTAATTGTTTGACTATATTCAACTTGTTTACTAGTTAAATTACCTGCGGTGTTATCTGCTAGAATTTTCGATAAAATTAATAAGCTATTTAGTGGCGTGCGTAATTCATGGGACATATTAGCTAGAAACTGCGATTTGTATTTAGAAGATAACATTAACTGTTCAGTTTTTTCTTCTAAAGACTGTCGTGCTTGTTCAATTGCTTGATTCTTACGAGCCACTTCTTGGTTTTGCACTTCTAATAACTCGGCTTTCTCTTCTAATTCTTCATTGAGTTGCTGTAGTTCTTCGTTAGATTGTTGCAATTCTTCTTGCTGCTGTTTGAGGAGCAATTCCGATGTTTCTAATTCTTGAGTTTGTTGCTCTAGTAGTTGATTACTTTGCTTAAGTTCGTTAGCTAAAGCTACGGATTCATCTAGTAAAATCTGAGTTTGTAGATTAGCCTTGATGTTGTTGAGAAAGACACCGACGATTTCAGAGAATTGGTCTAAAAAATTTAACTTTAATTCGTTAAATAACTCTAATGAAGCTAGTTCGATGACAGCAATGACTTTGTTTTCAAAAATTATAGGTAAGACAATAATATTCAGTGGTTTAATAGACCCCAATCCTGAGCTAATCCGAATGTAATCTGGAGGAACTTCAGTGAGTAAAATTCTTTGTTTTTCTAAAGCACATTGTCCTACTAATCCCTCCCCTAAACGAAACTGATTAGCTAAATGCTTGCGTTCATTATACGCATAGCTACTTAACAGTTTCAGTACAGGCTCTTGGTCAATTTCTTCCATAATGTAAAAGACTCCTTGCTGTGCGCCAACTAATGGAGCTAGCTTAGATAAAATCAACTGTGCTACACTTTCACGATGGCGTTGTCCTTGGAGAGTTTGGGTAAATTCAGCTAGATTAGATTTGAGCCAATTCTGTTCTGCGTTTTGCTGGTAGGAGACTCGTAGATTCCCCACCATTTGGTTAAAAGTGCGGGTCAAAACACCAATTTCATCCAGGCGATCACTATGTGGTAAACTAACAGATAAATCTCCATCAGCCATCGTTTCTGCGGCTTGAGAAATTTTCTGTAAAGGGATGGAAATATGGCGAGTTAACCAAAATCCGATGCCCGCTAAAATTAAAGATATTAAAGGAATACTATAGACAATACTATCCAAAGTTCTATTAGCAGCAGACTGTGCTTGATTGGTTCGCAATTCTAAGAGTCTCTGCTCTTCTTTTTTCATTTGCTCACCCAAATCAGCAATTTCTAGCATGAGTCGCTGACCTTTATTTGTCAGTATAGCTTCTCTAGCTGCTGCTAATCCCTGTTTGCGTCGCAAGTTAATCACTTCTTGCATCACAATCATTCTCTGATTGATTAACGGCTTTAACCTCTCAACCAGATGTTGTTGTTTAGGGTTATCTCTAGTGATTTCTTGTAATTCTGTAATTGTTTGATCTAAGACTTTATTAGAAGCTAAATAAGGTTCTAAATAACTCTGCTCTCCGGTAATAATGTAACCTCTTTGTCCTGTTTCAGCCTTAGTTAATTGGCTACTTAGTTCTGCTATTTTACTTAATACTTCATATGTGTGTTTCTCCTTACGAGACGAGCCTATTAATTGTTTGGTACTTCCGTAGGAGAAAAAACCGATCGCGCTCAATATGACGATACTTAAGGTAAAACCTGAACCAATTTTTGAGCCAATTCTGAGACGATTTAACATTATTATTCGGGATTTGAGTTTTTTGTTACCAATTTAATGGATATGAATAAGATTAATTAGACAAATGAGAGAGAGGAATTTATTTGTATCTTTCTATTTCCGTGAAAACGACTGAATATAAATCATACATGATAGATAGTCACAATCAAAAATATTCTAACTTTTTGTAGACAAGATAAGTACAATAACCTAAAAAATAACTACTGGTATTTACTGTTTACATCTGATTGTAATGAAAGTTACAAATTTGGTTGTAAGCATCGAGATAATTTTGAGGGTGAGTCCTTTGCTTACGGAACTTCATAACCAAATTATCAAAGTTTGTGGTGTATCAGATGTTGAGTAAAGTTTGCATATTCATGCTAGGAAGTGTATTAGTATTTTCTACTAGCTCCCTAGCAGCACCGACTGTCAGCACGGTATCAACAGTTAATCCTGTGCTGTTGGCAAAGAATGATTTTATGTCACCTTTGGAACAGCAAGTAGTTCAAGAAATGAACAAAGTACGGACAAATCCGCAGGCGTATATTCCTATCATGACAAATTATCGCCAACGTTTCCAAGGCAACAGAGTAAAAATTGGTAATAATACGTATCTAGTGACAAACGAGGGAGTCAAAGCTGTTGATGAGGCGATCGCTTTTTTGAAATCAGCCCGCCCTGTAGGAAAATTAACTATATCTAAGGGTATGTCGTTAGCGGCTAAGGATCACGTTAAAGACCAAAGTGCTAAAGGCTTAACCGGTCATGATGGTAGCGATCGTAGCACACCAGGGTCGCGCATTAATCGTTATGGCAGATGGCAAATCACCGCCGCCGAAAATATCAGCTACGGGCCTAGCACTGCTCAAGATATTGTCATGCAATTGATTATTGATGACGGAGTCCCATCACGGGGTCATCGCACCAATATTTTTAATCCTAATTTTAAAGTAACTGGTGTTGCCTATGGCACTCACAAAGTTTATCGCACCATGTGTGTAATTACGTATGCTGGTGGTTATGAAGAGAAATAAGAGAATACCTTTACTGGTCTAGTTTAGCTGAAAAGACAAAAATAAAGGCGGAGTTATCCGCCATCGTTATTCACCATTCTTGATTAATTTAGGTATCGACCATTTTCTGATATAGATGTGAAGAATGTGTGACGAAAATATGGCATTCGTGTATTTGCAGTATAGCTTTGATCAAAACTGAGAAACATCGTGTATTTATAATTGACACATTGGGAAGACTAATTTTTTACAAAATTTTATATTTGATTCTCATTTAAGTATATAAAAATTTATCAAATTCTCTCTCTTTGAGAGCTTGATCCTGGAAAATTTACCGTTGATTAAATACGCCATTTATAAAATATCATAATAGTTTATATAATTGAATTCCCATAAATATCTGTATTTATGGATATAGATTGAAATTGGCAATAAATTTGGGTTATTTTACAATATATCTGTCAATTGGTAACTATTTTAGTAAACCTTAACTTTTTTCTAATTAAAAATATTGAACATAGATTAAAAATAATAACTAACATAACCAATTATGAATTTTATCGGTCATCATTGAGAGTAAGCTTAATGATTGAAACCTAGTGGAAAAGTTAAGTAAATAAGTCGCAAATCAACTTAAAAAATTGTTAGTTTTTGAGTCAATTACTCTTGAGTGAGTATTAACAGCTAATGATAAGCGGTTGATTGTTGCTAGCTTAATTACTAGGTTGTTGAGCAAAATGGTGACAATCTCATCAGCATCAATTACTAAAGATTCAACACCAAGCAACCTTAACAACAAGAAGTAACAATGATAGAAAAAATTTTGCTAGCGGTTTCTGGATTAGGACACGCTGAAGAAATGCTCAAAACCTTAAAGGAAGTACCGTCAATCAAAGATGCAAAAGTGACGGTTCTGCACGTTGTTTCTCCTCAAAGCACTTCAGCCGCCATGACGGATAAATGGGAAGAAGGCGGTAAAATTCTCGCAAATGCTATTCAAACCCTGAATTTAGATCCCTCCCAAGTATCTTCTATTTTGCGTCAAGGTGATCCTAAAGATGTGGTTTGTCAAGTAGCTGATGAAATCGATGCTGACTTAATCATTATGGGTTCACGGGGACTCAAACGTCTGCAATCAATTTTATCAAACTCAGTGAGTCAGTACGTTTTCCAACTGTCTTCTCGCCCCATGTTGCTGGTTAAGGATGACATTTATGTTAAAAGAATTAAGCGCATCATGGTGGCAATGGACAACTCTGATGCAGCTAAACACTGTTTAAATTTGGCTTTATTCTTATTACGGGGTATTCAAGGCAGTCAACTAATCTTAGCTAATGTTACTACTGATTTGCGTGGTAAAACTTCAGAAGTGACAGAAATTACTCCCGACAAGAATCCGATTTTAGCCGCAGCAGTCGCAGAAGCACAAAAATATGGTGTGTCAACTCGCTGTTATATCAGTAGTGGTAGACCAGGGGAAGAAATTTGTCGCCTTGCAGAAGATTTGAGTGTAGACCTACTTTTACTAGGTTCGCCCGATCGCCGTCCATCCGTAGCCAAGAGTTTTGTCGATATCGATAGACTCATCGGTGCTTCTTTGTCAGACTACGTGCGTGTCAATGCTACTTGCCCTGTCTTATTGGCACGCACCAGTGGTGCATAAAATTTGAGTTTTGGGATTTTCAAATAAAAACCCCTGTACCATTTGGCAACAGGGGTTTTTTACTTGGAACAAAAAATGATCAAGTATCTTTTTTACCTTCGCGGCTGGCAGTTTGGATGTAAAGAATTATTAAAAATACAGAGGGAACTAACACGAACAGAATGCTCGCTACGAACCCCAGGTCATTAACTTGCATGGCAAGGAAGCCTCTCTTTAATTTCCAGTCAACAATTTTAGGATAGCATCATCAACGCCTGTGTTAGCTCTTTTTTTTACTGACTTCACTGCCAAGACTGATGTAAAGAAAAATCAACAATATTAAGGCTTAGTTACAACGCTAACTGGGCCATTAACCAAAGTTTGACAAGCAAGACGATAATTGGCGGGTTTCTTCTTCAGCATCCGATTTTCTACGGCTGTGGGAATAGAAAGATTTTCAATTCCTTCTACTATTTCAACTACACAAGTACCACAGTTACCACCGCCACCACAGTTTGTGAGTTTGCCAATAAGTTTATAGATGTCAACCCCATTTTCTATTGCTTTGAGCCGCAAATTTGCACCATCTGCTGCTATGACTTCCTTATTTTCTTTGACAAATTTGATATTACCCATAACTAAATAGTTCCTCTTTCACTGCAAGCTAGCCGGGATATACGCCTATCTTAATGATTTTCTCTTAATTTATTACAAAAAGTTAAGAATTATCAAGATAGAATAACTGCAAAAAAATAGGACAGGTAAGCCACCTGTCCCATTAATTAATCATGTCTTAACTTACCTGAATCCCACTGCTGCTTGCCATACAAAAGCAAGTAACAAAAAGAAAACGGGAATAACAGGGAGAACGTCTACCAAAGGATCAAAAATTTGGTATGCTTCAGGCAATTTTGCTAATAATAATGCTGCTTCCATGTTTGTTTAAATCCACCTAATCCAACACAGCTTTCATAATTGAGATGTATCTTAACATGGTTTAGTCAATAGTTATTAGTCAATAGTCAATAGTCAATAGTCATTAGTCATTAGTCATTAGTCATTAGTCATTAGCTAATGGTTTTTCTCATCTCCTACCTTGTCTTCTTTTCCCAATACTTCGGCAAGCTCAGTACAAGTCCCCAATCCCCAATCCCCAATCCCCAATCCCTATTCCCCAGTCCCCAGTTCCCCACTGTCCGATGAATTGAGCCAATGGCCAAATTCTGCTATGAAGTGATCGCCTAAGATTGCTTCTCTGATTTTTTGGGTAAACCGAATCAGTTCGGTGATGTTATGAATGCTCAGTAAGGTATAGGCTAAAATTTCTTGCGATCGCACTAAATGGGAAATGTAAGCCCGACTAAAATTTTGACAAGCATAACAAGGGCAAGTTTCATCTAATGGAGCGAAATCTTCACGAAACTTGGCATTTTTTAAGTTCCAACGTTCGCCTTTAACCATTGCTGTACCATGTCTCGCCCAACGGGTAGGAATGACACAATCAAATAAGTCTATACCGGAAGCGATCGCAATTACCATTTCGCGATATGTCCCTACACCCATTAAATAACGGGGTTTTTCTGGTGGTAGTAATGGTGCAGTGGCTTGGACAATTTGCGCCATCAATTCTGGTGGTTCCCCCACACTCACGCCGCCAATAGCATAGCCAGGTAAATCAAAGTCCTTTAAAGCATGAGCAGCTTTTGCACGCAAGTCTAAATACACGCCACCTTGGACAATCCCAAACAAGGCCTGATCACAACGCTGATGCGCTACAATACAGCGTTCTAACCACCGATAAGTGCGTTCCGTTGATGCTTCCACTTCTTGACGCGTTGCTGGGTAGGGTGGACATTCATCAAACGCCATGATGACATCCGCGCCTAAAACATTTTGAATCTCTATGGAACGTTCTGGCGTGAGTTTAATAATTTGCCCATCATGGGGAGAACGGAAAGTTACACCTTCTTCTGTAATTTTTCGCATTTCGCTGAGGCTGAAAACCTGAAATCCACCGGAATCAGTCAATATCGGCCCGTTCCAGCCCATAAACTTATGCAAACCACCACCACCCGCCACAATGGCTTCCCCTGGTTGGAGATGGAGATGATAGGTGTTAGATAGAATCATCTGCGCCCCAGTCTCTTGTAACTGGGCTGGGGTGACAGTTTTAACATTAGCCAGTGTTCCCACAGGCATAAATCTGGGAGTTTCTACAATACCGTGCGGTGTGGAAAATACACCGACTCTAGCTTTTGTCTGGCTACAACGAGCCAAAGTTTGATAAGAAAAGATGGCACTCAAGGTAAAATCAGGCGATCGCTAATGGGAAAATTCAGACTAGACAAGAAGGCTTTATTTTCTAGATATACCAGCAAATAAATCTTCATGTTTGCTTGTAGCTTTTATGTAATCTCAATGCTTTGTTAACATAACACGTTGCTGCTGTGTTCCACTAGCCTCAAGCCAAGACTAGGTAAAGAAACAACTTGATTTCTGTTTTCTCAGATTTCTGGAATTGATGCTACTGTCAGTGAATTTAACTAGTAAATCAGTATGCCGACGCAATTAATTGGTTAGGGATGTCATTCTCAAGTTAGCTAATCAATTGCCTCTAATTACTTTTAAATGAACTCCAAAAGATTTTCTCATCAACATGAAAGCTGTCAATTCTTTATTTATTTCTGGCTTATTATCTATGCCCTTAGTTATGGGTACAGCAGTTGAAGCTAAAGCTGATTTGATTGTCTGTAGTTCCGCGTCGGAGAAAGCTTATGTAGCTAAGGCTTGGTATTCAGAGGGTAGTTGGGTAGCTAGTGGATGGACTCACGTAAATCCGGGTGAGTGTGAAACAATTCTGATCGGAGATATGAGCCGAGTTCCTGCTTATATTTATGCAGCTGATAACAAATGGCAACCGTGGGAGTTACAAGATAGAAAAACATCTGTATTTTGTCTGCAACAATCATCTTTTAGAATCGTTGATGCTAACGGTAGTTGTTCTTATGATATGCTTCCTAAACCCTTCTACCAAGTAGTTTCATACGAATATGATTACAGACTGAATCTGAGATGACTTTTGCGTAGTGGACTGTCTGGATTAAATATATTGTGGTGCGGACTAGAAACCCACACCACAAAAACTATACTTCTGCGCTATTTTAGCCTTGACACGCCATTGGGGGTATGACACGACTAACAAATTATGCTAAAAGACTGGTTTGCCTGATGTGATATGAAATAGTTGGCATAAGATTTGGGTAAGCTTGTAGTTAGAAACTATCAGAACAGTCGTCATCAAATTCTGCGTCCCATCTAGCAGCTAGAACCTCATCCATCATGGCTTCAATCGCACTGACATTCCATTGTCTCTGTTTACGCTCCTGCAAAGGAGTTGATAGGGGGATCAACCGCAAACACATTCCTTCTTGCATTAAATCAAAGTAGGTCTCTTGTTGCGGGGATTGTTTCAGTTCTAGATAATCAAAACTCTCAACATTGAGATAAAGCGCACTATTCGCGACTAAGGTAGACCTTTGCGGGTTCGCAAATACTTCCATCACATCCCCTTCACCCTCGCTCAGTAACTTGTCTTCTTGGGTGTAGATGTAGTGGACTCGACCTAAATCAGCCAACAGTCGTTTCATGTCGAGTTTGTTCACAATAATGCCCGTGTTAACAATGCACGGAGCAGGTATCTTGGTGTCGGGTAGATGATGACTCATAGAAGAATTGAAAACGAGCGTAAGTAAGTCCAACTCAGCCAGACAGTTGCTGTTACAGCTTGTTGACCCTCTACATCAAAATATCAACTTTTGAGAGCGATCGTCTAATTACCTAGAGTAAATTATTAATTTCCGCTTTGTTATCGAAAATATACTTTATGGAAATTTACTGTGTGGCAATTTTAGCTAGTTGAATCTCTCTAGTATTTACATTACAGTGAGTACGTAAACCACTAGATTACAGAGTCCAGCATAGCAAAATTTGCTGATTGATTTCTTATATTAACCGCAATCTTATCTAAATATTTAAAATCAACTAATGTTAACTGTGACGGAAAAATTAGTGTCAACTTTCCTGAAATCGTTTATTTGATTGAGTTTTGCCGATCATTAGCACATAATGTTTCTGGTCGCAAGTCTACTTTCATGGCGATCGCTGTGAGATAATCAAGACAGTGCGACAATCTTGGAAATGTCTGCATTAATTGGCTTGAGTATTAACGGTTGTTGGTAGAGCTAAATTAAATCAAGTTGCTCAATAATACTCATGCCAAATTTGATAAAACTCTTGATAATTCAAGTTTTCTGCACAATACCAAATGAGTCTATAAGCATCACTATATAAGTGTAAGTTTTTCTCTGGTGCAACTAAAAAATATTCTTTTAAAGCTGTAATCACCTGGGGAAACTGTTCATAAACAATAGTTTCTTTAATGTTATCTGCTGCACGCTTGCGTAAAGACTGATTTTGAGTTGATTTTAGCAGTGTTAATAAAGTCGTTAATGCGATGTTATTACCTGGATCAATTTGTGCTAACTTATAAGCCCTACGTCTTCGAGTATCTTCATCATCAACTAGTGTAATGCCTCTCATTAATGACGCAATAGTTGTAGCAGAATTAGAGGATGGTGCTGGAATTTTTGAGATTTTTTGCTTTTCTGGTTGAGTTGTAATTTCTCCACGACGCAAAACAATTAAATTTTCTTTGGCTTGTCGTTGTTGTGATTTATCTGTGGCGGATGCAGCTATTGTTTCTAATGTGGAAATAGCGATGACATTACTACTATCTAGTTTTCCTAGAGAATAAGCAGCCTTGCGGCGTGTAGCTTCATTTTTACTAGATTCTATCACTTGTACTAAAGCCGCGATCGCAATAGCATTACCAGGATCTACTCTACCCAAACTATAGGCAGCTTGCCACCGAATAGATTCATGTCGAACGGTTTTGACTAAATTTTCTAATGTAGCGATCGCAATTTGATTTCCAGAGTCAAAAGTTCTACCCAAACTATAGGCAGCATTCCAACTATCAAACTCATTTTCGCATGATTGAATAAATTGTTCTAGGGACGCGATCGCTTTAACTCGATCAGTTTTTAGTAATGCTACCCTAGCACCTTCTACAATTGGTGGCGGGTATCTGAACCACTTTTGTTTCCCAGGTTCAAAATAGCCAAAACGCCACTTGATTAATTGCTGAATAATGCCATCAGTGTTTTGACAATCACTAAACTCAGCTACCCCTTGTGCTGCAAAAAAGTAGGCTTGATAACTATAAAATCCCCCACATTGATCATCAAAATTAATTAAAGCTTGGATAAATGCTGTTTTATCTGTTGGTGCTACGTCATTTCTCCCCAACCATAATAAAATTACTTCTCGCCATTGTGGTTCAAAAATCCGATAATTATCTACTGTAATACTTTCACAATTTGAATTGTAGAAAAAACGCCAATCAGTAACAGCCTGCGCCGTGAAATGTTCTTGAAAAGTGGGATGGTAAAACGCATAAACTCTTTCGCTAGAACTATCTGCGATTCCTACTTGATTGAGCCACCCCAACTGCAATGCTAATTGAAATAATCCATCATCAGGATTACCCAATACCTGACAAACAAAACTATGTTGCAGACGAAATTTAGTCTTTTCTTGCGTAATTGCTAATAATGCTAACTTTCCCAATGCCTGATTTAACTGCTGTCTTTGGGTTGAAGTTGTAGGAAATCTGTCTTGCTTCCACTCATAAATTGCCTCAACAAATTGCTCATATAAAACAGCTTTTGTGATTGGTAGACTTCCTTTTCCTAATCCCCAAATACGACATAATAACGCTAATCTCAAGGGATTTTTCACTGCATCCCTAATTCTTCTCCGTTCAGGTTGATCTAACTCAAAACGCAGTTTTTCGCCTATGGTTACATCTGTACGAAACCAACGTTGAATAAATTGCCCCACTCGGTCTGGTGTCTGACTATCACCATAGGTAAAATGCAAATTACAATAGGTATCAAAATTCTCTAAAACATTTTTTCCCCCATCCCAGACATTTCGCCGACAAGTTAAAATTATTGTGGCATCTGCTACCCAACCTCTGAGATAACTGGCAATTTTGGCTAAAGCCAGAGTAGATGCGATCGCCATTTCATCCACAGCATCTAGTAATAGCCATACCTTACCTTGATTAAACTGTTGGCAAAATTCCTCCTCTACCTCTGGAGAAACGCGTAACTTGCGGGTAGCAGCAGGTAGCCAATCTTGAATTAAATATTGTTCTAAACTTTTACCCTGTAAATCTGCTAAAGAAATCCAGATAGGTAAATCAGTAGTATTATTTAATATCCAAGTAGCAATTTTTTGCAGTAAAGTAGTTTTGCCTGCTCCTGGTTCGCCGATAATAGCAATTCGTTTACTTTGTTGTCCTTGTATTATCTGCTGTATAAATTCATCATGGTCAAAAGTTTGAGTTACTTCCGTATCTTCTGGTTCATATAAACGAGAACCATTTTGAGGAGTAACATCATCACGATAACGCGATCGCTGTTTTTGTTCCACCAATCCCAAGGAAACGTAAACTTGATTTAATGCAAAACTTAATCCATCAGCAATTGTTAGGGGATTAGTTGTCAGGCGTTGAATATTGTTGAGTTCTAAATCAGCACGACAAATCTGCTGCCAATCTATAAGTAAAGCAGCAGTCTGTTCTACAGTTGCTTGTGGTTTTGCTACTACTGGCTGTGACTTTTCAGAACGGCGACGTTCCCATTCTTGATCAAATTGTTGCAAATTGGCTGCTATGTCTTGGCGTTTATGCCACAAATTAAGTGTAAAGTGCCACGTTTCTGAACCACTGCGAGAGGGACGATTATCCTCTAAAATTTCTAAAAAATCAGCAAACCGCTTGAGAGACTCCTTAATTTGTTCTGCATTGAGTTGAATATCACCAGCCATCAAAGTTGTTAGTGCTTGGAGAAACCTGACTTTCGTTCTGACAACCAGCCGATATTCATTTAGCCAACGAGTTTGAATCTGCGGACGTAAAGTATCTAAAGCCGACTCATCACAGTCCATTGCATCATTAGCATAAGCCAACAGCAACCCTAATAAGTGCCGCGATCGCTTTTTTGCTTCTAGGCCGTAACTCGCTCTTGCCATTGCTGTTGTCGCCAAAATCAACAAAGTTCGGGGATTCCCCTAAGTTTAGCAACTTCCCCTAGTCTGAATATATTGAATTTACAGGCGTTTGCGGCGATAGATACCCTAATTCGCTTCGGGGAAGTCTCTCCGCATATCCTGAATTTATAGACAAAGGAACTCCAGCATACAAATAAAAACCTCAATCTATAAATCACCATATGTTAAAACTAACTTACACAGAAAACAGCTTTCACCTAGAACATCTCAACGAATCTTTGCCAGATTGGGTAAGCAAAAGAGTTATATTGGCTCTGTGTTCTGCTACAAAGCTTCATCTTGAACCCACCACAGCTACATTTCTAATTGTCAACGACTCATCTCTTATTTCCGACTTAGAACAGCTATCTCAAGAAAATATCTTAGAAATTTGCCCTTGTGATGCCTCCTCAGTCGAAATTATTCTCAAAGGCACTTGGATAACATCAAATTTAGAAAGCGCAACAGGAATTTTTGTGACGAAGTTAAGTCAATCTGCTGAATTATTGTTAAAATCTTGCTTCCAAACCCAGCAACAATTAACTACATCCGTATTTAATTAAAACTCTCTGCGCCCCTCTGCGCTGACTTAGCGTCACTCTGCGTTCAAAAAACTTACATAAAGCTTGCTGTTCGCGGGACTATGGTACAACTTCCGAACCCAGTCTTTACCACTGTTATAGCTAGTTGTGCCGCCTTTCCCCGAACCGCACCCCCTTCAAAATATTCACAAAATTTTCAGTCTTGCTGTTTGCGGGACTTTAGTACAACTTCCGTTTCAACCCGTTAAGTTGCCTGACCTAGTTGTATTGTTTTCTCCCCAAACAGCATCCTCATCAATTTTTATTATTATGACTACTAACCGTTCCGACCAAGTTGCACAAGAAGATTTGGTCATGTTTATCAATGCTTGCCTTGCTTGCACAGGACAGCGTGAATTTTATGATGATGCTTACGGTCAAAGAGTATCAATTGATTTTTTGCACGACTATATTCTCGGTAATTACCGCTTACTATACGCCCGTTCCTTAGCAGCAGGTATCAATCATTTCAATCAAGCCCAAATCATCCTGAAACTATTAGCAACAGGGAAAAACACACTTCCCGAACATCGAGAAGAGGAAGGCGCACTGATTGCCCATGCACTTAACACCCTACCACCCCAGAGAGCTTGGGGAGTTTTGCAACAGCTACGCCAAAGAAAAATTAACAATCGTCGTAGTAGAGCGATCGCACGGGATTATTTAAGTATGCGGCGTGATATTAGTTTTGATGCGGTGAAATATCGTGCTAAAGTACGAGCGATCGCCACCCATGCCCACCTAAAATTGCAAGGTGAATTAGGTGATTTCTTGTTTCGCCACTGGCAACAAACAGTCTATACCACCGAGTTATTTGAGAACTTTCGCCAAGCAAATTACAGTGCCGAAGCCGTTTATAAATTACCGTTTACAGTCGCCGAAGGTTTAGCCACTAAGCATAAAATTCCTCGTGATGTTTTTTTATCCCGTATTCAAGAACAAATGACCTTGGGTGAAAAGTTGCGTTTTCAAGGTGCAGCAGAACGGAGTGAGAAAGTAGATATAGATGTAGATTTAGGTCGTCTTCCCCTCACTAAACTAGCGTTATATATCCTTTCCTTACCTTGGAAAACACGAAAACAGCAACAAATAATTTTAACCCAAGCTTTAGAGCGATCGGCACAATTCACGTTAAAAAAAGCACCTTTAAAACTCGGAAAAGTTGCAGCAGTCTTAGATTGCAGTTATTCCAGTTCCGGTTCTAGTGAAAAACGTCGCCGTCCCTTGGGTGTCGCCTTAGCTGCACACTACTTCCTCAAAGCAGCCTCACAAGAATACCGTGCTTTTTGGACAGTAACCACACCAGAACCATTACTAGTCCGTCCCTATGGACAAACTGATTTAGCTACACCATTACTAAACGCCTTAGCATCCGGTGCAGACTTAGTAGTGATCATCTCTGACGGTTGTGAAAATGACCCACCCAACGGTGCGGCACAAGTCCTGCGAATTTACCGCACCAAATTAGATCCCCAAAAACGAACTTCTATCATTCACTGCAACCCCGTATTTAATGCTGAAGACTTTTCATTACAAAATCTCAGCCCCAGCATCCCTACTGTCGGCCTCAGAGATGCAGAAGATTTACCGACAATGCTAGGTTTTGCCCGATTTGCTGATGGTTCTGCACCTTTATCAGAACTAGAAGATTATTTAGCCGCCAGAGTGCAACAGATGTTAAACAATTCCATCAGGGTCTAGGTATGGCACAAAAGAAAAGATTATTAGCAGATATATCCCTAAAAGGATTAGACATTGCCCCTTCACAAATAAGAGGTGCAGTCCGCATTGTGCCACTCATCCGGCGGAACATACGCGGTGATTTGCGCTTAAACCGTCGTTCCTATGAAGAAGATATAACAATCGTCAATTTAGAGGGACAACTTACAGACCCAGGCATAAAATATTTTTCCTATGTTCCCCACGGCTTGGTCATGTCGTGGACTGATGACGGTAGTCCCGTCGCCAGCTTTGGTGGACAGATACTCAAACCCGACGGACAACGTCAAGAATATGGTTGTGCAAGCGTCCGTTTAATGCAACGTATGGCTAAACGAGAATCAGCTAATCAACTGAGATTTTTACCTTTACACCTAGCAATGGAAGGTTTTTTATCACTATTTTTCTCTGGGCCGACAATTGCTTGGCGTGAGTATTCCAAATATGCCCTCTCTCATGGTTTGGGTTCACGCTATGAAACTGCTGTGAGTGGACGTTACATTGCAGGTTTAGAAGATGCTTTGCGTGTGTTTGAAATTCACGAACAACAAGTTGGGGTGTTAGTTTTTGTGGCTGAATCATTAGCATCCGCTTTTGTAGTTCCCACCCCAGAAGACTATCGGGCCTTACACACCAGCCTTTTAGAAGACTTTTATGGAGAATTGATTTATCAGTACAGCTTGCTGTATGACACAACCTGGCCTATGGAAACCACTATAGATGAGTCCAAGATTAATAGTTTGGCAGATTTGAGGGGAGCGATCGTCAAAATGCGACAAGACTGGGCATCGTTCCAAGGCTTCATGGCAGAGGGTTTACTACAACGCCAGTTAAATTCTCAAATAGTTTACACAGCAGGTTCTTTTTTATTGCAAAGGTTCATCACCGACTTACAACCCAAACAAGAAAACTATATCGGTGAAGCCATCATCCGCGAATCAGGAGAACTAGAATATCTCAAAACTTACCGCCTATCAGAAGCACAAACTCGCCGAGCCTACCTACTGAGCAAATTAGCCGAACATAACTGGAATCTTGAAGCAACCGCCAAAGCACTCTCACAAACCAGCGAGGAGTTCATTGCTCGAATAGAGTCTGCCGGTTTTGGATACCTACTCAATCAAGCGGTGCGTGAAGCTGCACTCAAAAAAACTAAAAAATCCCGGAGATAACTAGCTCAAGTCAGTAGATTATGAGGAAATAGAAGAAAGGCTAAAGGATGAAATCCTTATCTCGTAAGGATCTTGCGGAGGGAGAAAAAAGAGACGAAAGAATTTTAGAAAAGGAGTTGACACACCAAGTCGGATTAGATATATTGAATAAGTGCCTGAGAGACGAGCGCGACGAAGCGCAGTCCGGGGCGACCGAACCTTGAAAAAATTATAGTTTGAAAGCCAGAAAAAAACAACTAGCCTGCGTCAAGAAAAATACACACCAGGCTGAGGTGTAGAAAGAGCAGCCAAAGAAAGAGCTAAACAAACGATTCTATACAAAACGGAGAGTTTGATCCTGGCTCAGGATGAACGCTGGCGGTATGCTTAACACATGCAAGTCGAACGGTCACTTAGGTGATAGTGGCGGACGGGTGAGTAACGCGTGAGAATCTAGCTCTAGGTCGGGGACAACCACTGGAAACGGTGGCTAATACCGGATGTGCCGGAAGGTAAAAGATTTATTGCCTAGAGATGAGCTCGCGTCTGATTAGCTAGTTGGTGTGGTAAGAGCGCACCAAGGCGACGATCAGTAGCTGGTCTGAGAGGATGATCAGCCACACTGGGACTGAGACACGGCCCAGACTCCTACGGGAGGCAGCAGTGGGGAATTTTCCGCAATGGGCGAAAGCCTGACGGAGCAATACCGCGTGAGGGAGGAAGGCTCTTGGGTTGTAAACCTCTTTTCTCAAGGAATAAGAACTGAAGGTACTTGAGGAATAAGCATCGGCTAACTCCGTGCCAGCAGCCGCGGTAATACGGAGGATGCAAGCGTTATCCGGAATGATTGGGCGTAAAGGGTCCGCAGGTGGCATTGTGTGTCTGCTGTTAAAGAGTGAGGCTCAACCTCATAAAAGCAGTGGAAACTACAAAGCTAGAGTGCGTTCGGGGTAGCAGGAATTCCTGGTGTAGCGGTGAAATGCGTAGAGATCAGGAAGAACACCGGTGGCGAAAGCGTGCTACTAGGCCGTAACTGACACTGAGGGACGAAAGCTAGGGGAGCGAATGGGATTAGATACCCCAGTAGTCCTAGCCGTAAACGATGGATACTAGGCGTGGCTTGTATCGACCCGAGCCGTGCCGGAGCTAACGCGTTAAGTATCCCGCCTGGGGAGTACGCACGCAAGTGTGAAACTCAAAGGAATTGACGGGGGCCCGCACAAGCGGTGGAGTATGTGGTTTAATTCGATGCAACGCGAAGAACCTTACCAAGACTTGACATGTCGCGAATCCTTCTGAAAGGAAGGAGTGCCTTAGGGAGCGCGAACACAGGTGGTGCATGGCTGTCGTCAGCTCGTGTCGTGAGATGTTGGGTTAAGTCCCGCAACGAGCGCAACCCTCGTTTTTAGTTGCCAGCATTAAGTTGGGCACTCTAGAGAGACTGCCGGTGACAAACCGGAGGAAGGTGGGGATGACGTCAAGTCAGCATGCCCCTTACGTCTTGGGCTACACACGTACTACAATGCTACGGACAAAGGGCAGCTACACAGCGATGTGATGCAAATCCAAGAAACCGTAGCTCAGTTCAGATCGAAGGCTGCAACTCGCCTTCGTGAAGGAGGAATCGCTAGTAATTGCAGGTCAGCATACTGCAGTGAATTCGTTCCCGGGCCTTGTACACACCGCCCGTCACACCATGGAAGCTGGTCACGCCCGAAGTCATTACCTCAACCTTTCGAGGAGGGGGATGCCTAAGGTAGGACTGGTGACTGGGGTGAAGTCGTAACAAGGTAGCCGTACCGGAAGGTGTGGCTGGATCACCTCCTTTTAGGGAGACCTACCCAAATCAGAAATCGAAAGCCGAAAGCTGGAAGTGAAAGGCGAAAAACCAAAAGCGAAAAGCTAAAAGCAAATAGAGACTGAGATGGTCTACTCTAGGTCGGTCGCAGAAGTTGAAAGGCTTTCAAACTAATAATGAGGTTCGTATGGGCTATTAGCTCAGGTGGTTAGAGCGCACCCCTGATAAGGGTGAGGTCCCTGGTTCGAGTCCAGGATGGCCCACCTGAAGCAATGAAAAATTCAAAATACAAAATTCAAAATGGTTTATTTAATTTTGAATTTTGAATTTTTAATTTTGAATTGTGTGGGGGGGTTTAGCTCAGTTGGTAGAGCGCCTGCTTTGCAAGCAGGATGTCAGCGGTTCGAGTCCGCTAACCTCCACATGAAAAGAAGCAAGAAAAGCTTCGAGAAACAGAGAAAGAATCAGCAACTAACTCTTGTTAGACTGCTGAGGGAACTCAGCCAGAACCTTGAAAACTGCATAGAAACGCGATTAGAGCAGGCAGACACAAGTATTGGAAAGATATAAAGTGTTTGCAGGATAGAAACCAATTGTGAAGTGGTCAAGCGAATAAGAGCTAATGGTGGATACCTAGGCACACAGAGGCGAAGAAGGACGTGGTTACCGACGAAATACTCCGGGGAGTTGGAAGCAAACTATGAGCCGGAGGTGTCCGAATGGGGCAACCCTGAATACTACCTGTTGAATATATAGACAGGAAAGAGCCAACCCAGCGAACTGAAACATCTTAGTAGCTGGAGGAAAAGAAATCAAAAGAGATTCCCTAAGTAGTGGTGAGCGAAAGGGGAAGAGCCTAAACCAGTCGGTTTACTGACTGGGGTAGTGGGACAGCAAAAACGAATCGCTAAGGTTAGACGAAGCATTGAAAAGATGCACCAGAGAAAGTGAGAGTCTTGTAGTCGAAAACCAAAGGATAGGAGCTGAATCCCGAGTAGCATGGGGCACGAGGAATCCCATGTGAATCAGCGAGGACCATCTCGTAAGGCTAAATACTACTGTGTGACCGATAGAGAACAAGTACCGCGAGGGAAAGGTGAAAAGAACCCCGAAAGGGGAGTGAAATAGAACATGAAACCATAAGCTTACAAGCAGTGGGAGTCCGATTAAACGGATGACCGCGTGCCTGTTGAAGAATGAGCCGGCGAGTTATAGGTACTGGTAGGTTAAAGCGTTAGAAGCTGGAGCCAAAGGGAAACCGAGTCTGAAGAGGGCGATAATCAGTAGTTATAGACCCGAACCCTGGTGATCTAACCATGTCCAGGATGAAGCTTGGGTAACACCAAGTGGAGGTCCGAACCGACCGATGTTGAAAAATCGGCGGATGAGGTGTGGTTAGGGGTGAAATGCCAATCGAACCAGGAGCTAGCTGGTTCTCCCCGAAATGTGTTGAGGCGCAGCGGTAATGATTAAATCTAGGGGGTAAAGCACTGTTTCGGTGCGGGCTGGGAGACCGGTACCAAATCGAGACAAACTCAGAATACCTAGAGAACACATTGCCAGTGAGACAGTGGGGGATAAGCTTCATTGTCAAGAGGGAAACAGCCCAGACCACCAGCTAAGGTCCCCAAATCATTGCTAAGTGATAAAGGAGGTGAGATTGCAAAGACAACTAGGAGGTTTGCCTAGAAGCAGCCACCCTTGAAAGAGTGCGTAATAGCTCACTAGTCAAGCGATCTTGCGCCGAAAATGAACGGGGCTAAGCAATGTACCGAAGCTGTGGGATTACTAATAATAATCGGTAGGGGAGCGTTCTATATGGGGTGAAGCACTAGCGGCAAGCAGGTGTGGACTGTATAGAAGTGAGAATGTCGGCTTGAGTAGCGCAAACATTGGTGAGAATCCAATGCCCCGAAACCCTAAGGGTTCCAGAGCCAGGTTCGTCCACTCTGGGTTAGTCGGGACCTAAGGCGAGGCCGAAAGGCGTAGTCGATGGACACAGGGTCAACAATCCCTGACTAATGTACGGGAGCATTGCTAGGGACGCATGAAAGATAGCTACACCCTGATTGGTTTGGGAGGAGTTTACGAACTCCGAGTAGTGAAGGATAGTGCCAAGAAAAGCTAGTAATGTGATGAACGTAGATTACCCGTACCCGAAACCGACACAGGTAGGGAGGTTGAGAATACCAAGGGGCGCGAGATAACTCTCTCTAAGGAACTCGGCAAAATGGCCCCGTAACTTCGGAAGAAGGGGTGCCCACGAAAGTGGGTCGCAGTGAAGAGATCCAGGCGACTGTTTACCAAAAACACAGGTCTCCGCAAACTCGTAAGAGGAAGTATGGGGGCTGACGCCTGCCCAGTGCCGGAAGGTTAAGGAAGTTGGTCAGTGGTAACATGAAGCTGACGACCGAAGCCCCGGTGAACGGCGGCCGTAACTATAACGGTCCTAAGGTAGCGAAATTCCTTGTCGGGTAAGTTCCGACCCGCACGAAAGGCGTAACGATCTGGATGGTGTCTCAGAGAGAGACTCGGCGAAATAGGAATGTCTGTGAAGATACGGACTGCCTGCACCTGGACAGAAAGACCCTATGAAGCTTTACTGTAGCCTGGAATTGTGTCCGGGCTTCGCTTGCGCAGGATAGGTGGGAGACGATGAACTTTTCCTTGTGGGGAGAAGGGAGTCAACGGTGAGATACCACTCTGGCGAAGCTAGGATTCTAACTTACTACCGTTATCCGGTAGAAGGACAGTTTCAGGTGGGCAGTTTGACTGGGGCGGTCGCCTCCTAAAAGGTAACGGAGGCGCGCAAAGGTTCCCTCAGCACGCTTGGAAACCGTGCGGCGAGTGTAAAGGCATAAAGGGAGCTTGACTGCAAGACCGACAAGTCGAGCAGGTACGAAAGTAGGCCTTAGTGATCCGACGGCGCAGAGTGGAATGGCCGTCGCTCAACGGATAAAAGTTACTCTAGGGATAACAGGCTGATCTCCCCCAAGAGTCCACATCGACGGGGAGGTTTGGCACCTCGATGTCGGCTCATCGCAACCTGGGGCGGAAGTACGTCCCAAGGGTTGGGCTGTTCGCCCATTAAAGCGGTACGTGAGCTGGGTTCAGAACGTCGTGAGACAGTTCGGTCCATATCCGGTGCAGGCGTTAGAACATTGAGAGGAGCCTTCCTTAGTACGAGAGGACCGGGAAGGACGCACCGCTGGTGTACCAGTTATTGTACCAACAGTAGACGCTGGGTAGCCAAGTGCGGAGCGGATAACCGCTGAAAGCATCTAAGTGGGAAGCCCACCTCAAGATGAGTGTTCTCATCACTTTAAGTGAGTAAGGTCACGGGCAGAACACCCGTTCATAGGCGGTAGGTGGAAGTGCAGTAATGTATGTAGCCGAGCCGTGCTAATAGACCGAGGGCTTGACCTCTAAAATTGGTAAATCGCGTTTCTTGCAGTCTTCAGGGTCTCTGTACCCTCGAATTTAAACTTCTTGATTCTTTTTTGAATTTTGAATTTTGAATTTTGAATTCTTTCCTGGTGTCTATGGCGCGGTGGAACCACTCTGACCCCTTCCCGAACTCAGTTGTGAAACGCTGCTGCGGCTACGATAGTTTGAGGGTCGCCTCCTGCTACAATCGCTCGTCGCCAGGTTCTTTTTTCTAAACAAAAAATAGTCCCATTCAAATAGAATGGGACTATTTTTTGTTTAAATAAGATTTTTTGTATGCTTCTATGCTCTTTCTATTCTTGCTGAAACTACTCCTTGAGTTTCTAAGATAGATGCTAATCTTAAAATAATCGCTTCGTTGTATGGTGCGGCTATCAATTGCACACCTAAAGGTAAAGTATTTGAATGGTGAACTGGTATTGATAATACGGGTAATCCAATAAAAGATAATGGTTGAGTAAATAAACCTAAATGGGGACGAACAAGTATTTCTTCACCATCTAAAATCATGATATTTTGACCAATTAGAGGTGCTTTAATGGGTGTTGTTGGAGCTAAGATGACATCCACTTGTTGAAAAACTTTTTGGATCTGTTCGTGATACCATCTCCGAAAGCGTTGTGCTTGTAAGTACCAAGTATTCGGTATTAATGCACCTGCTAAAAAACGATCGCGTGTGGCGGGGTCAAAATCTTGGGGACGCGATCGCAGTTTATCTAAGTGTAAATTTGCGCCTTCACAGGCTGTAATTACAAATGCAGCTGCTCTTGCTCTGTGTGCTTCTGGCAATGTAATGTATTGCTTGACATTTAGGGCATCGGCTACTTTGTGTACTGCTGCTAATACTTCTGAGTCTGCACCTTGAGCAAAATATTCATCGGCGATCGCAATTCTCAAACCAGATATATCTTGATGTAGTTGGGGTAATGTTGCTTCTTCTGGTCTTTTAGTACACACAGGATCACGATGATCTTCCCCTTGCAGTACATCAAATATTGTGGCGATATCTCTGACTGAACCTGCTAAGGGGCCGATGTGGTCAAGACTACTAGAAAATAAAGCTACACCTGCACGGGATAAGCGTCCATAAGTTGGCTTGAAACCAAACACACCACATAATGCGGCGGGAACACGAATGGAACCATTTGTATCAGAACCTAGTGTGAATGGAACTAACCCAGCCGCAACAGCCGCCGCAGAACCACCGGATGAACCACCAGCTACACGCTGTAAATCGTGGGGGTTACGGGTAGTACCATAATGATGATTTTCGGTGACAAATCCATAGGCGTACTCATCCATATTTAATGCACCGACTAAAACAGCACCCGCCTGTTTGAGTTTGGCTACTGCTGCCGCATCTTGGGTAGCTGGAGGATTTTCCGCATTGATTTTTGCACCAGCCAAAGTTGTTAAGCCAGCAATATCAAATAGGTTTTTCACAGCAAAGGGTACACCAGCTAGTAACCCAGGATTATTACCTTTAGCAATTTCATGATCGATGTGCGCTGCATCTGCCAAAGCTGTTTCTGTCGTGACAGTAGTGAAACAATTGAGGAAGCGATCGCGTACTGATATATTCGCTAATGCAGCTTTGGTAACTTCCACTGCACTAACTTGACCTGTACGAATAGCAGTGGCGATTGATACAGCATCATTCATGGTTCAAATACTGGTGCGGCTTCAATACTTTCTGGTAAAGGAAAAGAGTTAACTAGTTGAGCGATCGCTTTTATTCTCTCGAAATTTGCTACTACTTCATCTCGATACTCATCTTTGATCGGCAAATCCAACAGCAACGCCATTTGATCAACATACACAGCTATATCTAACTCTTGATTATCCATGTCTTTTTTACATCTAGGTATTAGTTATTCTAAATTCATCACTTCTGGTGGTAGCCTAAATAAACCATCGGCTTCGGGTTCAAAGTCGATAACTTGATACACAGCATCGAGGTTTAACTCCCCATAGATATGAGGAAATATTTCTCCATCAGCCTCCTCGTAGCGAATTTCCGATTTGACTTGAGAAGAATTAATCAAAAGAATGACCAATCCTTGTTGATGATGAAAAAATTTATTTGCAACTTGAATAATTTGTTGGGTGTGAGAACAATGGATAAATCCTTCCGTATTGAGTGAATCGTCACTATACGTACCAATATTTTTTGCTCCTTCCCATCTTTCTCGCTTGGTTATGTGGAGAATCGTGTTCATATTGATTGAATTGTGTTTGAGAAAAATTCACAGATTGATTCACTAAGACAGAAGCCTAAATCTAGATCAATCTATTGATGAAATGATTGGTTTTAATTTTGAATCGGTGTAACGAGTATACAATGGCCTTCAGTATCTTGCTGCCAATGTCATACCCTATGTTTTCAGTTATCTATTCTGATGAGTTTCTAGATCACAAAACTGGAAGTTACCATCCAGAAAGGCCAGAACGCTTACTGGCGATAGTCAACACTTTAAAGGAAACTGCGTTTGCTGCCAAACTTATTTGGCGATCGCCTACTCCTGTATCAGAAAATACGCCAGTCATGCAGTTTTTACTCAAGGCTCATAGCCCAGCATATATCAATAAAGTCCAGAAAATTGCCGCTACTGGTGGCGGTTATTTAGATGGTGATACTCCCGTTTCTCCTCGTAGTTATGATGTAGCATTATTAGCCGTGAGTGCTTGGTTGGATGGTATAGACGCGGTTTTAAGTGCGGCGAATCCAGCGTTTGTGTTATCTCGTCCGCCAGGACATCATGCGGAAGCCGATGCAGGGATGGGGTTTTGCTTATTTTCTAACGCAGCGATCGCCGCTTTTTATGCTTTAGAACAACCAGGAGTTAACCGTGTAGCTATCCTTGATTGGGATGTACATCATGGTAACGGTACGCAGGCGATCGTCGAACTTCATCCCCAAATCGCTTACTGCTCTCTGCATCAGTATCCCTGTTATCCTGGTACTGGGAGAGCTATAGAGAAAGGCTTCCATAATAACGTTTTAAACTTACCTGTACCTCCTGGTAGCGATATCGGAGTCTATCAACCACTTCTGGAGAAAAAAGTAGTACCTTTTTTAACGGAATTTCAGCCGGATTTACTCATTGTTAGTGCTGGCTATGATGGTAATGCTGACGATCCCTTAGCCAGTATCAATTTAAAGCCAAATGATTATGGTTTGTTTACAGAAGCTTGTTTGGGAATTACACGTAAAATTCTCTTTGGTTTAGAAGGTGGTTATGAATTTGATTCTCTTAGTCAATCAGTTGTTGCTACTATTGAACGTTGCTTAGTTTAGTTGCGCCTGTTGAGTGACGCTGAAAATTTATTGGGGATACACACATCAGGCGCACACAAACCTGGAAATTCGAGAGTCGTCACCTCTAATGTCTGCAAATCTACGCGACGGACAGCATGGTTGTTGGTGTCACATATATATAGATGTGAACCCATAACACTCAATCCTGAAGGTTCAAAAAAGCGGGTACTTGTACCCTGTCCGTTTTGTAAACCCACAGAACCGTCCCCCAAAACAGTTTGACAATTCCCTGTATGGGGACTGACTAATTTAATTTTGTGGTTGTAGGTATCTGCTACCCATAAAAAATTATTGGCATATTCTATACCTAGACAGTGCTGTAACCTGACATCCTCGCCTTGTCCATCAATATCGCCAAACCCAAATAAATCTCCACTTCCACAGATAGTTCTGACTTGGTAGGGTGCTATTAATCCCACACCACGAATTGAACTAGTTTCGCTGTCAGCAATGAATAACTCTTGTCCGTTGGTAGTAATTCCGCTAGGTTGAGCAAAAGCAGATTCAGTTAGTGAACTATCAAAACAACCTTCTGCACCTGTACCCGCATAGGTTGAGATCATCCTAGTGTCTAAGTTCATGCACCAAATTTGATGTGAACCCGCCATTGCAATGAATAGGTTATTTCCCACTTGCACCAAATCCCAAGGAGAATTGAGGGGAGTTTCTAAGCCAACACCCCCATGAGGGTAAATATTACGGCTTTGTTCACCAGTCCCGGCGATGGTTTCTACTACTTGATGTTGCAGATCAACTCGACGTACTGCATGATTTTCAGTGTCAGCAACATACAAAATTTGATTGGTGACATCAAATGTCATTCCTTGGGGTGCAGAAAACTGTGCTGTTGAAAAATCACCATCTGTGAAACCAGCTTTCCCATTACCAATTACATGAATAATTTCGCTATCCACAGAACTCATCACGATCCGATGGTGTCCAGAGTCAGCAATACACAACGCTGCTGGAGTAGCCAAGACTTTACCCGGAAAAGCCAGAGGTGTGATTAATGGTTGTCTCTGTTTTTCTAAAGTCAGCCTGAGTTCTTGGAAGTTTAGTGTACCTTTGTGTTGATGTTCTTGAATCAACTTTGCAATCAGTTGGTCTAAAGTATCACGATTACCTTCACCGGGAATGGAAGCAATCACGTAACCATCTGGGTCAATGACTATAAATGTAGGCCAAGCACGCACTGTATATTCTTGCCATACACGAAAATCTTTGTCTACTATCACCGGATGTTCGATATCGTAACGCAGGATGGCTTGGCGGATGTTTTCGGTTTCCTGTTCGTTGTCAAATTTAGCAGAGTGAACACCGATGACTGTCAGACTATCTTGATATTTCTGCTCTAGATACTTGAGGTCTGGTAAAACATGAAGACAATTTATACAACAGTATGTCCAAAAATCTAAAATTACAACTCTACCCCTAAGTTTTTTTAGTAATACTGGTTGCTCAGTATTCAACCATGTAAAATTTTGCGGTAGTTCTGGGGATCTGACACGAGACATCATAAATTAATTCACAATAAAGGCTGACAATTAAATCTGATATTTTTTCTGGGTTGTATCTGCTGTGAGCAAATTTGAGAAATTAAATATCGACGATTTACGTGATTGGGTGGAATTAGCGAAAACTCAAACGCACTTGGGGAAAGTTTGCGATCGCATTCCACAATTAGCTAAGGCTGATCCCCATTGGTTTGCAGTCCACATTTACTGTGAATCAACACCAAGTTACAGTGTTGGGGATACGGCTTGTGTGTTTCCACTGATGAGTGTCATCAAGTCTTTCTCTCTACTCTATCTGCTAGAACAATTTGGTGCAGAACAAGTGCTGCAATGGGTAGGTGTTGAACCATCTGATGCACCTTTTAATTCTTTAGAACAGTTGGTGGCTGATGGTGGTAAACCCCGTAACCCGATGATTAATAGTGGTGCGATTACTTTGGCTGATAAGTTACCAGGAAGAGATATTAGCGATCGCACTCAATCTTTTTGTCAATGGTTAAATCAATTGGCTGGCTGTCAACTCCAACTAGATGAAGTCATACTGGCTTCAGTTAGATCATCTCGTTCTCCAACAAATCAGGCGATCGCTAATCATTTAGCTCAGACAGGAAATATTACAAATCCCGACATTGCTCTTGACATATATGAACAAATATGCTGTTTTTCTGGAACTGTTCAAGATTTAAGCCTAATCGGAAAACTCTTAGCCTGCCAGCACGAGAAGATACCAACTCAGCATCGTCAGATAGTCAATGGTGTGATGTTAACCTGCGGTTTATACGAAGCTTCACTGTTATTAGCAATCAAAATTGGACTACCGATGAAGTCTGGGATCGGTGGTGGGTTATTAGCGATATTACCAGGGGAAGGAGCGATCGCTTGTTACAATCCGGTTTTAGATCGTATAGGTAATCCCATAGCAGCGATCGCGTTTGTAGAACTGTTAGCCCAAAAGCTAGAGTTGAGTATTTTTAATTGAATCAAGAGAAGAGTAGGCAGGGCAGGGAGCAGGGGAGAACAATACAGCACCCAATGCCCCATGCTCCATGCCCTATTCCCCAGATGTAGGACGCGATCGTCTTTGGAAATAATCTCTCAAATTCACCTTTTTGGGTTTATTGACGGGTTTTTCAGATGATTCGGTGTCCTTGACCTCTGGTTGAGATTCTGGGGTAGGAGTAGGTGAAGGTTGATTTGTAACTGGTGGTAATTCTTCCTTAACTTGAGGCTGAGGTACTACTGGCTGGGGTTCAGCAGTCATGCTTGATGATGGTATTGGCGTTATTTCTATCAAAGGTTCAGGGGTAACGCTGGGTGATGGTAATGCTGTTGGTTTCTCCTCTGGTTGTAGTTCAGGGGTAATGCTGGGTGATGGTGTTGCTGTAACTTCTGGCTGTGGTTCAGGAGTAATAGGTGTTGCTGTGACTTCTGGCTGTGGTGTAGGAGTTGGAATTGCGGTAGGCGATGACTTTGGAGATGCGGGTTCTAACTCAGTATTTTCAGGTTGTTCTACTTCAGGTGTGGTCAGTGTAGGTAATTCAGTTGGTTTGGGAGTAGGTGCGATTTCTGGTTGTGGTGTTTCTATAAATTCAGGCGTTGGCTGGGGTTCTGGCGTAGGTTCTGTGACTGGTTGTTTAGCCTCATAGGAGGAATCTACAATACCGCGTACCTCATCAGCTGTTAATTCGCCTCTGGTAATTCTAGAGAGTGTGTCTTTACCCTTCGGTTGGTAGTTAACTAGTCTAACTGTGGTGTTAAAAGCATTTTTGACTGGGTTTCCCTGATTATCGAGGAATTCTAACTTCACCCAGTTCACGCCAGGTTTAAAGCCTTTGAGGTAAACTGACTGCCAGCGATCGAGTACGAAACTTTCACCGTTAATCGTGCAGCGAATCCGCCAATCACTGAATAAGTCATTGGTATTATCTTCAGAGCGCAAGTGTAGAGGCGCGTTAGTCAGGTAAAAGTCTAACAAGATGGGTTCTGCACCATAACTACCTTGAGGGCTGTTGTAAGTTAACAGGGGTAGGGATGGATCAGGGTTATTGTCGTCAGTTTTGGTGAATAAATGAAATGTTGTGTTGGCATAAGCACCCGCATTTTTAAAACTCTCATGCCAAGGGCGAGACGCAAAGACGCGTAGAGTATGCGTACCTGGGGATAGGTCTGACAATACCAGGGGCTTTTCTAAGTCATAAATGGGAATATCAGGCTGATTATCAACTATTAAATGCAAATAAGGGCCAAGTTCCCATTGTGGATGCTGAAAAATCGGTAAATCTTTAACTTGAAGCCGGACGGTGACTTTGTTGTCTGTGAGAATCTCATCAGGTTGGGGCGTAATAATTTGGACTTGTGGTCGATAGGCTTCTAAAGTTGACCGTAGTTGTTGAATGACTCCTGGTGGCGATACTTCAGAAAACTGCCGAGATATTTGTTGACTTTGGTCTTTGCCCTTAACAGATACTTCCTGTCCAACGCTTTTTTCTCCACAACTAGCCAAACTCAAGACGAACAATAGTGTAATTAGCCACCTCAACATAGGCAAAACAAGGGAATAGGGTGTGGGGCTTTGGGCATAGGGTATCCCGTCTACCCCCTGCCCCCTGCCCCCTACCTCTTGCCCCCTGCCTCTTGCCTCTCCGAAGTTTCGAGCCGAGGCTTCCTCGGCTCGAACTTCTCTCTGCCTGTGGTTCATGGCTGATACCTGGTGATTATTTTTGACAACTGCTTGATTATTTTGACCGATATTATCTTCTGTAAACTACGGTCTTAAAGGTTAAATCTGTCCTGCATACCATGAATGTTTAAAATCGACATAATAAACGTTAGATTATTTACATCTTGTATTGATTAAGTATTTAAATAACCAATCAAATTCATTGATAAACAAATATACCAAGTGCTAGAGCCTGCTGTAGACTTGGCTTCCGATGTATCAAAGGATAAATTTTACGAATTGTTATTGTTTGTAAATTAAATAGATAAAGTATTGACTTTTTGGCAAATAGTTTGCAGGTAAAAGGCAAGTGAGACAATTATTCTAGGGATTTTGAATTATTGTTAAAATCTCTCCAACAATGTACAAGTGAAGACTTTATAATTCAACAGAAACAAATTTCCACATAGCGTCTTCATCGCGGCTCCAGAAAAATTCTGTGGGAAGCGATCGCGGTTCTCTCTGTGGTTTCATGATTCCTCATTCCTTATCTAGAGAGGAGGTCGAATGACGATTAGTCCTCCGGAGCGAGAGGAAAAAAAAGCAAGAGTGATAGTTGATAACGATCCAGTACCAACCTCATTGCAAAAATGGGCGCAACCTGGACACTTCGACAAATCCTTAGCTAGAGGCCCCAAAACCACCACATGGATTTGGAACCTTCATGCCCTCGCCCACGATTTTGATACACATACAAGCGATTTAGAAGACATTTCCCGCAAGATTTTTGCGGCTCACTTCGGACACCTGGCCGTTGTGACCATCTGGTTAAGCGGGATGATATTCCACGGCGCGAAGTTTTCTAACTACGAAGCCTGGTTGAGCGACCCCTTGGGTGTAAAACCCAGCGCGCAAGTTGTTTGGCCAATTGTGGGACAAGACATCTTAAACGGTGATGTTGGTGGTGGATTCCACGGTATTCAAATCACCTCTGGCTTGTTCCAAGTATGGCGGGGCTGGGGGATCACCAACTCCTTCCAGTTGTACTGCACCGCTATCGGTGGCCTAGTGCTAGCAGGTTTGTTCTTGTTTGCTGGTTGGTTCCACTACCACAAACGCGCTCCCAAACTGGAATGGTTCCAGAATGTGGAGTCCATGCTGAACCACCACCTGCAAGTGCTGTTAGGCTGCGGTTCTTTGGGATGGGCTGGTCACTTGATTCACGTCTCCGCCCCAATCAACAAGCTCTTAGATGCAGGTGTGGCTGTTAAAGACATCCCCTTGCCTCATGAGTTCATCCTGAACAAAGACCTGTTGATTGAGCAATTCCCCGGCTTTGCTAGCGGTTTAACACCTTTCTTCACCTTGAACTGGGGTCAGTATGCTGACTTCTTGACCTTCAAGGGTGGTTTAAACCCTGTTACCGGTGGCTTGTGGTTGACTGACATCTCTCACCACCACCTAGCGATCGCTGTACTCTTCATCATCGCTGGTCATCAATACCGCACTAACTGGGGCATTGGTCACAGCATCAAAGAGATCCTCGAAAACCACAAAGGCCCCTTCACTGGGGAAGGTCACAAGGGTCTTTATGAGAACATGACCACCTCCTGGCACGCTCAATTGGCAACTAACCTAGCTTTCTTAGGTTCTTTGACCATCATCATCGCGCATCATATGTACGCGATGCCCCCCTATCCTTACTTGGCGACTGACTACGCAACTCAGTTGTGCTTGTTCACCCACCATATGTGGATCGGCGGATTCTTGATTGTGGGCGGTGCTGCTCACGCTGCCATCTTCATGGTGCGTGATTACGATCCAGTTGTTAACCAAAACAACGTTCTGGATCGGGTGATTCGTCACCGGGATGCAATTATTTCTCACCTGAACTGGGTTTGTATTTTCTTAGGCTTCCACAGCTTTGGTCTATACATCCACAACGACACAATGCGTGCCTTGGGTCGTCCCCAAGATATGTTCTCCGACACAGCAATTCAGTTGCAGCCAGTATTTGCTCAGTGGGTGCAGAATCTGCACACATTAGCTCCTGGTGGTACAGCTCCCAACGCTTTAGAAGCAGTTAGCTATGCTTTTGGCGGCGGTATTGTGGCTGTCGGTGGCAAAGTCGCAATGATGCCCATCGCTTTGGGTACTGCTGACTTCCTCGTTCACCACATCCATGCTTTCACCATCCACGTAACTGTACTGATTCTGCTCAAAGGCGTACTATTCGCTCGCAGTTCTCGCTTGATCCCCGATAAAGCCAACTTAGGCTTCCGCTTCCCTTGCGACGGCCCTGGCCGTGGCGGTACCTGCCAAGTTTCCGGTTGGGATCATGTGTTCCTCGGACTGTTCTGGATGTACAATTCCTTGTCAATTGTAATTTTCCACTTCAGCTGGAAAATGCAATCTGATGTTTGGGGAACAGTAGACGCAGCTGGTAATGTGTCTCATATTACTGGTGGTAACTTTGCCCAAAGTGCCATCACCATCAACGGCTGGTTGCGTGACTTCTTGTGGGCGCAAGCTTCACAAGTAATCAACTCCTACGGTAGTGCTTTGTCTGCTTACGGACTCATGTTCCTGGGCGCACACTTCGTTTGGGCATTCAGCTTAATGTTCCTGTTCAGTGGTCGTGGCTACTGGCAAGAGCTAATTGAGTCCATCGTTTGGGCGCATAATAAACTGAAGGTAGCTCCAGCAATCCAACCCCGCGCTTTGAGCATCACTCAAGGTCGTGCAGTTGGTGTAGCTCACTACCTCCTGGGAGGGATTGCCACAACCTGGGCATTCTTCCACGCACACATTCTTTCAGTAGGATAGCAATCAGTTTACGGAGTGCTGAGTTGTGAGTCCTGAGTGCTGAGTAATCAAAACTTAGAACTCAAAGCTCAGAACTCCAAAAGCTGAAACCTGATGGCTAAAGGTCAGAGGAAATATCAAACCTATGGCAACAAAATTTCCAAAATTTAGCCAGGATCTCGCACAGGACCCAACTACGCGGCGCATATGGTATGCGATCGCGATGGGCAACGATTTTGAAAGCCATGACGGCATGACCGAAGAAAATCTTTACCAAAAGATTTTCGCTACCCACTTCGGACACCTGGCAATCATTTTCCTTTGGGCTTCTAGCCTCCTGTTCCATGTAGCCTGGCAAGGTAACTTTGAACAGTGGATTAAAGATCCTCTACACGTCCGCCCCATCGCCCACGCGATTTGGGACCCCCACTTCGGTAAACCCGCGATTGAAGCATTTACCCAAGCTGGTGCTAGTAACCCTGTAAACATTGCTTACTCTGGTGTTTACCACTGGTGGTACACCATCGGTATGCGGACAAACCAAGAACTGTACATTGGTTCTTTAGGTCTGTTATTATTCGCTGCCTTGTGTTTATTTGCTGGCTGGTTGCACTTGCAACCCAAGTTCCGTCCCAGCCTCGCCTGGTTCAAGAGTGCTGAATCTCGCCTCAATCACCACCTAGCTGGTTTGTTTGGCGTTAGCTCTCTAGCTTGGGCAGGTCACTTAATTCACGTTGCTATCCCCGAAGCTCGCGGACAGCACGTAGGTTGGGATAACTTCTTAACAACTGCGCCCCACCCAGCAGGTTTACAACCCTTCTTTACAGGTAACTGGAGCGTTTACGCTCAAAACCCTGATACAGCAGGTCACATCTTTGGTACATCCACTGGTGCTGGTACAGCGATTCTGACCTTCTTGGGTGGTTTCCATCCTCAGACAGAATCTCTGTGGTTGACCGACATCGCTCATCACCATTTGGCGATCGCTGTTCTGTTTATCGTTGCTGGTCATATGTATCGCACCAACTTCGGTATCGGTCACAGCATCAAAGAAATGATGAATGCCAAAACTTTCTTTGGCAAACCGGTTGAAGGCCCCTTCAATATGCCCCACCAAGGCATTTATGACACCTACAACAACTCTCTGCACTTCCAATTAGGTTGGCACTTGGCTTGTTTGGGCGTTGTAACCTCCTGGGTGGCACAGCATATGTACTCTCTGCCTTCCTACGCGTTCATCGCTAAGGACTACACCACACAGGCAGCTTTGTACACCCACCACCAATACATTGCGATTTTCTTGATGGTTGGTGCGTTTGCTCACGGTGCGATTTTCTTAGTTCGTGACTACGATCCCGAACAAAACAAAGGCAACGTACTTGAGCGGATGTTACAGCACAAAGAAGCATTGATTTCTCACTTAAGCTGGGTATCTCTCTTCTTAGGCTTCCACACCCTTGGTTTATACGTTCACAACGACGTAGTAGTTGCTTTCGGTACTCCTGAAAAGCAAATCTTGATTGAACCAGTATTTGCTCAGTTCATTCAAGCTGCTCACGGTAAAGTTCTCTACGGCTTAGACACCTTGTTGTCTAACCCCGATAGCGTTGCTTACACCGCTTACCCCAACTATGCCAACGTTTGGCTACCTGGTTGGTTAGATGCCATTAACTCTGGTACTAACTCCCTCTTCTTAACAATTGGCCCTGGCGACTTCTTGGTACACCATGCGATCGCACTAGGTCTGCACACCACCACCCTCATCCTAGTCAAAGGTGCTTTGGATGCTCGTGGTTCTAAGCTGATGCCCGATAAAAAGGATTTCGGCTATGCCTTCCCTTGCGACGGCCCCGGTCGTGGCGGTACTTGCGACATCTCCGCTTGGGACTCCTTCTACCTAGCTCTGTTCTGGGCGTTAAACACAGTAGGTTGGTTAACCTTCTACTGGCACTGGAAACACCTGGGTATTTGGCAAGGTAACGTTGCTCAGTTCAACGAAAACTCTACATACTTAATGGGCTGGTTCCGTGATTACCTCTGGGCTAACTCTGCTCAGTTGATCAACGGTTACAACCCCTACGGCGTGAACAACCTGTCTGTCTGGGCTTGGATGTTCCTCTTCGGACACCTGATCTGGGCAACTGGCTTCATGTTCCTCATCTCCTGGAGAGGTTACTGGCAAGAGTTGATCGAAACCCTAGTTTGGGCGCACGAACGTACTCCTATCGCTAACCTCGTTCGCTGGAAAGACAAACCCGTTGCTCTCTCCATCGTTCAAGCTCGTGTAGTTGGTCTAGCACACTTCACCGTCGGCTATGTCGTCACCTATGCAGCTTTCCTCATTGCTTCTACTGCTGGTAAGTTCGGTTGATCTGGCTACTAGTTTTGTAGGTAAGTAAGAAAAAATCCCCTGCCGCACGGTGGGGGATTTTTTGTTGGGATGGGAAAGTTTTTTCTTCGCTCATGGGAAGTATAGAGGTAGGGGCGGGCAAGATGCCCACCCCACAAGAGAAATACTAAATAATTTACTCATCGCTTTATATAATGCAAGAGTCAAAGTTTAGAATTTATCACAGAAGATTGCCTCATTGGGAATTGGATGGAGCAGTTTATTTTATTACTTTTAATACTTGGGAAAAATTAGAACTGAGTTCAGAAGCTAGAGAAATCGTTTTTAATTCTTGCCTGTTTTTTAACAATCAGAGATATAAGATATTCACCTTAGTAATCATGACAAATCATGTACATTTACTAATTCAACCATTACTCAAATCTGAGAAGGAGTTTTGGTCACTGAGTAGCATTATGAAAAGTATTAAAGGCTATAGTGCTAAACAAATTCCTAAAGTGATGAATCATATAGGAACAGTATGGCAAGATGAAAGATATGACAGAATTGTTAGGGATGAGCAAGAGTTTCAACAATATTGGGAATACATTAGAAAAAATCCTGTCAAAGCAGGCCTTTCATCCACACCGGAAAGTTATCCTTTCTTTTGGGAAACACCAAACTAACTCAACTATTGCATTCATTCTTGTGGGGTGGGCATCTTGCCCACCTCTTAACTTATTAAGATTAATTACTAATACAATAAAAAGCTGAAAGATGGGAGAAATTAATCATGGAAAATTATGAACCTGTAAAAATTATTAATACCAATTTAGAAGATTCTGAAATTCATTTTTATTCCTTTGCTGTTGTGCCTTTTGAAAAGACTTTTTTTGGTTATTCACCAAGCGCATGTAGCTATACTATGCATTTGACAGATAAAAGATTAATAGTAGAACCAGATATAAATGCGGAATTACTAGAAAAATTTTATAAGCTTTTCAACTTGATGCCCTTTGGAGGCGCAGGAACATATCGTGCACAACATATGAGTAAAGAAGCAATTAAAAAAATGTATTATTTAAAATATACATCTATTTCTATAAATTATGATGAAATAGAAAAGTTTAGTTATTTGCCAACTGCTTTTAATACTAATCTGGTTCATATTTTCTTTAAACTTGATTCAAATGAACGCAATTTGGATTTTTTTATAAAATTAGGATTGGAAGTATTTAAACCTTCTCCCATAAAGGAGATAAAATTAAACGAAATATGGCAATCAGTTGAGAAAAAAGGATTAAAAACAATAGGTATGGAATTTTTAGAATACATTAATAAAATGAGAAAAATAGATTCTGCTTCTGATTTTGTTTCCCAAGCAGACTTTTTATTGCAACTTTATAAAATTCCTGGTTAAGTTATAAATCTATATATAATGTAGTTAAATAGCTAAACTAGGAATTTAAACGAAATTCATGAGTAATGAACACTAAACTCGTAGAATCTCTCATACAAATTATCTTCTCTCTCTCTGATGAAGAACGCTCACTGTTGGAAGAAAGACTATTTTTCAATTCTTCCTATCAATCTACACCAGAGATTATGGAACTTGCAGACAGAAGTAAAGTATTTGAATTTTTATATGATGAACCGGATTTATATACTCTGGAAGATGGAGAGCCTATCTAATGTCTTGAGCGCAAATTTATTACCAGACGGATAGGTAAACTAGGAGCTAATCAAATTCAACAGTTAAATTCAACTATGCTGCAAGCGGATCAATTGGCATCATAGCAACCAAACAGCGATCGCCTCTAAACAGCTTTAACCAAAAACACTCAAAACCATGACTAACTGGCAAGAACACATTAGTATCAATCCTCAAACCTGTCATGGTAAACCGCATATTACAGGTACACAAGTCATGGTTTCAGTCATCCTTGATAACATCGCTCAAGGATTGACATTTGAGGAAATAGTCAAAGATTACCCACCAATAACATTAAAAGATGTTCAAGCTGCTATTGCGTATGCAGCACAACTGACTAAAAAACAGGAACTGCAAATTTCTAATCAAGCTGAAATAGAATCAACTTTCATGACACTAGCCCAGCAATGGCGTGAAGAAAATCGTGGTGTCTCATCTACTAATCAAATGTCAATGCACCCTGCATATCAACAGATTATAGGAATGGGTGAAACTGTTATACCTTTGCTACTCAGGGAACTTGAGAAGAAATCAGGGCGTTGGTTTTGGGCATTAAAATCAATTTCCAGAGAAGATCCTGTACCTTCGCAGTATAGAGGAAACACAAAAGAAATGACTAAAGCTTGGCTAGAATGGGGTAGACAAAGGGGTTATCAGTGGTAGGTAATAACGCTTGGGATAGCTATGTAAAATCTTTTATTGAACGTGATTATCCCAATCTAGTCATCCACGGTTACAAGTTTACAAGCCCAGATACAACTGACTATAACTGTGTTGCTTGGGCAGCAGAAGATGATGAAAACTGGTGGTGGCCAGATGCTCAATATGAAGAATATTGGCCGCCAGGTATTACCAGAGAAGAGACTCTAGAGGCTTTTCAAGTAGCATTTAGCACACTTGGTTATGAAATATGTAGCGATTCTTCTTTAGAAACAGGATTTCAAAAAATCTCAATATATGTGAACTCCAGCAAAATACCAACTCATGCTGCTAGACAATTACCCGATGGTAAATGGACAAGCAAGCTTGGTCAAGATGAAGATATAGAACATAATAATTTACAAGGTTTAACTGGCAATCCTGGTTATGGTGAAGTTGCCTGCATTATGAAAAAACCAATTACAGCATAGTAGTAGGTTGTGCTGAGGAACGAAACCCAACATCATAAAGGCTTTTTTTGGTTTCGCTATCGCTTAACCCAACTAATTTTCCCGTTAACTGAGTCGTATTGCCAGATATTGAAATTTTTTAACTCAAGAAAAATTTATGCGAACAGTCCCAATCCAATTACCCGAAACAGTCTTTTCGGCACTTCGCAAAAATCCTGAAGAGTTTATCCAAGAAATGCGAATCGCCGCAGCAGTTAAATGGTATGAATTAGGGGAAATCTCACAGGACTAACGCGCGCTGAATTTATTCAGGCATTATCACGCTACCAAGTTTATTTTACGCAATATACAGCCCAAGAGTTAGCCGAGGAATTGGCGAATGTCGCTTTTTTGAAACAACAAGCAGGGAAATAAAATATTGATTTGTCTAAAACCCCGACTTTTGGGAAAAGTCAGGGTTTTAAAACTATTAAATGAGAATTTGCCGGATTAAAATACTCATGACTTCGCCTGGGTTAGCGGTGGGTAATAGTGGACTCCATTCACCGACGCTAGCGTAACCAATTACCTGCAAGTAGTGAATTGTACTGGTGACAGTTTTGGGTGAGCCTATCAGTAGATGTTTAATCGGTTCTCTGTGGGGTAATGGTTGTTGAGTTGACTGATCAAGGCTTAGTGTATCTGGATTTTCGCCTAAAAACTGCTCTAACTTGGATTGGGCAGATTGTTGTAATTGTGCCATCATTGTATTTATCTCCTGTATTGGGAGCTACATAAAGGCGATCGCAAGATTCTTGGTCGGATACCGCGATCGCCTTTATCATGCTTAAAATATATTAAAGTATATTTTTATACAAGTCAAGCTTTTAAAAATATTTTTATAGCCTTATTTGATGGGGTTTTTACAGCTATAGATTGTCCAACCTTAGTATTATTTCGCAGTTTATTTTATAAATTGAAACAATAAAAAAGCTAGATTGGAGTCATCTAGCTAGGTGGGCGGGCGATCGCAGTTGATCAATTGTTGATAAGGGGAATGGGAAGAGTAATTATTTTTATTCTTCGTCTATGTCTAAGTCTTCGGCTGTTAGTTCTTGATGAGGGATGGCGGCGATGATGGCATCTATGACTTTGGAGACTGGTACAATTTCGATGTCAAAGTTGGGGAATTTTTGACCTTTAGGAACGATCGCTCTTTTAAATCCTAGTTTAGCGGCTTCTTTTAACCGTAGTTCCATCTGGGAAACGGCGCGCACTTGTCCACCCAAGCCGACTTCACCGATTAATACTGTACCTGGATCTACTATGCGATCGCGGAAACTCGCAACTATCGCAATAGCAATTCCTAAATCTACGGCTGGTTCTCCCACATTTAACCCCCCAGCCGAGGCGACGTAGGAATCTAATTTGGACATGGGTATCCCGACACGCTTTTCTAAAACGGCGAGAATCTGCACTAGTCTGTTATAATCTATACCTGTCCCAGCCCGGCGTGGTGAAGGGTAACTGGTGGGACTAACTAAGGCTTGTAACTCAACTACGATGGGGCGTGTACCTTCACAGGCTACTACAATGGCTGTGCCTGGTGCGGGGTCATCACGGTTGCCTAAAAATAACTCGCTGGGGTTGGGGACTTCACGGAGTCCGTTTTCCACCATTTCAAAGATACCGATTTCGTGGGTTGCGCCGAAGCGGTTTTTAACTGTCCTTAATAATCTGTGGGAGGCAAAGCGATCGCCTTCAAAATATAGTACCGTATCTACTAAGTGTTCTAATACTTTCGGCCCGGCGATCGCCCCTTCTTTAGTTACGTGTCCGACAATTAACATGGTAATATCTTCATGTTTTGCCACCTTCATCAAGGCAGCCGTACATTCCCTTACCTGTGCTACTGAACCAGGTGCGGATGTTAAAGCGGGGAAAAATACGGTCTGAATACTGTCAATTACCGCTACATTTGGTTTTAAAGAATCTACTTCCCGTAAAATCTCTTCTAAATCTGTTTCTGGCAGGACGTATAAATCTGCACCTATGCTTGGTGATGATTCTTTTTCTTTTTCTTCTTCTTGGTCATTTTCATCACTTACCACATTTAAAGGTTTAGATACACCCAAGCGCGAAGCCCTTAATTTAACTTGTTGTCCTGATTCTTCGCCCGAAACATACAGGATGCGATATCTCTGCGCTAGCTGATTGGATACTTGCAAAAGTAGAGTAGATTTACCGATACCCGGATCACCACCAATTAACACCATTGAACCGGGAACAACTCCCCCACCCAAAACCCGATCTAACTCTCCGTATCCAGATTCCCAACGAGTGACTTGGCGATCGCTAATTTGGTCAAATGTTAAAGAAGCTCTGGGTTTAGCTGGTTTATTCGCAGGCTTCCCGTTACCCTGTCCGGAATGCCAACCACTGACACCCCGACTCGGTATATCTACAGAAGATTGGATGCTAATCTGTTCTTCTAGGGAATTGTAAGTACCACAATTAGGACACTTACCAAACCACTGGGGAGACTCTGCACCGCATTCGTTACATATATAAATAGTTTTTGGCTTTGGCATTATTAAATCTTAAATATTATTAAATATCTTAATTTTTCCTTAATTTTTGGGCTACTTGAAAATCCCATTAATATAAGACTTTCCCGCTTTTTCCAAATCATTTCTGAGAATGATATCTTAATATTATGGTATTAAAAATTAATCATGAAAAATTTTAGTTAAGGAGCGTTGAGAAACTTGGAAACTCATAAAGAAAAAATTCTGGTAGTAGACGATGAAGCCAGTATTCGCCGGATTTTAGAGACGCGCCTGTCGATGATTGGCTACGATGTAGTCACTGCTGGTGATGGAGAAGAAGCTTTAGAAACATTTCGCAAAGCAGATCCAGACCTAGTAGTTTTGGATGTGATGATGCCAAAACTAGATGGTTATGGTGTTTGTCAAGAGCTACGTAAAGAATCAGACGTACCCATTATTATGCTAACAGCTTTGGGTGACGTAGCCGATCGCATCACTGGCTTAGAATTAGGTGCGGATGACTACGTAGTTAAGCCATTCTCCCCCAAAGAACTAGAAGCGCGGATTCGCTCAGTTTTACGCCGAGTAGATAAAACAGGCGCATCGGGAATTCCCAGTTCTGGTGTGATTCACGTAGGTAACATCAAGATTGATACCAACAAACGCCAAGTCTACAAAGGTGATGAGCGCATCAGATTGACAGGAATGGAATTTAGCCTGTTGGAATTATTAGTCAGTCGTTCCGGTGAAGCCTTTTCCCGTTCCGAGATTTTGCAAGAAGTTTGGGGATATACACCAGAACGCCACGTAGATACCCGCGTAGTTGATGTACATATTTCCCGGCTCCGCGCAAAATTAGAAGATGACCCCAGCAACCCAGAGTTGATCCTCACTGCGCGCGGTACTGGCTATCTGTTTCAACGCATAATTGAACCAGGAGAAGAGTAGGCAAGGGAGCAGGGAGCAGGGGAGCAGGGGGAGGTAGAAAAGGTGAGGAAAGTAGACAAGGTAGACAAGGTAGAAATATTTACCCCAATGCCCAAAAGCTAATGACTAATGACTAATGACTAATGACTAATGACTAAATCCGATCCCAATCGAGTTGTACGGCGCATACCCTTAGTAGTTGGGGGGTTGGGTGCTGTGCTGTTGCTAGTTAATCGTTTGTTGACACCAGAACTTACAGACTCTCAGGCGCGGGGGGATGTTTTGGGAGTAATTTTGAGTGCCGTTTTGATTTTAACTGGTTTAATTTGGCAACAAGTGCAGCCGCGATCGCCTGATGCAGTAGAACTGATTGGGGAAGAAGGCTTTGTGTTAGCAGATGATTTACCAGAAGCCGTGAAAACAGAATTAGCCTGGGCATCACATTTATTGTTAACTAATACAGTGACGCGATCGCTCATAGTTTTCTATCAGGGCAAAGTTTTGTTACGTCGCGGCATTCTGGCAAATAAATCAGAAGTTATCCCAGGGGCAATTGTCAAACGGGTTTTAGAAAAACAACAACCAGTGTATTTGGTAGCATTAAATGTTTATCCAGGACGCATTGAATTTGATTACTTGCCGGAGAATACCCAAGGTGTGATTTGTCAACCCATCGGCAATCAAGGTGTATTAATTTTAGGAGCAAATGCACCCCGCAGTTACACCAAACAAGATGAAAATTGGATAGCCGGAATTGCCGATAAATTAGCAGTAACTCTGGGAAATTCCTAATATTCTCAAGGGATTATATATATGACAACAGCATCACCTGCACAAACAAGAACTTTGCTCAAAAATATTAGCTGGCAAACGTTCAAAGCGATGCTGACAGACATGGGTAATGAACGTAACTCAAGATTAGCTTACGACAATGGCATAGTAGAAATCATCACACCACTCATGTCACATGAGAATTCTAACCGTCTGATTGAAGGTTTAATTCTTGTACTTTGTGAAGAGTTTAATTTAGAGGTTAAAACTACAGGTTCACTCACCTTGATACGAGACGATTTAGAAAAGGGAGCAGAACCAGATAGCAGTTATTACATTCAAAATGAATTTTTAGTCAGAGAAAAAGAAAATATCGATTTAAATCAAGACCCGCCTCCAGATTTAGTATTAGAGGTAGATTACTCCAAACCCAAAATAGATAAATTATCTCTCTATGCTGCAATGGGTATTCCTGAGTTTTGGAGATATAACGGTACTAAATTACGAATTTATCTCCTGACGGGAAATCAATACACAGAAGTAGAACAGAGTCCTACTTTCGCGCCTGTGATGGTGAGAGATATTCCGAGATTTCTACAAGAAAGTCAAAAAATAGGTCAGCTAGCCGCCAAGAAGGCTTTTCGCGCTTGGGTAAAACAGCAGATTTCTTAGTATTTCCACGGAATTTACAGAAAATTAAGCATATTGCTTATTAAATAATATTTCAAGTCAAAAGCAACACCAAAAAATAGTGGAATACTGACAAGAGAATGTACAACATCTTGTGAGGGAAAGATTTTATGAAGGTTAAGTCAGTATCCACAGGTATAGTTTTAGGCGTGATCGGTAACTTACTGGTAGTTAGCCCCAATCTCATCGGTAACTCGAATCAAGTCATTGCTCAAGACGTATCTCCTACTTGTCCTTTAGAAACCGCGATCGCTGTCACTTTCCTTGATTCTAAATGTGAGGCGGTCACATTGAAACAACCACGTACTTTTTATCGTTACTATAGTAGCGACAGCAATAAATATGGTAGATACCTCACAACGGACAAATACAAAACCAACGTCGATGTGATCAAGAAATTAGCCCTTAATCAAGCTTGGGGAAATCAAGCTACTATGAGACTTAAAGTGACAATACCCGCAGGAACAACTGTTTATCAAGGTATTGTTGCCCCTCAAACACCCGCCTCGTGCTACCCAGGTGGTGGTCAACAGACTTTCGTTAAAGATTCCAAAGATCCCAATATCAAGTGGTCTGAAGGTAAAAGTATGACTGTCACAGAGTTCACTTGTCCTTAAAATCCATGGAAACTCAAACAGAAGAATTTATCAAGCTGATTAACCAGTCAGTTGCTATTGCCGAACAAATGCGTAGTCAATCTGGACAATCGCAGCGTTTAAATAATGTAATTAATGTTCTCCAGTCTGTGAAAAACAAAGTCATGATTGGTCAACTAGAACCATCAGCAGGTAACTCTACCCTTGGGTTATCCCATGAGGTAGCTGATTGGATTGAAACATTAGACGCGCCATTACTTAAAGCTGTGGGTGCGGTAGAGGCGTATTACCAACAACATTTTTAAGTCTGCGTCACAGATTTAGTTCAGATTGTCAAAGCTCATTTTTCGTTAAATGATGACTGCTGATGATGATTTTTCGGCAGTCATTATTTAATGGATATTCAGAATGAATGTATGAGTTCAAGACGTAATATTTTAATGTAAGTTCGATAACCTCTCCTCACAAAGAGAATATGCAAAATTTAAGACTAAAATATTAATAAACTACCCCGATGAATTATTAAGTATATGCAAACAGAAGTTATTTATTGGCTATTGATTGCCATGATGATTGTCGGCATTATTGGTGCTGTAGTACCTGCCATCCCTGGAACTAGTTTAATTTTATTAGCAGTGATTATTTGGGGAATAGTGAAACAATCCTTTGCTGCGATCGCTACCCCTTTAATTGTCACAGCAATTATTTTAATTTTGAGTATTGGGGTTGATTTTTTAGCTGGTTACATAGGTGCAAAACAAGCTGGTGCTAGCAAATGGGGTCAAATTGGTGCATTTGTCGGCTTTTTATTGGGTTTTTTCGGACTATTACCGACTTTACCAATAGGCGGGCCAATAGTGGGGATTTTCTTTGGGCCTTTATTGGGTGCGATTATCGCTGAATATATTTACTGTCGGCAGTTAGGAGTGGCAATTAAGGCTGGTATCGGAATTGTCGTCGGTACAGTTTTAGGCAACTTGCTTCAAGGATTACTGGCGATCGCATCTGTGGTAGTTTTTATTTGGACAACTTGGCCACAAGTGTTTGGCAATTAAGATGTATCTAAAATCAATATACCGGAATATGTAAATGCCATATCCGAAAGTAATATTTCATCGGTTGATTGTTACTTTCAACAGAGAATAATCGGACGAACTAAGTATATATTTATTTCGTCCATAGAAAAATTATTAGGGACAAAATTGTAGCTGCGATCGCTTCATTTAAAGTAGCTCATAACCTGAAGTTGCTAATACCCAGACGGTTTAAACCGTGATAATCTACCGAGTTAATCACAAGCTAAAAAGACAGAACGACGTAACACCAATCATCGTACCTACAGTAGATTCATTTATCTTTGAAAGATGCTTGTGACAGTATAAGAATTGATACACACGGTTTCTATATTGTCTTTATGCAAAAATCACATAATTCCTGGCATGGTTTACGTAATTTTCAATAAAAACCCATTACTTAAGTAATTTTCTGGTGCTAGACTCTGTATTGAGAGTACAGATTTCACTGGTATTTTTACCAATAACTACGTAATAACAGGAAAACACATGAAAGCTAAAAATATAATCTTATCCACTGGATTAGTTCTCAGTGCTGTATTAGGTGTTTCTAGCAGTGCTAAAGCTGCTAGCTTTACAACTAACTTTAGTCCTAATCCCGTTACTGACCCCAAAGCAGATATTACCTTAAATTCCATTATTCGGAATGATGGTGTAACAGTTAGTGACTTTAAATTCGTCTCTTCTGTTGAGATCGTTCAAAACAACAACGCACTCGGCCCAGCAAGTACAGATAAGGGTGATACAGCTACTTCTCCTGGTTTTGATCCGAATGAAGCCCCCTCAGGTGCAGAACTAGCTGCATACTTAGGTAATAGAAACTTAAACAACATTGTAGACACCGAAGATGGTGGTTCGTTTATCCTGAAGACGTTTTTTGGTAGCGCAGTTGTATCTGATACTGCTTCAACCGATAGCTTCTTCTTTTGGGAACGAGGCTTAAACAGCTCTATTGAAATCCGAGCACTGGATGCAAGTGGAAACACAATCGGTAGTGCCTTCACAATTGACAAAGACAAACCATTCTGGACACCTGCTGGCTATAGCATCGATACTACAGAAATTGGTGACGATCAAAGAGTAGGTTCTTACGGCGTTAGCTTTAAGGACTTAAACTTAACCGCAGGGACTCTAGTAAGTGGTTTAAGATTGAGAGCTGCAGGTAGCTTTAACGGGCCTGACTTCAAATTTGTTGCTGCTGATGTTATCAGAAGGGTAGACGTACCTGAACCTACCGCCATGATTGGCTTAGGTTCTGTAGCTGCACTTGCTTTCTTCCGTCGTCGTCAAACCAAGAAAAGTGCTGTTTAATATTGTGGTTGGCGATCGCTAATACTAATTTAGATTTTCTTGGTACATAGTTGTTTTGTCAAAAAAATGGGTGCTACATAGTTAAGTGCAGAGTTCATCTTTTTTCGCTCAATAAGATTTTTTAATAAACAGAAAGCCTGATTATTTTGGCTTTCTGTTTTTTAGTCATGAAGCTTTAAGCAACAGCAATTCCATAATTAAAAGACTCGATGAATTGCTCAAATGATAAGTCGATAAATCCGTCGTTAGTACCAGTTTGAGTCCTACCGTCTACACCCCAAGGATTTCGCACTACTACACGTTGTTCACCATTAGTGTTGGTGTAGACATTTGTAAGTGAATAAGCGTGATAACTGACAATATATTTACCGTCACTACCAACTCTAGCTGCTGTCACAGGTTGACTATTTGCTAAAGCCATTTCCAAAGTTGAAAAACTAACTTTGCTGATACCGTAATAAGTAGTTTTGTTTCCTGTAATGTATTTGAGAGGAGTATCAAGAGAGCCTCCGTTACCGATGAGATTATAACCAGGCTGTCCTCCTCTGCTCCATTCCATCCACTGAGCATAAGCTTTTTCAACTAGAGCCACCCACAGCACACCGTTATTTCTCTTTGAAGCTATACTCGTAGCAATCCGACGATCAACAGTGACGTATTGTGCTTCACCATCAGAGTAGAAACGCACAGTATAAGTATTATCACCATTATCTGTAATCATGCTTTTAATCACAGAACTCGAAGCATTACTAGCATCATTAGACTGACGACCAAAAGTTGCACCTAATGCTGCTAAAAATGTGCAATCACCTAACTTTCCTTGATCTATATCACCAATTCGCGCTTCACCAGAGCTACCATAAAGAGTACCAGTAGCTACGGTATAGGTGAGATTTGTCCCATTAAATACGGGTGTCGGTGCTACTGTCCCTAAAAACCAACGACCTACTAAATTAGACTCGAAATCACTAGCACTCATATTGATCGATGCACCATTAGCAACCTGTGTTGATAGCCATTTCACAGAATCTTGCATAGTAAAAGATGTAGCACCTACCAATGTTTTTAGGTCTTTGACCTCATTGGCATCAATGGCAGAATTATCTTGAGCATTCCTAAAGATAGCCAGCATATCTTGCCGACTAAAATCACCGTCAGTTCCTAAACTTCGTGCCAAGGTAATTATTTGTTGGTCAGTCAGATTCTGACTGAACCAATCATTAACTGTGGTTGATGTAGAGGTTGATGTAGAGGTTGATGTAGAGGTTGATGTCGGAGTTGATATTGGAGTAGAAGTTGATGTTGTCGTTGTGATTGTAAATGTCTGCTTGATTACATTACTTTTAGCACCGCTTTGATCATAAGCTATGCCTTGAAGAGTATATTTACCATTGCCAAAATTAAAGTTTGCTAGAGATAAACTGTAGCTGAAACCTCCTTTATTGGCATTAATAGGATCGGCTGTAAATACGTTAGCATCAGCCACATCTAGCCATGTTCCATCTGGTCTTTGTAAGCGAAAATCGATTTTGGAAATATCACTTACACCATTTTGATCCGATACCCAAGCACTATTAAGGCTGAGAGTATCTGTTGGTTTGAGGGTGGTATTATTCAGATTAAACTCTAATGAAGTTGGAGCAACATTTTGAAAAAATTTGAGATTGTAGTTAGTATCGGCACTTTTGTAGTAAACTTTAGCAAAGTAATTGCCTGCATCTAAAGTTTGTTTAATTAAATCAATTTGAGTTCCACTTTTATAAGAACCGGCAATTACTTCACTATCTTCAACTAATCCATTACTATTAGAGTCTTTGATTAGTCGTACATTCGCATCTGCGCTTAACCCATCAAGGGTAAGATAAATACTACTGCGGGCTGTCAGAGTAAAACTGTAGAAATCGTCGATATCTGATGATCCAACCCAATCTGAAAAAGTCTGAACATTAGTGTTGAGGACTATCTTTCTTGCACTACTTAAAGTATTACCTGCATTATCAAGAGGCATAAATATCCTTACTTACACAGTTAAAAAATGTGGACTATCACACCCTTTCACTTATGTAAAAACTAGTTTTTACAACACAAAAAAAGTTTAACTTTCGTTAATTTTCTTCTTAAAGATTAGGCAAAACCAGAGGAAATTCACGCAATCTAAACTTTCAAGTATAAATACTTAATCTAAGAATAAATATGCAATAAACTTAGGAATAATCTTATTTGATTGAGTTAGTAATACGGAGAATATTTAGTTTTATTGAGTATATACAATACAAACCATTGATAATTACTATCTTTGAATCCCCTTAATTCATCTCTATGTAAGGAAACAAGAAACTCTCAATTTAGGAATACCAAAAAATAAATTTAGGACTTTTGATAAAAACAGGAGTGTAGGGATAGGAAAGGAGAAAACTTAAGTGTTTCCTCTAGAATTTGCTAACGAGTAGTCGCACTAGTGACAAAGATTTAATACCAAATTGGGATAGGTAGTATTGTTTAGAGATTCTGGAAGTTTCCATAAATCTGGGCTTTTAATCCAAAATCCAAAATTGGTATGAGAGGTATTTAGGGCGTTTTCCCAGAAATTTCAGGTATTCTATCAAGATTCACCAACATTCTGTGAGCAAAATATCTGACAATGAATTTTGTCATTTCATGGCTAATGACTGAGAAATCAACTCTTAAAGCCTAAAAATTGGCTAGAAAACATTTAATCTCATGTTTGCTTGAGATGACTTTCAGTAAATACGTGTTACGTAAGTAAATTTAAGGTGATAAACTCATTTCTGACTAGATAGCTCAAATCGACATTTTTGCCACAATCAATGAAAACCCAAAATATATTCACATCTGTAGTGCTGGCTTTGAGTGCATCTGTAGCTATGTCTAACTCTGCTAAAGCAGGTACCTTCGTCACTAACTTTAGCCCCAATCCTGTGATTGATCCTACAGCAGATATCACTCTCGATTCCATTATTCGGAATGATGGGAGAATGATCAGTGACTTTCAATTAGTTAGTTCTGTTAACATCATCACAACCGGCGGAGTTCCAGGTACAGTTAGTACAGACAATGGTGATACAGCTACTCCCCCTCCAGGTTTGAATCCCAACGAAAACCCTTCAGCCGCAGAAATTGCAGCATACTTAGGTAATAAAAACTTAAACAACATTATCGATAGTGAAGATAATGGTGAGTTTGAGCTTGATGTATTTTTTGATAGCCCAGTTCTCTCCGACAACACTGCAAGCGACAGTTTCTTCTTCTGGGAACGAGGACTCAATAGTTCCATTCAACTGCAAGCACTAGATGAAAGTGGCAATCTAATTGGCAACGCTTTTACTATAGATAAGTCATTGTGGGAACTTGCTGGTTTCCAGATTAAGACAACAGAAATTACTCAAGCCCAAGATGTAGGTGCTTTTGGGGTGAGCTTTGCTAATTTGGGATTAACTAGCGGAACTTTAGTCAGTGGTTTGAAATTAATCGCTTTTGACAGTTTTAACGGTCCTGATTTTAAGCTACTTGCTCATACTTCTATTTGCTGTGTACCCATACCTGAACCTGCCACAATGATGGGGTTAGGTGCGGTAGCTGGGCTGATGTTAATGCGCCGTCGTCAGAGCAGAACTAAAACAGTGTAACAGGATGAAAACTACGCAAGAATCCGCTTTGCGGTTTCATCTTGCGTAAGTTCTAAAAGTGTTATTGGGCTAAATGCACAGATTTTTGGGCTTCAGTCGCGATCGCTTCTACTTCATCATTCACTAAACCAGCTAAGATAGACTGAGATTCTGCACCTCCCAAGCGCGTCAAAGCCTGCACCACCCTGTAACGAATTTGCCAATCAGGATCAGTTGCATAAGCCGCTAATAAAGGAACTGCTTGGATATCTCCTAATTCTCCCAAAGAACTAATCGCCGCAGTTTTGACTAATTCCACATCAGAAGTGAGGGCTTCCTTGAGTAGTTCTAGTCCTCGTGGATCACCGAGTTCTCCTAGAGTAGCAATAATACTGAATTGGACGAGCCACTCAGGGGTTGTGTGATAAAGCTGCTGTAAATCTTCAAAAGCTGACTCTAACTTCAGCGCGCCTAAGCAATCGGCGGCGGCGGCTTGCACATCAGCCTCTGGATCTTTTAATAAACCACGCAATAAATCCAAAGATAAATCTAAATCCTGAGTACCAAGAGTATCTAATTGACTGACTGCTGAATAGCGAACACGAGAGTTACTATCACCTACAGCAACTTGCACTAATTCAAAAGCATTTGTCGGTTCAAGTTCACGGATTTGATTCACAGCACGCAAGCGATCGCCCAAATCCTCAGAATTAAGCAATTGTCTTACAGACTCAGGAGTTACACTCATTTAATTACCTTAATTTGTCAAAGTTTAAAAAAAGCCAACAGTCAACATACCAATAAAAAGCTAATCAATAAAGCATTTTTGCTTTTGACTGATGACTAATGACTAACTAACAGCCATAGCACGAACAATATCACCACGAGTCAAAATCCCTATGACTTTACCCGTGTTGTCGATGACTGGTAAACGATGAACATTGCGATCGTGCATAATTTGCGCGGCTTGTTGTAAAGTCTTATCACCAGTAATAGTCACAGGATTTTTACTCATCACTTCACCAACAGTTTGTCCTAAAGCTTTATGCAGATCACGTTCATAAGCAGCAGGATTTTTCAAATAGATCACACTATCCAGAAACATGACATAAGCCGGAGGCGTTATACCACTTGCTTGCCACATTAAATCTGTCTCTGAGATAATGCCTATCAACTTACCAGCATCATCTATAACAGGTAGCCCACTGATACGTCGTTCTGCCAGAATTTGGATTGCTTCTTGAAGTGGAGTTACTGGCCGGACAACAATTGGCTCAGGACTCATTATATCGGCAACAGTTTGAGGCATTGACTTGCTTACACCCTCGATCACGGTCTCTGCAAATATTGTAAAAAATTCAGTGCCTGAACCCGACTCAGTTAATACATTGTTACGGTTGTAGTCAATAGTCAATAGGGAACGGGGAACGGGGAACAGGGAACGGGGAACAGGGAACAGAATCTTTAATTTTGAATTTTGAATTTTGAATTTTGAATTGATCTGTCCCCAATCCCTATTCCCTACTCCCTTTCAATGCAGCAATAATTTGACCATTGGCTTGGGGAAAAGCAAATTGTTCTAATTCATCTAAACTCACCCAGCGCACTTCATCACACTCTAAAGGCTGAGGAACACCTGCAACTAGGTGACAGTGATGTACTGTCAATGTGACACGTAAATGAGTATAGGTGTGGTCAATAGTGATCAGATGTTCCCCCACCGTTACTAATACTCCTAATTCCTCGTAAATCTCCCTTTTGATACACTCTTCCACTGTTTCACCAGGTTCGACCTTACCGCCAGGAAATTCCCATAAACCCCCCATTGCGCCTTCCTGGCGACGACGATCAATTAAAATCTGTTCTTGATCATTCCAAATTACAGCCACACCGATAATTTTATGTGGTGGTAGAGTCGTCATCATGTTCAAATTGCTTTATTATTAGTGATTGACTATTAACTATTGACAAATAACAAAACTCGGCAGACTTATAGAATATCTACCGAGTTTTTACTTATTTTAAAATATAAACTGTCGGAAATTTATCTAAACTTTTACTTACGTCGTTGTTGACGAACAAGAAGCGTTAGCCTTGGAGACGCTGCTGACTCTGCCAAAGTTGCTAACGCTTGCGTAATCATTTGGTAATTTGGGAAGGTCGGCTGTGAGAATTCCGCATGAAACTGCTGTTCGATATTTTTTGAGTAACTTCACTAGGATTTACTCAAGATGAAATCACTATTCACCATCGTGATGACTACTTTCAGTACCTTGCATCACCTTTTCAAAGCTCATTCTTTGTTCGGCATTTCGCAAGAAATAACCACTAATCATAGCTGACGCTAGTAACCGTCCCAAGTTTTCCCGACTAGTTGTAATAGTCACGTCAAAGTGTTCCGAAGGCAGATTTCCCAACAGTCCGATAATATTACGCTCCATGACTTGAAAAACTTCAGGAGAGGTGGGTTTGGATAGCTGGCTCACTGTTTCTGGGTTCAAAGACTTCACATACTGCCACAGTAAATTGCCTGTTTCCGATTCGCTATCAAAAAATTCTGAAACTCGGTTAGATGGGTTACTCACGTTGTACCTCCGGTACTACCAATGTTTGGATATGTTGTTAGCAAACTAATGAGGCTTAAATCTATGTCCTACCTGACTTAACTGGTGATAGAGTGTTCCTGTCAACTAATGTAACAAGTTAATTGGCGATTGGGAGTAGTTGTAACCGTACAGCTTACAGGGGATTTTCTCGCCTCAAAAACTCAATAATCAGTTAGGAATATGGCGCAGCATAGCTTAAATCTGACAATTTTAATTATACTAAGTAGTAAATTTTAAGCACAATAGATTCAGTGTTACACTAGATAACTAATTTGCTAATTTTCAGTATATTTATTTACGTTCAAATTCTCCTGTTTTGAAAGTTAGTAGGTTTCCCATTAGGCGATTTGGCAATTAGCTGCTAGGTTGTGTAAATTAGCCTGAATATTATGTTACAGGTAAAAAAGGAATCAAGAGAGCATGGCGCAAAACAAAACTGCCTTAATCACTGGTATTACTGGTCAAGATGGTTCATATCTGAGTGAGTTTTTACTAGAGCAAGGCTATGAAGTACATGGCATCATTCGCCGGACTTCTACTTTTAATACAGACCGGATTGATCACATTTATGAAGACCCCCACAAAGAAGGTGTCAAATTATTTCTGCATTACGGTGATTTGACGGATGGGACAACTCTGCGTCGGATTTTAGAAGAAGTCCAGCCTACAGAAATTTATAACTTGGGCGCGCAGTCTCATGTGCGGGTGAGTTTTGATTCACCCGAATACACTGTAGATGCTGTGGGTATGGGAACACTGCGACTACTAGAAGCCATCCGAGACTATCAAAGACGTACAGGAATTGAAGTCCGCTTTTATCAAGCGGGTTCTTCCGAAATGTATGGTTTGGTACAAGCAGTACCACAAAGTGAAACTACTCCTTTTTACCCTCGTAGTCCCTATGCTTGTGCTAAAGTTTACGCTCACTGGCAAACGGTGAACTATCGTGAATCCTATGGAATGTTTGCGTGCAATGGTATTTTATTTAACCATGAATCACCACGTCGGGGTGAAACTTTTGTAACTCGTAAAATTACTAGAGCTGTTGCACAGATTGTAGCTGGCAAACAGAAAAAGCTATACATGGGTAATCTAGATGCTAAAAGAGATTGGGGCTATGCTAAAGATTATGTCCGGGCTATGTGGCTAATGCTACAAAAAGAAAAAGCAGATGATTATGTCATTGCCACTGGGGAAACTCACTCAGTGAAGGAATTCTTAGAACTAGCTTTTAATTATGTCAATCTGAATTGGCAAGATTACGTAGAATTTGATGAACGCTATCTGCGTCCGGCAGAAGTAGATTTATTGATTGGTGATGCCACTAAAGCAAGGGAAAAATTGGGTTGGCAACCTTCAGTAACCTTTCCAGAGTTAGTAGCACTCATGGTAGAAGCAGATTTACAAGCTATCGGTCAAACTTCACCTAATGGTAATGGTTCACACCTACCCCAAGATATTGCTACTGTTCGTCAAGAACTAGGCGCACTCCACTTTTGATCAATTCTTGCTAAGGATAAAAATATGACTGCCTTAGAACTAAAAAATAAACGGATTCTTGTTACTGGTGGAGCAGGGTTTTTAGGCCGTCAGGTGATAGATCAGCTGTGCAAATCTGGGGCTGATTTGGCTAAGATTACTGTACCGCGATCGCGCGAATTAGATTTACGCGTTCTCGAAAACTGCCAACGCGCAGTAGATCACCAAGATATCGTCATCCACTTAGCGGCTCATGTCGGTGGTATCGGTCTAAACCGCGAAAAACCTGCGGAGTTATTCTACGACAACTTGATCATGGGGACACAGTTAATTCATGCTGCTCATCAAGGCGGTGTGGAAAAATTTATCTGTGTCGGGACTATCTGTGCTTACCCGAAATTTACCCCAGTCCCATTTAAAGAAGAAGACTTGTGGAACGGGTATCCAGAAGAAACCAATGCTCCCTATGGGGTGGCAAAAAAAGCACTTTTAGTACAGTTGCAATCTTATCGTCAGCAGTATGGCTTTAACGGTATTTATTTACTACCTGTAAATCTATACGGGCCTGAAGATAACTTTGACCCTGGTAGTTCCCATGTGATCCCTGCTTTAATTCGCAAAGTTTACGAAGCGCAAGTTAGGGGAGATAAACAACTACCTGTTTGGGGTGATGGTAGTCCTACCCGCGAATTTTTGTATTCAGAAGATGCCGCACGCGGTATTGTCATGGGTACGCAGTTTTATAACGACTCTGAACCAGTTAATTTGGGAACGGGTTCGGAAATTTCCATTCGCGATTTAGTCACCTTAATTTGCGAGTTGATGGAATTTGCAGGTGAAATCATCTGGGAAACAGACAAACCCAACGGTCAACCCCGGCGTTGTCTAGATACAGAAAGAGCTAAACAGGCTTTTAATTTCACTGCTCAAATAGACTTCCGGCAAGGTTTGAAGAATACTATTGATTGGTATCGTCAAAATGCAGCATAGGTCATAGGGCATTGGGCATGGGGCATTGGGCATTGGGCATTGGGTAATTCCCTACCCTACTTTCCCTACTCCCAATCCCCAGTCCCCAGTCCCAGTCCCCAGTCCCCAGTCCCCAGCGAAGCACTGAGCTTGTCGAAGTGTCCCCAGTCCCCAGTCCCTCTATTTACGTGAATGACCAATTAAGTAAAATACAATTGCGTCGGTCTTTGTTGAAAACTCGTCAGTCAATGTCTGCAAAAGAATGGCGAGAAAAAAGCGATCGCATCTGTACACTATTACAAGCTTCTACTCTCTTCACTCAAGCCAAAACAATTCTTGCATATTTCAGTTTTCGCCAAGAACCAGACCTGAGTCCCTTATTGTGCAACCATCAATATCGTTGGGGGTTTCCTCGCTGCATCGGTCAATCTCTACACTGGCATAGTTGGCAACCAGGACAGTCTTTACAAATTAATTCCTATGGTATTCAAGAACCCTATTCTCATGCACCCACTATAAATCCTGATGAGGTGGACTTGATTCTCGTTCCTAGCGTTGCTTGTGACCAACAAGGATATCGTCTAGGTTATGGTGGGGGATATTATGACCGCTTGTTGAGTTCTCCAGAATGGGAAAATAAGCCAACGGTGGGAATCATCTTTGACTCTGCTTATTTATCAAAATTACCGACTCAACCTTGGGATAAACCGCTACAAGCTGTTTTTACCGAAACTAGGTTGGTAGAAATTGCTTGATTAAGGTATATCTCCAGCATGAAAAATTTGTTCTGCGGTTAAATTTAACTCTGGAAAAGTAGGTGAAATTATGCGTTCCCTGCCTCGAAAACGAGTCACTTGATATTCATCATCAATTAGTTGATAAATAGAAATCGTAGGTTGTTTAGGGGTGCCTGTGAACTTTTTTGCCCCTAAGCCGAGATAATCTACAACCCAGTATTCAGGAATGCCAATACTTTCATACTTACCCTGTTTTGTGTAGTAATCATCATCCCAGTTGCTACTAACCCTTACGGGTGACGCTCGAAGACTCGCTAACGCTGCGCTAACGTCAGTTGCTTCAACGCGGGAAACCCGCGCAACGCACTGACTCACGACTTCAACCACTAAAGGAATTGATGCTGCATATGATACAGTGGATGCTTTTTGCCATAGTGGTTCATTTACTAAATTGGGGCGATTTAATATCAGCACATCAGGAGAATAACTAGATTCGGAATGAGGTGGTTTAATCAGCGCAGTTTTGGGGATGATGTAAGGTAAATTTAATCGGTCAAACTCTATTGTGACTTTTCTGGCGATAAAACCAACGACATCTTCATGGTCTCCTGTTGGCTGTGCCATTTCAACAATTACTCCATCATGTAATTCATATCTTCCGCTTTCAGGTCGCCACGCGGCAAATTCATCAAATGTGACTAGTTTCGGTATCGCTTGAGTCATAAATCTTTACCGATGCTGGGATGTTGTCTGAATCATACGCATTGTGGATATTTTTTTGGCGATCGCACTCTTGGGTATATCCCAATACGGTTCAGTTAAGGTGGTGAGAGTTAATTTCTCAATTTTTGCTCTGCCCATTAGACAATGAGGAAGATTTGGGGGATTCTCCCCCAAGCCCCCGATTGGGGGACGGTTGCGTCCCCCAAACCCCCTCCAAAATCATTTTTGCGTTTTTTGTTGAGTGATCATTTGCTGGCTTGGTTGAAATTTATTTTTCTTATCTGAACCGTATTGGGGTATATCCTAACTTGATACTCAACTATTGGCAGATGGCATCAAATCAGGGCGTTTATGGTAGCATCCTGACGGGGTAAAAATTTTAGGGCTATCAAAAAATATTCAGGTCAAATATTCTACCCAGAGTACCATTCATATGAATAATCCCAGCTTATCGACTACTGAGCAAGAAGTGATAGTTGACGAGGTGCTAGCAGCTAGTCTGCAAGCACAGCAAAAAGCAGGCCCCGATTTGCGTCAAATCCACACTAAAAGTCATGGACTATTATGGGGAGAATTTATAGTTGAACCCAATCTTCCAGACCATCTCAGAGTAGGCTTATTTAAAACCCCGCAAACTTACCCAACTTGGATTCGTTTTTCTAGTGGTGGTGCGCCGGAAAGCAGAGGAAAACTGCGTTCTGATAGACAACCTGATGTCCGGGGTATTGGTATTAAGGTGATGAATGTAGATGGCGAGAAGGCCTTAGATGATGAAGAAAAAACGCAAGACTTTACACTCAATAGTCATCCTACCTTTTTAACTAAAGATATTCGTGATTATGCTGATCTGCCGAAAGTCGCTACTGGGGGATTGACTCCAGAAAGACTCAAGGAAATGGCTTATACCGCTAATATTTTGCAAAAAATAGCCGAAAAGAAAGTAGGCAATCCGCTTTTAATTCAATATTGGAGTATGTCCCCTTTCCGGTTTGGGGAGAAAATTGTCAAATTAAGCGTCAAATCACAACAACCAGAACAACCACCAGAAAATTTACCAGAATCAGAAAATTACCTCAGAGAAGCAATAGTCAAGTATTTGACGGAAGACAAACAAGAGGCTTATTTTGATTTCTTGATTCAGTTTTATGTAGATGACGAAAAAACACCCATAGAAAATCTCGCTCAAGAGTGGGAAGAAACTGATTCACCCTTCATCAAAGTCGCTACTATTCGCATCCCTAGTCAGACATTTAACTTTGAAGAACGTAAACGCTTGGATGAGGGGATGTTATTTACTCCTTGGCATACCATACTAGAGCATGAGCCGGTGGGTAGTGTGAATCTTTCTCGCAAAAAGTTATATAGTGAATTGGCAAAAGCTAGGCGAGAGCAAATTGCTCAACGCTTGCGAGAACCGCAACCTTATGAAGTGCTGAGTGCTGAGTAGGGAGTTGTGAGTGGTGGGGGATGGGAAATTGGGAATGTAGTTCCCAGTCTCCAGAAATTTTACGAATTTGGAGCGCAAAGAAATGACTTGGACAACTCAAAAGTCGCGTTGGCAGATGGTGGCGATTTATGGGTTATTGAGTGCGATCGCAATTATTACGCTTTTCCCTTTGTTGTGGCTCATCAGCACAGCTTTAAAATCACCTACGGAAAATATTTTACAGTCGCCACCGCAGTTATTACCTAGTCAACCGACTGTAGAAAATTTCCCCAAGGTTTGGCAGGCTTTACCTTTTGGGCGATACCTCTATAACAGTACATTGGTAGCGGCTCTAACTGTAGGTTTAAATTTATTATTCTGCTCGTTAGCGGCGTATCCTTTAGCAAGGTTATCCTTTCCGGGAAGACAAGGAATTTTTATTGCGATTGTCTCGACGATTATGATTCCTTTCCAGATTGTGATGATACCTTTGTATATTTTGACGGTGCAGTTAGGGTTGACAAATAGTTATTTGGGAATGATTTTCCCCAGTTTAGCTTCGGCTTTCGGGATTTTTCTCCTCAGACAAGCTTTTATGAGTGTTCCCAAGGAAATCGAAGAAGCCGCGCGGATGGATGGCAGTTCAGAATTAGGTTTATGGTGGCATATTATGTTACCAGCAGTTAGACCTGCACTCATAACTTTAGCTATTTTCGTGTTTATCGGTTCTTGGAGCGACTTTCTTTGGCCTTTAATTGTTATTCAAGATGAAAATTTATACACCCTACCTTTAGGTGTAGCCAAATTAGCCGGCACATTTTCCCTAGACTGGCGTTTAGTGGCGGCTGGTTCAGTAATTGCGATCGCACCTGTTTTATTACTGTTCCTAGTTTTACAACGTTACATTGTCGCGACAGATACTAGTAGCGGGGTGAAGGGATAATATAGCAAGGAATGGTAATGGGGGATTAGGCAATTCAATTTTGGATTTTGGATTTTAAATTTTGGATTGGATTTCAATCTAAAATCCGTCTTGGAAAGTTCTGAGCGGAGGTTTCCTCCGCTCAGACTTTCCGCAAAATCTAAAATCTAAAATTCTTTCGCCTACACCCTTACACCCTTTTCTAAATGAGTCACCAATTTCACGCCAAATTCCGCTTCAAATACAGCTTTTTTGAAGTCTAAACTCCAGAGTTCTAAGGTGCATTCATCATTGGGATTGGTGGGATAAATTAACAAATTCAACTTCTGAAATTGGGGATAATAATCACATTGGATTTGAGCGATCGCCCCAATTTGTCTTCTGTCTAATGCTACGGCTAATCTTAACAGCGCACTCAATTGACTAACTACTTGCCGATGTTGTTTATTCAACAAATTACGGTAATTTTCGTGTCTTTTTTTGGGTGGCGATTTGCGGTGATAACGGGCTAAGTTGGCAATAATTTCGATCTCGGTTTCGTTATAGCCGAGTAATTCACTGTTGCGAATCAGATAGTAAGAGTGTTTATGGTGTGCTGAATGGCTAATATGATGACCGCAGTTGTGTAATATTGCCGCCGCCCACAGTAATTGTCGTTCATTTATTCCCCAATGGTGCAGTTGTCCTTGGGTTTGGTCGAATAAACTTAAAGCGAAGGCAGCGACGCGATCGCTATATGCTAAGTTGACTTGATATTTATTCGCCTGTTTTAATACACTCCGTTCCCTTACCGAACTTTGAAAACGCAGTTTGTCTTCAATTAAGCCGTGGCTTAACATCCAGTCAACAATTACACCTTCCCGCAAAGCCCGTCCACAGGTGGTGATAGAATCCACACCCAAAAGCATCATTGCTTCTTGTAATACTACTGCTCCCGCTAGGATGACTTCTGAGCGTCTTTCTGGCATTCCTGGAATAGCGGCTCTTTCGGCGTTGGTCATTTTCCGTAGGCGATTTACCCAATTTTCCAAGTCTTGCAGGCTTAATTGATAGCCGTTGAGGGTAGAAGGAACATTACCCAATTTTTCCCGCGCCTGAATCATGGCGATGGTTTCAATTGTGCCGGAAGTGCCAACTAAACGGGGAAATTCGCCAAATTTAAGGTTAGCTAAAACTTCTTCCACAGAACGTTCCAACATTCCCCGCACATATGCTTGGAGATACTGAAATTCAACATCAAGGATGGGGTCAGAACTAATTAACTCAGTTGTCAAACGGACAGCACCGACTTTAGTGCTGGTAAGGGTGCGCGGTTCGTGACTATCACCCAAAATGATTTCTGTAGAACCCCCGCCAATATCAATAATGATGTGCGGTTTGTTATGAAACTCCATCCCCGACAGCACACCCAAATAGATGCGCCGCGCCTCTTCTTGACCAGAAATTAAGTCAACGCTTAAACCTAATTCAGATTCGACCTGATGCAGAAAGTCTTTACCGTTAGGAGCTTCCCGCATCGCACTAGTAGCGACAGCAATGATAGTTTCGGCATTAGCGGTTTTAGCTACCTCTTGGAAACGCCCCAAAGCCGCGATCGCTTTTGCCATAATTTCTGGTTTTAACTCACCAGTAGTAATATCGCGATCGCCCAATCTTACCGTTTCTTTTTCTTTAGCGATAATCGTAAAAGCTGGTAGATTCGGGTCAATCCTGACGATGACCATATGCAGGGAATTTGTCCCCATATCAATGGCAGCAATAATCCGGTTTTGCTTCACCACTTGAGTATTAACACTCAAATAGTCAGCCGAAACTAAATTCAGCATTTAAGTTTCTCTCTGTATTTAGGAAGGATGGTAAAAAATAGCGTGTCGGGTAGTTGGCACTGATATTGGTTGCAACATACTTAGAACTGGTCATGGGGCATAGGGAATTGGGCATGGGGCATAGGTTTTTTTCTCCCGCAGCTTTTTCTGCTTTACGGCAGCCACTCCTGGGGGAAACCCCAAAACCGGACTGCTCCTCCTGTGTCCCTGAAAGTTAGCTAGTTACACAATCTAAGTATATTCACCCTGCTGCTTACAATTTTAGCGATAATTTCAACCTGTTTGAAGTTGTCACTAGACATTGTGTTTTTACAAATATCAAAAAAAGATATTCTATAGATGTAAAGATGTGTGAAGAAAAGGCAAAAGGTAAAAGGCAAAAGTAAAAAGGCAAAAGGCAAAAGTAGAAAGTAAAAAGATTTTACTTGTCCCTAATTTTATGCCCAATGCCCAATGCCCCATGCCCCATGCCCAATCCCCAGTCCCCAATCCCTATGTTAAAAACCAACCAAGAACCAGTTTTGCTGACAATTATCCGGCTTTTGCGGTGGCATAAACCCGAAGGACGTTTGATTTTGATGATTCCGGCACTATGGGCAGTGTTTTTGGCTGCTGCTGGTAAGCCACCTGTGCCTTTAGTGGGTGTGATTATTTTAGGTACTCTTGCCACCAGTGCTGCTGGATGTGTGGTTAATGATTTATGGGATCGAGATATTGATCCAGAAGTAGAAAGAACACGCGATCGCCCTTTGGCTTCCCGTGCGTTATCTGTAAAAGTGGGAATTGTCGTCGGGATTATTGCCTTAGCTTGTGCGGCGGTGCTGGCGTTTTATCTCAATCGGTTGAGTTTTTGGTTATCTGTAGCGGCTGTACCAGTGATTTTATTGTATCCAGGTGCCAAGCGTGTATTTCCTGTACCGCAGTTGGTGTTGTCAATAGCGTGGGGTTTTGCAGTGTTAATTAGCTGGAGTGCCGTCACACAGAATATTTCTCTACCCACTTGGTTATTGTGGGGGGCTACTATGTTGTGGACATTGGGATTTGATACAGTTTACGCCATGAGCGATCGCGAAGATGACCGCCGCATTGGTGTAAATTCCAGTGCTTTGTTTTTCGGCGATTACGCACCTGTAGCCATTGGGGTGTTCTTTTTGGGTGCGATCGCTTTACTGGGTTGGCTAGGTGTTGCTATTCACCTAAAATTAGCTTTTTGGATTAGTTTAACCATCGGAACTATTAGCTGGTTGTGGCAATTTATTGAGTTAAGAAAACCAGAATTACCTAACCCTATTTATGGGCAAATGTTCCGTCAAAATGTTTGGATTGGGTTTATTTTGTTAGCGGGAATGATTCTCGGTTCTTTCTAAGATTATAAATTGTCATTAACTTTAATCATTAGGGTTTAACAATGTTAAACCCTGAAATGAAAATGTGTCTAGCACTGAATAATCTTTTTTTGGCAATGGTTTTAATATTTTTCTGATCACTTCTGGGAAATCTTTATTGTACTTATTATATTAATAATTTATGCTCACTGATGAGTGTATTAATGTCACTATAGGAATCCGCTTTGATTCCTGAAATTATTTGCGTAGGGAGGGAACAGGGAACAGGGAACAGAAAAGAAGGAATCAAAGTGTACTGAGTTCTTTTCAAAAATCAAATAGGAATCCTATAGATGATTTATCTTGTTTAGCAATTATTTTTTCTTGGACACTTTTCGGCAATAAAAATTGAGCTTCTGTTTCCAGGAATAAATCAATAAAATCTCAACGTGATAAGAAAATTAAAGGAGAAGAGTTAAAAAATACTTTCATTCAACTTACCAAGTCTTTTCTATGGCGATATCTTCAACGGTAAGGTATGAAAAATCGATATTCATCAAGTCTAAAATCTTCAAAAATATTTCTTGATCCATTTCCATGATTTCGGGCTGCTTTATGCAAACTAATTAACCGAGATGTTAAAGCACCAATCACAAATATAAATGTTTCTTTCTGTTCTATATTCTGGAATAATTGTACTTGAGAAGCAATTTCTTGAAAAATGGTTTGGGGATTCATTGATACGATAATCGTCAATCTTTGCAGTTATCTTTATAATTATATCAATTGGTAAAGCGATCGCACTTTGATGATGAGTCTAGGCGATCGCAAAATCAGTATATTGTCGCACCTCTGGTGGCTGAAACGCCAAAACAATATCACTAGCCGGCACACCTAAGCGTATTAACTCAGTTGCTATTCCTTCCTCAGTCCAATCTTCTTCAATGTAAATCTTGTCATTTTTAATGCGAATATAAACAGTAATTGCAGTAATTTTTTTATCATCATGCCAACCAATTTGAGACCAAATATATTGATCTCTTTGTTCATCAAAAGCTAAAACACTATCAACTCCATAAGGGTTAGGAGTTTGTGAGGCTAATTTTTCATATTCTGAGAGAATGTTTTTAATTAAATTGCGATAGCTGGTTAGTTTCTCCATTGAAAAACTTCCTCCTTTTTCAAATCAACAACAATTAAAAGTAAATTATTTTCTTCAATTACCATTGAAATTGCTTTTTGTTGAAAAAATGATTGATAAATAGTTGTACCGATCGCTAAATAAATTTTAGTTTCAGGAAAAACTGCTTTTAATAAAGTACGATATATAATATATTGCCCTAAAGCTGTTTCAAATTCCCGCATGGGTGAACGAGTAATAAAACTTTTAATTTCTACAACTATTTGTTGTCCATTTCGTTCAATTTCTAGAGTTCTATCAGCAAGTAAATCAGCAAATAACTGTACTTTTTCATATTTAATGGTATAAGGATCAGCCGTAATTGTCCAGCCATCTTTAATTAAGGCATTTTTAACAGCATCATGATAAATATCTTTGGCTGGCATCGTCGCTTTGGTAATTACATTCAGGTAGTTATCCCAATTATCCTAATTAAACTATATAAGTGAAGAATAGAGGCAGGCGATGTCTATCGACAAGTCGCTCCGCGTTTACGCTCTCCACTCAAAAGTTATGTATCTTGAGTCAGCATTGATTCCTTAACGGCTTGCACTAACTCATCTTCTGTACATTGATACAAATCTCGCAGGCGGAATACTTGCCATACTTCCATTTTTGGCGTTGTTCTCCCCTTTTCCCAGTTGCGAATTGAAGATAGGGCGCAACTTAGTTCAATAGCGACATCACTAATTTTTAGTCCTGTACGTTTTCTCAATGTTCTTAAATTCATACTTGGCGGGAAAATGTTCATAGGTTAGCGTTAAAACTTGACGCTAAGTATTGACAATTGACAAATACTGTGTATTTCAGGTTCAATCAATGATTGAGAAGGCGTTAGCATCCCCGCCAAGAGACTTGCTAACGCTTCTCATTCCACTTTTCGTGAATAACCCGATCATGACACAAAATACAAATTATCAAGAGTCTACATTGAAAGGTCAGGCAATTACATACAAAGAACGCTTGAATTCGTGGGCAATTACTCGTTTACTTCCAGATATGCAACGGGTGACTGTGGGGAGATTTCGCAGTCGGTCTGATGCAGACGGTCATGTGCAACTTTTACGTCAACTTATACCTGACGGTATCTTTACAGTAGTTTTCGATTCTCAGCGTGAGGAAGTTTTGATGTAGATTTTAGGGGTAGCTTACTGTAGGTATCGCTTTTGAAACGGGGGCGATATCTACGGTAATATTATCCCCGCTACAATTATTTATATAATTCAGCTATATGTCTAGTAGAAAATAATGGTATGCAAACAATAACTTTAAATTCTTATGTTGGGCAAGATGGAATATTACATTTAGATATTCCTGTAGATGTTACTAATACTGACTTAACTATTACTGTAATTTTACAACCTACTACTAATTCTCAGCAGGAAAAAACATCTCAAGGTAAAGGTTGGCCTGCTAACTTTTTTGAATAAACATCAGGATGTTTAAAAGATACACCTTTAATAATAAATTCAGAAGGCGTTTTTGATGATTTAGAAGATATTAATGGGAGGCGATCGCAATAATGAGCGCAGGTATAGCACCTTAATGTTCAAAAATACTATCAAAAATTTCTCGTTTTACCCTAAAATTTACTTCTCTAAGATTTTTATATAGTCTATCTACATCGGAAATACTGATTTTGCCTTCAATCTGTAGTTTACGAATTACTGCTAAAGTTCCTTTAACATTAAGTCCTAACCTGATTGCTTCTCTTCTAGCAGCAAAGTCATCAAGAATGATGTAGTCGGATTGTAACTCTACAGCTAAAGTAATCGCTTCAGATTCTCCTATTCCTAAACGTTCATTTAACCGATGAGCTAAAGAGACTAATTGTACTTCTTGCACTAATAATTTATTCTCACTGATGAGTGCACTAATGTCACTAGATGATTTATCTTGTTTAGCACTTATTTCTTCTTGGACACTTTTCGGCAATAAAAATTGAGCTTCTGTTTCCAGGAATAAATCAAGAAAGTCTAAACGTGATAAGAAAATTAAAGGAGAAGAGTTAAAGACTATTTTCATTCAACTTACCAAGTTTTTTCTATGGCGATATCTTCAACGGTAAGATATGAAAAATCTATATTCATCAATTCTAAAATTTTCAAAAATACTTCTTGATCCATTTCCATGATTTCGGCTGCTTTATGCAAACTAATTAACCGAGATGTTAAAGCACCAATCACAAATATAAATGTTTCTTTCTGTTCTATATTCTGGAATAATTGTACTTGAGAAGCAATTTCTTGAAAAATGGTTTGGGGATTCATTGATACGATAATCGTCAATCTTTGCAGTTATCTTTATAATTATATCAATTGGTAAAGCGATCGCACTTTGACAGTTGAAGTGCAACTCGCTTTTTTCAACCCTATTCACCAGTTATATTGAAATGCTCCAAGGTCGAAATTGGACAATATGCAGACTTTCTGAAAATTTTAATAGTTTGTTTAGCTAGTAAAATTCCAGTTTCTTAAATGACAATGTATAATTTAAGTCATTTATTGATTAAATATTTAAGCTTTGCTCTTTATGGCTAATGTTTTCATCAGCTATCGACAAATAGATACTGAACCAGCTGAAAAACTTGCTTCAGAAGTTAAAGATGCGGGTCATCAAGTTTGGTTTGCTGAGTGGACAATCGATGTTGGTGATTCTATTGTTGAGCGAGTCAATCAAGGACTAGAAGGACTCAGTTATTTAGTCTTGTGTTACTCTTCTTCTGATACGTCGCCTTGGGTAAATCGGGAATGGATGTCAACTTTAGCACGGCAACTCAGTGGGCAAGGGGTGAAAGTTTTACCAGTTATGTTGACAGGGGGTCAACCTCCTGCCATCTTAGCTGATATCAAGTATGCGGATTTAGTCAAGGACTGGTCTAAAGGTGTGTCTGATTTACTGAGAGCCGTCAAATGAAAGTTATACATTGGCAAGTTCTTATTGCCCATGCTAAGGGAGAAGAGGAGTTAGCGGAAAAATTAGCAGAACCTATCCGCAAAGCTGGCTATGAAGTTGCCCATAGAGGAACGGTAATGGTAGGCGAATCATTCACCGAGGAAGCCTCAAAAGTTTTAAATAATGGTAGTCCAGTGGTACTTTGTGGGACTATCAAAGCATTGGGAACACGTTGGGCGCGACAGATTGTCAACGCGGCAAGAAATAACTATCGAGTGCGTGTCTTTTGTGTGCAAATGGAGGAAGAAGCTGATCTAGAAGCAGTTAGCTTTGATGAATCCATTGCTCACTATTGGCAAGATCCTACAAAAGCCACACAAGATTTAATTGCTTCGCTAAAAAAACATTACCCCTTAGAAGTGTCTACAGACTATGTAAAAGGGGGAAATGATGCAGAACAGCGTTACCGAGAACTGGCTTTAGAGTCTTGTGACATTATTCACTTAGCAAATTTGCCAGAGCCAGATCGTCATATAGCTACCCAGAAACTTTTATTACGTCGGCTGTACGTTGCGCTGCGCGTGCAAGTAGAAATAGGCTGTAATGATGAAGTAGATGCAGCAAAATTCGAGGAAATTGAAAAACGCCGCATTGTCATGCGATTTAAAAACGCTGCTAGAAGTGGTGTAGAAAGAGAAGAAAGAGAAGATGGGGATAAGCGTTTTCCGATTGGAGATAGGCTGGCTGAGGCTAAACGTTTAGTTGTTTTGGGAGATCCAGGAGCAGGAAAAACCACTATGGTTCGCTGGATTGCTACAGCCTACCTGCTGCGGCTCAAACAAGATCCAGACTGGAGAGATTTGCCAGATGTATCTACACTTCCTGATGAGGATTGGCTACCAATTATTATTCGTTGTAGAGACCTTGATGAAGCCAGTCTTAGTGGTTCATTAGACGATATCCTGGGTTACACCTTACGTAAAGCTGAGATGAGTGAGAGTGAATGCACTGCTTTGCGTGGTATTTTAAGACAAAAATTGCATCACGGTACAGCATTATTACTTATAGATGGTTTGGATGAAATCACAGATCCACGTCTAAGAGCTAAATTCTGTCAACAGATCGAAAAAATTTGTGATGCTTATAAACAAGCTCCTATCATAGCTACCTCACGTATTGTTGGCTATCGGGAAATGGGCTACCGTATAGGGCGACAGTTTGAACACGTTACGGTAGCCGAACTGACTACAGAAGATAAAGACGACTTTGCTAGTCGCTGGTGCGATATTACCGAATTACCAGAGCGACGAGAAAAGGCAAAAACAGACTTGATAAAAGACATTCACAGTGCCGAACGTATCGAGCGTCTCACAGGCAATCCCATGCTGCTAACTACAATGGCATTGGTGAAGCGTAAAGTTGGTAAACTACCGACTCGTCGGCATAAATTGTATGCACAAGCAGTAGATGTACTACTTAACTGGCGATCTGAAATAGACGAACCTATCGATGATGATGAAGCATTACCGCAATTAGAGTACATTGCTTATGCCATGTGTCATAGAGGAGTACAGCAACTTCGCAAAGACGAAATTATAGAGTTATTGGAAACATTTCGGGAAGAGTATCCCAATCTTCATGAAGTCAAAAAGCATACCCCTAAAGAGTTTCTCAATTTGTTGGAACGCCGCACAGGCATTTTGGTGGAAGCGGGAATTCTTCCACATAACGGCCGAGACATTTCTGTATTTGAGTTTCGTCATCTGACTTTTCAAGAATACTTGGCAGGACTGGCACTTGTGCAAGGTCATTTTCCAAATCGCGATCGCAATCTCGCTGACTATGTTGCCCCCCTTGCTGCCAACATTAAAGGAGGGCAAGTCACTGAGAACTGGCAAGAAGCACTACGTCTTTGTGTAGCAGCCTGTAATCATGACGATGTAGACAATTTTCTGCGAGCCATCCTCAACCCACTCAAAGATGAAGATCCTCTAATTACTGCCCGCCCTCGTGCAGTGATGGCTGTCCTATGTCTAGCTGATGAACCTAATGTTAGTGGCGAGGTAGTCCAGGAGGTTTTACAAGAATTTGTTAGGCAAATAGGTGAAGAAGATGGTAGTACTTCAGATCCTCAAACAACTGTAGACGCAGCTGCTATAGAACTATCTGCATCTCAATGGTCAGAAAAGCTACAAAATTCTATGTTAGAGGAGTTTTGCAGACGAGATACAAAAACCGGGATAGCGAGTCAAAGCAGTATTGGAGGTCTTTATGCAATGGTTACTGTGAGTCAATCACAAAAGGAAGAAACTATCTTTCCGCAATGGGTAGAGAAGCAAATTTTCCAATTAACATCGGAGCAAGAAGTAAATGCGATCGGTGCCGCTCTAATTGTCATGGAACTGGTTTTTCGAGACAAGTTATCTGTTTCAGAATCTGTTTTACAAGGGGTGATAGATAAATTGCTGACGATGCTCAGGAGAAGCAATCCTGCGTCTTATGCAGCTGCTTGGGCTTTATTCTGGTTAAGCGGAGGAGGAGAAAGAAAAAACATAGAGGATGCTATGTGGCAACCAACTAATACAGAATTAGACAGTATTATTAGTATTTTTAAAAATCCGCACTTAGATACTGGAGCAGTTTTATTCCTAACTCAAATTTTAGGTTATATCAAATATCCACAGGTTGTCAAACCGCTCATTGCCAAACTCGATGACTCAGATGAAAATGTGCGACTAGCTGTAGTAAAAGCACTGGGCAAGATAGGAAGTACGCAGGCTGTCAAACCGCTCATTACCAAACTGGATGACTCCGATGAGGATGTGCGGCTAGCTGTAGTGGAAGCACTCGGTAAGATAGGAAGTACACAGGCTGTCAAACCGCTCATTGCCAAACTCGATGACTCTGATAAAAATTTGGTGGAAGTAATAGAAAAAGCTTTATGCAAACTAGGTCACAAACAAACTATAAATGATTTGTTTGAAAGATTATCATCTGATGACCGGAAAATTAGAACTGTTACGCTTAAGAAATTATCTCTTACTTGTGATGAATATATAGATTGTAAACTTTTATCCAGGGATATCGATGCTTTTGACCCATTTTTAGACCCACAAAAAGAGATTGATGAAGAACGGGTACAATATGCTGCTGAAGTCCTAGAAATTTCAGTCGAAGAAGTGCGTAGTCGTTACCAAGCACTGGCTCAAAAGTTTCGCTTAAAGCTGAATATCAAATAGGAAAGCGTCGCACTCCTCACACATCACCGAAAAGAAATTTAATTAACGTAATTTTACGCCACTTCTGAAAAATATTAAATTTTATTACAGCAGGTTCCATATTTTTTAAATACTGTAGAGACGTTGTATACAACGTCTCTACATGGTCTTGGATTTTACGCAATAGCAAAATCAGTATATTGTCTCACCTCTGGTGGCTGAAACGCCAAGACAATATCACTAGCTGGAACACCTAAGCGCATTAACTCCGTTGCTATCCCTTCCTCTGTCCAATCTTCTTCAATGTAAATCTTTTCATTTTTAATGCGAATATGGACATGAGTATTATTGATTCTTTTTTGGTTAACCCAGTCTATAGACATCCATAGATAATGATCATGATTTTCGTCGAAAATCAAACAGGTTTCATATTTTTTCTTAGATGAGCGATTAGCAAAATTATCATAATCCGTTAATGTTTTTTTGATAATCTCTCGATAATTCACTAATTTATCCATTCTACAATTTCCTCCCTTTCCATATTAATAATTACCAAGGAAAGCTGATTTAATTTAACTATCGCTTTAATTGATTTCCGTTGAAAGAAAGTTTCATAAATTCCATCTTTGATTGCTAGATAAATTTCCTGATATTCATCTTTAGCTAATTGAATTAAATTGCGATATACAATATATTGTCCTAAAGCCTTTTCAAAATCTTGAATTAATGAAGGACTGATAAAGCTTTTAATTTCAATAATAATCTTCCGTTGTGTTCTGGTTTCTGAAATTAGCTTTTCTATAGCTAAATCTGGATAAAGTTCAATGTCTTCATATTCAAGCGGATAAGGATCTGCTGTAATTGTCCAACCATCTTTAATAAAAGCATTTTTTACGGCTGTATGATAGATATCTTTGGCTGACATTATTGAATCTATTTATTCAATTACTGGTTCAACTTCAAGGTGAGCCATGAAGACTCACCCTAATTAAACTATACCAACAAAGCTTCCTCCTCTTTAGAAATCACTCGCCCTTCATCCTCAAAACCGGCGATTTGATCAAAGTTCAAATACCGATATAAATTCTCAGCAAAAGGATGAATCTTATTCGCCACAATATCAAGATATTCCTGCACTGTGGGAATGCGTCCTAATAACGCACAAACTGCTGCTAACTCAGCAGAACCTAAATACACTCTTGCACCTTTACCCATGCGATTATTAAAGTTGCGGGTAGAGGTAGAAAATACAGTTGTGCCATCAGCAACTCGCGCCTGATTTCCCATACATAAACTGCATCCTGGCATTTCTGTTCTCGCGCCGGCTGCACCAAAAACACCATACACACCTTCTTCTTTTAATTGGTGTTCATCCATGCGGGTGGGTGGTGCTATCCACAGGCGAGTTTTGACTGCACCTGCACCTTCTAAAACTTTCGCAGTTGCACGATAATGACCGATATTTGTCATACATGAACCGACAAATACTTCTTGTACTGGATCATTAGCAACTTCCGATAATAATTTAACATTATCGGGGTCGTTTGGAGCAGCTACAATTGGTTCTGTGATTTCGTTCAAATCAATTTCAATCACTGCGGCATACTCCGCATCTGTGTCGGCTTCTAGTAATACAGGATTTGCTAACCATGCTTCCATTTGGGCGACGCGGCGCATAATTGTACGCGCATCTTGATAGCCTCTGGCTACCATGTTCTTTAACAGGGCAATGTTAGAACGCAGATATTCAGCAATTGTGGCTTCACTCAATTTAATGGTGCAGCCTGCACAAGAACGTTCGGCGGAAGCATCTGTTAATTCAAAGGCTTGTTCTACCTTCAAATCTGGTAAGCCTTCCATTTCTAAAATTCTGCCGGAGAAGATGTTTTTCTTATTCTCTTTCTCGACAGTTAGCAAACCTTTTTGAATGGCAACGTAAGGAATAGCGTTAACAATATCTCTTAAGGTAATTCCTGGTTGCAATTCTCCTTTGAATCTGACTAAGACTGATTCTGGCATATCTAAAGGCATGACACCCAATGCACCAGCAAAGGCGACTAACCCAGAACCGGCGGGGAAGGATATTCCCAAGGGGAAGCGGGTGTGAGAGTCACCACCTGTACCGACGGTGTCGGGTAACAGCATCCGGTTGAGCCATGAATGGATGATACCATCGCCAGGACGTAGGGCGACACCGCCACGGGAGGACATGAAATCGGGGAGTTCGTGGTGAGTTTTGATGTCTACGGGTTTGGGATAGGCGGCGGTGTGACAGAAACTCTGCATGACTAAGTCTGCACTGAAGCCGAGACAAGCAAGTTCTTTGAGTTCGTCGCGGGTCATGGGGCCTGTGGTATCTTGGGAACCAACAGTAGTCATGATGGGTTCGCAAGATGTACCGGGACGGACACCGGGTAAACCGCAAGCTTTACCCACCATTTTTTGGGCGAGGGTGTAGCCTTTACCTGTGTCTTCTGGTTGTTGGGGACGGATGAACAGGGTGCTGGGTTCTAAGCCTAATGCTTGGCGGGTTTTGTCAGTGAGGGTACGTCCGATGAGTAGGGGGATGCGTCCACCGGCGCGGACTTCATCAAGGATGGTGTCGGGTTTGAGGGTGAAGGTAGAAATAACTTCGCCGTCTTCGTTGGTAATTTCACCTCTGTAGGGATAGATAGTAATTACCATACCGGTTTCAAGTTTGGTGACATCGCATTGTATGGGCAAAGCACCGGCATCTTCTGCTGTATTGAAAAAGATGGGAGCGATCGCACCACCTAAAATATAACCCCCAGCGCGTTTGTTGGGAACATAGGGGATATCGTCTCCCATGTGCCATAACACGGAGTTAATAGCCGACTTGCGGGAAGAACCAGTCCCCACAACATCCCCAACATAAGCTACAGGATGTCCTTTTTTCTTCAACTCAGCAATAGTTTCTAAGCTTCCTGGTTGCCGTGACTCTAACATCGCCAAGGCGTGGAGGGGAATATCTGGACGCGTGGTGGCGTGGGTGGCTGGGGATAAGTCATCGGTGTTAGTTTCCCCAGGAACTTTAAATACAGTAACGTTAATATATTCTGGGAGTTTAGGGCGAACTGTAAACCATTCTGCTTCTGCCCAAGAATCAACTACTCGCTTGGCGTAGGGGTTGATTTTTGCTAATTCCAAAACATCATGGAAGGCATCATACACCAATAAAGTTTTACTGAGGGCGGCGGCGGCATAGGCGGCGATGGGTTCTTTACCTTCTCCTCCCATGACTAAGGGTGTATCACCTTCCGATGGTTTGGTAGAAAATTGCAACAACTCAATTAAAGACTGCACATTATAACCGCCTACCATTGTCCCCAGTAATTCCACCGCTTCAATTGAGGAAATTAAGGGACTAGTGATTTCGCCTTTAGCAACACCTGTTAAGAATCCGGCTTTCACATAGGCGGCTGCATCCACACCAGGGGGGACGCGATCGCGCAATAAATGTAATAATGTATCTTCCTCCCCTACTGGTGAATTTTTCAGTAATTCACACAACTCTGATGTTTGCTGTGCATCTAACGGTAAGGGCGGAATACCAAGGGCTGCCCTTTCGGCAACGTGTTGACGATATTTTTCTAACATTTTTGTGTTCTCTGTTTGTATGCTCTCACTCTAATTATGAATTATTTTTAGACAAAACTTAGCAAGCAAAGTTTTTCCGATTTCTTGTCTAAAAGCCTTACTGGTAATCGCTTATAGATATCTTGGTTTTATACTTAAAGTATAGTTTTTGTGATAAATTTCTACTGAAGATATTTTAATTACCTACACAGCTAGGGGCAGAATATATCCTGCCCCTACAATCATATATAATGCCATTTGATAGCGAACTATTATACTAGGCGGTTATGACAGTTTCATCTGCTGTTTTATCTGTATAAGATTTCAAGCGTGTCAATCTACTTTTACGGACACGTTCACTATCTCTCACTCCGCCTGCAATCTCATATTCATTACTGTTTTTACCATACTTAAAGCCAACGCCCATAAGCATTTTGTCTGAAATTTGACCTAAGTTTTTTTCCATCTCATCTAGCTTTTTTTTAGACGAGTCTATCATTGCTATAGCAGCATTATAATCATCCAGCATATTGTGAAACTGATTAATTAATTGCGTCAGGTTTTGCAAGTTACAGGTATTATCAAAAGTCAAATTGGGATCAATAGCTTTTAATCCTGCCACTCTAAACTCAGCTTTTTCTAGAATCCGAGAACTACGCTTTTTTCTAGGCATAGACTTACCCTTTTACAAGCTTTACAATGCTATTGTGTCTCAATTAAGCTAGATTATAGTTCAGCAAAATTCACATTTCATTTTGCTATTTTTTTGATTTATACCCGTAATTTTTCGGAATTGCTGCAATACATCGCTTGTTTAGTGCAGAATTAAGAGCGATCGTTTGAATCTTAAGGCTTAATGCTGTAACTGTAAGGCTTAATGCTGTAACTGTAAGGCTTAATGTTGTAGCTGTAAGACTTAATGTTGTAACTGTAAGGCTTAATGTTGTAGCTGTAAGACTTAATGTTGTAACTGTAAGGCTTAATGTTGTAGCTGTAAGACTCAATGTTGTAACTGTAAGGCTTAATGTTGTAGCTGTAAGACTTAATGCTGTAACTGTAAGACTTAATGTTGTAACTTAATCACCTAAAATAAATATATTGCTAAAGCTAAAGACTATTGGCGAGACTACAGGAGTATAGATGATGCCTAGAAGTACAAGCTATTTAGAGTCTAAATTCTTTGTTAGATGCTTTAGGCTTACATTTGGCTGTAACAGTAAAGTCATAATTTGCAACTAGGTGGTTGGTGCGTGACGCTATAAGTTTGATGACTACGTTTAAATATTCTCGCTGCGTCACGCACCCTACAGAAAAAATGTGCCAGTTATGTGAGTTGTATCATTAATCAATCAGCAAGATTATTATAGTAATAAAATCTGTACATCTAACTTCAGACTACATCTGACTTTTCACGCTATGTAGAAAAGTTAACGTGAAACCTAACCCCCAACCTCTTCTCTTCCAAGAAAGGGGAGCAAAAATCAAAGCCTCTAACGCCACTTGCTACAACGCGGGAAACTCGCGCAACGCAGTGGCTCCTCCTTCCGGGGGAGAGGTACTCTACAAGGAGAGCTTCGCTTTATGAAGAGGGGTTTTTCATATCCTGTGAAAAGTCAGCAGACGATATTACCCATAACCCCAATCAACTCATGTCAGTCGCCCAAGAATTAGAACCAGTAGCAGATATAATATTTCCACCAGGAGATATTGAAAGTCACGAACCCCCATTGGAAAGCGATTTACATTTACGCCAGATTATTCTGTTATTACAATGTTTAGAATTGTGGTGGCAAAACCGCAATGACTTTTATGCTGCGGGAAATTTGACAATATATTATAGTCAACGTCAACTCAAATCAGAAGAATTTCGCGGCCCTGATTTTTTTGTCGTGCGAGGGTGTGAAAAGAAACCTCGCAAAAGTTGGGTAATCTGGCAAGAAGACGGTAAGTATCCCAATATCATTGTCGAGTTACTGTCACTTTCTACAAAAACCACAGATAAAGGCTTAAAAAAACAAATCTATCAAGATATATTCCGCACACCGGAATACTTTTGGTTTGACCCAGATAATTTAGAGTTTATTGGGTTTCATTTAGTAGATGGTCAATACCAACCCATAGAACCAAATCCCCAAGGGTGGCTATGGAGTCAGCAATTAGAATTATATTTAGGTGTACAGGATAGTAAATTACGCTATTTTACGTCACAAGGTGAGTTAGTGCCGACACCAGAGGAGTTGGCAGAACAAGAAAAACAACGTGCGGAACAAGAAAAACAACGTGCGGAACAAGAAAACCAACGTGCGGAACAGGAAAAGCAACGCGCAGAACGTCTAGCCGCTAAATTACGTGAATTAAATATTGATCCTGATGTTTTATAAAATTATTGATGATGTTGAAGGATATTTTCAGCAATTCAGATATAATAATGAGTTTGTCTATAGCACTCATTTTTTAGCATATGTCTAAAACTTACAACGTTGAGATTATCCACCAGGATCAAACTCATACATTCCAAGTTCCTGAAGATAAAACCATCTTATCAGTTGCGGATGAGCAAGGGTTGGAATTACCCAGTTCTTGCCATGCTGGTGTCTGTACCACTTGTGCTGGGCAAATTATCAGTGGAACTGTAGATCAAACTGACGGTATGGGTGTCAGTCCTGAACTGCAAAAACAAGGCTATGTCTTGTTGTGTGTTGCTTATCCCCGTTCTGACTTAAAAATTGAAACGGAAAAAGAAGAAGTAGTTTATCAGAAGCAATTTGGTAAGTAAAGGGATTGGGGACTGGGGACTGGGGACTAGGAATAGTGATTTTTCACTTTTAATATAGTTAATGATTAGAGTAACTTGACTTGATCAACAGTTTTTAGCTTTGGCTGAGATCGGTTATTCTAGAATCTACAAACTAATTGGATTAACGGCGATGACTACTCATTTTATTACCGCAGAAATCGACCTCCAAGAAACACCCACAGAGTTGCAACAAGTCATTGAAGCTGAATTGCAAAAGCAAGGTGAACCTTTAAGATGGGCAATTACTGCTGTAGACGCAGAAAAAGAAAAAGCGACTGTAGAAGCTGTGGTAACTACAGGCAGCGTTAATCAATAATTAAATAGTATATACAAAACTTAAGGTGTGTTAAATTGATGCTGACACACCTTAGTTTTATCTCTAAAGTTAAATATGATTTTTAATAAAAAGGACACATATAGGAATCCGACTTGATTATTGAAACGATTTGCGTAGGGAGGGAACAGGCTTCCGCCGTGAGCGTCAGCCGAACGGGAACAGGGAATAGGGAACAGGGAACAGGAAAAGAAGTAACAGAGGTGTACCGAGTTTTTTCAGAAATCAAATATGATTCCTATAGTATTGCTCAATTTAATAAAAAACTAATTTTCTCTAATTTCGTAAAACCAGATATTTTTACTTTTTACTTCTTTGGTGTAAGCATTAACTATTACAGAATCATTAGAAATAGATTTATCTTCTTCATTAAAGAGAGATTTATTTAGTGAATGATCTATGTCATGCCAAATTTCTTTTGCTGGGGAATCACCGCTTTGATCGATATTTCCCACGTTGATCCTGCTGATTCCAGGAAAAGGCCATGAAGCAGCTAATTGAATAAAACCTGAACCTTCTTGAATTTGATAATTAACAGCAAACGAAAAAGAATAGCAATTGAATTGTCCTATCGCTAACTCATTGGGAAAAATACTTCCTAAAGGCCATTTTTCTGCGTTGTTGTGGATACCTACACGGTTAAGTGTATAGCCAGTAAAATTAGCCACTTGAATAATATACTTGGCATCATATTTGATCAGTTTAGTCAGCTGATCTATAGTTTGATTTACATCTATCTTGGCTACTTGTGATAATGCCATTGAATTGACCTTTACTAATTAATTACCGTAGTTTTTCTAGTTTCAAATGGATAAATAAGGTTATCTCTCCAAAGATGTATTGACATTATTCCGGATTCTGTGACACCGATACAACCTTATAAATACCCGTTTTACCGAAAAATGTAAATTTATGTGTTTTTACTGAACAATTCAATTTTTTGTAAGAAATCAAAACTATATCAAGAAAAACTTATAGTTTGTATGTAAAAACCCAAATAAATTACACAAATTTAACCAAATTCCTTCAGCTTAATTTGACACTTAGCCAACTTTTAACGTAGTATCTTGAACTCAAAATTTAATCCTAGAGATGAATCATCCTTACACTGCAATTCTTATTGTCCCGACTGGTGTTGGTGCGGCAATTGGTGGTTATGCTGGAGATGCTATACCTGTAGCTAGATTATTAGCACAGGTTTGCGATCGCCTCATCACTCATCCTAATGTCCTCAATGGTGCAAGTTTGTACTGGAATATCCCCAACGCTTTCTATGTCGAAGGCTATGGACTAGATAAATTTGCTACCGGAAACTGGGGTTTGCGTCCTGTACGCAGTAACAAGATAGGTTTACTTTTAGACCAAAGTATTGAACCAGAGTTAAGGCTAAGACATTTACAAGCAGCCGATGCAGCCCAAGCGACACTCGGTTTAACTTTGACTGATTATGTAATTACAGATGCCCCGCTAAACGTAGAATTACGCACATCAGCATCAGGCGTAAGCTGGGGAACAATTGGCAACCCCGATAGTTTACTCAGAGGCGCAGAAACATTAATTAAACAAGCAAAAGCAGAGGCGATCGCAGTTGTTGCCCGTTTTCCCGATAATATAGATGAAGAGGCCGCACAAAACTATCGCCAAGGCAAAGGCGTAGATCCCATTGCTGGCGCAGAGGCTGTAATTAGCCATTTAATTGTCAAAAACTTTCAAATTCCCTGCGCCCATGCACCAGCTTTAGCAGATGAACCGCCACAACCAAATTTATCTCCTCGTTCTGCGGCGGAAGAATTGGGTTATACTTTTTTACCAAGTGTACTTGTAGGATTAAATCGCGCCCCACAATTTATAGTAAAAAAGGAATTAGCTATATCCCTCCCCGACGACATTTGGGCAGAGCAAGTAGATGCCATAATTATGCCAGCCACAGCCTGTGGTAGCAGTGCATTACTCAGCCTCAGCCAGAAACCATGTCAAATCATCGCCGTGGAGGAAAATCACACCCAAATCAAAGTTCCACCCCAAAGCTTGGGAATCAAAGCCATAAAAGTAAACTCATATTTAGAAGCAGCAGGTTTATTAGTAGCACACAAAGCAGGGATAAACCCAAGTTCCTTGAGTTCTCAAATAGAATCTTTGGTAAGAGTCAATAGTCAATAGTCATTAGGGAACAGGGAACAGGGAACAGGGAACAGGGAACGGCTTTTCTCATTTCCTACCTTGTCTACCTTGTCCCCAATCCCCAATCCCCAGTCCCTCAGTCCCTAAAAACCCGTGGTAGAAAAACAAAAACAAGAACCAGAAATCCCATATTTATCGCGTGTCCAAGTTCTAGTGGCGATGGGAGTCACTGCATTATTGTTGTGGACAATTGCCAGGGTATGGTTATACTTTGGTAACTTTTTGCTATTTGAATGGCATTTGTATCCTAGAGATTTACTCTTGGGATTGGGTATAGGTTTATTTATTACTGGCTTAAGTGGTCTAGCTTATCGCGTCTGGCCACAGTACCGTTATAGTGCTGATTATTACCTGGAAATGGTGCTGAAGCCTTTAGCTTGGCCGGATTTAATTTGGTTAGGTTTGTTACCTGGGTTAAGTGAAGAATTATTATTTCGGGGTGTAATGTTACCCGCTTTGGGATTAGATCACCTGGCGGTTATCGGCTCTAGTGTTTGCTTTGGCATCTTACACTTGAGTGGTTATCAGCAATGGCCTTATGTTGTATGGGCAACTATTATTGGGATCATACTGGGATACAGCGCATTGTTAACGGGTAACTTACTAGTGCCGATTGTTGCTCACATGGTGACTAACTGGATTTCTAGTTGCTTGTGGAAGATTCAGCAAGGATAATAAAAAATTACTTTTGTGCAGCTAGAGCGATCGCCTGTGGTAAGATTCTGTGTTCTTGGATTTGAATTCTCGCGTGGAGAGTTTCGGCTGTATCATTTGGTAATATTGGTACAGCCGCTTGTATTAAAATTTCGCCGCTATCGACTTCTAAACATACTAAATGCACTGTACAACCAGTAATTTTTACCCCAGCTTCTAAGGCTTGTTCTACAGCATGAATACCTTTAAAACTGGGTAGTAAACTGGGGTGAATATTAATAATTTTATTGGGAAAAGCGTCAATAAATGTAGATGTAACGACTCGCATCCAACCAGCTAAAATTACCCAATCTACATCATAACGCCGCAATGTATTGACGATTTCCTCGTCAAATGCTGCACGATTTTTATATTCACGGTGATTTAATAATACTGTTTCAATCCCTCGGTTAGCCGCTTTATGTGCAACCTTAGCTGAGGGATTATTGTAAATTAAAACTTGTATTTGGGCATTGAGTTGCTTGTTTTCTATAGCCTGTGCAACTGCTTCAAAATTACTTCCGCTACCAGAAGCCAAAATTCCTAGTTTTAGAGGATTTATTACAGTAAATTGATGGTTATTAACGCAAGGAGAAACAAGACTAGAGGTAGAATCAGCACAGATGGTCATAGAAAATTCACAATTCAAAATTACGTAAACACGATAAGTGTTGAGTTAAAAATACTATTAATCAAGTAGAAGGTAAACCCGTACTGTTTAACTGACTCATACCAATTTTGGATTTTGGATTTTGGATTTTGGATTAAAAGCCTAGATTCTTAGACTGTTCCAGAATATCGAAACAATACTACTTATTCCAATTTGGTATAACATCACTCACTACTCAGCACTCAGCACTCCCTACTCAGCACTCTAACTAAACAGCCAAGAGGATAATTATAATGCAAAAAAAATATGCAAAGTCATGGTTAGATAATGATTCATTTGCAGCTTGGACTTTTCTCTCACCCGCACTGATTTTATTAGGTTTATTCGTTATTTGGCCGATAGCTTATTTGTGTTATCTGAGTTTCACGGCTGGGAGTTTTACTTCTACAGGTGCTTATTGGGTAGGGTTCAAAAATTACTGGCGTTTAATCTTCAATCCTGATTTTTGGCAAGTTCTTGGCAACACAGTTTATTTTACCGTTGCTACAGTTATTCCTAGTTTGATTATTCCTATTGCTTTAGCAGTTCTATTAAATCGTTCCATAGTGCTGCGCGGTTTTTTGCGGAGTGCTTATTTTTTACCTTCTATTACATCTTTAGTAGCGGCTGGTTTAGGATTTCGTTGGTTATTTCAAGCTTCCGGCCCTGTAAACGCATTTTTAGGTTTATTGAACATTCCCTCTATTTCTTGGCTGGGAGATACATTTTGGGCAATGCCTGTATTAATTGTTTTAAGTGTTTGGAAACAACTAGGTTTTAATATGGTGGTATTCCTAGCAGGTTTACAAGCCATTCCTCCTAGTCGTTACGAAGCCGCAGAATTAGACGGTGCTAATGGTTGGCAACAATTTTGGCACATTACTTTACCTGGATTGCGTCCGACTTTAATTTTTGCCACAATCACTACTGCTATTTTTACTTTACGGAGTTTCGAGCAAGTTTATGTAGTTACGGGTGGTGGGCCTTTAAATACTACGAATCTGTTAGTTTACTATATTTATCAAGAAGCCTTCGGTCAATTTGATTTTGGTTATGCAGCAGCAGCCGCTACTGTATTATTAGCGTTTACCTTGGTATTAGTTTATTTACAATTACAAAGCTGGGGAGAAGAATCTTAGAAAGGCAAAAGGTAAAAGGCAAAAAATAAAAGATGAAAGAGGGAAATTTAAAATTCTCGGCGGGAGAAAAGGAAAATAGCGATCGCCAATAGCATGGTAATGTAAATCACACCATATGCTGCATTACCCATTAAAGTTGATGGGTTTGGCATTGCTTGCAAACCATAAACAGCATCATTTTTTAAATCTAGACGCGATAAATCAGGCAATACTAAATATAAACCCTGGGTAATCCCTTCCATGAAAATATTACGACTCATCCGGCTCAGTTGCACTAAATTCTGTGTAATATTTCCCATCAAATAGACAGCAAATGTTAAAGCAACAGCCAATAAAGAACTAGTAAACACACCAAAAGTAATAGCTACAGCAGTAATTACAGCTATCTGCAATAATAAAAATATGGTTGCCATTAAAATGCTGCCAACTGCATATTTAACATTGCCGAACTGTAAAAATAGTAAATAGATAACCGTCATACTAGCAATTAACACAGCTAGCACAGCCGATAAACCAAAAAATTTACCAGTGATAAATTCAGCACGACTAACAGGTTTAGAAATTAATAATAAAATCGTGCGCTTTTCAATTTCCTTATTCACTAAACCTGTGCCAATAAAAATAGCAACAATTAAACAAATTGCATTCATTGCCGCTATACCGAAATCTAGAAACATTTTATCTTCAGTATTAGCTGCATATTCGGGTAAAGCCCGACTAGCTACAGCTAAAGCAAGAGTATAAAATCCGATAATATACAGGATGCGATCGCGCACTACTTCCTGAAAGACATTTTTAGCAATTACTAGTGTTTTAGTCATTGGGGATGGGGGATTGGGGACTGGGGACTGGGGATTGGGGACTGGGGAATAGATTAATATTTGTATCCAATGCCCTATACCCTATGCCCCATTCCCAAAAATATTTACTGTTGCGGTGGGGGTGTTTCACGCTTAATAGAAATTGTGCGATCGCAGGAAATTTCGGCTACTGCAATTTTGTCTTCTGATGAACTGCTAGAACTGCGATTTCTTGATGCTGCTAGTGGTTCAATTCGACATGATTTTTTTAAGAAATAACCTTTTACTCCAGCACTAGGGCCTGTCCAAATAGCTAGTAAATCTAATACGTAACCGCCAGCTTTAGTATTAGTTACACGCGGTTCAATACGCCATAATTCTTTTTCATCAAACTGAGATAAATTCTTATCTACAATTCCTTTTCCTAGCTGCCCTATATTGACTTTTGCTTCTAATAACCATCGTTCAACTTCTGACCAAGGTTTTTCAGAAATTCGTGATTCTACTAATGGTTGTAGTTGATTTAAAATTAACACCCCATTTTCTGGGACTCTTTCTCTTTCTCCCCTTCTAATCACAAAGGTGCTATTTTGAAATTCATCTGCTAATAAACTGGGATATTCTTGTAGCCACTTATCCATAACAAAATAAAAGTTTAACCAGCAGCTAATTACCATACAACTAGCAACTAAAATAATAATTTTCTGTCGGGCTTCTGGTTTGGGTATTCGCGCTTTAGAATCAGTGTCAGTACCCTCAATAAAATCTGGAATCGCTGTAATTAAAGCTGCTATTGTCGGCCAGATGACAATTGTTCTGGGTGTTAATAAATCTTTTTGATTACCAAATGCAAAAACAGCTACTAGAAATCCGGTAATTAATGCGCCTACAGGCATATTAGTACCAGGAACCTTTAGAGGATCATCGGTGGTATACCAAGCAGTTCCAGCAATTAAGAATAACCAACCACAAAGAGCGATAATATCTCTAATAGGGCTAACAGCAAAAGAAGACATCAAGCCTGAAAAAGCACTTAAATAAATCAGAGTTTGCCAAGAATAGGCTTTTGGTGGAATTAAGATTTTTTTCAGTTGTTTATAGACATCATCAAATATACCAAATATTCCAAAAATATCTTTGAGTAACGAGTTCATCTATACACCTCTTGATAACAGCAGACAAGGGTAAATAATTGAGATGATTTGAATGTTGAATAAGCAGGTTGAGATTGACTTGATCTATCCTGGAAATAATGCGTATTCAGTATGAAGTAAATATCCTTAAAGTTCTAAACCATAAAATAAAAGTAATCGCAGTATAACTCAGCGAATTAGCAATGATTGTAGTAGTAACTAAATTAGTATTTTGAAATTGAGCCTTACCGAGAAAGCTATTTTGTATCCGCGTTAATAAAGGTCTATCATCTTGAGTTTTGCCGAAATCTTCACTTAAAGAAAACACCAAAATCCTTAAGAGAAAGAATTTCATCAAGAATGTGCCGAAGAAAATAGTTACAGTCGTTAAAACTAGAATTCCTTGAGTGTTACTAGACTTTAAAACATTAAAAAATACATAATTAATTAGATCAGTTCTAATTGGCACTGGCAATCTAGGTTCTACGAGAAAGAAAATTATCCAACCAATGACACCAGAGAACAGGTTGACCGCGATCGCATAGAAAGTGCTTGATTTTTTATCAAAATTTAATCTTCGATGAAAAACGTAAGCCTCTATAGGGATGGCAATTAAGAAGAACAAAAAATTAAATAGAATGACCCCAACAGGCCAGATTATAGGCAAAGTAATATTATCTAACATACAGACTCAAACTAAGAGTTAACTGAGGGAGTATAGTTGTAGACACTGCCAAGAGCAATGATCTTTCCTTGCTGCTTACCACCTTGGTGTGACAGTATACTCCAATTTATCGTTAATATACCCATAGTTTTACAAATGAGACAGGTGTAGGGAGATGGGGAAAAGAGACAAGGTAGACAAGGGAAGGTAGACTGCTTTACCTAATGACTATTGACTAATGACTATTGACTAATAACTAAACACAATGACTAGGAATGGTATTGGTATTCGCACAGCGCAAGTGCGTTCGGAACGGCTGACGGGTCAAATACACGTATATGATGGTTTGGGTAAGGGTAAATCCCAAGCTGCTTTAGGTGTTGTTTTACGCTCAATAGGTTTGGGAATCAATACACCGAGTAATTCTAATCGGGTCTTACTACTGCGGTTTTTGAAAGGGCCGGAACGGGACTATGATGAAGACGGCGCGATCGCAGCTTTACAACGTGGTTTTCCCCATCTAATTGATCAAGTCCGCACAGGAAGGGCAGAATTTTTTGGTGTCGATGAAATCACAGCCTTTGATCGCGCTGAAGCAGCGCGGGGTTGGGATGTCGCCAAAGGCGCGATCGCCTCTGGGTTATATTCCGTCGTCGTCTTAGATGAACTGAACCCCGTCCTCGATTTGGGTTTACTCTCCGTCGATGAAGTGGTGCGGACAATCAAATCAAAACCCCAGGAATTAGAAATCATCGCCACTGGACGCGGTGCGCCGCAACAATTATTAGATATTGCGGATTTGCACTCAGAAATGAAACCCCAGCACCATCCCACAGCCACAGAATTACTCATGCAAGGGATTGAAATTTATACAGGTGCAGGTAAGGGTAAATCTACAAGTGCTTTAGGTAAAGCCTTACAAGCCATAGGTAGAGGCATCAATCACCCAGGCTCAACCCGTGTATTAATTATGCAGTGGCTCAAAGGTGGTAGCGGCTACACCGAAGACGCAGCGATCGCCGCCTTGCGACAATCCTATCCCGAAGTTGTAGATCATCAACGCTGTGGTCGAGATGCGATTGTTTGGCGTAATTCTCGCCAAGAACTAGACTATGTAGAAGCCGAAAGAGGTTGGGAGATTGCGAAAACTGCGATCGCCTCTGGACTCTATAAAACCATCATCCTAGACGAACTCAACCCCACCGTCGATTTAGAACTGCTTCCCGTAGAACCCATCGTGCAAGCACTACTCCGCAAACCCCGCGACACCGAAATCATTATTACCGGTCGCTGTCAAAATCACCCCGCCTACTTCGACTTAGCCAGCATTCACTCAGAAGTTTATTGTCATAAACACTATGCTAACCACGGCGTAGAACTCAAACGCGGAGTAGATTTTTAATTAGTCATTAGTCAACAGTCATTAACTTATAGACTATTGACTATGGACTATTGACTATGGACTATTGACCGATGGAAAACCAAAACTTGCTCGATTTGGTGACAGGAGGACTAGCGATCGCTATCCTGGGAGGTGGAATGTTAATGATGTTCACAACCATCTTCACCACTAAAAATAGATAATTCCCGTAGAGACGCTACATGAAAACAGTGAACAGTTATCAGTTACTTGATCACTGTTCACTGTTAAAAAGTCTCTACACCCTAAATTTCCCAATCCCCAATCCCCAGCGAAGCACTGAGCTTGTCGAAGTGTCCCCAATCCCCAATACTTCGACAAGCTCAGTACAAGTCCCCAAAATCGCTAAAAAACCTTAAAATAAGGGTTTGGCTGAGGTGCGTTATGAAAATAGCAATTACTGGTGCAACAGGATTTGTCGGTAGTCATTTGGTAGAAAGACTCCACAAGCAAGGTCATCAAATACTGATATTAACGAGAAACACTACTTCTGCTCAAAGAGTGTTTCCCCCAGAAGTTTTTAAGAATGTAGAGATTGTTGCTTACACACCCACTACATCCGGTGTTTGGCAAGATAGCATTGCTGGTTGTGATGGGGTAGTCAACTTAGCTGGCGAACCCATAGCCGAAAAACGTTGGACAGAACAAGAAAAGCAAGAAATCCTCAAGAGTCGTCAAGTTGGGACACAAAAAATCGTCGAAGCCATAACCAAAGCTAACCCTAAACCTAGTGTGTTAATTAACGCCTCTGCTATTGGTTACTACGGTACGAGTGAAACTGCTGCTTTCGATGAAAATAGCGCATCTGGGACAGATTTTCTTGCTCAAGTTTGCCAAGCCTGGGAAACAGAAGCGCAAAAAGTCAAAGAAACTGGTGTTAGGTTGGTAATTTTGCGCCTTGGGATTGTCTTGGGATTTGGTGGTGCTTTAGCAAAAATGCTGACTCCCTTTAAACTTTTTGCAGGGGGGCCGATTGGTAGCGGTAGACAATGGTTTTCCTGGATTCATGTAGAGGATTTAGTCAATTTAATTGTGCAAGCCTTGACAAAACCAGAAATGGAAGGTGTATATAACGCTACTGCTCCCAAACCTGTACGCATGAATGATTTAAGTCAAACTTTAGGTCAAGTAATGAATCGTCCCTCTTGGCTACCCGTTCCTGGTTTTGCTTTAGAAGCATTGTTAGGAGATGGTGCGATCGTCGTGTTAGAAGGACAACAAGTATTACCAAAAAGGACTTTAGAATCTGGTTTTGAGTATCAATACACTAACCTACAACCAGCACTCAAGGATATTGTGAAGTAGAGTCAATAGTCCACAGTCAATAGTCAATAGTCCACAGTCAACGGTCAATAGTGTAAATGTGCTGAATTTCAAGGCAATTTTCTCTTAAATCTGGAAATTATGTAATGAGCGATTTAAGTTACCGAGAATTAACCGAAGCCGAGTTACGGGAGTATGTAAAGAGTCATCCTCAAGACGAAGAAGCCTTTCAACACTATCTGACGATTATTAGAGCTAAATCAAATAGAGTAGTAGTTAGTACAGGCGAACAATTGGAAGCTGAGTTAAAGAAAAGACTCTCACCGTAAGCAAAGTTTTCACGGGTTAAAAATTAAAAAGATATTTAACTAATGACTATTGACTAATGACTATTGACTAATGACTATTGACTAGAACTAAACTTTTTCGACACCCAACTAATTAAACCACTCAGTAGCGCGCCACCCATCAAAATACCAATGGCTGGGTTAAATACAGGTTGCCAAAGTTGATGCCATAAATCTAAACCTAGATTAACTCCGCTTGCGTCACCCATAACTGCGATCGCAAACCAAGCAAATCCAAATAACACCAAAAACACATCCGCAACTAAAATCAAGTTGAGCCAATTTAACAGTTTTTCTTTCATAAGCAAGTAGAGACTAAAAAATAAGTAAAAAGGAAAAAGGTAAAAGGAAAAAGAAAAGAGTTTTACCTTTTTTATTTCATGAGGGAATTGAAAAAGCAGTAAAAAGGTAAAAGTAAAAAGAAAAGAAAAGATTGTTTATTTTTACCTTTTGCCTTTTGCCTTTTACCTTTTGCCTTCTGCCTTCTTAAAGTTTATTCGCCTAAAATCCAGGCTTTAACTTTGGCTAAACTTTGCCAATCGGGTTTTCTGCTGAACCCATCTTCAATACTCTTTTGAATTTCCTCGCGCCATTCTGTATTCACCAGCATCAATTGGTTAGCAATATCAATGTGTTGTCTAACACCTTTCTGGTTAGTTTCCAGCATAGCCAAAGCCAGATTAACTCTCGCTTGAGGATCTTGAGGATTTAATTTAACTGCTTTTTGAGCAGCCTTGAGTGCAGAACTGGGTTTATCTTCGAGGAGATACAACCACGCCAGACAAATCCAAGCAGCACTAGCTTTAGGAGAGCGATCGCATACCTCTTTAAACACAGGGATTAAATCAGCCGCCGCTTCTCCAGCTTTATAACGTTCTAAACCTGTGTCAAACAGGGATTCTACTGTTTGAGTCATATAAAATTAATCAATGGGCAATCAATAGCTAATCATAATCATAGGTCAAGAGTCTACAGTCAAAATTCTGCCAAATTAGACTGTGAGACTATAAACTATGGACTATCGACTACACACCAAATGATTTACCACAACCACAGGTTTGGTTAGCATTGGGATTGGTGAATTGAAAACCACCGCCAATCATGGCATCGCTATAATCAAGCATTAAGCCATAAAGATACAACAAGCTTTTTTTATCGCAAACTATCTTAAAGCCGTCGTAATCAAACACATCGTCATGTTCAGTAATCTTACTTTCTTGTTCAAAGTCCATCATATAAGACATTCCAGAGCAGCCTCCCTGCCGGACTCCCACTCGCAAGCATAAGTCCTGGCCTTGCTTTTCCTGGAGGGACTTGACTTGGCGTAGAGCTGCTTCACTCAACTGTATGCCACGCTGTTGAGATTGAGTTGCTTGTGTCATCCGCTTTTCCGACTCCTTCAAAAATTTTGGATTGTCTGGCAATTTTTGTATATATTCTAGCGAGAATGGTGCCGCAAATTGCCAATTGTAAACACTCCGTTAAAAGCAGCCAAAGGTTTTTATTCTAGAATTGAGAGACTCGGTGTGTTTAGAGATTCGGTATTTTTTTAGAGATACATCCATCCCTGTGACAACTTGAGTCCCTAACACCTTCAGGCCCAGCCAAGAAACAGTGATTCGTGGCTAGCCATTCCCTAAAGGTTACTTAATATATTGCTTCTTTTGGTTAACTCACTCTATGACAAGTTTTAATCGCTCTACCAGTCGTCGGTTGAAGAAATTAACCCAAATTCCTTCTGTATGGGAGGGCGATCGCCGTCCGTTGTCATCACCTACTCCACACCCCCACTCTGAAGGTAAGGGAGAATGTATTCTTTGGGTAGATGGTTCACAAGGTATGGTGAGGGGGATGGATGTCATCTCTCCTGAAACTGGCCCGGAAGCAATAGTTCGCACCTTAATGCGAGCAATGGAACATCCCCACAGTCCCGCTAAACCTGCTAGACCCCAAAGAATCGTGGTTAAAGACCGCGAAATTCAGTTTTATTTACGTGGCGTACTGCAAGATTTAGACATCGCCATTGATTACGCACCAGAACTACCTTTAATTGATGAACTCTTTCGCGGATTTGCAGAAATTATCGATAATCAAGTCCCCGATTTACCGCCACAATATGCCCAAGCCTTACACGAAAAAGCATTCGCCATTTGGCAAGCAGCCCCTTGGGAATTTTTGGAAGAACAACAAATACTATCTATTGAAATTAATAAGTGGGATGTCGGGACACTCTATGCTTCAGTCATGGGGATGTTGGGCATGGAGTATGGGATTTTATTTTATCGCTCCGAAGAATCCCTCAAGCGATTTCGCGCCGCAGTTTTACAGGATGATGATTCTCAAGGACATTTAGAAGAAGCTTTTCTCAAGCAAGATTGCTTGTTTCTCACTTTTGAACGAGAGGATGATACTGAGGAAGAAGATGAATTTGATGATTTAGCTGACTTAGCTTTATCAGAGATTGACCCTACCTTCGGGACAATTCACCCCCTAGAAGGCTTACGGTCTGTTTTGTATGAGGAAGAAGCAGTAGTTATATTTCTAGCTTTAGAGAGTCTTTCTCGGTTTATTCGTGACCATCGACATCAACTTCATGCAGACGATTTCCCCAGTCTGAGTCATCGCTATCGTATTTCTTTACCGGAAGCGCGGGAAGGAACTAAATTAGTTCCAGTTACTATTTCGACTATGCCACAACTCGCCACTGAATTAGAGGAAATGGCAGAGTTATCAATTTCAGAGGAAGATGAAGAGGATCTCGATTCATCTCTGTTTCGTTCGTTGCGAGATGACTTAATCCCAGAAGATTCTTTTCTCAGCTTGGGAGTAATTTCTTGGGAAATGTTAGAGTTTCTCAGAAAAGGTGTAACTTATCACCAAGCTGGGGAAATTAAAGCCGTGGGGGATGGATTACCAGTCATTTTAATCCAAACCTCCCGCCCGAAAGCGAAAACCGTCATAGAAACTATAGAAGCGGCTGGCGGACTGAAAGCTATTTGCTTTAATCCTGGATCTGATCCTTTTGATGGCGATCGCTATGATTTAGGCTTATTACAAACCCATAATGGTGAATTGTTTCTGTTTGGGGAATTTCTAGACGCAGACCCCATCCATGTGGAAGCGCGGAAAAAATGGAATCAACGGTGTAAGAATACCAAAGGCTATTGTGGGTTAATCATTGCCAAAGGTTTAACGGGTGCTTCTCGTGGTAATCCCCAATTGCGAGATATGATGGCTTTATTTGAAGCGCGATCGCTCTCACCTAAAGATTTAGGTATTGGTACTCTCCAACTCATGCCTCAATTTCAACTGGAATAGGTAAATAAGTCAGGAATCACTCACAAACTTAAGTTTTACCCAGCATCGGCTAAAAGTCGTGCTTGCGCTAACAGCACTTTTCAAGTAAGGACTAATACCAGTTCCCAGCCTAGAAACCCTTGTCAAGTCACGATTTCAATTGCGTTAGCGTACCACTTTGCTACGCAACGCTACCGCGAACGTAGAAGTCAGCTAGGCGTAGTGTCTTGCACAGAAGCATACGTTCGCAGTCTCTCGTACAGAAGAGAAGTCCATTACGTTAGCGTAGCAGACTTACCCCTCCGGGGAAGCAAGCTAGGCGTAGCGTCTTGGAGAGAAGTCCATTGCGAATTTGTATAAGAATTAGAAGTTATGGTATTTGGTTAAGAAATAACCTTTTTGAGATGCTTAGGGACTTCCAGAAAATCAATTATTCAATCAGTCAGAACCAATATTTTCATTGAATTTTTTCTTCCCAACTTTCCCTACTCCTCTCCGTTCGCGTAGCGTCCCGCAGGGAAGTTCTGAACAGATAAAGCCCCCTCTTAGATTTCTCTCTGCTTACCAAAGGGATTGTATAGGAATCATATTTGATTTCTGCGAAGCTAAGTACACTTTTATTCGTTCTTACTTCCTGTTTCCCATTCTCTGTTTCCTTACTCAGCAAATGATTTTAGGAATCAAAGCGGATTCCTATACATTTTTACGTTGCAATACCGAATTGGGATAGGTAGTATTGTTTCGGGATTCTGGAATAGCCTAAGAATCTAGACTTTTAATCCAAAATCCAAAATCAAACATTAGTATAAGTCTCTTATAGGGGAAGATAATCTGCTTCTGTACCTGTCATAACATTGAATTTAAAGACAAAACCAGTTTTTCATCAAACAGGATAGTTTTTATTTTTCACAACGTAGTGAACCTAGCTTTAAAACAACCTCTACGCCGTTCCATTGATTTAAAGTTTTCAGTCACCAATGCAAGGATTTCAGATTTGTGATCGTGTCGTGGGACAAGTTCCGGATGTGGGGCTTGAGGATTTTAGATTGACCGTCTTCTCTACGAAAGGCTACACCAAGATAGCGAATACAGCATAGCGAGTATTTCAGATTTTTCCACCCACGCTTGAATGGAGCTGGTACCCAAAAAAATCCAAAATCCAAAATCTAAAATTCGGAGGGTCAAGGGTAAACACCATTGAAATCAGTTATAAAACAGGCAATCTTCTCTTATCACTCTTTTTTAAGTTAGAAGTAAGCCTTGACTACAAAGCAAATGCTGTTACGTCTACCTTTCTCCTTCTTCTTCATTGCCAGCTTCATGTAATTACTGCTTGAGTTTATTAAAATTTTATAAATTCGCTATTTAGTCGTGATTTATTGCAATTACCTGGGCAAATCAATAAAGTGAAAATGTATCGTGTATTGATACCTGAATATTGTTACCTATTTTTCACTAGTATTTCAGCAAGTTCAATAAACAGTGACATCATACCTATTTCTATTGATTATATTGATTAGTGTTTGTCAATAATATTAATCAAAAATTTAGGTAAAATTATCAGAATTTCATAGAGTTTTGATAAAGCATAAAAAGCTACTTTGTCCTTTAGGTAAAGATTGTCCAAAACAGTATTAATCTGGATATAATAGCCGTAATACAACTCGTAAATACCTCATGCGAATGTCAAAAATATAACGAATATCAAGGTGATCAATATGTCATGATTGCAGGCAGAGCATATCACAAACTTGGTTATAGATGAAAGTGCATTAATCATTCATATATAACCACTGATTCTAATTCACAAACAATTGTGATTCCTTTTTAAAAGGACAAGGAACAAAACTTAAATAGGAACATCAGTTTTCTGCAAGCATCACAATATTTCCGCCAGTTACATCTATTTTAAATAGCTGTAACTATGTTTTATCATGATTTGATTTATGGCAGGTATTGTCAACATAAGTGATGAAAATGTCCTCTTTTGAACATCGAATTAGCTCAAATCAAAAATTATCTTAGGGATGATTTATGCTGTGATTAATTAAAATGAAATTTTTATCTCACATTACTACTAATCAATGCAGTGAGATGGTTGAGTAAATAAAATCTTAGGAAATGTCGTGTCTTTAATCCCAGCTTATAAACAGCTAGAGTTGTAGGATTTTCCACAGACATAATTCTAGATATCGGCTGTTATTGATTATTGCTGTCAGACATTTTGTTGAGATTACTTTGTGAGTTTAAGGTAGATAAAAGGTCGAATTATTGAATAAATCACCACTTTGGAGACTTTTTTTTAATTTCATATGACAAAATCAAATTCATCTGACAAATTACATCCTGAGAATTAAGTTATCTACATCTCATGTTGTTTTTCAAAAAGGAAGCTTTCCTTATTACCCTTTTTTCAAACTGTAAACAGTTTCTGATGTTTCTTGAAAAACTGAGGAGTGATTTGACGAAACGAATATTTTTGTGGGGAACGGTATCGCTTGTTTCTTGACACAAATTCTGATAATCTTATCGTCTTCCTCGTCGTTTTATTTGTTTTTGATGATGTCAATACACAGCAGATAGCATGATAATGACTAATAAAAAATGGGCCGTCAAACGTATAACTGTGAATCTAGCTGCACAGGAAGCAGAAAAACTAGAAAAATACTGTCAACAGACAGGTAGACCAGCAACTGATGTAATTCGGGAACTGATTAGAAGTTTACCTGTATCAGATGACAATAAAGAAGTGAGTAGATAGGAGGTATTTTGATGTTATGACAAAAAATCTTTTGACTACTCAATAAATATCTAAAGAGAGGTTTTTAGTCCACAACTTTTGACAAAAGTTTGTTTAGTGGCAAATACACGCTTTAGGTTTAGAGAATCTAGTCACTGCAATTTCCGCAGAACCAAACAAACACAAATTTTCGATCATCAGGTGCATGACTTTGCCGTCCCACAAAATAGTACGTCGCTAGAGATAAGTCGCAAATTCCGACACCAACCCAGTTACAATTTGTAAAGAAACTGAAAAGGAAAGACGGAATGCGCGTTGCAATTGTAGGTGCGGGATTGGCTGGGCTAGCAACCGCAGTGGATTTAGCTGATGCAGGCTGCGAAGTCCAAATTTTTGAGTCCCGTCCGTTTGTTGGGGGTAAAGTCGGTAGTTGGATTGATGGTGATGGCAACCACTTAGAAATGGGGTTGCACGTATTTTTCGGGTGCTACTACCAACTGTTTGAACTCATGAATAAAGTCGGGGCGTTGTCAAGTTTACGCCTCAAAGAACACACCCACACTTTTATCAATAAAGGTGGGCGCACCGGTGCGTTAGACTTTCGCTTCTTTACAGGCGCGCCTTTTAATGGGTTAAAAGCATTTTTCACCACTTCTCAACTCTCATTACAGGATAAGCTACAAAATGCGATCGCCCTCGGAACCAGTCCGATTGTGCGGGGACTAGTAGACTTTGACGGAGCAATGAGAACTATCCGCAACTTAGATAAAGTCAGTTTTGCTGACTGGTTTCGCAGTCATGGCGGTAGTGAAGGCAGTATCAAAAGGATGTGGAACCCCATTGCTTACGCCTTGGGATTCATTGACTGCGAAAATATTTCTGCCCGTTGTATGTTAACTATCTTTCAATTTTTCGCAGTCCGCAGCGAAGCTTCTGTACTGCGAATGCTGGAAGGTTCTCCTGATGAATATCTCCACAAACCCATCCTCAAATACTTGGCAGATAGAGGTACACAAGTTTACACTCGCCGTCAAGTCCGAGAAATTCAGTTTACGGAAGTGGATGGACAAACCCGTGTCACTGGCTTAGTAGTTGCCCAAGGAGACACGACAGAGTTAATCACTGCGGATGCTTATCTATGCGCTTGTGATGTCCCAGGAATTCAGCGAGTTTTACCTCCAGAATGGCGCAAATGGTCAGAATTTGACAATATTTACAAACTAGAAGCAGTCCCAGTTGCCACAGTACAGTTACGATTTGATGGCTGGGTGACAGAACTGCAAGATGGGGAAAAGCGTAAACAACTCCAGCAAGCAGCAGGGCTAGATAATCTACTATATACAGCTGATGCTGATTTTTCTTGCTTTGCGGATTTAGCCTTGACTAGTCCTAGTGATTATTATCGTCCAGGACAAGGGTCATTATTACAGCTAGTGCTAACACCAGGAGATCCCTTTATTAAGGAAAGTAACGAAGCGATCGCCCAACACGTCCTCAAACAAGTCCATGAATTATTCCCCTCATCACGGGAATTAAATATGACTTGGTATAGCGTCGTCAAACTGGCTCAATCTTTATACCGCGAAGCCCCAGGAATGGATGCGTATCGCCCTGACCAAAAAACTCCAGTGCCTAATTTCTTCCTCGCAGGTAGTTATACTCAACAAGACTACATTGATAGTATGGAAGGGGCAACAATTTCTGGCAGACGCGCCGCCAAAGTCATTCTCGAAAATATTAAACAATAGAGTTAAATCTAAACATCGAAAAATAATGGCTGATTGGCTAGAACATAGCGTACAGGTTGAAGTCGAAGCCCCCATTGATTTAGTCTGGGGCTTGTGGTCTGACCTAGAGCAAATGCCGAAGTGGATGAAATGGATAGATTCTGTGAAAATTCCCCCTGATAACCCAGATGTTTCTCTGTGGAAATTAAACACAGGCGGATTGGAATTTACCTGGAAATCCCGCATCCTGAAAACTGTCCCCCATCAAATTATTCAATGGGAATCCATCGATGGTTTACCAAATCAGGGGGCGATTCGTTTTTACGATCGCCACGGTAGTAGCATCGTAAAAATGACAGTTTCCTATGCTATTCCTGGGATTTTGGGCAAAATCATGGATAACCTATTTTTAGGTCGAGCCGTAGAATCAACGATTCAAGCCGATTTAGAAAGGTTTAAAGAGTATGCTTTAAACGCTAAAGCAAATTCAGCCTCTTCTTAATTAGCTGAGATTGGTGAAATCAAGTTTGTGGGTTGGGTCAAACTATCAGACCCAGCACACTTATTAAGTACAAAAACTTCTAAGTGACACCAATTCATAAAAAATTTAATACAGATGTAAACGCTAAAAAGTATGCTGAGTCTCACTTTCTTAATTTTGAATTTTGAATTTTGAATTTTGAATTGGTATGACAGAACATACTGCTGGTTCTGGTAGTGGTTCACCCGCAGTTTCATAAGCAATAATCAAAGACTCTAAAGCTTCAATACCGTTTGCTAACGCTAACTCATACGTATCTCCATGAGTGCGCCAGCGTTGTCCAGGAAAGTCAGGTAATCCTACGAGAAAGCAATTATCTTCTTCAGACCACTGAATAACCATTTGGTATTTGAGTTTAGTCATTAGTCATTAGTCATTAGATATTTCTTCTTCCCCTACACCCTTACACCCCTATTCCCCCAAAACTACCAAGTTGGGTCACTAAATAAATGAATGGTTAGTTCTGCTTGCGGTGGTACAGAGGTAATGCAAGCGCGAATGGTGTCGCCGTCTTCTAGTTCTACCGTGCAAGCGTGACAAGTCCCCATTAAACATCCAGTAGGAATGAAAACCCCGGCTCTATCTGCTACATCTAATAGGGGTTCTCCTACCTCAGCGTTAATGGTGACATCATCTGGTAAAAAACGGACAACAACACTCATGCAATTTAGCCTAACTACGACAAAAAGGGCGTTAAATCTAAATGATTTTCAATTTCGCTAGCCAGATTATCTAACATCTGCTCCCGTTGTTCTCGGTAGTTGGCGACACCTGTGGGTAAGGATTTTAAGCCGCGTTGTTGACGCAGACGATTGAGCCAAGCGCGTCGCCAGGGGCCATTATCAAACAGTCCGTGGAGATATGTACCCCACACTGATTGACATTTATCTACCAATCCTAAGTTAGCATCATCAAATAAGGATTGATAGCCTTGATTATCACTGGGAATATCTACACGCGATCGCCCTTGATGGATTTCAAACCCAGTTACAGGTAGTCCCATTTGGGGGAAATTGGAGCTAACTTGACGCTGACGGGCGATTTTTTGCCCTGTAATCACGGTCTTAATCGGTAAGAGATTTAAACCTTGATATCGACCGGCTTGTCCCTCTACCCCTTCAGGATCGGCGATGATTTGTCCGAGAATTTGGTAGCCACCGCAAATCCCTAACACTGTACCACCAGAGGCGGCATAGTGTTGAATTGCTTCTGCCATACCGCTTTTTTGGAGGATGATTAAATCCGCGATTGTAGTTTTTGTCCCTGGAATAATTACCGCGTCTGGATGTCCTAAATCATGCTTGGGACTAATGTATCTAACGGAAACTGTGGGTTCTGATTCTAAGGGGTCAAAATCGGTAAAGTTGGAAATTCTGGGTAAACGCACCACACTGATGTTGATATCGGTGTTGGCTTTTGCTGGTTTACGCTCTAGTAAATCTAGAGAATCTTCGGCGGGGAATAATTCTTGTAGGTAAGGAATGACACCAATTACCGGAATTTTTGTCCGTTCTTCTAACCATTTGATTCCAGGTTCTAAAAGCGATCGCTGTCCTCGGAATTTGTTAATTACTATACCTTTAATTAATTGGCGTTCGTCTGGTTCGAGTAGTTCCAGTGTACCGACAACGTGGGCAAATGCTCCTCCACGGTCAATATCTACTACTAGGATGGTGGGTGCATTTAAGTGTTTTGCCACCCGCATATTAGTTAAGTCACGATGCTTGAGGTTAATTTCTGCGGGACTACCAGCACCTTCACAGACGATGACATCAAATTCTGTACTTAAATGTTGTAAAGATTCCTCAATGGCTCGCCAACCCATTTCAAAATACTGTTCATAGTAGTCGGCAGCGTTTACTTTACCTACATATCTCCCCCGCATAATTACCTGGGAAGTCATATCTCCTTGGGGTTTGAGCAAAATCGGGTTCATTTCTACCCAAGGAATTACTCCCGCAGCCCAGGCTTGTACTGCTTGGGCGTAACCAATTTCTCCCCCGTTGGCTGTGACATAAGCATTTAAAGCCATATTTTGTCCTTTAAAGGGGGCTACTCGCCAGCCACGCCGCGACAAAATTCGACAAATAGCTGTAGTTATCAGTGATTTCCCTGCGTGGGAAGTTGTACCCACTACCATAATAGATTTCATAGCCACTGTTACTTACTCACAATCAGGGGATAATATTAGTGCGTAATTCTTGATAACATAAATTTGCATGAGTTTGAGGATTGATCTGGTGTCAATGACCCATGCCCAATGCTCATCGTAGAACGAGAGCAAGTATTCTGCCTTAAGTTAAAGCAAATATGCAACCCAGCTTAACAATTCCGGCAATTTCCTGGGGTGAAATTGATAAAGAATTGATAAATGGGTTGATGTCTTTCCGTATATATTGTTCCCTATAGATACTGAATCCTAACTTTTGGAGAGTTGATTTCGCTAAAAGGGAACTCTGAGCCAACGCATCATAGCATTAGATAAGCGATCGCTCCAGGAAGGAGTAGGTAAATCTTGACCTTGGTATGTTTCAAGTAGTTGATAACCCAGGGGAGTGAGGCGAAAACTATCTGTAATCCCCTGTCCATCGACTTCGCGCCGCAACATCCCGACTTGAATTAACCAATTCAAAGCGTCATCACAGGCTAACTCTGAGAGGGGTTGTTGAGTGTAACCATTTTTTACCCCATTTTCTGCGGCGATCGCACTCAAGGCGATACTCTGATGGCGCATGGTTTCAAATAACTTGATTTTGAAGGGAGAACAAATCAGCGATTTTTCGGCTCTTTTGATACTGCTAGGCTGATAAGTTAAGATTTTGGAGTTTTGGGAGTTAACCATAGTTTGATTTTTAGTTTTTACATTTATGTCATGAAATTATTGTAAATTATTGTAAAATTTCAAAGTCATCAACAATCTAAAACAGGAAGGGTTCATTATGCCTTTAGCGGTTGGTACAGATGCACCTGCATTTACCGTCAAAGATACCAACGGTAACACCGTTTCGTTATCTGATTTTGCTGGAAAGACCGTTGTTTTATATTTCTATCCCAAAGATGACACCCCAGGCTGCACTAAGCAGGCTTGTAGCTTCCGAGATGCCAAAGACGATTATCAAGGTAAAGATATTGTGGTGCTGGGAGTCAGTGCTGATGATGAAGCTTCTCATCAAGCATTTACCCAAAAATATAATTTGAATTTCCCTTTATTGGCTGACACCGACCACTCTCTCATTAAAGCTTACGATGTTGATGGCGGTGGTTATGCCAAGCGCGTCACCTACGTTATTGATGCCCAAGGCAAAATTGCTCACGTTGATGCTAGCGTCAACACAGCCACCCACGCTGGTGATGTTTTAGCGGCTTTGGGACTTAATTGAGTGCTGAGTGCTGAGTGCTGAGTGCTGAGTGGTTATTTAGAAAGTGGAGATACGTGATTAGGTAATCTCAGAGCAAGAAACTTTTTAACAAAAGAGTGCTAAGTAATTTCTTCACTCAAAACACAGCACTCAAAACTCATCACTCTTAATTAATTACCTTGATTTACCCCTGGTTCTGTGGAACTGGGGGTATTAATAACTGGTAAAGGCAGTATTTGTCCTTGTGGCTGGTTATTCTGATTGGCTCGAATTTGTCTTTCTCTAAAAGCTTTAGCGGCTTCATCGATTTGTTGACTTTGCTGATCGGCATTCCATGAACTTGTACCGAACTGGGCGCGGTGAATCAAGTCGAACATATTGAAATTGCCGTTGCTAAAGTCAACGTTATTTTGTTGATCAGCATTATTACCGCCTGCGTCTACTGTACCGAGTTGAGCGAGGCTAGATTGGGCTGTGAGTAGGGAAGTAAAGCTAAAACTGGCTACAGTTGCTACTAAAAGTTTAGCGATCGCGGGAAATGATTTTTTCATAAACATCCTCTAACACCATTTCTGAGAAGTTAAAAGGTAAAAGTTAAAAGGCAAAAGAAAAGAATCTTTTAACTTTTACCCTTTTTTCATTGATGCTGTATTTATCTTAAGCAAGAGTCCGGCGAAGTTGGGGCTGAATGCTAATTAAAGCTACTAATGCAAAACCAAGTAATATTAGCAATGCACTACCAAAGGTAATCTCACCCCAAGGGGCTTGCATAACGACGCTAGATAATCCCCAACTGCTGTGAGTATAGAGATAGCGAATGGGTTCAATGGCGTAGCTAAGGGGGTTGAGGGTAGCCACAACCTGTAACCACTTGGGCATGAAAGATAAAGGTGCGAGGGCAGTGCTAGCAAATAATAATGGTAAGTTAGTCACAAAAATTACTGCTATTAATTCAATGTGTCCGGGTAGAGCAAAAGCTAAACCCAGAGAAATAGCTGTGACACCCAATGCTAGCAAAAAGACGATGAGGGCGATCGCACCCAATCCCGTGATATCTGGTAATCCAGCACCGAGAAAAGCTGCCGCACCAACAATTACAGCCGCTTGTAGTAAGCTTTGGCTAATAATAAAGATGGCTGAGGCAAAGACAATAGAAAAGCGTGAAGCCAGAGGGGCGACTAACAAGCGGTTTAAAAAGCCAAATTCCCTGTCAAACATCACAGGTAAACCAGCATTCAACGCTCCCGCAAAGGCGGTAAATACAATTACACCTGCGGCTAAAAATTGCCCGTAATTTGTCGTAGTACCAAATAAACCTTTAGGGGCATTTTGGAACAAAGCGCCGAATAATACCAACCACATGACAGGCTGAATGATACCCGCCACTAGGGTTGAGGGACGGCGTTGTAACTGAATAAACAAGCGACGAGTTAAAGCCAGAGTCTCTTGGACTAGTTCACCGAAAAAGTTAGGTTTAGCTTCGGTGTAGGCTTGTGGTGCTGTGGCAACTGGCCAATTGATATCAGATTTAGGGGTGACACTCATAAGGGTTTTGGGAATGGGGCATTGGGAATGGGGCATTGGGAATGGGGCATTGGGAATGGGGCATTGGGAATGGGGCATTGGGAATGGGTAATTGGCCAAACAGGCATTGAAATAAAATCTACCTTGTCTCCCAGTCCCCAGTCCCCAGTCCCCAGTCCCCAATCCCTAGCGCATATTTTGTTTTTTCTCCGCTTTAGGATCACGGTTGGCGACTGCTGCTAGTTCAGCATCCATGAGGGTGCGTCCGGTGGCGGCGAGGTAGACATCATCGAGGCTAGGACGGGATTGGGCAATGCCAAAGATGGGTAAGCCTGCGCTGTTGAGTGCTTGCTGAACGCTAATTAGGGCATCATTTTGGGGGGTAACTACTAAGTTAAGGGAGTTACCTTGCGCGCTGTTGATGATGACTTCTTTAACGAAAGATAATCCTTGCAGGAGTTCCTTGGCTTGTGTGGCTTCTTCTGAGGGTGAGAATTCGCGGATGCGTAAGGTGATGCGATCGCCCCCGACTCTATCTTTTAATTCTGAGGGTGTCCCGACGGCAATCACCACACCCCGATCAATAATGGCGACGCGATCGGCTAGTGCGTCAATTTCTTCTAAATAATGGCTGGTAATAACTACCGTTGTGCCTGATTCCTTTAATTTCCGCAGGAATTCCCATACCACAAATCGGCTTTCTATGTCAAGTCCTACGGTTGGTTCATCCAAAACTAGAACATCTGGGGCATGAAGTAAGCCAGCCGCTAAGTCTAGACGCTTGCGTAAACCACCGGAGTAAGTCCCAGTTTTTTTATCGGCGTATTCTTGTAAACCGAGTAAGTCTAAAACTGTCTCAATACGCTGTTTAGCTACTGCACTGGGGATGTGATACAGTGCGGCTTGTAATTGCAGCAGTTCTCTTCCTGTTAAGACTTTATCAATGGCGACTTCTTGGGCTACATAGCCTAACCGTTGTCTAGCTACTCTAGGGTTATCCAACACAGAAATCCCAGATACTTCGATTTTGCCTGCATCTGGAGTGGTGAGGGTACACAAGGCGCGCAGAGTAGTAGTCTTACCTGCACCGTTGGGGCCGAGTAAACCAAAGATTTCTCCTGGTTCTACTTGAAAGGAAACATCCTTGACGGCTTCAAGGGTACCGTAACGCTTTTGTAGATTTTGAATTAAAACGGCGGCAGCCATGACAGCTAAACCCTAAATATACAATTCGCAACAATATCTATATATATTGTAGTGGAGTGGTGAAAAGTCAGGCGATCGCATGGCTACAGTCGTCTACTTTAAACCGCATGGCTACAGTCGTCTACTTTAAACTTATGAATTGACCGGCGGTGGGGAAATATTCGCCAAGTAATTGACTAAATCGCTGGGACGAGTGAAATCCAACAAAGCCTCAGCTAAATCTTCTAGTTGAGTAGTTGCTAAAGTACGAAGTTGCTGTTGTGTTTCTGGTTCAACTGTACCAAAGCGGCGTGCTAACAAACGTAGGATCAGTTCTAAAGCCTCTTGTTTTTTGCCGCGTTCTTCTCCTTTTGGCAAAATATCTTGGTAAATTACCGACTCTTGCATAATTTACTCGCTAAACAGTTGTGTAATCAAACTTTTCTCAAACCGCAAACCAGCCAAAACTCGTATACAAGCGGATATGTTCTGTCGTTCGTCTGTTTCTTCAATCATATCGACGGCAGCCGCAACTTGGGTGAGTAGGTTTGTGGGTGATTCACTTCTGGCTAATGTCACAATTCGCAATGGACTAACGTCCCGCTACGCTAACGCAATGGACTAACGTCCCGCTACGCTAACGCAATGGACTAACATCCCGCTACCTAACGCACTTAGCTACTAAATTTACCTAAATTCTCTTGTCGCCATTTGGCATCATTTTTACGATTTGTTCTCACTTCTAAAACGCGAATTCCTGTATTTGGTAGTGGATTTAATCTTTGCTGTAAATGTTGCCAGGAAGTAATTAACTCATGCTGTACGCCATAGGTAGCGCATAACTGAGCAAAATCAATGTCTTGGGGAGTGCCGAAATATTCTTCAAATGGTGGGTCGAATTTGGCGATGGGTAACATTTCAAAAATGCCGCCGCCGTTGTTGTTAATTAAGACAATAGTTAAGTGTCCGATAAATTTATTTCTGATTAAAAACCCGTTAGTGTCATGCAATAATGCTAAGTCTCCTGTGAGCATTACACTACTTTGATGGCGGTGGGCAATTCCTAATGCGGTGGATAGTGTGCCGTCAATGCCATTTGCGCCTCGGTTAAAATGCGATCGCACTCCTAAATTATTCGGCCGCCAAAAATATTCCACATCCCGCACAGGCATACTGTTGGCGATAAAAAATGGTGTTCCAGGTGGTAGTATTTGAGACATTAACCAAGCGGCTTTACACTCTATTAAATCTTCTATTTGCGCCAAAGTTGTGTCTACATTTGCCCTAACGTTGGCTTCTGCATCACACCACATTTGTAAATATTCACAAGAAATTTCAGCATCCCCTGGCTTCACCGACACTTCCTCAACTCTCATTCTCAAATGTGTCGTCCTGCCATGTAGAGGGTCGAGGTTTTGGTGGCTAGGGTCAATTATCCAGCGTAGAGGTTGGTGAGTGTCTAGCCAAGTCCGCAGTTCTTTGCTGGTGGGTATATCACCTATCTGAATCACTATTTCAGGTGCTAGCTTATCGGCTAGTTGCTGATTTCGCAAAATCAGGTCATAGGTGGAAATCAGATAGGGGTTGAGGTCGGCATAATTCCGCAGTGGGGAAAGTCCTTCGGCTAGTACGGGAAAATTGAGGGTTTGGGAAAGTCGGGCGATCGCTCTACAATATTCCTCTGGTTGTGATGGTTGGGCTACTCCAGCAATGATGATTCCTCTGTGGGATTGGGGAATAGGGATTGGGGATTGGGGATTGGGGATTGGGGATTGGGGATTGGGGATGTTGGCGAAGAATTTTTCGGGGTGGAATTGGGCTAGTAAATGAGTTAAATCATGACCATCAGGAATTGGTGCTAGGGGGTCACGTAGGGGAATATTGATGTGTACTACGCCTGCTGTTGGGGTTTGGGTTTGTTCCCAGCTATAAATTATTGTTTGTCGCAGATATGCTAGCATCCCCATTTCTGGTGAGGGTAAAGCTAATTCTGTTTGCCAGTTGGGGTAATTACCGTAGAGTTTAACTTGATCTATTGTTTGTCCAGAATGGCAGTCTCGTAATTCTGGCGGTCTATCAGTGGTTAATATCAGTAAGGGCACACGGCTTTCTTTCGCTTCAATTACGGCTGGGTAAAAGTTCGCCCCCGCAGTTCCAGAGGTGCAAACAATTGCTACCGGACGACCGGTGGCTTTAGCGACTCCCAAGGCAAAAAAAGCGGCGGAACGTTCATCTAGAATGGAAATTGCTGCGATTTCTGGGGCTTGTTGGGCAAAGGCGACTGCTAGGGGTGTGGAACGCGAACCAGGACAAATGACTGCACAAGTTAATCCTAAACGCTTTAGTGTTTCAGTTAAGATATAAGCCCACAGTTGATTAATATTTTTCTCGGCGAACCGCATCACATCCATAGCAGCCAATAAATTGCATAGCGAAATTCAATTTATCAGTTATTTGTTACCAGTTTCATCACCAGCGACAGGAAACCTGTTTCTTTTGAGAGTCAGTTCTTACTCATGCCTAATTTCCAATTCCCGATTTCCCATTGATACTGTGTGACACAACACTATAGGCTTGATTACTGATGAAAAACTCTTACGCAAGTTCTTATGGATTGTATTCATTTAACAGGAATTCGCTGCTATGGCTACACTGGCTATTTGCCAGAGGAACAGGTGTTAGGACAATGGTTTGAGGTGGATGTCAGGTTGTGGCTGGATTTATCTCAATCTGCCAAAACTGATGCGATCGCTGATACTCTAGATTATCGGGGTGTTATTAGCTTGATTCAACATCTCGTCAAGACTGCTAAGTTTGCTTTAATCGAAAGGTTAGCAGGTGCGATCGCTGATTCTATTATCCAAGAATGCGCTCAAATTACACAAGTGCAAGTTATAGTCACTAAACCTGCTGCACCCATCCCAGATTTTGGCGGCAAAATTAGTATTGAACTGACTAGAAAGAGGGAATAGGGCATTAGGCATTGGGCATTGGACGTAATAGATTTCTTATTCCTATATTTTTCTTTTTGAAAAACTCCATTTATCAGCGATGGAGTTTTTTATTTTGTTGTTTAATATACATATTTTTTGTATTAATTGTTGCTGATATTACCAATAAATTTTGAGGATAATTTTATATTTTTACGTAGTTTAAATGATAAAGAATCATGCTATAACAGCATGAATATTTCCTAGTTTAGTCATGTGCTAACACCGATACTTGAGAGATTGACTATCATATAATTATTCAGCTTTAGATATGGTTGAATCATCAGCAATATCTGAACCTTAGCAGATAGGCTATTTTAATATGCAAACCCGCAAAATCCTAGTTGTTGAGGATGAAAAAATCCTGGCTTTAAATATTAAAAATAGTTTACAAAAGCTGGGGTATGATGTTCTAGAAATTACAGATTCAGCCGAAAAAGCCATTAAAAATGTAGCAGAACACTACCCTAACTTAGTATTATTTGATATTTGTCTAACCAAAGAGATTAACGGTACGCAGGTAATAGATATTATTCAACACAAATTTCATATACCCGTATTGTATATAACTGAGTATTCAGAATATATAAAACTACCTAAAAATCAGCTAAGTCATCCTTTTAGTTATATTCTAAAGCCGATTAGAGAATCTGATTTACATTTAGCTGTGGAAATAGCTTTGGAACAATATCAAAATTATCTCAATTTACAAATAGAAAAACAAAAAATAGCAGCGATTATTAACAGCATGGCTTGTGGGGTAGTTGTTACCTGTAATCATGGCTGTGTTCAAATGATGAATCCAATAGCAGAACAATTGACTGGTTGGCAACAAAATGAAGCGATTGGGAAAGATTTTACTGATGTTTTGAGTTTAGTTGATAAAGATATGGATGAAGTAATCGGTAATTTAGCAAAACAGGCGGTGCAAATTGGTGAGGTGGTAAATTTACCAGAAAATTGTATGCTGATTTCTAAGGAAGGGAAAGAAATACCTATTGGCGATAATATAGCACCAATTCGGGATCATCATGGCAGGATTACAGGTGCTGTATTGGTTTTTCAAGATATTACGCAACGTAAACTAACAGAACTCCAAATACTGCGTAACGCCTTTTATGATGGACTGACAGGAATACCAAATCGCACTTTGTTTTTAGATCGCCTAAAACAAGCAGTAGAACGCAGTAAACGCCGTAGTGACTATCGGTTTGCAGTTTTATTTTTAGATTTAGATGGTTTTAAGGGGATAAACGATCGCTTTGGTCACAGTATGGGCGATGATTTTTTAGTAGCGATCGCTAGACGTTTAGAATCATGTGTACGCAGTTGTGACACTGTTAGCAGATTTGGTGGTGATGAATTTGCTGTATTGTTAGAAGAAATTAAAGATATTAATGATGTCATTAATGTTGCCAAACGTATTCAAGATACCCTGGGTTTACCAATAAATTTAAATGGAAATCAAATCTATACAACAGCCAGTATTGGGATTACTTTAAATCATAGTCATACTAATGAGCCAGAAAGTATACTCAGGGCTGCTGATAGTGCTATGTACCGGGCAAAGCAACAAGGTAAAGCTCGTTATGATGTATTTAATGAACCTACTAATTGTTAGCAATTTTTAGTTAAAATCTGCACTGATACTGCGGCTATTAATGAGTACATTTACCAAAGTAATTTGATATTTATCTAAACTGAAAATATTAAATTCTGATAACCAATAATTATACTTATTACATTATGTTGAGGAACAAATTTTTTTACTCACACATAATTTCCTGAAAGATAACCTTTGTACAGGCATGAAATTACACGCTGACTCCTGCCATTGGGCTTGATTTATGACAGAAAAAACTGAAAAGCAAAAAATGCTAGCAGGTCAATTATACCTAGCAGATGACCCAGAACTCATGGCAGATCAAAAACGGGCTAATCACCTTTTAAGAATGTATAACGCCACCTCAGCAGAACAACTAGAACAACGTCAGCAAATCTTACAAGAACTGTTTTTTAAAATCGGAGAAAAAATTACTATAGTGCCGCCATTTCATTGTGACTACGGTGCTAATATTACCGTAGGCAATGGCACTTACATGAATTATGGTTGTGTAATTTTAGACTGCAATCAGGTAGAGATTGGTGAAAATGTTTTATTAGCTCCTTATGTACAGATTTATGCTGCTTACCATCCTACAGAACCAGAAATTCGGCTCACAGGTAGAGAATTAGCTGCCCCCATTAAAATTGGTAATAATGTCTGGATTGGTGGTGGAGCAATTATTTGTCCAGGAGTTACCATTGGGGACAACACTACTATTGGTGCAGGAAGTGTAGTTGTTAAAGATATACCCGCAAATGTCGTTGCAGTTGGTAATCCCTGCCGGATAATTCGTTATTTATAGTAAATTTTAACTAGAATTTGTAGCCTCTAGCTAGCCAATACATCCAATCAGCGATCGCTTGTTGAGTATCTTCATCTACATCAATGGGTTCTATCTCCGATAGCTTGGCTGTATGATAATCGTCTTCCTTCCCTCCTATATAAGCAACTTCCACATACATATCCCTTAAACAATCATCTTCGGGGGCCATTCCCAAGACTTCCACAGGCTTCTCCTCAATGGTGGAAGTTTTGCGAGATTTCTTCTTCCACTTACCCATAAAAGGAAATTCTAAAGTATCGTCAAGGTAATAATACCAACCCATTGCCCGGTCTTCCTTATCCTCAGCATCGGCAATAATCTCTTGTTCGATGCGTTCTTCCCTGCTTTCGTCGCGTTCTACACTAGCCATAAGACTCCTATCTGTTGTTATACAGTTTGATATGTTAAAGCCTTTGGTCAATATCTGTCGATAAAGTCGATAGTCATTAGGGAACAGGGAACAGAGAACAGGGAACAGAATCTTGAATTTTGTAGGCGCAAGCCTTACCGTTAAGGAATTTTGAATTTTGAATTTTGAATTTTGAATTGATTAGTCCCCAATCCCCAACATCATGAGTATCATCGTTTTCGGCAGTATCAATATAGACTTAGTCGTCACAGCCCCACGTTTACCTCTGGCTGGTGAAACTTTAACGGGGGAAAACTTTTTTAAAATTCCTGGCGGTAAAGGTGCAAATCAGGCTGTCGCACTATCTAGATTAGGAATTCCTACCCATATGCTTGGGCGTGTGGGTGCAAACAATTTTGGTACGGAGTTAGTTAAAAGTCTGCAAGATGCTGGTGTACAAACCAGCAAAATTTTTCTCGATGAAAATGCTAATTCGGGAGTAGCTATTATTACTGTCTCCCATAGTGGGGAAAATCACATTGTGGTGATTTCTGGTGCTAATGGACAAGTTAATCAAGAAGATGTGGAACGCTTAACCCAATTATTACCAACAGCTAAAGCACTACTCCTACAATTAGAAATTCCGATTTCTGCTGTAGTTGCTGCGGCGAAGGTAGCCCATGATGCCAATATTACAGTCATTTTAGACCCAGCCCCGGCACCATCTCATTTACCAGCCGAACTTTATCCATTGGTAGATATTATTACACCCAATGAAGTAGAAGCCGGACAACTAGTGGGTTTTCCTGTAAATAATGAGGATACAGCCGCCAAAGCTGCTGGGGTGTTGTTGCAAAGGGGAGTAAAATCTGCGATCGTTAAACTAGGCGCAGCAGGTGCGATTTGCGCCACACCTGAAGAAACGTTTTTAGTCCCAGCGTTTACAGTTGATGCAGTTGACACTGTAGCTGCTGGTGATGCTTTTAACGCTGGTTTGGCCGCAGCACTTGATCATGGCTTATCTTTACATCAAGCAGTAGTTTGGGGAACAGCCGCAGGTGCATTAGCCGCTACCAAATTAGGCGCGCAAACTTCTTTACCCGATAGATTTACTTTCGATGCTTTCCTCAAGGACAGGGGAGTAAAATTTTAGGAGGATGATTCCTGCTCTTGAGTGTAGGGATGAGTTATCCTGTAAACTTCCGCGTTGAGATTATATCGGGCAAATAATTCGGCAAACTCTAACATTAAAGGCGTACAGTATATTTGTGGTCTTTGCAAAAATTTTTGTAAACATTGTTTACGTGCTGTCATATATTCTAAGGTCGATAACCAAGAGTATTCTTGACGAATCGCGTCTGCATATTTAAGGTAATGTTCTGGGTTGACTGCTAAAATTCCTAAATCTGCATCTAATAAAACCTGACTATCTAGATCACGTTCATCAGTTTGATGACTTTTTGTATTCAGGATCAAACGAGTGACAGTATTAATATGCTCAGTGGGAATTTTTAAAGTATTGAGTAACTGATCTGCGTATTCTGCGCTTTTTTCTTCATTATCTTGGGCTTGGGGTTCATAAACAACATCATGAAACCAAGCCGCCAATTGTACAGCACTTAAGTTATCAGTGTAAGTTTTTAAAGTGTCGATAATCTCTAGTACATGATGAATATGATCTAGATTATGGTAGTGGCGATGGGGGGCAGAATAAACGGTAACTAATTGAGCAAACGCTGTTTCCATAGCTACTTGGTCAACGCCAAAAGGTTCGAGCGTTTGTTGCCATCGGTACAATAAGATATCTTTGAGATTGTTCTTAAACATAACGAAATATTAGTATATGGTTATTCCTCTTAAGTTTTAACACGCTGAATCTATTTATCTAGAGTTTGGTAGCCTGTTTTGATGGAAAAGATGACTCAGAGATATGACGGAAATTAACTAGACAAAATGATACTGTCTATAGTTAAATAAGTATTGTAATAGCTCAAACTAGGTTTGAGTTATTGCGGGAAAGGTTGAGCCTGCCAAAAAGTAAAGATGTATGTCTTTACGAAAAAAAATCTCGTTCAAGGCTATAGCATTAACATCTCAGAAAACACATCTCAGTTGTTCAACAGCCAAGATCAAAAGACATAGGAGTTATAGCAAAACGTTCCGCCAGACAAGTAGAGGATAGGAAACAGATCCTTGAAAAACTAATGTGGAAGTAGCCTAAAAAGTTGAGGGAGGGGTCTAAACCTGAGATGTTCGTTGGGGTCGTAAACTTCTCATATCTTCAAAAATAGATACTAGAGAGGGAGGAAGGCTTTCATCCGTTGTCCAATCAAATATAATGTGTTCCAGACATTATTAGATCCAGGCACGGTCAAATTCTCACAAGAACTCTTAAATCCTGCGGGATTCCCTGTTAAATGACTATTTTCAATTCACTTTCTTTGAACGTGGCGGCGTTGTATTAACACAGTTATAACCAGGGGAACGACTACCTTAAAAGGTCGTGTGTGCGGAGAATCAATCTGTCAGTCTTTCTCTATGGTGACATAGGGATGATGTGTGAGTTTAGCTGAAGTCTGCACTTAGTAGATTTCAGGGAGGTTTTAGTAACTCAGAGAGTCACTATCAGGTAGATATTCGTTGGATGTTAGTTATGTTGACTATTAATCGCATAATTTGGAGAGAAGAAAGTAGGCACTAAAACCAAGAGAAGTCCTCTGGATCTGTGAATTGATCAGCGATTTGGTAATCATAACTGGCGAATATCTTGGTGGCGGAGTCTCCTCGGTTTTCACCGTTAAGCCTTTTGGTTCTATAGTAGTAATACTGTAGAAATATTGCGTATCCAAATATCAAGCAAGACCTTTCTTTTAAATCAAAAAAACTTAATTTTCATTAACAATTATTCATAAATATACAGTATGGTTCAGACTACATTTACCAAACAAAAGCGAGAACTAGCTAAAGCGATCGCCTGGATTGAAAAAATCAGAGCGCAAGAAGTTCGCCATCGTAATTATAATGCTGAAGATGAACTACAAGACGAAGTTAGAGAAACTTATGTAGATTATTCCCCAGAAGAAATTAGTGTGCGCGTGTTAGAAATTGTCAAAGATGTAGTCAGCCAACACGGCGCAAGACAAAAAGCTAACTCTCAAAATACAGGAACTTTTACCTGGTATGGAATTGCAGTAGAACTAACCGTTCCCCAATTACGCGCCTTGCAAAGTGCTTGTGCTGTTTTATCGGAATTAGTTCGCAAACTGCCGCGAAGAAATCCTAAACTCATTTACAATACTACAATTGATCATCGTCCTGCCTTTGCTCATGTCAAACAAAAACATGAGGAAACAGAAACGAGATATGTTCCCTATGAAGAAGATTCAACTACTCGAATCAGAACCTACGAAGAACGTTATAAAGTTATCACTCACTATACCCAAAAAGTAGAAATTGATTATGGTTTAGAAGTTAAACTTATTCATGAACTAGAAGAAATGGTTGATGATTTAGAGACAGCGATTCAAGTAGCAATTGATGAAGCGAATACAAAAGGCAGAGAAAATGATCCTGTGCTTGATAATGTGATTGACAGAATTAGCCAAACAATTCTGGCTAAATTACCATCACCATCAAATCAATAGGCATTACGCAACTGGCAGAGTATTTTAAGTTGGTAGTGAGGACTTTAGTCCTCAAAATAAGGGCTGAAGCCCTTACTACAAGCAAAAACTTTTATTTCTGGTGACACTTGCGTAAATCCGAATCAAGCGTAAATTATGGATGTAACAATTCAATTATCATTAGCAGGTGATGGGCGGTTGTTGGTGCTTACACCTCAGACTGTTCGTCAAGTATTTTTCCAAGTCATAGCAGTGAATCGAGAATATACAGGGCGGCAAAAATTTCCTTTGCATCGTCCTTTTCACAAACAATTTCCATTGTGGAAGCACAAATGTAAAACTGATGGTTACATATATAGAAGCACCTCGATTCCGTATGGGGAACCCAACAGCGATTGGCAAGAAACAGAAGTTACTTTATTAGATGTTTTATATCGTAAATATTTAGACAGGGAAAAATTAGCTCACTTCAACCACAAAGAAATTAAATATATTGAAACAGAACTCAATAAACAAATTATTAGGAATAACCTATCATTAGTAGATAATGAAGGGGTATTGCTTTCAGGTTACGGCGTTTGCAACCAAGCCGGAAAAAACCGAGAAAAAATTAGGTATATTCGACGCTATGGCATGATATTTATTCTAGAACCAATCATGCGTCAAACAATCTTGAAAAGTGAGAATTTAGATTTACTCATTCAAGACAATAATTTCGATTTGCATCTTGTAAGGTATCATGGTTTGTTGTTAGCTACTTCCCCAGGTATTCAGTTATTGTTTCGCCATCGCTTAGATTTTTCTATAACTTGGACTTGTACTATCAAAGATTTTCAACCCCGACAAATTTTTCGCGTTCAGAAAATTTATCCTTGTGACGGTTTTCGGATTATACAAGATTAGATATATATCAATTTTCTAGAAGTTCATAAATAGCGATTGCTTCATCTTTGCCTTTGACTTTCACAGCCGGATCTACTAATCTCAAAGTGAATAATTCTGGTGATGATAAATTTTTCACTACTGACTCGGTAATCAACACAGTAGAACCATATTGCTTAGTTAATCCCTCAACGCGGGAAGCCAGATTAACTGCATCACCCACGACAGTAGAATCAATCCGACAAGTAAAACCTACCGTTCCCATCACCACTTCACCGCGATGAATCCCAATCCCCACAGAGATTTTTGGTAAATTATTTTGTCTTCGCTCATAATTGAACTTATCTAACGCTTGTTGCATCAAAATTGCGGCTTGTAACGCCCCATCACAACCCACATCATCAAATAAAGCCATAATGGCATCACCTATATATTTATCAATAAATCCACCAGCTTGGTCTATGGCTTTTCCCATACAAGCCAAATAATCATTTAAAAAGGTAAAAGTCTCTTGGGGTGTCATCACCTCAGACATGGATGTGTAACCGCGAATATCACAAAACAAAATCGTAATGGTTTTAGTCGCGGCGACACCGACAACGATATTTTCAATTCCTTGGGGTGCGATCGCTAAAATAAATTTATTGGGGACAAATAACTCAAAAGATTCTACAGTTTTTTGTAACTTATTAAATGAACGTTGCAAAGCCGTAGACATTTCATTAAAGGAATTCGCCAGCGCACCTATTTCGTCTTTATTGGTAATTTGGGCGCGATGTTGTAAATTTCCAGCTGCAATTTTAGTTGCACTTATTTGCAAACGTTGGATAGGATCACTTAACCGCTTGGCTAAAATATAAGCCAGTACCCAACCAAATACCAATCCCATGAAACCCACACCCAAAGCCTGATTCACCACATTAGTAATAGCACGGTCTATTCGGCGTAAAGAAATACCCATACGGACAGTACCGATTTTTTTCCCAGAGGAAAGGCGAATATCAGACGCAACTTCCATGATTCTCTCACCCCGTCTAGCTCTTAAATTCCCGGAAAAGTAGACATCGCGGAGAATAAACGTTTCCATTACCACTGATGGTTTTGTAGATTCTAGAACTGTATTTGTGACCTTTAGAGGTACAATATCGGGGACATATTGATTTTGTAAATAATTAATCGAAGTGGCAATAATCCGATTTTGCTGGCGAGCATCGGAAATAAAAACATAGACAAAATCTCGATTTTCTCGTAAAAGAACATCCAAAGTCAGTCGGATTTGACTCCAATTTTCTTCAATTAATTCATCACCTAAAGTGTAAGTTAGAACTCTCACAAAGGAGTTAGCATCCTGCACATTTTCAGTTCGATACAGGTGACTTTCACTTTTAGCCCATACAGATACAATCGCACAAATTACAGTCAATAATAACAGCGTAGTATTGACCATGATTCGGGTACGAATGGAATTGAAAGTCGGAAATTTCATGGCTTAATTACCAGTTCTTCTACAAAATTTACCCACCGCAAACCATTAGTTTTTGTTTGACAGTCAGAACCAAAAGCTAAGGTGAGTGGCCCACCCATTCTGGCGGGTATATTTTTTTTCTCTTCACCCCATTTGGTAACTAGAAAAATGTCACATTTTTTAATATCATTAGCAGTTAATATGACTGAATTGAGGTTATTTTGAGAAGCGGTAGTCTTGCCTTGAACAACAACTTGTTCTGAAAGTAACTGAGGCGCAGTAACAGTTAAAATATCTCGCAGGCGCACACCATGTAATTGAACCTTGCCACTCGGCCAGCCACTACGATAACCAACAGTTTCCGTAACAGTAATTTGGGGTAATTTTTCTAATTCAGCTAAATTTAATTCTTGTTTTCCTACCTTGAGTCGGGCTGGTTCTGTTCCCACTACAATATTGCTGACATAGAATATCCAAAATGATTCAGGATACTGCTGCTGTAGGTGGGGATATTGACTATGGGGAAAGACTAGATAAATAGGGCCACCTTGGGCGCGACTGATGGGTTTACCGTTATTGGCGATCGCTAAAATAATGGGGTACTTTAACAAATCGTATAAATCCACTGTCACTTGGTAAGAGTTATAAGCCATAAAAGTTACTTCCGTCACATCAGGCTGATAACCATACTTTTTGAGCAGTGCGGATACAGGAATACCCCGAAAATCAAACACTTGATCTGGTTGCAGAATGTAATTAGGATCGGCAGTCTTGAGATTAGTGGTGGCTAGTGATTGTAGCTGTTGCCAATTTAATGTCTCCGTTTTACCGGTGGTAGTTTCCCCCTGAATAACTAAATTCCACTCCTTGGGCTGAGTGCTTTTGGCATTATCCGCCATGATTTTCTCATTACGGGCGATCGCTTCTGCACGCCATACTTCCAATTGTTCGTCACTAGGCTGATCTGTACAACCTCCTAAACCGACAGCAGTGATCATCAAAATGCTGAGGAGTGAGTTTTGCGCTTTCAGTAAAAGCACTGAAAATTTTCGTATATTCCTCATCTCTCCCTAGCCCTCTTTCCATAGGTGTATTACTGTTGTACACGTTGTCTGAAAATCTTCCACTCAAAAACTTGAATCTACATTTTGAGTTTTGAGTTTCTTTATCTGTGGTGACAAAAAAAATCACGCGCCACAATAGAAAGCGCAGTCTTCATCAGGAGTTCACTATCAGTGGTACTACAAATACAAACCAGCACCTACGAAGCGAAAACTCAAGAAATTGCTAAACAACTTTTAGCCGCAACTCAAGAAAATCGCTCATTTTTAGCTTCTCTGCGTGACCAAATGCGTTGGGATGACAAATTACTCGCTTGGGCAATGAGTAACCCTGGTTTACGGGTGCAATTATTTCGCTTTATTGATACTCTCCCCGCACTGCGGAGTAAATCGGAAATTGCTGCACATTTACAAGAATATTTAGGCGATGAATCTGTAGAACTTCCCGCCGCCCTAAAGGGGATGCTCAATTTTGCTAATGCCGATTCTATGCCAGGACAAGTGGCTGCAACTACCGTATCTACAGCAGTTGAGACTTTAGCTCATAAATATATTTCCGGCGAAAATATTCAACAAGTCATCAAAACTGTTGAACGACTACGTAAAGAAAAGATGGCTTTCACCATTGATTTACTTGGGGAAGCGGTAATTACAGAAGTAGAAGCACAATCTTATCTAGAACGCTATCGAGAATTAATTACGCAATTAACCACTGCTGCGAAGAATTGGGGCAATATTGGGGCGATTGATGAGGCTGACGGCGAACCGTTGGCAAAAGTCCAGGTTTCTGTGAAGCTAACGGCTTTTTATTCCCAATTTGACCCTTTAGATGCTCAAGGTAGTGAAGAGCGAGTTAGCGATCGCATCCGAATTTTATTACGTCATGCTCAAGATTTAGGTGCAGCTATCCATTTTGATATGGAACAGTATGCCTATAAAGACTTAACTTTTAATATTTTGCAAAAAATCTTATTAGAAGATGAGTTCCGCCAACGTACTGATATTGGTATCACTATTCAAGCTTATCTACGGGATAGTGAACAGGATGCCAGAAAAATCATCGATTGGTTAAAACAGCGTGGTTATCCGTTAACTATTCGGTTGGTAAAAGGGGCGTATTGGGATCAGGAAACTATTAAAGCGGCTCAAAAACATTGGGTGCAGCCTGTTTTTAATGATAAGGCGGCAACAGATGCGAATTTTGAGGCGATAACTCAGCTATTGTTGGAAAATCATCAGTATGTTTATGCTGCTATTGGTAGTCATAATGTGCGATCGCAAGCACGGGCTATAGCTATAGCGGAAAGTCTTAATGTCCCCCGGCGGCGGTTTGAAATGCAGGTGCTTTACGGGATGGGGGATAAGTTGGCTAAGGCTTTGGTGGATAGGGGCTATCGGGTACGGGTTTATTGTCCCTATGGGGATTTGTTACCTGGGATGGCTTATCTGATTCGGCGGTTGTTGGAAAATACGGCTAATAGTTCTTTTTTACGGCAAAATTTGGAGAATAAGCCTGTGGAGGAACTGCTTGCTGCGCCAGATATTGATTTGTTTCGCGCAAAGGCGCAGAGTCGCAAAGAAGGCGCAGGGTTTGTGGGTGCGGCGGATACGGATTATGCGGAGGAGGAGGAGAGGAATGAGGCGGCGCGGGCTTTTGCGGCGGTGCGTGGGGAGTTGGGTAGGAGTTATTTGCCTTTGATTGATGGGGAGTATGTGAATACTGTCGAGGTGATTGATTCGGTTAATCCTTCTAATTTTAGTGAGGTGGTGGGGAAGGTTGGATTGATTTCGGTGGAACAGGCAGAACAAGCTATGCGGGCGGCTAAGGCGGCTTTTCCTGGGTGGCGGAATACGCCTGTGAAGGAAAGGGCGGGGGTTTTGCGTCGGGCGGCTGATTTGATGGTGCAGCGTCGGGCGGAACTCTCGGCTTGGATTGTTCTGGAGGTGGGTAAACCTGTTAAGGAGGCGGATGCAGAAGTTTCGGAGGCGATTGATTTTTGTCGCTACTACGCTGATGAAATGGAACGGTTGGATCAGGGTGTAATTTATGATGTGGCTGGGGAAACTAATAGATATATTTATCAGCCCCGTGGAATTGCTGTGGTGATTTCGCCTTGGAATTTTCCGTTGGCGATCGCTTGTGGAATGACTGTGGCTGCTTTGGTTGCGGGTAATTGTACTCTGCTCAAGCCTGCGGAAACTTCTTCTGTAATTACGGCTAAACTGACGGAGATTTTGGTGGAAGCTGGGATTCCTCAAGGTGTATTTCAATACGTTCCTGGTAAGGGTTCGCAAGTGGGGGCTTATTTGGTGAGTCATCCCGATACCCATGTCATCGCTTTTACCGGTTCTCAAGAAGTCGGTTGTCGGATTTATGCCGAAGCAGCTACCCTCAAGCCTGGACAAAGGCATATGAAGCGGGTAATTGCGGAGATGGGTGGTAAAAATGCTATCATTGTTGATGAAAGTGCTGATTTAGACCAAGCTGTTGTCGGGGTGTTACAGTCGGCCTTTGGTTACAGTGGACAAAAATGTTCTGCTTGTTCACGGGCGGTGGTGGTAGAAAGTATCTATGATGCTTTTATCCGGCGATTAGTGGAAGCGACAAAATCTTTGAATATCGGGGAAGCGGAGTTACCCAGTACCCAAGTCGGCCCGGTGATTGATGCCAATGCACGCGATCGCATCCGTGAGTATATTGAAAAGGGTAAGGCAGAATCCCAGGTGGCTTTGGAGTTATCAGCACCTGATCACGGTTATTTTGTCGGGCCAGTCATCTTTAGTGAAGTACCTCCCAATGGCATAATTGCCCAACAAGAGATTTTTGGCCCTGTATTGGCTGTGATTAAAGTTAAGGATTTTGCTGAAGCTTTAGCTGTCGCCAATGATACTAACTACGCCTTAACTGGTGGGATTTATTCCCGTACACCTTCCCATATTCAAAAGGCGCAGACAGATTTTGAAGTGGGGAATTTGTATATAAACCGTACCATCACAGGGGCGCTCGTCGCTCGGCAACCCTTCGGTGGGTTCAAACTCTCTGGTGTCGGTTCTAAAGCTGGGGGGCCTGATTATCTCCTGCAATTCCTCGAACCCCGCACCATCACCGAAAACATTCAACGCCAAGGCTTTGCACCCATTGAAGGCGCAGAGTAATTAGGGATTAGGGATTGGGGACTAGGGACTGGGAGACAGAAGGCAGGGAACGTGGAAAAATGGGGACATTGCCCTCCCCCTTGCACCCTGCACCCTGCACCAATTCCTCTTCTCTTCCCCATGCCCCACACCTCAAATCTCCTGTTCTGGTACAAACAAGGTAAACTGACTTCCTACTCCCAAAATTGATGTTACTGTGACATCACCACCGTGTAACCTAGCTAATTTGCGTGTCAAAGCTAAACCTAATCCTGTCCCTTCATATTGACGATTCAATTTACTATCTAGCTGTTTAAATGGCTCAAATAAAAATTTAAATTGACTAGGATCAATACCAATTCCTGTATCTGCAACTGTAAATGTGATTCCTTGATCGGCTTTTTTGACTATTAAGGAAACTTCGCCACTAATGGTAAATTTAATCGCATTAGTCAGCAAGTTGAATAACATTTGCTTCAAACGATATTCATCAGCTATGCAAATCTTGACAGCAGGGTCAATTTCATGAGTCAGTTTTAAGCCTTTTTCATGGGCGCGATCGCTGACAATTGATAATAAATAATTACATAAATCTACAACTTGTATTGGCTCTAATGATAACTCTTCCTTACCTAATTCCACCTTTGATAAGTCTAAAATATCATTAATCATTGTTAGCAAATGTTCGCCACTACTATATATACAATTAATATATTCTTTTTGCTTGTCATTTAAAGAGCCTGCTATCTCATGCTGTAATAGTTGCGATAACCCCATAATTGCATTTAAAGGTGTTCGCAATTCATGGCTCATAGTTGCTAAAAACTCACTTTTGGCTCTACTACCTGCTTCTGCTGCTACTTGTGAGGCACGCAGTTGCAACTCGGTTTTTTTGTATTCAGTCATATCCTTGACAATTACTAATAGTAATTCAGTTTCATTATCAGAATTAGGCATGACGGAAATACAAAGTTTTGCCCAAACTAATTTGCCGTTTTTATGTAAGAAGCGTCTATCAATTTCAACGTGTTGTTGTGCATGATGTTGATGAAAATTTCTATATAGTTCTCCTAATAATTTTTGATAATTATCTAACTCTGCTTGTGTCTGAAAAATATAATCAGTGAAGTTTTGACTACATAATTCTTCTCGACTGTAACCCAGCATTTGACATAATCCAGGATTCATATCTAATATCTGGGTTGTCTGATCTATAACTGCAATTCCCACAACTGAATTCTCAAAAATAGCTCGATATAGAGCTTCACTTTTTCGTGTTTCTAACTGTGCTGCGTTGCGTTCCCTGGCTTCAATAGTTAATGATACAAAATCAGCGATCGCACCAGCAAAATATTTTTCTTCTCCAGTCCACTCTCGAACTTCGTGACAATGTTCACAGCACAAAAACCCCAATAAACGATTTCCTACCCAAATTGGTGTACTGAGTAGCGAAATCACCTCGAAAATAGAAAGATAAGTAGTAAATAATTCTTGAGTTCTTTGGTCTATGATGACGTTGTTAATGTGTAGACTCTCTCCTAATGCTAAAGCTTGGAAGTAAGCAGGGTAATTCGCTTTTGACAAAACCTGGCCAAAAGTATGCTCTTGATTGTGAATATTGTATAAATCAAGACATTCAATTCCTGAACCTTCTTGATTGTAAAACCACACACTCACGCGCTGCACTAAAAGTGCGTGCGCCGCAGCCTCTGTTATTTCTCTGAATACAGCAGTTAGAGTTCCTGTCTGAAAGGTTCTGCTACTTGCTAAATGCAGTAGTGTTTGGCTATGTTTTCGTCGCTCTTTGTCTGAAATTGACAGTACCTCTTGGGACTGTGGGAACTTAGTAATATCTTTTACCACTATTACCTGCATGTGTTTTCAACAGAAATCACTTTGCATTGCATTTCTAAAACATGAATAGAACTGTTTATATAAATACAACTTTGATATGCACATTTACATACCCAGAAGGTATATTTTTTTGGCTAATTTTGTATGAATTATGCTTTTAAACGAATCTTCGTTTTGATATGCTGTTTTTAACTTGATATCAGGTTTCAAATTGGTCGCGACCAATTACAAACAACATATATTTGTGAACTTTTAATAAAAATTTCACATAAATTTAAAAAATTCAGTTCATGGTGCAGTATGGTAACGGTAAATCAGAATCAATAAATATTGATCAAACTATACATTAACAAAAGTATTTCAGATAGCGATTCCGGTTAATTACTGACGAAATGATTAATATCGTGTAAATGCTTTCATATTTTTACCATTATCTATATACATAGATACACTCATTTTTATAATGTTTAAGAAATTAATATTTGTGTATTCTCCTATAGAAAGATACCGGCACAGCTAAATTTTGTCACAATTAAGCTCAGGCTAGAGCCTCTGATCGAGAGGTGGTAAAATTATGCAAAATTCTCATATCAGAATTGTTTCTTTGATTCCCAGTGGAACAGAGATTTTAGCAGCCTTGGGTTTAACAGATTATGTGGTTGGGCGATCGCACGAATGTGACTATCCCCCAGAAATTACAGACCGTCCTATTTGCACCCAAGCGCGTCTAGATAGTAAGACCTCCAGTGAGCAAATCCACGATCAGATAAATAATTTGCTACAGTCGGCTCTCAGTATTTACCAAGTCAAAACTGATATTTTAGAACAATTGCAGCCCACTCATATCTTGACCCAAGATCAGTGTAATGTTTGCGCCGTCAGCTTACAAGAAGTAGAAAAGGCTGTGGCTGAACTGACTCAAAGCTCTCCGCAAGTCGTTTCTTTACAACCTAATCTGCTAGCAGACGTTTGGAATGATATCGAGCGTGTAGGGCATATCTTTAATGTTGATGCTGTTCAACTCTTAGAAAACTTAGAGGCTCGTGTTAGAATTTGTCAACGAAAAATTCAAGGGCTGTCTTTAGTAGAATTACCGACCGTCGCCTGTATTGAATGGACAAATCCCCTCATGGTAGCAGCTAATTGGATTCCTGAACTTACCAACTTAGCTGGAGGACAATCATTATTTTGTGTCACAGGTCAACCATCTCCCCACCTGCAATGGGAAACACTATTGATTAGTGACCCTGATGTGATCATTTTTATGCCTTGTGGTTTTGACTTAAATCGCACCCGTCAAGAAGCGGAATTATTGACCCAGCACCCAGACTGGCAAAAACTCCACGCTATGAAAAGCGGTAGAGTCTACATCACCGATGGAAATGCCTACTTTAACCGTCCAGGCCCTAGATTAGTAGATTCTCTAGAAATCATGGCAGAAATTATACATCCAGAGATTTTTGATTACGGTTACAAAGGAAAAGGCTGGGAGAGATTGTAAAGGTAAAAGGCAAAAGGCAAAAGGCAAAATTTGAATATCACCAGTCCCCAATCCCCAATCCCTTTTGAAAATAGCCAAAATGTTTTATTGAGATATTTGCAACTGATTCAAGTATTCAATCAGATTTCTTAAGGTGTTAGTGAGCGCAGTTTCACTAACAATTACTGTGTGCTGCTGACCACGATTTTCTATTGTTAGTCTATATTGAAAGCGATCGCACTGGGAATGTTCAGAAATTATTTGTTCAGGTAGTTGGAAAAAATCTGCTGCGGCGACAAGTGTAGATAATTCCTCTGCTGTCGGAGTTGGGAGAGTATCCGCGTCAACACGGATAGTTTTACTAATCCCAGTAAAACCCCCCGTGCGTTCTAAATATACTTGCATTGTAGAGAAATATAAATATTTGACTCCAGTTTAGCAAGAGGTAGACAAATAGTGACCAGGACAATTCAAAACGTGAAGTTACTAACTGCTGTATATCGTCAGCCTGTTGCTACTTAACCTTTTATTTGATATTCCTTAACCTTGAGTCATTGCCTAAAGGTTTATTAAGTGAAATTGCGTAAGGATTCACTATTAAACCTGGGAGTATTTTTTCATGACATTAGGTAAAAACTTAAGTCTTGCTACTATTGCAACAGCCATTTCCGTAGCTGCGATCGCATCTAAACCAGCACAAGCAGCTATAGTAAATTACAATTTCACAGTCGATACTAGTTCTGCTCAATATTTGGGTTCAGTTGAATACGATGACTCATTTTTAACTGGTTTAGGTTTGGAAACACTAGGGGTAGAAAATGGACTCAAAGTGACATTCAATTATCTAGGAAATAACTATACAGAAGCTGACGACGTTGATTTTGATTCATTCCCTATCCTCACTTTTGATGCAGGTAAGTTCCAAGGACTCAGCTATTTTGTAGCTGATCAGTTTCTCATTGGTAGTGACCCCAGTACCCCAGAAATAGGGGGAAACAACTTTTACACAATCAGCAACTCAGTCGATACAACACTAGCAGGTACAGTAACTTATACCAAAGTACCAGAACCATTTGCTATTGGAGGAACTGCGATCGCTACTACTTTAGGACTATGGATGAAGCGTAAGAAAAAGGCAGCATTGGCAGGCTAAAAACAATTTTTTGCATACTAAAAAGACCAATACGGTTCAGATAAGAAAAATAAATTTCAACCAAGCCAGCAAATATTCACTCAACAAAAAACGAAAAAATGATTTTGGAGGGGGTTTGGGGGACGCAACCGTCCCCCAATCGGGGGCTTGGGGGAGAATCCCCCAAATCTTGCTCATTGTCTAATAGACAGAGCAAAAATTGAGAAATTAACTCTCACCACCTTAACTGAACCGTATTGCTAAAAAGACAGGTTTTTTACCTGTCTTTTTTACGTAAAAAAATAGAGACTTTGTACTACAAAGTCTCTAAATAGATTATGAATGAGAAAATTCTAAATTACAAAGCCCCAATGACACCACCATCATTGCGGGTGATTACTACCGTTGCCGAACGGGGACGACCAGGTAAACCATAACCTTGGCTGAAAGGCCAGTTACTAGATAATGTGGGATTTGCGGTAGTTCCACTATCACCAGGATGCTGAATATTGATGAACATCGCTTTACCATCAGGTGTGCTAGTAATCCCAGTTACCTCACAATCTGTAGGACTAGTTAAGAAGCGTCTCACCTGTTTGGTGTTGGGGTCAGCACAAAACATACCATTACTACCAATGTTGATTAGCTCAGGAACACCATTGATTGTGCTACCACGACCATCACCAGCTTGATCAGTTTGAATCCAAAGACGACCGAAGTCATCAAACCACAAACCATCAGGTGAGCTGAAATCATCACCATTGATATTGCCTTTAAAATTGGCTTCAGTTCTGGTTCTGTCGCCACCTTCAACGAAAATATCCCATTTGAAAGTTGTTGCTATTACAGTTTGTCCATCTTCACGCCAGCGAATAATATGACCGTACAAATTACTAGGACGTGGGTTAGCAGCATCTACAGCAGGACGCGCACTACCCGCAGCTGTTGAACCATCTACTCTGTTGACAGTAGGTGGGGTTGCTGTACCACGACGATTATTGTTGGTTAATGTACAGTAGACCTCAATCTCTTTATATCCACCAATCCGGGGACGTACTGCTGTCCACTCTGGTCTATCCATCATGGTTGCACCGACTCTATCTGCCGCCTGACGTGTCTTAACTAGAACCTCAGCTTGGCTTCTAAAACCGTTTTCTGGTGTCAAACCATTTTGACCATAGACTAGAGGCAACCACTGACCAGTACCATTGTCATTGAATTTGGCCACGTAAAGAATACCAGAATCCATCAAATCGCGGTTAGCTGCACGATTACCAGGATTATAGGCTTGAGCGCAAACGAACTTGTAGATATACTCGTTACGTTCATCATCACCCATATAGAAAGCCACCCGATTGTTGTCATCCACGACAACCTGTGCGCTTTCATGCTTGAATCTACCTAGAGCCGTCCGCTTCACTGGCTTACTTAGAGGATCATATGGATCAATCTCAACTACCCAGCCAAATAAATGGGGTTCTAGTGGGTTGGTACGATTGTTGAAACGTGGGTCAACTTCATGCCAACCATAGCCAGCACCGTTAGCAGAAAGACCATAACGATTCTGTCCTGTCAAAATCTCTGAGTCTTCAATCCCTGGAGTAGAGACTAAAGCTTCACCCCGATTGCCAAAGTAACCGTTCCAGTTTTCTTCACAAGTTAAATAAGTATCCCAAGGTGTGTAACCGTTGGCACAATTATTGACTGTGCCATATGCGGTAAAGCCGTCGTTTGTGCCGACTTCAACAGAGCCTGTGGGAGTAATGTTAAACTTCTTCGACTTTAACAAGGCATCCCCAGCCGCAGGCCCGGAAACTCGCATCTCTGTATTACTGGTAATGCGGCGACCATAGGGTGAATTGCGATTGTAAGTCCATTCATTGCCGTTTTTGGAAATTTCGACAATAGACACGCCATGAGCAGCTTGAGACTTCCGTACTTTTTGAATTGTGACGGGAGTCAGACCTTCAGAACCATGCAGGATATTTTCCTGGGTATATTCATGGTTTACACATAACAAACCATTGTTAATCGGCTGATTTAAAAAGCTTCTTAATGATCTTGCTTGGGAACTAACTGTCCGGCCAATTACATTACCTTGCGATAAGGGGAAGTAGTGCATACCATCATGGTGCATCCCCACTTGCATTGCTTGCGCTGCGGCATTTTGGGATGCGTCTGGTAGCCAGTCAGGCGCACCAGGCATAATGGGATCTCCCCAAGCAAACAATACTTTAGCTGTATAACCTTCAGGAACACTAACAAGATCCTTTTCTAGAACTCCTGTAGTTGGATTGAATACATTAGGTGGAACACTCTTAAAGCCAATACCACCAAATCCTGTCCCCTTGGGAATTGGAGCGGCTTCAACACTTTGGAGAAAGCCTCCCAGAGAAACTTCACCTACCACAGTTAGCACCGATGCACTAGCTGCCGTCATGATGAACCGCCGACGACTCATGCTGACGCGATCAATCACATCACGAATTGATTCGTTACGAGATGGGTTAAGCGTCACGTTATTTTTGGGGTGAAAGCGTCCCTTCATTACCTAGTTCTCCATTTTGACACTAATGAGTTAACTGTTAAGTTCATCTTGTAAATCAAAGATTCAGTAGTGCTGAGTGCTAGGTGTTGAGTTCAATTAACCTTACTTTTTACTCAGCACTCTTTTGGTCATTTTGTTGGACAACAAAAAAACATCAAATTACACATGAACCTCAATTTTTATTGATATCAACAGTTAATGATCGGCAAAAACCACAACTCAGAAAATATTTGATTGAGTCCTATTTTTTGACTAATTCATCCTATTTATATTGAGGCAGGCATAATAATAGGATGCTGACAAGCCTTTTCAATAAAGGCACGTGACTACAATCGAATTAGAATAGTGAGCCACAAAAGACTTATCAAATATTCTCTAATAGTGGTTTATGGTGCTGAAACTAACAACGGTTACTGAAAATCTAATTAAAGAAAATTAAGATTAGGTTATACAATAATTAATATGAGTTTATTAACAATTATTTTTTGAGGGAAAATACTGTTTTGCAGGGACAGTCCGTTTGCCATTACTGATGAAGAAAGTACGATTTTTGTATTGAACCTCCGAATTTTAGATTTTGGATTTTAGATTCAACCCAGAAATTGAAATCTAAAATTGGTTGACTTTTGCGTGTTATCTGTTGACGCTGAGTCACGAATTCAGTTCTCAGGACGCATTAGGAACTGTGTTGAGTACCAGGCTGTCCTATTCTGGAGATGGGTAGTTGTGTTGTGGGTGAGACTGTGTTTATCAGCGTTGTAATACCAACTTATAATCGCCAGCCGATTCTAGAAAAATGCTTGCGAGCCTTAGAAATGCAGCGACTAAGCGCATCAAGCGTTGTAGGTAGTTATGAAATTGTCTTAGTAGATGATGGTTCTACTGACGGTACGCTAGATTGGTTAAAGGCACATAAAGAAGAGTTTCCCCATGTGCGTTGGTTTGAGCAAGACCATGCAGGCCCGGCGGCGGCGCGGAATTTGGGCGTTGAACAGGCACAAGGGGACATCATTATATTTATAGATAGTGATTTAGTAGTCCTAGAAAACTTCCTGCAAGCCCATGCAAATGCTTTAGTGCAGGGTAAGGAGAAATTAGGCAGCGATCGCTTTTTTACTTACGGTGCAGTTATTAATACTTGTAATTTCGACAATCCCACCGCCGAACCCTATAAAATCACAGATTTCTCCGCAGCCTTTTTCGCCACAGGTAACGTCGCCATCCCTAAACACTGGCTAGAACAAGCCGGATTATTTGACACAGGCTTTCAACTCTACGGCTGGGAAGACTTAGAACTGGGTGTCAGACTCAAAAACCTGGGGTTGAAACTGATTAAATGTCCCACTGCTGTCGGTTATCATTGGCATCCCCCATTTAACTTGGAGCAAATCCCCAACCTCATTGAGAAAGAAATTCAACGGGGACGGATGGGAGTTTTGTTTTATCAAAAGCATCCCACCTGGGAAGTCAAAATGATGATTCAAATGACCTGGATACATCGTTTACTGTGGGGGATTCTGTCACTCAACGGCGCATTAAATGAACGCACCATGAAACCGTTGTTACAGTGGTTGATTGATTCAGGTAAGCCCCAGCTAGCTTTAGAAATCGCCAGAATTTTCCTCAATTGGTACAACGTCAAGGGTGTGTATGAGGCTTATGCTCAATTGAGTGCTGAGTTGTGAGTGCTGAGTGCTGAGTGCTGAGTGCTGAGTGCTGAGTTGTGAGTTATTAGTTTTTCTCCTCTGCTTCCCCTGCTTCCCCTGCTCCCTGCTCCCTGCTCCCTGCTCCCTGCTCCCTGCTCCCTGCTCCCCTGCCCAATTCCCTATTCCCCATTCCCAATGCCCCATTCTGTGCTACCCTAGTAGAGTTGTCTAAATTCCGCACATCTGGGAATTCGGGTGTTTCTCATGGAGAAATACGCCTGGATGGAGGTTTAACCCGAATAGGAGTAAAAAAATATATGCCAGTTGTTTCATTGGCTCAAATGATGGAGTCAGGGGTTCACTTTGGGCATCAGACCCGACGCTGGAATCCTAAAATGTCTCCATACATTTACACTGCGCGTAATGGTGTACATATCATCGACTTGGTGCAAACAGCCCAATTGATGGATGAAGCGTATAACTATATGCGATCGCAGGCGGAGCAAGGTAAAAAGTTTCTCTTTGTCGGCACAAAGCGGCAAGCAGCAGGGATTATTGCCCAAGAAGCTGCTCGTTGCGGTTCTCACTACATCAACCAACGTTGGCTGGGTGGAATGCTCACCAACTGGGCAACTATCAAAACCAGAGTAGACCGCCTGAAAGATTTGGAACGGCGGGAAGAAAACGGTGCGTTAGATTTATTGCCCAAGAAAGAAGCTTCTATGCTGCGTCGTGAGATGGCGAAGCTGCAAAAATATTTGGGTGGTATCAAAACCATGCGGAAAGTTCCTGATGTCGTGATAATTGTTGACCAACGTCGGGAATATAACGCTGTCCAAGAATGCCAAAAACTCTCTATCCCCATCGTATCTATGCTGGATACAAATTGTGATCCAGATGTAGTAGATATTCCCATCCCAGCTAACGACGACGCAATCAGATCAATTAAATTGATCGTGGGCAAATTAGCAGATGCTATTTATGAAGGTCGTCACGGTCAGCTAGATGCCGAGGAAGAATACGAAGATTACGAAGGTGCAGAGGAAGAGTACGATTACGAAGAAAGTGATTACAGTGAGTTTGCTTCCGACGACGAAGAAGAATAATCAACTGTTTTTGTGCAGGGAAAGACATAATTCCTCGTTGCTGGTTGAATGTCAAAATTTAACGGCAGATGCAGAATCAGTGTAAATTTTCCCAGCGCAATAGCTTTTAACACTAAATCAAAATGGAAGATGAAGCAGATTAAGCTCACACCTCATGCTTCATCTCCAATAGTTTGAATTTCATCGTTTTTTCTTCCCCAGCCCTGAGTAAGATAGAAATACTCAAAACTCTTGCTTAGTGCTGAGTCATGAATGCTGGGTGCTGATTACGGTTTTTAAAGATCAAGTTGGAGAAATAAACAAAAAACAATTGTTGGTTTCTTCCTCATAACACCCTCAACTCAGCACTCAACACTGCTTTGGTGAGCGATAACAACTCAAGGTCAAGTTAGGAATTGAGGCAACATGGCGGAAATATCTGCAAAACTCGTCCAAGAGCTACGCCAAAAAACTGGTGCAGGCATGATGGACTGTAAAAAGGCGTTGAAAGAAACCAACGGCAATGTCGAAGAAGCCATAGACTGGCTACGGAAAAAAGGTATCGCCTCTGCGGGTAAAAAAAGCGATCGCATTGCGGCTGAAGGTTTGGTAGAAACCTTCGTTCAGCCCGGCGGCAAAGTAGGTGTACTCATAGAAGTCAACTGCCAAACAGATTTTGTTGCCCGTAACGATGCTTTTAAAGCCCTAGTTAAGAACCTAGCCCAGCAAGCAGCAACAGCTGATAGTTTAGAATCTTTGCTGGCTCAACCTTACATCGAAGATAACAGCGTCACTGTAGATGAATTCATCAAGCAAAGCATTGCTAACTTAGGTGAAAATATTCAAGTACGTCGCTTTGTGAATTTTGCTATCCAAGACACACCAGGAGTAGTAGACAGCTACATCCACACTGGCGGTAGAGTTGGTGTATTAGTTGAGGTTAACTCTAAATCAGAAGCACCCTCTACTAACGAAGAATTCCAAGCCTTGGCGCGGAACTCAGCTATGCAAGTAGCTGCTTGTCCCAACGTTGAGTATGTCAGTGTAGACAACATTCCTGCCGAAGTTGTCCAAAAAGAAAAAGACATCGAAATGGGCAAGGAAGACTTGGCTAACAAACCAGAAAACATCCGAGAAAAAATCGTTCAGGGGCGAATTGAAAAGCGTCTGAAAGAGATGACCTTGCTAGACCAACCCTACATTCGCGACCAAAGTATTTCTGTAGAAGAATTAGTCAAGCAAGTGAAGGCGAAAGTTGGTGAAGATGTGACTGTGAGCCGTTTCGTGCGCTACATCTTAGGTGAAGGTATTGAGAAGCAAGAAAGTAACTTTGCTGAAGAAGTAGCAGCTCAAATGGGTGCTAAGTAGTAATGAGTGCTGAGTGCTGAGTGCTGAGTGCTGAGTAGTAATGAGTGCTGAGTGCTGTTAGCGGTAGCGAGGCGTTGAGCAGCGTGCTGAGTTGAAAAGTTTTTTTCAATGTTATGTCAAAAAAACAGTACATAAATACTGAAACAAGACAAGATTACTCATTACTCATTACTTATTACTTCTTACTCGTTACTCAGCACTCATAACTATCTTCTAGACAGGTCAAGCTATTTGCCTGACCTGTATTTTATTTAAAATTTTAAAAAATCTAGAACTGATTCTTTACTAAATAAACATACATTTGTACCATATAAGGCTCAGGTGGGTGAAGATATGGTTAGAGCTATTGAGCGAATTGAACGAGAACTTGCTGTGTTGCAAGAAGCGATTCAGGCGATCGCTAGAGAACTGCAAATGGCTTATGCTAGTTATTTAGCAGCTTTGGGTCAAGCACTAAGAAAACAATTAATCCTCGCTAGTTACCACCTGTGTACCCAAGGCTATCCAGAAAACTTTCTGAAGTTGTCATTAAATCAGCGACAACAACTGCAACAAAGCATCCGCAAGTTAGGTCAAAAAGCCGCCGAGATATTAATCAGCAGTTTGATGAGTCAGGAAGATGAGGAAGACGAGAAAGATGAGGAAAATGTAGAAGAAATAGCAATTTCCACGGAAACTACAGAAGGGGAAATACCATCTGAGATATCATCTTCAGCGAGTGAATCAGTTAAACATTCATCGCCTCAAACTTATATTGTCGAAACTTCCAACCCCATCGAATTAGCGAAATGGCAACAGCATCTAGAAGTGCAAATGCAACACACCCTCAGAAAAGTTTCCCATGAGGCTAATTTAATCTTACAAAATGCCGGAATTTTACCCCAAAAGCTGCCAGAACCTGTTTTAGAAGCCGCAGCCGCAGCCGCTTCAGAAGGTTCAGCCGAGATGATGCCGGGGCCACCCAACATTCTTAACTTAGTTCTGGAGATTGCCGACGAGCAAGATACAGAAAAATCTGGTTTAACTCAAATCATGACTATTAATTTGCGCTTAGGGGAAATCGAATTTGCTGACACAACAGTTGCTAATCATCGCAAACAAATTCGTGAAATCTTAGGACAACTGAATAAACTAGGAAGGGAGTATCAAAAGAAGCAAAGAGAACGCTCAATTGCTGAAGCCGAAGCCGCATGGCGTGCGAGTTGGTATGAAGATTAGTCAATAGTCCAAAGTCCAAAGTCCACAGTAGTGACTATTGACTATCGACTATTGACTGTTGACTGTTGACTAATGACTAATGACTAATGACTAATGACTAACGACCAACCAGATTGGATACGCTTACATAAAGCCTTAGCAGTGGAAGCCGAAAACGGTTTTACTGATTTGGTGGGTAGACAGTATCGCTTCAGTGAATTTCTCAGCCTCACATTTGGGAAATTCCCCACAAGTTTACCCCCAACTGAACGTCGTCGCTGGCAAGACATGGCGGCACAGTTTGCTAATTATCCCAATCTGGAACTCAAAGAACGTCAACATTTGATAGCGGAAGCACGGCGATATCTTTACCAACTGCAACAAGGAGAGCAAGGGAGTAGGGAAACGACTCAAGAGCAAGGGAGGAGTTATAAGGCGAAAGTTCCCAATTCTGCGCCACTGGTAGCAGAAGTTAGTCGGAGATTAGCCCCCAAAATTGACCAAAAACTCAGCGATTTACCAGAAATAGGTATTCGTAAAGCTGATAAGTTGGCGGCTTTGGGTTTGTATACTGTACGTGATTTACTGTTTTACTATCCCCGTGACCATATTGACTATGCCCGACAAGTTAATATTCGGGAGTTGCAAGGGGGTGAAACGGTGACAATTGTGGCGACAGTCAAGCGGTGTAACTGCTTTGTTAGCCCCAAAAATCAAAAATTATTGATTTTAGAATTAGTTCTCAAAGATAATACGGGTCAAATCAAAGTTGGTCGTTTTTGGGCAGGTACGAGGTTTACTAGTCGTGCTTGGCAAGAAAGTTTAAAACGCCGCTACCCTGTGGGAAGTGTAGTAGCGGCCTGTGGGTTAGTTAAAGGTAGTAAATACGGTTTGACTTTAGATAACCCTGAGTTAGAAGTTTTGGCACATCCAGGGGATACAATTGAATCGCTGACAATGGGGCGAGTAGTACCAATTTACGCACTCACCGAGGGAGTGATGGCGAATATGGTACGACAGGCGGTAATTGCAGCTTTACCTGCGGCGGCGCAATTAAAAGACCCCTTACCCAAGGGTTTGCGAGAAAAGTATGGTTTGATGGAATTAAAGGATGCGATCGCTAATATCCATTTTCCTGACGATAGCGATAGTCTGCAAACTGCCCGTCGTCGCTTGGTATTTGATGAGTTTTTCTATCTGCAACTGGGTTTACTACAACGCCAACAACAAGCTAAAGCCATTCAAACTAGTGCAGTTCTTGCACCCAAAGGTGAATTAATCGAAAAATTCTACCAAGTCCTACCATTTCAACTAACAGGCGCACAACAACGAGTCCTCAACGATATTCTCAACGACCTGCAAAAAACCTCACCAATGAATCGGTTAGTACAGGGTGATGTGGGTTCAGGTAAAACTGTTGTGGCAGTGGTAGCAATTTTAGCTGCCATTCAATCTGGTTATCAAGCTGCATTAATGGCTCCGACAGAAGTTTTAGCCGAGCAGCATTACCGTAAACTAGTTAGCTGGTTTAACTTGTTACATTTACCCGTGGAGTTACTTACGGGTTCAACCAAAACCGCCAAACGGCGGGAAATTCACTCCCAATTAATCACCGGTGAATTACCTTTATTGGTGGGAACTCACGCCTTAATTCAAGACACCGTAAATTTTCGCCGATTGGGGTTAGTGGTAATTGATGAACAGCACCGGTTTGGAGTCAAACAAAGGGCGTTGCTACAACAAAAAGGTGAACAACCCCATGTATTAACCATGACTGCCACCCCCATTCCCCGCACCTTGGCATTAACTATACATGGGGATTTGGATGTCAGCCAGATTGATGAGTTACCACCAGGACGACAAGCCATTCAAACTACAGCCTTAATCAGTCAGCAACGCACCTTTGCTTATGACTTAATGCGTCGAGAAATTGCCCAAGGTCGGCAAGTTTATGTAGTATTGCCTTTGGTAGAAGAATCAGAGAAACTAGACTTGCGATCAGCTGTAGAAGAACACCAAAAGCTTAAAGAAACGGTGTTTCCAGAATTTCAAGTCGGTTTGCTGCATGGGCGTATGAGTTCAGCAGAAAAAGACGAAGCCATTACCAAATTTCGAGATAATAAAACGCAGATTTTAGTTTCTACCACCGTCGTAGAAGTTGGTGTAGACGTACCTAATGCTACAGTTATGCTCATTGAAAATGCGGAGCGTTTTGGTTTATCACAACTACACCAACTGCGGGGAAGAGTAGGAAGAGGTGCAGCAAAATCCTACTGTTTATTGATGAGTAGTTCCAGAAGTCCCGATGCTCAACAAAGACTAAAAGTATTGGAACAGTCTCAAGACGGCTTCTTCATCTCCGAAATGGATATGCGGTTTCGCGGGCCGGGAGAAGTATTAGGGACTCGCCAATCTGGTGTGCCTGATTTTACATTAGCTAGTTTGGTAGAAGACGAAGAAGTATTAATATTAGCCAGACAAGCAGCCGAAAAAGTTATAGAACTGGATACTAGTTTAGAGCGTTGGCCTTTAATGAAAGCCGAATTGAAGTATCGGTATGAACGCTTAATGGGTGGCGCGATTTTAACCTAGACATCACCCTATAGGACTCATATTTGATTTCTGAAAAACTGAATTAGCTAGAGGCTTGCCATACAAAGGTTTGTTTCTCAGTATACTTAGCAAGATTCAAGTACGATTCCTATATGAATAGTTAAAATTTGATTTCTGTTGTTTTTTTCCGTAATGACTCTACAGGGAGAATCACTAGTAATATTCATCATTAGTTAACGAATTATTCATCATTAATTTATTCGCAATCAGTCTTAACTTTACCCCATTAGGGTTGATGATTACTTAGACTTGATTGGTTGATTGTGTTACTCAAAATAACGATCGCAACTTCTCTGCATCTATAAAGCCGCATTAATACAAAAACACTAGTAAATCAAGGAAAATTGGAGTAATGAAGAAAACTATTCACGCTATTGTGATTGGTAGTGCAGTAGCTATGGGTGTAGGTGCGATCGCCACTTCTCCCGCCCAAGCAGGTAACTTAACTGGTGTTACCATCGGCGGTACAGCAGATACTGATTACTGGGTCTACGACGTTAACGGTACAAACACTGTGTCCGTAGACAAGAAAACAGCAGATATCACAAAAATTTTAGAAGGTAATGCTGCTAGCCCTACTGGTAACGTAGAGTTAAGAGCCAGCACCGAACAATCGACTTTTACAGCTAATGACTTTACACGAAATACCACCTTGTCAGGAACAATCGGTGGTGAAACCATAACACTCAGTAGTTTAACCGCTTCTGACTGGACTAGTCTTTACAAAGATACAGGTAAAACTTTCGCTGAACATTGGTTTAATCTAGCTTTAGATAAGAACGGTTTCGGCAGCTTAAATACTCCAACTAAAGCTACATTATATAACAGTTTTGTAGCCAACAAAGGCTTCCAAAGATTTAGCGACCCTAATATATCCTATGTTAACCAAAATGATTCAACTGGTGAAATTAGCATTGGTCTAGCAGGTCACTATAATGCCACCAATCTATTATTCCCTGTTGTCCCCAGCAACCTACAAACACTGTTATCTGGTAAAACAATACAAGCTAGCGAAATTGTGAAGTATACCTATAACGGTAAAACGGATTATCTATTTAGCTTTTCTGCTACCAAATCCGGTTTAACTGAGAAATCCGACGGTATCTCACACAGTGGTAACTATGAAGTGAATTTTGAAGGTTTAGTTCCCATCAAAACATCTCAAGCAGTTCCAGAACCTTCTATTGTGCTTGGTCTTTTGGGTGTAGCTGGTATGTTCACCGCACAGCGCAAGTTTAAAAAAAGCGTTTAATTAAAGCTAAAAATTGTAATTTCATTCATTAATGCAGGAAAAGGGGCTTATAGCTCCTTTTTTTTAATTTCACTGAATTTTATTATTTGTAATCAACATTTTTCTGTATGATCATAATTAATTACTTAAGTATATGTACTCTGTTTTTGAATCAAGTCATCAAAAAATAAATACTAATACCATAGCAATCACTCATGAAGCTAGGGAACTGTTAATGGGGAACAGGGAATAAAAAACTGTACTGAGTTTTTTCAAAAATACAATAGGATTCCTGTATTAAAAATTCGCTTTGATTACTAGAGTTGATGTCTCCAATAGGTAACAGATAACTTTTTACAAAAAGAGAATAATGTCAGGAGTTATAGCTAAAAACTACCGATGAATCCCGCCCGCAATAATTCAATTGAGTATTGTGTAAAAACCCTGTTTATTTTATGGAAAGTTTAAATAAAATTTAACATTACAGCAAAAAGACCCTAGTGGGGGTCACACCCCTCTACTAACAGGATAAAAACAAGATTTACACTGAATCTGATAACTAAATTTTCTGGATTAGCAGCTTGAAATATGATCTGACTCTGATTCTGCTCATTTAATATATTGTCTCAGTTGTTTTTACAACTTGAGATTGATACAAAACTTTATTATCAATAAATATGAATAATGTTCAATAATTCGTTGTTACAACCTCACAATAATTGTTGCCAAACACTCAACCGTATCCTTATTGTTGAAGATGATAAGATAAATAGAATGTTATTGAGTGATTACTTAAAATATTGTGGATACAATGTTTTAAGTTTGCCAGATGGTGAAAATTTTATTTTCAATATTAAAAATTTTAAGCCTGATTTGATTTTACTAGATTTAAAATTGCCAGATATTGATGGATATTATTTACTACAACAGGTTAAACAACACCCTAGCTGCCATAGCATACCCATAATTGTTGTTTCAGGATTTGCTTTTGAAATTGATAAAGAAAAAGCCATTAAACTAGGTGCGTGTGATTATTTTGTAAAACCTATTAATCTCAATTTGCTAACAATTGCCATTGCGAAGGAATTAGCATACGCCCATGTTTAGTCAAAAGTTCCCCCTGATGTGAATTAGGAAAACCTTCTATATCTAAAAAATAGCCCTTGCTTGCAGCTGGGGATTGAGATAAATATTTAATAACTTTCAGACATCCTCTCAGTTAAGAAGAACAGTGGAAACAAGACCCCGGATTTATCTATAGTAAAAGTCAAAATTTCTCAGTGTGAGTAACCGTGCTAAGTTAAGACGATAGTAATAACTGAGTTGACGTTGAATTTTTTCGCTAATGGCTTTGGGGTCTTTTAACTTGTCCCAAAATTTTCTGGAATCCTTTTCACGAGAAGCATATGTGTGTTGTAAAGCCTTTTTGACTATCTCATAGTTATGGCTATTGACACTCCAACCCACTTTAGATGCAGCTAAACCGATGGAATTTCCCTCACCTTGATGGACACCGTTTAATTCAAAATATTTAGCGATAATTCCCCATTGCTGAATAAATTCTTGCTCTTTTCCTCCATCTCTAGTGATGATGAACAAATCCTCATGTACATACTTGACATTCTCGGTTTCCACACCTAATTTTGTGCCTAATTTCGTGATTAATTCCAGTCTTTTCGGCACTTTCTTGTTTCTGCTATGCTCAAAAATCGGGAGAAAATTTCCTGATGTAATACCAGGAGACCATTGAATATCACTAGGAATACCAGCCACAATTTTGGTATCTGCGTCTACCCAGATGACAGAATGATATTTAGATAGGGCTTCGCCGATAACAAAACGCTTGTCATTGTAGCAATAGCGAATACCTTGTTGACGGTGCTTGACAGCAATAATATTATGGCGATCGCTCAAATCTTGCGGCTGGTCGGTATAAACTAACAATATAGTTCCAGGGAAATGCAACTCTAGTCCGACTGCGAGTTCTTTCGCCAAACCACGGTATTTACTACCAAGGGCTAAGGTACAGAAACAAAAATCTTTTGCTGATGTTACCATTGTTCAGTATTTAGTTTAGTTAAAGTTGGCAAAGCTCTCTTGCACTGAGTCAAGATAAATCAGGGAAATTTAGATGTAAGACTTTGACTCTCCGAATTTGAGATTTTAAATTTCAAAATCTAAAATCTAAAACTTGCTTAATCCCTTTATGGGTACAGTCAGTCTAAAATTCAAAATCCAAAATTAGTTGTTCTATCTATAGAAGAATTGAAAATCTGTTAAAGCTGTTAGCCTAGCTTTATTTAAACGGTAGTGATAGCCAAGTTTTCTTTTCCACAAATCCCATACACTTTGTTTGTTAGTGTAGGAAGCATCTAAATGTTTCGTGACATTTCTGACTTCTGACCAACCTTCTCTAGACACATCCCAACCAACTTTAGCTGCTGCTAATCCCATTGCATTACCTGAACCAGCATGAATACCACGCAACTCTAGATATCTACCAATCTTTGCCCAGTATTTGAGATATGCGATTTCTCTACCTTCGTCCCTCGCAATCATAAATAAAGACTCACCAATATATGGTGCATCTTCCAATGTGATATCTAAATGTGCTGCTACTTTGCGAATATGTGGTAATCTTTCAGGGGTGTATCTTGTCACATGAGCCACTAAGTTCTCGCAATGACCTGCCGTAATACCTGGTTTCCAGTGGAGATTATCAGGTAAAGGAGACAGTATCGTCGTATCTGCATCAATATATATGGCGGCCGGAAATTTTGCCAAAGCTAATTCCATAACCAAACTTTTATCGTGATAACAATGCAAAATTCCGCGCTGGTTATGTTTAAAAGCTAATACATTGGCATAATCTTTAAACTCTGCTGGCTGGTCTGTTAAGACTACGAACATTTTTCCTGGTGCATATTTTGCCAATTCACTAGCTAATTGTTGCGTTAACTGACGATATTTTTTCCGTAAAGCTAATGTGCAGAAGCAGTAATCTTGTTGTTCGTAAGTCATAAATATTCCTTATGGCTATACACTTCAATGCCTTTCCAGTCTTGCTAGTGGATTCAACTGACAGTATGTTTACAGATGTCCCAGAATGCCTTAAACATAAGATTACAATATATTGATACTTATCAACCGCAAGTAGACATAAATTTACTGTATTTTCACTGATAGTATGACTAATCTTAATGATTAACTGATGAAACTGCGAGTTTATGCACAATAGCGTGTATGCCTTGCTTCAAAAAAGATGAGAGTGCTTAAGTGTATACCCTTAAGCACTCCCAAGGAAAAGTAAAAATTTATTATTTCGAGATTCTGGAATAGTCTATGAATCTAGGCTTTTAATCTAAAATTGGTATGATGCCAACGAAGTTGTTAAATTTTGAGTTTGCGTAACTGCTGTTTAATATTGTTAAGTGTTTTTTGCCACTGATTTGGTTTAACTGGCGCAGGTATATTAGCCGCAGGTAACGCAGAATTGAGATTGCGGTAGTGTTCCCAAATTTCCCAGTAGGGACAACCTGGTTGAATGCGAATCCCTGCCCAATGGAGATATTGCAAAGGTTGATTAACTGTAGGATCAAATAAGATATTTCCTTGAGTTTGAAATTGCGGCGAACCCCCCCAATTACCAGGTGCTTTACCTGGTCTACGAACAATATTAAATCGGTGAGGAATTCGCTTGAGCAACATATAATTGATAATTGGTTGGTCAGAAGTCTTTTCGGAAAAATCAAAATACTCTGGATGAGCCGCACATTCACTAAAAGTTGTATACAAATCGTCTTCGGAAATGATATTTTTTCTGGCACCCCAAAAACCACCGTTAAAAATGTCTTGAACTTCTGTTTCAGTAAAAACTTTTTCTTCTAATACTTTAGATGTAAAAACGTTTTTAATGCCACCTAAATGTTGATAATCACAACAAATAAAATCAGATTCAGCTAAATAATCGAGATTATTAATTATTTTTTCAAAAACAACAATATCTGTATCAATATACAAGAATTCATCAAAAGGGCCAAACCAACAAGCCTGTTTACGGAATTGGTTGGGACGAGCAAAAAATTGATTGCCAAATAGTTCATGTAATTTGCGTGACAAACGGTCGATGAAATCTAAGTCTGCATAGAGTTGTACACCATAATGTTGATTGAGCAATTCTGCTATTTGATGGTAGTTATCATCATAAGGAATCATGATGACAGGTGTATCTTGGTCATGCAATCGGATACTATTGAGGAGTGCGATCGCCTGATCTATCACCTTGTCATTTGCAATGATATAAATTCCCTGGTTCATCATCTTAACCTCAATTTTTTAATCCTAATTTCCGTAAAATTTTTGTGCCTAAGCTGGGCGGAGCGTTGTAGGCTTTGGGCTTAGTAGTAAATTTTGGCCGATGATTTGGCTCATGCAAATAGCGGTAATGTAAGAACTCATCACGGTAAGGAAAATCAACATTGTTTCCAGCACACAATTGCTCAAAAAATCGGGATTTGACCCCAATATAATGCAAATAAGTTAATCGCTTACCTTGGTCATACAGGATATTATTTTGACTGGTAAAATGAGTAGAGGTGACACAACAGCCTGTTTTCTGCTCTTCAGCTAGCTCGTGACTCAGATTACAGTGAGAAATTCCTGAGCGCATAACCATATAATTTAAGACTGTTTGATCAGGAGCCATTGGATATAATATTTCTGCTTCTCCCTGACGCAGCCTTTCTAAGATTACTTCTTGATTTTGGGGGTTAAATACACCTTTTTTAGAAGCATAAAAACCGGAACAAAATGCCTTGGCTTCTAATTCTGCGTTAGTAAATATTTCTGCTAATTTAGGAGAAGATAAATCATAAACATGAGATAAATCTTTATACTGGAAATCATAAACTACCCAGTCATATTTATCTAAACTAGCAAAAATTTCATCTAAGGGACTCATCAGTAAGGTGTCTGCGTCCATATAGACAAATCTATCAAACGGCCCATCAAAAGCGCAGTAACGACGATGAGTCCCGACTCGATAATATTTATCACCATTAACTTTTTGCCAATTAGCTTGCGCTGTGGGGTGAGTATCCCAAACACGGCGCACAAATTCATCCCATTGCCGAATAGAGTCTTGATTATTGTATAGTTGCACATGAGGACGACGGGCAATTTCGGCAGCAATTTGAGTTGTATTATCGTCATAAGGATAGACACAAACAGGCATCGGCCGCCCATAAATTGCCTCTATACTATTGAGTAAAGCAATTAATTGGTCGTAAACTCGGTCATTAGCAAGGGTACAAATCCCATCCATAGAATTACTCCTTTCCTATGAGAATTTAGTGACAAATTCTGACAACCAATTAAGTAAATTCAGCTTATGTAAGATAATTTGTCTAGCTTCTGCGATCGCATCCTTAGCTGCATACCAAGCATCAGGAGTAGCAGTCACTTCTTGAATGTAGGCAATACCTTTTTCATCTAAACTAGGTAAGCGTAAAAAACTGCCTGGAGGTAACAATTTGTCGGCGGCTGGCCCTCCGTAATAAATTGGCAAACACCAAGCCAATAAAGCATCCCATAATTTTTCGCTGACATACCAACTATTTTCAGCATAATTTTCAATGGATAAGTTGTAATAGTATGGAGCCATACCATGCCACTTATTACCCAATTCACCCATTGATTTGGCAGAAACAGGTAAATTGCGTCCGTACAAATCAAACTTAATTTGATGATTTTGTAGTGATTCTAGAAATTGTAATCTTTGCCGATGATTAGCAGTGCGATTAATGCCAGAAGTAATCCAACTGCAAGGCGCGACTTTTTCGGGTACTGGCATTTCGTTTAATTCTTGAAATGAGTTGTTATGATACCAAATTGCCGGCATATAATCAGGCACAGGTGCAAAATCATCGGGGCCAGAAATATAGCCACAGTATTTAGTAGCTACTTGGTAATAGTGTTTATTTTTCTCGACAACTTCTTCTAAAGGAGGTTCGCGCAAAAGATAGATAATTCTTTCTTTAGGAACTCCTCTTAAGCGTGAACTAACGTCAACTGTTGGTTTCTGTAGTTTTTTGCGTAACTTATCTATTAAAGATTGAGGCTGAGGTTTCCTTGGAAAATCATATTGATACATCAACAAAAAGTCTGGTTGGGGTGCCAATGCTTGCATTTTAATATTGCCCCAAAGACCAAATTGATGTGGAGTTTGTTGCCATAGCCAATCACCTCTTTGCTCAAGATTGCGATAGCTACTAATCATCCCAAAAGTTTTTATATTCATTCGCTTGATATTGAATAGGGAACGGGGAATTTTTCTAAATTGTCATGACAGGACGTAAAGGTTCTTCTACATAACTCAGGATTTTTTCGGCTCGATTTTCCCAAGAAAATTGATGAGCTAATTCAATATTATTAAGATAACCTGATATTTTTCTGGGATAAATTTCTAAGGCTTTTTGGATTGCTTGGGCGAGTTTTTGAGGATGATCAGGTTCGCACCACACGGCCGATAAAGGCATATCTTTAAATGGCATTAAAGGCGTGATTTCTGTGATGACTATGGGTGTTCCTGAAGCCATGTATTGAAAAAATTTCACAGGATTTGTGAAGTCAGCAGACTTACCGGAACAGTGTGGATGAACTAAAATATCCGCAGCTTGAAATAAACTTACTAATCTTTGTCTGGGTAATATCCAGCCTAGAAACTTAACATTATCTACTTGTTTTTCTTTGGCTAGTTGTTGATACGCTGTAACTTGCTCTTCTTTCCCTCCTGTAATCGCAAACTGAATATGTGGTAATTCTTTGGCAGCATCTATTAAAACATCAATCCCCTTAAAAGGATATAAAGCTCCTGAATAAACTACAAGCTGTTGTCGTTCATTTTCTAGTAGCTGTTCGCGCCATTCTTCGGCTTGTTGTGGTTGTCTAAGTAAGAAAGATTGATCAAAGCCATTATGCAGCCAGACTACTTTTTCTGGCGGCATACCATATTCAATGAGGCTTTGTCTAATCGGTTCTGATTGGGTAATAGCAATTTGAAAAAACGGACTATGGACAATTTCTGCTGGGAATTTTTCTGATTGGAAGTAATGTCGTTCGTAAATGGTGGGAATCTGGTTTTTTACTGCGGCTTTGGCAAAGTTCCAATCTCTGGTATGAACAATTTTTGTTTGTGGTAGTAAATGAAATGGCAAGTAATAACGCGTCAATACTGTCATGCTAGCGGTAAATTTTCCCCCAACACAATCAATTGGCCAAGGCATGGGTAATGTAGCAATTTTTAACTTTTCTTGGACATCGTAAAATTCTACAAAATCTTGCTCTGGGTGTCTGAGATGAAAAGGCGAAAATAGTTCCCCAGGATTGAATTTACCGCGTTGAGTATCTGGATAGACTAAAGCTGTATCATACCCAAGATTGGCGGCGGCGTTAGCACAAAGCACATCATGTATTTCGTGTGCTGTATCTGGCTTGAGTGATATGGTTCTACTAAAAAATAGATATTTATTTTTCATAGTAATTCTTAGGGTTAATTATCATGTATTTTATTTTCAAAGTTTTCTAAGAAACTCAGTAGATTCATCCCTAAGTGCAGAGCTTCGTTGAGTGTTTGATAACGATTTTGTTGCGCTTCTAGATAATTTTCTGTAAGCGATCGCAGTGATACTAGTAAGGTGTTAAATTTGAGATTCAGTTCTTGTATTTTCTGTAAATTTCCCATCTGCACATGATCATCTTGATTGTGGGATGAGGCGTTGCCTAGATAATGATTTTGTTGTTGGACTATATCCTCGAAGATTTCTAGAGTATTGAGGATTTTAAAGGTAGATTTATAGGAATCTTCAATTAATGCTTGGTCTTCTTGATTATTTTCCGTCATTTCGTCTAGTAATAAGTGCAGTACACCTATCATGGAGTTCAACTTATTCCGCAGTTCATGGGAAATTCGCAATAAGCTTTGATTGCTGTAGTTGCTAGTTTCAGGAACATTGCTAAACTGCATAGAATAAAGGCGCGCATAGTAGCCGCCTTTTTGCAGGAGTTGTTCATGGGTTCCTACTTCTACTACCTGTCCTTGATCTAAGACTGCAATTTGATCAGCGTTTTGTACCGTAGAGAGACGGTGAGCAATCACTAAGGTAGTACGATCGCGGCTTAAATCATCTAATGCAGCTTGTACTAAACGTTCAGATACGGTATCTAAAGCACTGGTGGCTTCATCGAGAATCAGGATTTCTGGATTTTGCAATAAGGCGCGTGCAATTGCTAGTCTTTGTCTTTGTCCCCCAGATAACATCACACCGCGATCGCCAATCATCGTATCAAAGCCCTGGGGTAACTTACTGATAAACTCGTAAGCATTGGCTCGTTTGGTAGCTGCAATGATGTCTTCCTCTCTAGCGTCTTGTCTTCCGTAGGCGATATTGTGTCTGACTGATTCATTAAACAAAAAAGTGTCTTGGCTCACAATACCCATACGCTTGCGCCAAGACTTGACATCAAATTCACGCAAATCTCTGCCGTCAACTGTAATACTGCCAGAAATGGGATCATAAAATCTGGGCAATAAATCTGCTAAGGTGGATTTACCCGCACCAGAACCCCCCACTAACGCTAAGGTTGTCCCACGGGGTAAGAATAAACTGACATCTTTTAAAACTAACTTGTCATGTCCTGGATAGTTAAAGGACAAAGAGTTAAAGTGTATCCCCTTCTCTAGTTTTTCATAGATGACATCACCACTAGTCATAAATGGCTTGTCGTCACGACGTAAAAATTCTGAGACGATATTGACACTAGGCGCGCTATTAGCAAAACTATTGCGAATACCATTCAACTGAGATACTAGTGGTAACAACCGCAGCAAGACTAATAAATAAGTCAGTAGCACTGCTGATAAAGCATTGACTTGATCGGCAAAGAGAACTCTGCTTAAAAATACAATCAGCAACAAAGCGGTAATTCCCATGACTTCACTGAGTGGTGCAATCACTTGGGAATTAGCTTGAGAGTCATAATCTGCTTGTTCGCGATCGCGAATTAGTTGTCTAATTCTATTAAATTCTTTTTCTTCATTACCTGTAGCTTTGACTAACCGAATACCGTTCAATGTCTCTAATACAGCAATTGAATACACCCTAGACATTTCACTGAGCATCTGTCCGAACTTCTTCGCCCGGACAATAGCATACTGGTTAATCAAAGTCACAAAAGATAACAATATAGTAGATGCAATAGTTAACTGCCACGAAATTGATAACAGCAGTCCAATAAATACAAAAATTGTGATAACAGTAATAATTAATTTAATAACATTGCTAATTGAAGCAGCAGCCCGCCCCATTTCCCCACCTAGACTATTTAATAAGTCTCCAACTCGCATTTTAGCGAAGTAGTCTAGGTCAACCTCTAACAGCACTTGCAATCCGGCTTCCCGGATGTCCGAAGTTAACTTTCTGGTAAAAGAACTAGAGGTTAAAGCACTCGCATAAGAGGCTAAATTTTTTAAACTAATCAGTGCAATAATCGCCAATGACATGACAAATATGCGATAGTTCTCTTGTACGCTGTCAAAGGGAACCATAATTGATTTGAGAATCGGCGGAGCATTACTTAAATCTATTTCTTGCCCCACTATCTTTAAGATAATCGGTACAATTAAAGTTGTACTGACACCATTAAATAAAGCTCCAGAAAATCCCAATAATACTGTTAGTAAAATCCAGCCGGGATAGGGTTTAGCAAATTTGAATAGTAGTTTTCTGGTAGACATTTGTTTTTATGTTCACATCCAACGTTATTTGTAACACTACTTTGTAATTTCTATATATTTCACTCTCCTCATTTTCAGTCATCAACAGTTATCCTCTCAATAACTGCATTCTTGCCGTCATGTAAAATAGTATACTCTTAATTAGCAATTGAGTAGGGGAGCAATCCGGGTGAAATAGGCAAAAACCGTGTGTTCTCTAATCTCCGTACTACCCTACAATTCCCAACTACGGCTTTGGATTCATAATTGCGCGATTAATGATTCTAAAGTCTCAGCCATCGCTGCTAAACTATACTTCTCTACACATCTTGCTCTGGCTCTTTCACCTCGTTCATTCGCTGAGTCTAAATCTTGAAATATTGATTGGATTTGCTGGGCTATTTGTTCCGGTGATGCCGGGTCAACTACATAACCTGTATCTGCTAAAATTTCTGTAATATCTCCCACGCGAGTTGATAATACAGGTTTAGCCATTGCCATCCCATCTGTCAACTTTAAAGGGAATTGCGCGCGCGAAGTTAATGTATCTCGTTGGGGAACAACGACGACATGAGCCGCAGCCACGATTTCTGGCATGGTATCCACAGGACATTTTGGTAGTTTAATAATCCAACGTCCCCATTTTTGAATTAGTTGCTCGTCGTAGTCATCGTAAGGACTACCACCAACAATCACCAGTCGCAAATCTGACTCATCTAACAAATCCAAAGCCATTAAAACATCTTCCACCCCCTTATGAGGGCGTGGTGCGCCTGGAAACATTAAAATGCGGTATGGAGTTAAACCATAACGCTCTCTACTCACTTCGGGATTATACTTGCTAGGATCAAACAGGGCGGTATCTTTCCCGTTAGGTACATAAACACCGCCAAAACGTTTTTGCAAAAACTCCGTGTCTATGGTGATAGCATCCGCTTTTGGTACCAATTTTTCTATCCATCGAAGATACAACGGATGGTCTGGAAACCTCAATGCACCATTAGGCTTAAAAATATCCCTGTACAATTGCTTTAAACCAGGACGATATTGCCATTCATCGCCACCATACCAACTCAGTTCCCAATCGTCCATATCTAACATTAAAGGACGATGGCTAGTATATTTGTGCAGCAGAGATATACCAAAACTGGTCATTTTAGGCTTGACAGCGTAAATAATATCTCCCTTTAAGTTATTAACCAGCTTTTTAGCCGCAGTGAAAAACTTAGGATATTTTTCTCCCTGAATAGAAATTACCTCGACATTAGACGGAGGAATAGCGTATAAATCTTTACCAAATAAAAAACCGACGACTTCTATTTCATAATTAAGTTTGTGAAGGACTTGACCTAGTAAAAATGCTCTAATTGCACCGCCTCCAGACAAGTCACTGACGACTAGGGACACTTTTTTTTTCATGACTGTTTGCGTTGCTTCTCTATACTAATTACACCTGAATTGATTTGCTCAATTCTAGCTGCTGAATTTCTAAAAGTTGATTATTTAGGTGTAAAGACGGAGAAAATCTTTTTAGAGCGTGGCCCCCTGTAGTCTTCGTAAATGACAAAGTTAGGGATAAGTGTCCGTATCCAATATATTAGTCTCACAATTAAGGAATGATGAATAGCAATTTTATTGTGAGCTAAATACAAGGGAGGCTGCATTAGATTTAGTAATCTGGCTAAATTTAGTGCATCTTTGGTTTTAATTGCCTCTTTTAATAAGAAATGAATTCCCACTTGACATAGTGGAACTAATTCCTTGTGTTTACTAATAACAGTTTCATACAGAATGACGTAATAATTCTTCATGTAAGACCAGTTATTAGTTCGGTTATGCTGGTGCTTTGTATAGAATGCCCCAACTATGGGGGTATGGATAAAGTCTACACCTACAACTAGCAAATCTAAACAAAAATCCCTATCTTGTAGAGCCTTTAAATCTTCATTAAACATTTTCTTTTGAAAAACGCTTCTATGAATTAATAGGCATTGTTGTAGTAAAGGAAACGGCGAATCAGCCAAGAAATCAGGAACTAGTAAACGCTGGATTAATTGTTTTCGATTGTAATCATCAAGTATTTTACTTTCTCGCCTGAGAATATTTTGATTTTTATCTAAATAAACTCTTTCATAATCACAATAAAAAACAACTTCTTTGTGTTTCAATTTGCTTAAATAGTTTAGTTGAAAGCGGGTTTTATCTTCGTGAATCCAATCATCTGGATCTAAACATTGAATCCACTCCCCTTTAGCTTCCCTGATACCCAAGTTTCTTGCTGAAGAGACTCCACCATTTTCTTTATAAAAATATTTGACTCGTGGATCTCTACTCATGAGCATCTTGGCGACTTCACGAGTATTATCAGTAGAACCATCATCCACAATAATACACTCTAGCTCAGTGATAGTTTGTTTAAGTACGCTTGTAACGCACTTTTCTAAGTATTCACCCCGATTGAAAGATGGCAAAATAAATGAGACTAAGGGTGTCATAGTATGATCACTCTCCGTAATATAGCGATTTTTTACACATATTTTGCATTTATACCCGTATACTAAGGTACGTAGGTACGTAGCCTTATTTTACGGCATAAAGAAAATTATGTGGACAAAATTACGGTCGTATATTAAAGATATATAGTAATAATATGTGAATTTCTGAAAAAGACTGCGAGATAATACGGAAAGATGTATCTGTTTAATAACGAACAATGATAAACCAGCATCTAGAAATAGCGATGCTTGCGGCAGGCTTATCCATCGCAGAATTGTAATAATTTTATAGATAGCCGTCCAGATGCTTGTGAGGAGAGAAAAGCATTGGCAGTTAAACTGGTTGATCAAGGCTATAAGTATGAGGAAATTCAAACTATTTTAGATGTCTCTTTTGGTTAACAGCAAAGGCTGATAAAGAGACTGTAGCTGCAAAAAAATAGATTGAACATTGTTGGTAAGCAACACAGAGGATATAGAAGTAGGAAGACTAAGAGTATTACTAATAAAGGTACGGATTTTTTTCAAAAATCAAATATAGGACTCATATTTGATTTCTGAAAAAAACTCCGTATACTTTTGTTCCTTCTTAGCTGTTCCCTGTTCCCTGTTCCCTGTTCCCTTCCTACGCAAATGATTTTAGGAATCAAAGCGGATTCCTATACTATTCCTATATCTCAAATAATATAGGACTTACGCAACGCCGATAATGTCATTGCGACCGAAATGAAGTGTAGGGAAGCAATCCCAGGATCAGGTGAGATTAGTTCGCTATCGCTCGTAATGACGGAGTTGTGTTATTTTTGCGTAAGTCCTGTAATATTTTGTCTATTAGTCAATAAGTTTTAATTGTCCACTTTGAATATAGTCGAAAACCCGATTGATTTGACGGCGGGCTTCATCACTCATTGTATTATGACTAAATACTGTGCTGGTTAGTAAGTGATGATCTTGGCTACTCATTTTCCCTGATCTGATAATGCGGTCTACAATCTGTTTAGTGGTGATGTCTATGGAATTGGTAGTTTTGTGAGTAGAAAAGGGTGATTTGTTCATTGGGATGAAAGTCTAAAAATGAAATTTCGCGGCAAAATTCAACGTCTAAGTCAAGTACGTCATGTAGGTTGAAAAAGCAAATAGCATACCCAATATCCACAATTTCAAATATTAATTTTTAGCTTTGTTTTATAAAGCTCAAGATAAATTTAACTTTATGTTGCTTTTTTTACATAGAGCAAAATCACTGATTAATCATCAAAATACTGATAATCTTTAACGGGATTGCGGTGTAACTACCGTTGCGGATTATGAAGATGAAACATCAATAAAAGTTATATTAAAGAAATGTCATGAATCTAACTTGTCATCAGTACAGGATTTCTCAGAAAAAATACCCAAAATTATGCCACGCCTATATGTAATCGAGGTATAGCCCATGCAAGTTATTCGCCTTGAGGCACTTTCAGACAACTATATATTCTTACTGTATGACGAGCAAAACAATGTAGCGGCTGTAGTTGATCCCGCAGAGGTTGAACCAGTCTTGAAGCAGCTAGCCCAATTGAATGCGGATTTAGTGGCTATTTTTAATACTCACCACCACCATGATCATGTCGGTGGTAATCAAAAGCTGATACAGAAGTTTCCACAGTTGAATGTTTACGGTGGTGCGGAAGATAAAGGCAGAATACCAGGACAGAGAGTGTTTTTACAACCAGGCGATCGCGTCCAATTTGCGAATCGAGTCGGTGAGGTGATTTTTGTTCCTGGACACACCCGCGCGCACATTGCTTATTACTTCCCGCCCCAAACCACCAACGAACCTGGAGAATTATTTTGTGGAGACACCTTATTTGCTGGTGGTTGCGGTCGTTTGTTTGAAGGAACACCAGCGCAAATGGTGGAATCATTGAGTAAACTCAGGTCTTTACCAGACCATACCCGTGTGTGGTGCGCCCACGAATACACATTAAAAAATTTACAATTTGCCTTGACTATAGACGGTAATAATACTGATTTACAAAAACGGATTCATGAAGTGAAAACACAACGCGATCGCCAAGAAGCCACCGTACCGTCATGGTTAGGAGTAGAAAAGTTAACCAACCCCTTTTTACGTTGGGAGCAACCAGCACTACAACTCGCAGCTAATAGTAGTGACCCAATACAGACATTCGCACGGATTCGGGGAATGAAGGATATGTTTTAGTCAATAGTCAATAGTCAATAGTCAATAGTCAATAGTCATTAGTCATTAGTCATTAGTCATTAGTCATTAGTCACAACTCAGCACTCATTACTCATTACTCAGCATTCACCACTCAGCACTTATTACTCAGGCTTATGGTAGTTTAAAGTAGCACCTGCGAAATATAACTTTACCTTCATGACTGGAGAGCATCACCTTGGGAATAGAACTACGCAGTTTCGTATTTCTCGACAGCCTGCAACCACAACACGCAGCATATATAGGAACAGTAGCCCCAGGTTTCCTACCATTACCAGGTGATACCTCACTATGGATTGAAATCTCTCCTGGTATTGAAATTAATAAAATTACAGATGTCGCTCTCAAAGCTGCTTCTGTGCGTCCGGGGGTGCAGGTGGTGGAAAGACTCTATGGACTATTGGAAGTACATTCTAGTTCTCAGGGAGAAACGCGCGCCGCCGGTCAAGCAATTTTAGCGATGCTAGGAGTCAAACGCGAGGAATGTCTCAAACCTCGTGTGATTTCTAGTCAAATTATCCGCAATATCGATGCTTACCAAGCGCAACTGATCAACCGGACTCGCCGGGGACAACTGTTACTCGCAGGACAAACCCTATATGTCTTAGAAGTCGAACCTGCGGCGTATGCGGCTTTAGCTGCGAACGAAGCGGAAAAAGCGGCTGCAATTAATATTTTGGAAGTGCAAGCTGTGGGGAGTTTTGGCAGATTGTACTTGGGTGGACAAGAACGCGATATTCTAGCAGGTGCGGCTGGAGCAAAAGCAGCGATTGAAAGTGTAGCTGGAAGACTTTCCCAGAGCGATCGCCAGGAATGAAGGAGAGAAAATGAGACAATGGCAAATATAGAGCATCTAGGTTTATTGCAAGCTGGCGCAGTCCGATGGCTGGAGTGGAGAAACACTAATCCTCACATAGCACCAGACTTAAGTACCGCCGACTTACAAAAACATAACCTCAGAGGCGCGCACCTCCAGGGAGTTAACTTGAGCAAAGTTGATTTAAGTCACGCTTTGCTAGTACGCGCCAACCTCAACCAAGCTAATCTCAATAGTGCCAATCTCCATCAAGCCAAACTCAGCGAAGCTAATTTAAGTGCGGCTCAATTGAGTGTAGCCAATTTGAGTCAAGCCATCCTCACCCAAGCTAATTTGAGTCATAGCATCCTCATCGGTTCTAACTTAAGTGCAGCAGATTTCAGGGGTGCGACTTTGATAGCAGCCAATTTGATTGGTACTGACTTAAGTAATGCTAACTTGAGAGATGCCGATTTAGATGCCGCCCAGTTAAACCGCGCTCATCTTTGTTTTACCAATCTAATTGAGGCGAACTTAATCGGGACTAATTTAAGTGAAGCCAATTTATACGCCGCAGACTTAGTAGGAGCTTATCTTTACAAAGCTAATCTCGAAAAAGCCCAACTCTACAAAGCACATTTGAGCAGTGCATACTTATTTCGGGCTAATCTCACTGAAGCTGATTTAACTGGTGCTGATTTAGCATGGGCAAACCTCAAAGGTGCTAATTTAGCAGGTGCAAACCTCACCAATGCCAACCTCAGAGGTGTGAATCTGACTGGTGCAAATCTAACTGGTGTCAACTTTCAGAATGCAATTATGCCCGATGGGGTAAGACATGATTAGTCAATAGTCAACAGTCAACAGTCAACAGTTATTAGTAGGTAGGGGCGGGTTTTGTGAGATATTCATGCTTAAAAAAAGATATCTTTGTTAAACCCGCCTGTACAACAAGTAGTTAACAGTTTGATATCAATTTTCTGGCGTGTTTCAGCCGTTTTGTTACCCCGTCATATCCTCGTTACAACCTTTAATTGCGTTAGTGTACCCCTTTGGGGAAGCAAGCTACGCGCAGCGTCTCGTAGAGAAGAGAAGTCCATTGCGACTTGATTTAAGATACTGGAATTTCAATCACAAATTCTGTACCTTTACCTAAAATAGAATTGCAACTCAGCTTACCATGATGAGTTTCTTCAACAATTTGCCTTGCTATAGCTAGTCCTAAACCTGTGCCTTTACCCACTGCTTTTGTAGTAAATAGATGATCAAAAACCTTGTTTATAATTTCTTCACTCATCCCTTTACCGTTATCAGCAATCTGAATTTTTGCTTGGGAATTTGCTATTGATGTTGTAATTGTAATACAGTTGGGATTAGCTTCAATGTCTCTAAAACTCCGCCCACTATTTGATTCTTCTAAGGCATCAATGGCATTGGCTAAAATATTCATAAATACCTGATTTAATTGCCCAGGAAAGCATTCTATGACGGCTAAATCACCATAATTTGTGATGACTTTAATAGCTGGACGCTCTTCGTTAGCTTTTAGTCTGTGCTTGAGAATCAAAATTGTACTATCAATACCTTCATGAATATTAAAAGGTACTTTGTAATCTTTATCAATTCTGGAGAAAGTGCGTAAACTATTGCTGATATTGCAAATGCGATCGCAAGCCATTGTCATGGAGTCAATCATCTTGGGCAAGTCTTCTAAGCTATAATCTAAGTCAATATCTTCGGCATGATTGGTAATTTTTTTGCCTGGTTCTGGAAAGGTTTCTTGATATAGCTTTAAATGTTCCACAAGATCATTCAATGTGGGATTAGCTTGTTGTAGTGTAGCAGAGATAAAGCCTAAAGGATTATTCATTTCATGGGCTACTCCAGCAACTAAGTTACCTAATGCAGACATTTTCTCACTCTGCACGATTTGTAATTGTGCTGTTTGTAAATCTTGTAACGCTTGTTGTGCTTTTTGGTAAAGCTGAGAATTTTCGAGAGAAATTGCTGCTTGAGAAGAAAGTAAATTAATTACTTGTAGCCTTTCGTTGGTAAATACCTCACTTGTTAACTTATTTTCTAAATAGATAATCCCTAACAAATGACCTTGTTTAATAATGGGTGTACACAACACACTTTGGGGTTGATGTTCTAGCATATAATCGGCAATCACACCAGGAAGATTTGTTTGGCAATTGTTGATAATGAGAGTTTCTCGTGTATTCCTCACATAATTGATGAGTTTTTTAGGAACATCTTGACAAGAATCTAGTAGTTGTGGTTCTAGAATGGTTTTAACATCAGTCTGAAAACTTGACTGGTAATCAATAAAGGTAATAGCGCGGACTTGCCATTGATCATTTTCAGGAAGAATAACTACAGATTTTTTCGCCCCAGAGTTTTCTAAAATGATGCGAGTCAACTGAGCAATTAATTCGTCTAATTCTAGAGAACTGGAAATGGCTTGAGCAGCTTTGAGGACTGACGTAAAATCTAACACCTCGGAAAGACCGTTTTTAAAAGCACTAGTAGATGTAGAAGTTGACGTACTAATAATAGTAGGTATGGTTTCAAAGGCATTGAAACCGATTTTTTGTTGTTGCAGGATAGGTTGTAGTAGTTGTGGATAGCGTTTTTCTAAGTCGTCGGTTTTGGCTTTTGCACCCCAATGAGCATAGCAGTAATAAGCTTCCTGCATATAACCTGCGGCAACTTTTTCTTTACCCCATTCTAGATAGAATTTAGCCGCTAGTTCGTTGGCTAAGGCTTCTTCGTAACCATATTGATTGACTTTCGCTTGGTTAATTGCTTGCCCATAAAGTTCAATCGCGTCGGTTTTTTCTTTGTTTAATCGCGCTTTTTCTGCTTGGATGAGTAGACATTTATGCAGGATATTTTCAGGACAAGCTTTTGCCCAAAGGTTTAAACGTTCTTCTAGGGGAACAAGTGCTTGCCAATGATGTTCACGCTGAGAATCTTCAAGGGCAGTTTCAGCTAGAGAAAGGTGCATTAATGCCACATAAAAAACACTGGAAGGGACTTTGGCATGACTGGAAATCGTGTTTTCAATGATGCTTAAGTGCGGAATTAAATCAGGGTATGTGGCTGGATTTTCTAATAAATAAGCGTGGCGAATTTTGACGGAATAAAACCAAGATAAGTGATAGGGAGCATTAGCGTATTTTTGCAAATACTGGACTTCACTAAAGTTATCATCATCAAAGGTAAACGGCGTTTTGGTTAAACCCAAAAGTTGGCGTATTGGTTGAATTACCCCGACTCGTAAAGCATCCAGGTTATCTAAACTTTTGATTTGTTCTAGAAAAGCAGCGTGATTTTGAGCGATCGCATACAAATCTTCTAAGTTTTTACCATAGGTCAGGCGATCAGAACCACTCTGCATCATCATGAAACCCACTGTCAGCCAGTTTCCGGCTTCCATTCCATATTTGTAGGCGTTTTCATAGTATGTGTCCGCCTCGCGGATAGGACGACTCCAGCTATGCACATCAGCTGCAAACAGGAAATTCGTCATCCCGCGCACGTCAGCATTATCAAACTGTTCACAAAGCTGTACAGCTATTTCCCCAAACTGACAAGCTGTAGCCGCATCCTTGAGTACACCATTAGTAATTAAGCCATAGCCGACATAGCCAAAGGGAGACATATCGCTGTTACCATGCTGTAATGACAGTGTGGTCATCTTAGCGAGTGCTAGTAATGCTAATGTGCTTTGACCATCAAGCCACGCAGCATAGAACAGAATTTGTAAAATTCGCAGTATTTCTGCCATGCTGGAATCGGTCATTTTGGGGGCGGCGAGAATGGATGCAATGGTATGCTGCTCTACAAATTGCTGAACTGTGGCGATTTGTTCATCTAGACTAGCTTGGATGATCTCCGGTTCTGTGGGCATTGTCCACCCCAGCAATTGTAAACTTTGGCGTTGAATTGCGATCGCCTCAGCATTGCGTCCCTGAAGCTGGTACTGAGTCATCTGCACGCGATAAATTACGGCTTTGTCCAGGGGGGTTTGCGCGTAGCTTAGTGTCTTGGCGTATAGAGCTTCCGCTTGGTCAAAGTGACTACACAGATAAGCAGCTTCGGCAGCATCCCGGTGCAAACTGTATATGAGTGTATAATTTGTCTGCCAAACCTCTGGGGATAATAGAGCCATACCAATAGTGCAGTAGTTCTCAGACGCTTGATAAGCTGCTGAAAGCTTGGCTTTTTGTCCAGCTTTTAAATTTAGATGCACCAGTGCTTGTTTTTGCTCATCGGTAGGAATGACAGCTTGTCCCATATTCAATTGGTTGACAATATCAAAAATCCTTTCCTCCTGTTCTGCTGGAGATAACCCTTGCAACAACAGTTCACCAATGCGAAAATGCGTATATTGCTTCTGCTCTGCTGGAATCAATGAGTATGCAGCTTGCTGAACGCGATCGTGCAGGAATTTGTAGGTGACAATCTCTGAACCTTTTACCTCATCCTTAGCTTCTCTCCCGACATAAAACTTGTAAACTTCACTCTGGGGTAAAATCAGTCCTTCTTGTAATGCTTTCCAAAGTAAAGTAGCAGTTTCAACTTCAGATTTTTCACAGATAATTGCCAATGTCACTAAATCGAATTGATTACCAATACAGGCAGCAAATTTTAAAATTTCCTGCGTTGTCTCTGGCAATTTCTGTAATTGCGATGCCATGAACTGCACAACATCATCGGAGAGTGATAACTCTTTCACAGCAACAATATTACATTGCCAATTTCTCTCATCCAAATCAAATTTAATTAGTCTATCTTCATAGAGTGCCTTGAGAAACTGTGTACTAAAAAATGGGTTGCCTTTGGTTTTTTGATAAACTAATTCTGTTAGTGGTTGAGCAATGTCTGTAGAACAACTCAGGGTATCCGCCACTAGTTGATTCAAACTAGCATGATTGAGGGGGGTGAGGTTAATAGTGTTGATAGTGGCTTGGGCTTTTTTAATTTCTGCTAAACTGAACATCAAAGGATGAGCGGCTGAAACTTCATTATCTCGATAAGCTCCAATTAATAATAAATAGCCCGCAGATGATTCACTAATCAGCAACTCGATTAACTTCAAAGATGCCGAATCAGCCCACTGTAAATCATCCAGAAATATGACTAAGGGATGTTCCTTATTAGTAAAAACCTCTACAAATTTATGAAATAATAAATTAAAGCGATTTTGAGCAGCCGTTCCTGATAAATTAATTACTGGTGGTTGTTCACCAATAATTCTTTCCAATTCAGGAATAACTTCAATAATTACCTGACCATTTTCACCGACAGCCGCTAAAACTTTATTTTTCCATGCTTGAATTTGAGCATCACTTTCTGTAAATAATTGCCCCATTAAATCCCGAAAGGCTTGCACAAACGCTGAAAAGGGAATATTGCGATTAAATTGGTCATATTTACCTTTAATAAAATAACCGCGTTGTCTAACAATGGGTTTGTGAACTTCGTTAACCACCGCAGTTTTCCCAATTCCAGAAAACCCAGCCACCAGCATCATTTCTGTTGTCCCTAAACTGACGCGCTCAAATGCTTGCAGTAGGGTTTCTACTTCGGTTTCTCTACCATAGAGTTTATCAGGAATAATGAAGCGATCGCACACATCTCTTTGGGCGATGGGAAAGTCTACAATTTCGCCAGTTTTATTCAGTTGCAGCAGACAATTTTCTAAATCATACTTCAGACCTAACGCACTTTGATAGCGGTCTTCAGCATTTTTTGCCATTAATTTTTTGACAATTTCTGATAATACAGATGGAATTTTGGGATTAATTTCACGTATTGCAGGTGCTGATTTAGCAATTTGACAATGAACCAATTCCATCGCATCTTCTGACTGAAATGGTAATTGTCCCGTCAGCAATTCATAAAAAGTTACACCCAAAGAATAGAAATCTGTGCGGTATTCAACACACCGATTCATCCTACCGGTTTGTTCTGGCGAAATATAAGCAAGTGTCCCTTCCAAAACATTGGGACTGATTAAACCTTGAGTTTCCCGTGGTAGCAGAGATGCAATACTAAAATCAATTAATTTAACTTGTTTGGTTTCAGGATTAATTAAAATATTGGCGGGTTTGATATCTTTATGAATAATCCGATGACGGTAGAGAACATCTAAAATACTGCACAAAGATATCCCCAATTGTAAAAAATAGTTCAGAGATAAATTTTTCTCGTAATTTTCTATCCATTCCTTGAGCGATATTCCCCCAAAGTCTTCCATGACTAAAGCATAAGCATTCTTGTATATTTCTAAGCTATAAGTTTTAATAATTTCTGCTTGCTGAAGATTTTTTGCAATAGTGTATTGATTCCGAAACTGTAACAACTCACTGAAGGTTGGGTACGGATTTCTGAGGAGTTTAATCACCACAGGTAAAGCATCGATTTCTCGAACTCCTCTATAAACGAGAGTCCGAGAACCTTGATAAAGTTCTTCGCTGACTTTATATCCAGGAATATTGACTTGAATGGTAGACATATCATCACAGACTTAAAACTTGAATCCTATTATTCCCAGGTAATGTGCTAATTAATTTAGTAAGTATATGAAATTTCAATGAACTCTATCCTAAAACAATAGATAAATAATTATGAAATCCTGATTATTTATTAGTAACAAGTATGGTCATTAAGATATATGAAAACTAATTAATTATCAGTACAAATATCTAATATTCAACAGTAAATAGTAAACATCTATCAGTAAAATTCCTGGTGAAACACCACAACATACAAGCCAGTAAACTCGTAATTTTTGTTACTCATTACATCAGGTTGCTACCAAAGGCAGTAAGTAGAACAGAGTGAGTAATTAAAAGTTGCTAGCTTCCCCCTAGAAGTAAGCTAAACGTATTTTTTACTAGAGAAGAGAGAACTTTATTCCTCAAAAAATAACTAAAGTCATTACTACGAAATTTTCTAGACATTCCCAGTTTATTGCGGTATAAAATTATCTGCGTCTATCTGCGGTTAATTATTCTGTAAGAAACGCTGTATACAGATTATGCCGATCCATGAAAAGTATTAGACTAGTCCAGAATAATTCCATATTTGCACAAGAATTTTTTCTTGCTTACGCCGACGCTCAAAAATATCGAGAATTGAATATGTACAAAATGTAGTCAAATCACGAGATAAGTCTAATTGGATAGTTGCTGGTCTTCCAGGTAATTCCAATAAAACTTTAGATTCTCCAGTAGCTAAATCAAGAGACTTTACCTTACCTTCTAGTCCACAAGAAAGTAAAACATTGCGATGCCAATCAAATGCAATATCATAAGTTCTTGCCATTCGATTAGGAGGCTCATCAAAAGTCACAACTTCACTAGAAGCTGCGACGATGGGAAGAGGTAATTTTCGTTTGGAAGACAAAACCTCATTCCACTCAAAAACTCGCACTCCTTGATCGATAGCACAGAGTAACCAATTTCCATCTGGGCTGAAGTCCATTTTCACAATCATTTCGTTAGGAGAAAAACTGTTGACTCCTTCACCTCGTTGAACACTAGCCATCCATACTGCTATGTCGAATGCTGCGGTTTCTAGGACTTTAACTACCTTGTGAGTATTCAAATCAATAATAGCTAATTGTGACCCTCCTTCATCTGCCAATAAATAACGACCATTGGGATGAATTGCAATTTTAGAACCATGTCCAATTTTAATTATGGCAATCTGTTCTAAATTCTTAATAGAAGTCAGGATAATTTCACCCTCTGAACGACTGACTAGTATTTCCTCATTGGGAGTAAATTGAAGGCCATTAGTAGCACGGACATGAGGAATTATTTTCAGCAATTGTTTGCTTTCTAAATCATATAGAGTTGCTTGCCAAGCTCCACTAGCATGACCTACTGCTAAAAATTTTCCAGATGAGCTAACTTGCATGACATAAGGATTTTCTTCTATAGGCAAATTAATATTTACTGGTTCATTATTCCAAGGCGCAGTATACTGTTTCATTCCCAGAGGCTGATTTCCTAGTCCACTCCAACCTATGAAAAAACCAGCTATATTATCAGGGGTAGAAATTGGCGTGTTTGGAAAATACCCACTTTGGGGAGGGTTTGGAACTGTCAGTAATAAGATACCTGCTTTCTTTAATGCGGTAAAAGCTTCATCTATATTGGCTTTTTCTCTCTGCTGTCGTGCTAATTCGATTGTGGGATCTGGAATGTGAACAAATTCTGACCAGCGTTCGATTTCTTCATCTTCTTCATCTTGAAGATATTCATAACAAGTTTCAGCATTTTTGATGTTAAAAAGTTTAGCAAACCAGTAAAATTTGCTAGCAGCTTCAAAAACTTCATCATAAGGTAATTCGCTGATATCGTCAGCGTTTTCATTAGCTTCTAACTGTCGCCAGATTTCTAAACTTCTTTGAGTCAGTTCTTCCCATTCCTCCTGAGAAGCAACTGTCAAAACTTCAGAAATATGTGCAATTGTTATGTCCTTATTTGGTAGTTCAGCTAGTAAATCAGCAAATATTTCTGGCTTACCGCGTAATCTTTCACTCTCTTCTTGGGGTATATCACCAAAATATTCTGGATCTGAACTGTATTGATCAATTAATTGATGATTTCTGTAGTATTCATAATAGAAAAAGTCATCATGATAAAGGCTCAAATTAAGTATATGACCCGGAAATTGTTGAGCGATCGCACTAGCAACTGTAGGGTCTTGTCCCTTCTCTGAAGCATATACACTAATCCAACCATTAATACAGGGAGAAATTAAAAATTTGAGTTTATTTTCTTGTGTTGACAGATGTTTAATAATCTCGATAATTTGCTCAGTATCGGTTGAGCGAATATGAATTGAGCCATAATATCTACCCATAGAATTTTCCTAGAATGTGTGACTATCTTAGTCTACCCATGATGAAAATATTCACTGGCATCTATTCAGGTAAGATTGTTATGTTAATTCATCTAACTTAATATAAAGATAAATGTAGTGTAAATCCTGGCAAAATATCTTCACCTAATAATTCTGTAGGTAAATTTTGTAATTCTACTGCTTTTCCTAGACGATAAATTTCTACTTGCTGCTGTTGAGGATCAATCAACCACCCTAATTTTACCCCTGCATCCATGTATTCTTGCATCTTCTGACGGAGGGTTTCTAAATCATCCGTTGCTGACCTTAATTCAATCACAAAATCCGGTGCAATGGGGGGAAATCTGCGTCTTTGTTCAGGAGTTAATGCTTCCCATCGTTGCTTTTGAATCCAGGCGACATCAGGAGAGCGTTAGCGAAGCTCCTCGCCTTGCGAGGCTCGCCCCCGTTTGGTAATTTAAATATAGTAGAAGAACTAAAAGTATAACCAAGTCCCGTTTTCCTATTCCAAATTCCTAAATCGATAATCAAATCTGCCTCACGATTGCTACTTTCCCCGCCTACAGGTGGCATAATAATTAACTCTCCCTTAGCTGTGCGCTCAAATTTTAATTCCTGGTTATTTTGACATAGTTGATAAAATTGTTCATCTTACAGATGAACAGTGTCTAGGTTTAATCTCAAAGGACTAATAACCATATAAATAACCTAGTTCAATTGTGTTTTCTTGAGGATTTATTAACCTAATAATTCATCTACAGTGACATTAAAACCTGCGAGTACAGTTTGAGTTTTCACAACTTCACTAGCAATAAACACTAGTCGCTGATTTTTAGTAATAACAATAATCCAGCGATTCTCAGGAAAAACTAACCAAACTTCTTCACTACCACATTGCAAATATTCTTGAGATTTAGCAATCATATCTTCTGCTAAATCTGTAGGGGAAATAATCTCAGCTATTAAAGGAAAACTTTGGGGTAAAACAGCCGGTTCACCATACTGCTGCATCAATTCTGGAGTCAGATAAGCCACATCAGGACGACGACCTTGTTTATTGGTCAGACAAGGTACTTCTGTATATACTTCTCCACCTAGCCCACTAGTTTCTTTGTAATTTCTCCAGTAAAAGTATAAATTGCCCTGTATACGGCTGTGTTTTAATGTCACTTCTTCTTTCTCCAATAATTCCCCATTTACCCATTCTGTACCTTCTGGGGGACTTTGTAGCCAATTTTCTAGAGAATAATCTGTGGTGACATTTTCTTTAATGGGAGTGATAACCATGACTTTTTATACTCATGAGAAGTATATTTTCATAATAAGTTATCTTTAGTTTGTCTATATAATTTTAAATTTTAAATTTTAAAGGATGGGATTTCCCCATCCTAATAATTAACCGAAATTAACCGAAATGTTTGATGATTGCGTCAGCAAATTCAGAACATTTGAGTGGTTCTACGGCTGGTTCAAGTAACCTGGCTAAATCGTAAGTGACTTGACTGTTAGCGATCGCATCCCCTAAACCTTTCTTAATCAGGTCTGCGGCTTCTTGCCAACCCAAATATTCCAGCATCATCACACCCGATAAAATCACCGAACCTGGGTTAATTTTGTCTAATCCGGCGTGTTTGGGTGCTGTCCCGTGGGTAGCTTCAAAAACGGCGCAAGCATCGCCAATATTCGCGCCAGGCCCCATTCCTAAGCCGCCAACAATTGCAGCCGCCGCATCAGACAAATAATCACCGTTTAAGTTCATTGTCGCCAGAATCGAATACTCATCTGGTCTGGTTTGGATTTGTTGAAAGATGCTGTCAGCAATCCGGTCATTGACCATGATTTTTTCTTTCCACTTCCCATTCCCGTGACTTGACCAAATTGAGTTAAGAACTGTTTCCACTTCCTTGACAATTTGCGCTTTCTTCTCTTGGGTCAGGGCATCAAAACCAGGATCAATCAGACGGGCGTTTTCTTCTAAGGAAATATTGGGATTTTTCTCTTTGTTGCTGAGAATCCAAGATTCCCGTTCAGTGACGCACTCTTGACGGAATTCGGTGGTAGCTAGTTCATAACCCCAATCCCGAAACGCGCCTTCGGTGTACTTCATGATGTTACCCTTATGCACCAGTGTTACCTGCTGCTTGTGTTTGGGTAATGTCAAAGCGTGTTTGATGGCGCGACGCACAAGACGCTGTGAACCGGTTTTACTGATGGGTTTAATCCCGATACCAGCATCGAGGGGAATTTGCTTTTTCCCGTGTTCTGGGGTGGCGGGGATGAGTTCTTTGTTGAGGATAGAGATTAAGCGATCGCCGATTTCGCTACCTTGCTTCCACTCAATCCCCAAATAAATATCCTCTGTATTTTCCCGATAAACAATCACATCCAGCTTTTCGGGGTTTTTGTGGGGCGATGGCGTACCAGCGTAATACCGACAAGGACGCACACAAGCATACAAGTCAAAAATTTGTCTGAGTGCCACATTCAAAGACCGAATCCCACCACCCACAGGAGTAGTCAAAGGGCCTTTAATCGCCACACCATACTCCCTAATAGCGGTGAGAGTATCTTCCGGTAAATACTGATAAGTGCCGTATAAATCGCAGGCTTCATCACCAGCGTAAACCTTAAACCAACTAATTTGACGTTTACCCTGATATGCTTTAGCTACCGCCGCATCTAGTACCTTTTGGGTGGCTGGCCAAATATCAATACCCGTCCCATCTCCGCGAATAAAGGGGATAATGGGATTGTCTGGTACAACAGGCTCACCATTTTTGAAGGTGATTTTTGCACCAGTTGTAGGGGGGTTAATCTTTTCGTACATACTTCACACACTCCACAAAGATACGCCGCCGGCGAGAAGATTCTTTTTGTTTAGGCTTGCAAATTTTACTGTAGATATTGGGGATTGGGGACTGGGGATTGGGGATTAGGAAAACTTCTTCCTTGTCCTCCCTTACACCCTTAAACCCCTACACCCTTACACCCCTATCTTGTCGATGAGCAGACTTTCCCCCTATTTCCCTTGTACAGCATTTAGGGATTCCAGTACAGGTTGCAGTGAAACTGTCGCAATTTTGTACGATCAAAAATAGTAAACTACTTTTCGCTATCACTGCTTGAATAGATTAAAGCTAGATAGCCAATTGCTTTTTCACGCTTCCATTAACATGAGTAACAGCATGACAGACCCAATGATTGTATCAAGCACTGGTAATGAGATTGATTCCCTAAGAGAAAAGTTAATCGCTGGGTCTATCCAAGTCCAACAACAGATCATCCCACAATTAGCTGCTTTGGGTAATGAGGGATTGAATGTGTTAATGGAGTTTTTATTGCAACGTCGCGATCGCCCAGCAACTTGGATTGATGGTAAAGCTTACCATTTCCTTTACAACTGCGATGCACCCCAAATCCAGGAGTTTCTCCAAAATCACTTTCCTGAAGGCATTGTACCTCTAAAATCAGATGCAGGTGTGAATTACAATTCTTTGCAACAATTACTTGCTGCTCAAGATTTTCAAGCAGCTGATCTGATGACAATTCAAAAAATGTGTGAATTGGCAGGGGAGAAGGCAGTGCAGAGAAAATGGTTATATTTTACTGAAGTAGATAGTTTTCCCTCTGTAGATTTACACACTATCAATAATCTGTGGGTCGTTCATTCTGAAGGAAAATTCGGGTTTTCAGTCCAGCGCGAACTCTGGTTGAGTCTGGGTAAAAACTGGGACAATCTCTGGACTAAAATTGGCTGGAAAAGCGGCAATAATTGGACAAGATACCCCAATGAATTTACTTGGGATTTAAGCGCGCCTAGAGGTCATTTACCACTATCTAATCAATTGCGGGGAGTGCGTGTCATTGCTTCGTTATTCGCTCATCCTGCATGGTCTAAGTAATTCAGCAAAAATCGAGTTGATTATGCACAATACTGCCAAGCGAGAATTTTACGTAATTATTGAACGCGATGAAGACGGTTACTATATCGGAGAAGTACCACAACTCAAAGCCTGTTACAGCCAAGGAGAAACCATTGATGAATTAATGACGAATATTAAAGAGGTAATTGAACTGTGTTTACAAGCTGAAAGTAATGAAGTTATGCCTGAATTTATTGGTATACAAAAGGTAGTAGTTTAATGCCGAAAATGCCTATATTAACAGGAACGGAGGTGATAAAAACTCTTGAGAAAATTGGTTTTCAAGTAGTACGTCAGAAAGGTAGTCATGTCCAGATGGAAAATGAGGATGGACGCTTAGTAACTATTTCTGTTCATCCTGGTAAAACAATTGGTAAAGGTTTACTCAGAAAAATACTACGCGATGTTGAATTGACAAGAGAGGAGTTTATTGCCTTACTAAATTAATTTCAAGGGGACAATTACCTTAGTCATAGCTAATTCCAAATATCAAATTGCATCATGGCAAAAGTTGTTTTAGAAGATATCAAGCGTAGATTTAACAACGTCACCGCCATTGAGGATATTTCTTTTGAAATTCCCGATGGTGAATTTTGGGTGTTAGTCGGCCCTTCTGGGTGTGGGAAGTCTACAATTTTACGGACGATCGCAGGCTTAGAAACAGCCACATCTGGCAAACTTTATATTGGCGATCAGTTGGTGAATAATGTCCCAGCTAGAGCGCGAGATGTGGCGATGGTGTTTCAAAATTACGCACTGTATCCGCACATGACGGTGGCGGAAAACATCGCCTTTGGGCTGAAAATGCGGAAAGTTGACAAGAAAATCATTCAAGATAGAGTAGTGAGTGTAGCGCGATCGCTCTCTTTAGAACCACTATTAGAACGTAAACCCAAGCAACTCTCTGGAGGACAACAACAACGGGTAGCATTAGGGAGAGCGATCGCCCGTGAACCACAGGTATTTTTATTAGATGAACCACTGTCTAATTTAGATGCTCAACTGCGAGACGATACCAGAGCCGAATTAAAACAGCTACATCAAAAATTTGGGATCACCACAGTTTACGTCACCCATGATCAAGTCGAAGCTATGACTTTAGCTGACAAAATTGTGGTACTCAATCGGGGAAGAATTCAGCAAATTGGTGAGCCTCAGACTATTTATGCTCGTCCGGCTAATCGGATGGTGGCAACTTTTTTAGGTAGTCCACCGATGAATATTTTACCCGCAATTTATAAAAATAATTGTTTTGATGTCAGTGGACAATTAATAGAAATTCCTGCATTTATTCAAGATAAATTGCAGATTCCCCAGGGACAAAGTATTGATTTAGGTATTCGTCCAGAATACATGACTATCAGTGATGACTCAGGACTGTTAGTCGAAGTGAAGGTGGTAGAACCTTTAGGTAGGGAAACCTTAGTCCGTGCTGGTTTACCTGATACGACAACATTACTGAGTATTCAGGTTGAGGGTGATGTGCGGTTAAATCCAGGCGATCGCTTACATTTACAACTCGATTTACATCAGTTATTTGTCTTTGATCCCAAAACCGGAGATAGACTTTTACCACTAAATTAACTGGAATTTCATATTAACTATCCACTGCCTCTAGATACACATTCATATTAGAGGTAAACTTGCATCTGGCTATATTTAATTATTGTCCTTGGGATTTTTTAATAGCAAAACTAATACTGCTCCTGAAAGAATCCCACCAAACCAACCCCAGAGAGTATTTACTAAAATCCACCAACCTGCTTGCTCAACATATTGTCGCAGTAGCCACCATTGAATGATCCCCACAATAGGGCCTACCCACAGTAGGGAATATTCAGGGAAAGAGCCAGTGATCAAAACAGCAATGCAAGTACCTAATGTAGTTCCTAATAACCACCATTTTTCTGAAATGGGGATGCGTCGCCGCAGGACTAACAATTGCATGAACCCCATAGTCAAACCCATCGTTGCGGCTACTGCTTGATAACTCAAGAGTGAGCCAAAAGGTTGTACAGTCATTTGAGCGATCACGCCAAGAATCATCCCTCCGAATAAACCTAAAACATTCACTAGTACCCATTGCAAATAAAAGCCTATCCCTACCTTGGGACTGTCTTTAGGAACAGCAGCTGCACCAGGCGTAGACGGTTGGGGAATCTCTTGACGATATTGCAGGGGAACAGGAGGCGGAGGTGAATACAGGGGAGGTTCAGTATTAATTGGTTGTTGTGGGGAAGGATTACCAGGAAACGTTAGTGTGTATCCAGGATTAGTTGGTAGTTGTGTAGGTGCATAAGCCCCATTCCCCAACTGTCGTATTGCGGCTAAAGCTTCCACCGCCGATGGGTAGCGTTGCCGAAAGTCATAGCGCACCATTGTATCTAACAAATCCGCTAAAGCTGGACTCACATTTACTAAGTGTCGCCACCGAATTTCCGCCGTTTGGATATCTTCTTCCATCTGGTAGGGTAATAATCCCGTTAAAGCTTGAATACCAATGATCCCCACAGCATACACATCGCTGCTTAACCTGGGACTACCCCGACTCTGTTCGCTGGGCATATAACCAGCAGTCCCAATACCCACAGTCATTTTAGTTACACCTTCACCAGTTACCATCTGCGTGCTGATTTGTTTTACCGCCCCAAAATCAATTAGCACAACTTTGCCGTCACTATTGCGGCGAATCAGGTTTGGCGGTTTGATATCGCGGTGAATGACTTGATTTTGGTGGACAAAAGCCAGTGGTTGCAGAATATCTTGCAGCAGGGAAACGGTATATGCTTCATTGAACTGTTTACCAGATGTCAGTTCATCACTCAAGGGATGACCATCAATAAATTGCTGTACGAGGAAAAATTCTTCGTTTTGTTCAAAATGCGCCAATAGTTGGGGAATTTGGTCATGAGTCCCTAACTTGTGTAGTAATTGTGCTTCTGATTGAAATAACCGCCTAGCAACCTGTAATGTCATGGGATCAGTTGCCATTGGTTTAAGTTGTTTGACTACGCAAAGACTGTCATAAAGCTTCGTGTCTTCCGAGATAAAGGTTTGTCCGAAACCCCCAGCCCCTAAAACTTTGGTGATTTTATAGCGTCCATCGAGTAACTGACCCAACATATTAGGCAATTCGCACAGCAGAATGTTTGTATTTTAACCCCACTCCTAGATATGCAAAGCTTTTACTATCTCGTAAACAATTAAAATAGTTAATCTGTTTCGGATATGGCGTTTGTGTAGTATTAAAATTTAAGAACATCGTTAATTATTGCTGTATATGAATACAACTATTCCAGGAAAAACCCTATCTGTAGAAGCATTTACAGGTCAAGAAGCAGAATATCAAGCCCTCAAAGAAATTGTTCGTATACTACAACAAGCGGGTTCACATCTCAAACTAGTGGATGCAAATGGAGATGAAAAGGTCATTCCTGACTCAATTTATCAGGTTTTGCATCAAGTAGTTCAGGCGATCGCATCTGATCAAGCCATATTTATAGTTCCGCAAAATACAGAACTGACAACCCAACAAGCTGCTGATTTGCTTAATGTTTCCCGCACTTATCTAATTAAGTTACTAGAACAAGGTGATATTCCTTACCTCAAGGTAGGAACACATAGGCGTGTGCGGTTTGAGGATTTAATGAAGTACAAACAAGAGCGAGATACTAAGCGCAGACAACTACTGGATGAATTAATTGCAGAAAGCCAAGAACTAGGCTTTTATGAGTAGAATTTTGCTAACTATGGGTGAATTAGATAGATTCTATTTGAACATCTCAGTTAAAAAAAGAAATGCTACGTGCTGTGCTAGACTCATGCGTACTTTTCCCCATGTATCTACGGGACACTTTACTATGTGCGTCTGAAGCTGGATTTTATTCCAATACGGTTCAGATAAGAAAAATAAATTTCAACCAAGCCAGCAAATGATCACTCAACAAAAAACGAAAAAATGATTTTGGAGGGGGTTTGGGGGACGCAACCGTCCCCCAATCGGGGGCTTGGGGGAGAATCCCCCAACTCTTGCTCATTGTCTAATAGGCAGAGCAAAAATTGAGAAATTAACTCTCACCACCTTAACTGAACCGTATTGGATTTTATTCCCCCTTTTGGTCGCAAGAAATTCTGGACGGTGCAACTCGTAATCTTGTGGCTACAGGAAGAATGTCACTAGAAAACTCAAAAAGACTGGAGACAAAAATAAAAACTGCTTTTCCTGATGCAATGGTTGCTGTAACGGATGAACTCATCGAAGTCATGACCAATCATCCCGGCGATCGCCATGTACTTGCTACTGCTGTAGTCGCTCAGGCTAATATTATTGTGACTTCCAATCTTAAGCATTTTCAGAATCAGGATCTAGCTCCTTGGAGTATACAAGCGCAATCTCCAGATGAGTTTTTGACTAATTTGTACAATTCCGATTCAGACAAAATGGTGAAAGTGCTGCAAAGACAATCTCAAAGTCTCAAAAAACCACCTATGAATTTCAACGTATTACTTGACCTATTAGCTAGAGAAGTACCAGGTTTTGTGAGTAATGTTTTGTCTTATAAATCTGAAACCTTGTAGCAGAACGTAGACGACTAATGTTAAATCTAGTAACGTTGAGCGGTGAAAAACCAACGTGAAAGCACAGGTATTTAGAGGTGTAAATCAACTCTCCTACGAAGAAATCCCCGTACCCAGTCTCGAACCAGATGAAGTCTTGGTACAGGTGCAAGTAGTTGGCTTATGTCAGTCAGATATTAAAAAAATTCGTTATCCTCTCTATGAACCACCGCGCATCTTTGGCCATGAAACCGCCGGAATCATCGCCGCAGTGGGTTCACAGGTGTTAGGTTGGCAGGTAGGACAACGGGTAGCAGTAATGCACCATATCCCCTGTATGCGTTGTGCCTACTGCATGAATGATAACTTTTCTATGTGTGATGTCTATAAAAACATTTCCACAACAGCAGGATTTAACGCCAGTGGCGGTGGCTTTGCTGAGTATGTAAAAGTTCCTGGTCATATCGTGCAGAATGGTGGATTAATTCCGATCCCCGAAGATATCAGTTTTGAGGAAGCCAGTTTTGTTGAACCTACCAACTGCTGTTTAAAGGCAGTGAAAAAAGCCCAAATTGCCCCAGGACAAACGGTATTAGTGACCGGCGCAGGGCCAATTGGCTTAATGTTTATCATGCTGGTGAAGTATTTCGGGGCAAAAGCGATCGCCACCGATTTATTACCCTCTAGAATCGAAAAAGCCATCAATGTCGGTGCAGAAGCCGCCTTTGATGCCCGTGATCCCGATTTAGCAGCCAAAATTCATGCCCTGACTGGTGGACTAGGCGTTGATGTCACATTGTTAGCCGTCCCCAGTGATAAAGCCTTCTTTCAAGCCCTGGACTGTACCCGTAAAGGCGGTAAAATCCTATTTTTCGCCGAATTTCCCGACGAAGTAGAGATTCCCATTAACCCCAACATTCTCTACCGTCGAGAAATCGATTTAATGGGTAGCTATAGTTCCTCCTACCGCCTGCAAAATCTCTCCGCCGACATCGTATTTAATCGTCGCATAGATGTAAAAGCCCTCATCAGCGATCGCTACCCCTTAAAAGATTTATCAGCCGCCGTAGACCAAGCGATCGCCCCTACGGCAGAAACTTATAAAATCCTCATTTATCCATAAATTGGGGACTGGGGACTAGGGACTGGGGACTGGGTTAAAAAACTTTCTTCCTTTGTCCCTTCCTAATTTCTTGAATTTTGAATTTTGAATTTTGAATTGATTCAGGGTCTTCCCCCTCTCCCCCTCTATGGAAATACCGATTACATTACTGATAGTAGCCCTACTAGCTTTGTATGTAGCCTGGAATCTCGGAGCAAATGACGTTGCTAACGCAATGGGAACTTCCGTAGGTTCTAAGGCAATTACTCTCAAGCAGGCACTCATTATTGCTGGGGTTTTAGAATTCACTGGTGCAGTTTTATTTGGTCATCAAGTGACAGCTACCCTCGCAACCAAAGTAGCCAATCCTGATTTATTTGCCGCTACACCCCAAGTTTTAGCCATTGGTATGGTGACAGTGTTAATTTCTTGTGGGGTTTGGCTGCAAATTGCCACAGCCAAGGGCTTACCTGTATCTTCCTCCCATGCAGTCGTCGGTGCGATCGCAGGTTTTAGTTGGGTAGCTTTAGGCGTAGAGGCAATTGATTGGTCAACTATCGGCACAATTACTATTGGTTGGATTTTGACACCAGTTATCAGTGGAGCGATCGCCGCTTTATTCTATAGTCAAATCAAAAACTGGATTTTGGATCAACCTCATCAAATCAAACAACTACAAGAGTGGGTTCCCTGGCTAAGTACAGTCCTCATCGGTGTATTTGGCGTAATTGTTCTACCTCCCGTCACTCCACCCATCAACAATTTTTTAACTTCCCAATTCGGCATCCACCTTCCCCCCCACGATATCACCCTAGTCATAGGTGCATTAGCCGCCGTTGTATTGACTTTTGTAAGTTGGCGACAGCTTGAGAAGGCAGGGGGCAGGGGGCAGGAGCAAATCAATTCAAAATTCAAAATTCAAAATTCAAAATTAAATACCCCAATCCCCAGTCCCCAATCCCCAATCCCCAATCCCCTAGAAACCATTTTCGCTCGCTTTCAAGTCTTAAGTGCCTGCTTTGTCGCCTTTGCACATGGTTCTAATGATGTGGGAAATGCGATCGCGCCTGTAGTGGCGATCGTTTATATTGTTCGCACTGGTCAAGTACCCACCAATGCTATTAATATTCCTCTGTGGATTTTAATTCTCGGTGGTGTGGGAATAGTTGGTGGTCTGGCTGTTTGGGGAAAAAACGTAATTGCGACTATTGGCGAGAATATCATTGCCCTACAACCTAGTAGTGGATTCTGCGCTGAACTCGCCACCGCTACTACTATTCTCATTGCGTCTCGTCTGGGTTTACCTGTTTCCACTTCTCACGCCCTCGTCGGTGGTGTCGTGGGGATCGGTCTTGTGCAAGATATCAAATCAGTGAAGTTTGAAACACTCAAGGGCATAGCCACAGCTTGGGTAGTAACTGTACCTCTAAGTGCAGTTATCAGTGCCGTAATCTTTAGTATTGCCAGGATGATTGTTTTTTAATATCAACTATTTTTATGAATTTAAATTAATATTTTTGCAGATTTTCCGGTTGTGATCTGCTTTTAGCATGAATACTAGAATGTATTTTGGCAAAATGGCAGCTAATTAATTACAATACTTCTTAAGGAAATGATTTTAATTTCTTCCTTAACCGAAAAGATAAACTGTTATACAAACTACATTCTATAAAAAGTTACAGGTAACTTTAAAACCCTAGTATTTATTGAGTAATCGGTAATATATTGGCAAACACCTAGTAATCCCTATTGCTAAAAACAACACAATTATTGATAGTGAGTCAAAAATTTTCTTCTGCAAAAATCTTACTGAGGCAAACTGAACAAGAAATCAGACTGATGAGTGACAAATTATTCTGTGATCTGAAAACAGACACAGTATAAATAAGCTGTGAGTTAACCAACTTGGGATTTGAGATTTAAGGTTTTGGAATGATTGCATCCACTCTGGGGTGACAGCTTGGGGACTTGGGATTTTTGCTACCAACAGGAATCCGGCTTGAACCACAAGGAAAAATCCAAAACCTAAAATCTAAAATTCGGAGGGTCAAATAGTATGCTTTGCCAATACTGGGGTAAGCATGACAAAATGGCGTTGATATCCGTAAGTCCTGTTAAGATTTTCTCTTTAATTTGACAAAATACCAGAAACTTAGTATTAGCACCACGCAATTTGACAGGAAGCAGCTTTATCGTCAAGGTGTATAGAGGTTAGAAACTAATGGGGCGATTTGAGAAGCGACCAGACAACCCAAGAGTCAGAGGCGACATATCCAGAGCCGCAGAATCAGCTCTGTGGGCTGTCGTTGAGGATTTAGAAAGTATCCAACAAAGTTTACTTAAATCCTTGCAAGATGAAATTAAAAGATTGCAAGGCGAAAAAGAGCGTTTATCTGAGGAAATTAACCAATTAATTGAAGAAAAAGAACATTTACAAGAAGTTAGAAGGATTACAGAACAGCAGGTGTTAATCCGGCAGCTGTCAGAAGCTCTAGCTAAACACATTTGTTCTCAACTACAATCTTCTTTAGCGAAGATAGCTAGCCAAACCGAAAGTCAAATTGCTGCGCTCAAGTCGGCTCAAGTGGTGAATTCTGAGAATAACAACTTAGAGCAAGCAGAAAAAATGCTGGGTAATCTAGACGATAACCTCACCATCACTTTTAATTCCTTACAACAAGAACTCAAAAATTATCAAAATAATCTCTCCCAACAGTTGTCGCGGATGTACAATCAGCAGCAGCAAGGGGAAACTATTCTAGAAGACTTTATTAATCAGCTGCGTAATGAACTCAGCCAGACTATTCAAGAAGCTTCACAACTAGCTGTTAAATCATCACTACCTACAGTCATACAACCTGCGGAAGTCCCATCTTCTAATGCGAATCCTGTCGTTAACTTATCTCCTCCCACAGTCATCCAACCTGCGGAAGTTCCATCAAATACAGCTTTACAAACTTCTCAAACAGTAGAGCAGGTTTCTTCCCAACCGATAGAACCGCAACAATCTGTAACTGCTCCCTCCGCACCATTTATTATTCCTCCACCTGCACAACAACCTGTTAAATCGACAGTTACACCACCCAGCGAAGTCAAATCTCCACCAGAACCGATTTCTGTGTTGCAGCCAGAAATCTCTGTACCAGAGATCACCCCTACAGAAATTTCATCTTTGCAGCCACCAGAACCGATTTCTGTGTTGCAGCCGTCAATACCTGAGACTCAGATTACATCCCCACCGCCAGAAAAACTGCCAGAACCCGTTGCAGTCACTCAACCCAAACCCCCATCCAATCAGGAAAAGGCTCAAGAACCGATTTCTGTACTGCAAACAGATGTTCCAGCTAAGGAAAATCCGGCTCCAGTAGTTAGACCATCATCAAAACGGGTATCTTCGCCGCCTCCAACTAGATCCCGTCGTTCTTCTAATTTATCTACAGTTCAGATTGGCTTTTTACTAATAGTTGCGTCGGCTGTGATGTCATCACTGTACAACGTTGCTATCAAGGGGATGTTTTATAAAACCTCTCAAACCTCGGCTGTCTTGGAAATTGCTGGCTTAATTGCGCCGACAGTGGGAAATATTATGTTAATTCTCACTTTGCGCTTGATGGTGGTAGTACCATTGATGATGCTGTTAGCTCCTATGATGCACCCCCAAGTCTGGGAGGACTTACAAACCCTCAAGCAATCTTTCGGGAAAAACTCTGGTTCTCCCCGCAGTAGGCGACAAAGCGGTTTGCAATTAATTATCGCTAGTGGTTGCTTTTTGTTTTTATCCCAGGTTTTGATTTACTTCGCCATTGGCCAAGTCGCTACGGGGACAGCGATCGCACTATTCTTTATTTATCCCGTCATTGTCAGCATTTTATCTTGGTTTCTGTTGCGCGATCGCCCCAGTGGTTTCCGCACTACCGCTTTAGGTGCAATCTTTGGCGGAGAATTACTGGTGTTTGGCGGTGCTTTCATTGCTAGCGGGATGAATAACAATAATTTACTAGGAGGGATCACGGCAATCTTAGCTGGAGTAGCTTTTGCTTGTTATTTACTCTTAACTAGAGCTTGTGCCACTAAAATACATCCCGTCTCTTTGACATTTGTTAATTTCGCCACCATGTTGGTTTTGAGTTTCATCTTTTTAATGTTGCCTTTACCCAGTAATTGGAGTCTTGCCGTTGATCCCTCTAAGGTACTAGAAATAGTTTTAAGTGCAGCGATTTTAGGAGTCTTGACGCTCGTTGGCTATGTGTGCAATCATCTGGGGGTCGGTAAGTTAGGCGCGCCGCGATCGGCAGTTATTGGTGCTGGTGTACCGATTTTGACCGTGATTTTTGCTGGCTTAGTCCTCCAAGAAACACTCAACATTGTCCAAGTTTTGGGCGTGTTATTTGTCACTTTTGGAGCAGCAGCCTTTAGCTTTGGTAAAGTGCGAAATCCTAACCCGTCCTCTGGGACAGAAAACTAATTCTCTGGTATTAACTATTGTGCTAATCCATAAATTTTGATACCAGAAATGTCATATCATTTTAGCGACCTAAAATTCCCAACATGATGCCTAAAATTCTTAGTGTTCATCTTTAACCAAAGAATTTATACCATTGATGGAGAAACTGGTTAATTAGATGGAAACCAAAAACCTGGAGCAGAAGCTAAAGCTGTGGCATGACATAGCATTCTACTCATGTCGCTATTGAGAAATTACCAACTAAGTCAGGCCAGTTAACATTCTTACTTTTTAGTATTATCATAGTCCCATAAATCTCAATGTCATTAAACTTTGATAATTGGATTTAGCAAATCCTTATCTAGTGCTGACCCAGTTTAAATATTAAAAAATAAAAGATTAAAAATAAATTAATTCACATAATTTTAATGCCATGATATCTGAAGATAGAATATTATGTTGTGAGCAAATAAACCGTATGGCGACAGTCGAAAGCTCTACCTAATCAAGTATCTGTGACTTTCCCTCTATGCAAGTAACTCACTTGCTACCAATCAGCAGGGATGCCGCATTTCATGGTAAGAAAAATCGCCCTACTTTTTAGACGTTCAGTAGGTTGCCAAGTGACTCTTTGAGAGTAACTACTCCTTGTTGTCTCTGAGAATATACCGATTAGCAAGTTTTTCCAGAGTCCGCACGTCACTGACAACCTGAAACGTTCTGGAACGGTAACTCCAGTAAATATATTCAATTAAGCTATCTTCCAAACTTGGTAGATAGCCAAAGTTGTTGGAAATAATTGTTACACAGAGTTACTAAATAAAGGGCAACAGAAAATCCGGATATAGCAGAAAGTCCTTGTAGGTTACTTATTAGAACCATATATTATATAGTTCGTTAGTGCCTGACAAAGATATCATGGGTAAATTCTGGCAGTTAAATCGCTATTTTTCGGTAAGATACAGAAATAACTCTCGTAGTCTCACGATTACTACTCTTACCGAACCACAGTATGGAGGAATGGGTAATTTGAATACAAATTATTAGTTACGAAACCCATAATATACATTCTGGCGCGGTGAGAACACCTGCCATTAGGTGTATTGCAATTACTTTTTTAAACTAACTTAGTGTGTATTCAACTATTTGTAATTTATGAGTAACGATATCGATCTGATCAAACGTCTTGGCCCCAGCGCGATGGATCAGATCATGCTATACCTGGCATTTAGTGCCATGCGGACAAGTGGGCATAGACACGGCGCATTCTTAGATGCAGCAGCTACCGCCGCTAAGTGTGCGATTTATATGACTTATCTAGAGCAAGGTCAAAATCTACGGATGACAGGCCATTTGCATCATCTAGAACCGAAACGAGTCAAAATTATCGTTGAGGAAGTCAGACAGGCTTTAATGGAAGGCAAACTGTTAAAGATGTTGGGTACACAAGAACCCCGCTATCTGATTCAGTTTCCCTATGTTTGGATGGAGAAGTTTCCTTGGCATCCTGGTAGATCCAGAATTCCGGGGACGAGTTTAACCAGTGAAGAAAAGAAACAAATTGAGCAGAAATTACCCAGTAATTTACCCGATGCTCAGTTAGTCACATCATTTGAGTTTGTCGAATTAATCGAATTTCTCCATAAGCGATCGCAAGAAGACTTGCCACCAGAACATCAAATGCCTTTGAGTGAGGCCTTAGGAGAGCATATCAAACGTCGTCTGCTCTACTCAGGCACGGTGACACGAATCGATTCACCTTGGGGAATGCCTTTTTACGCCCTGACTCGTCCCTTTTATGCTCCAGCTGACGACCAAGAGCGTACATACATCATGGTAGAAGATACTGCCCGATATTTTCGGATGATGAAAGATTGGGCAGAAAGAAGACCAAACGCCATGCGTGCTTTAGAGGAATTAGATATTCCGCCCGAAAGATGGGAAGAAGCCATGCAGGAATTAGATGAAATCATCCGAGCTTGGGCAGACAAATATCATCAATCTGGAGGTATCCCCATGATTTTACAGATGGTATTTGGCAGAAAAGAAGATTAATCACAAATCAAAAACAGTGATTTGTACAACCAACCTAACAATCAGTAACACCACAAAAACGTTCTTTAACATCACAAACGAGCATCTGCATAGCAGCTATAAATGAGATTTTGCTATCTTCAAAACAAGCAGGATCTCAGACTCTGGGATAAATTGGCTGAACTAGCAGATAGCTATCGTCTGTGCTAGATTTAAATTTTAACTATTTTGGTCGAGCAGAATTCGTCTCAGAAACCTGCAAAATCAATATATCAAATTGTCAGAATTTTTCGCTACACTCGGCTGACTTGATCTTGGGATTTTGGATTTGACATCTTGGATTGATCCCCAGCTATTAAATCAGGGGTTTGGCAGATTTTTCAATTTTTGCATCTTCACCTCAAAATCAGCCTGAGAAAATTCTGATCGGAGGAAACATCCGATCAAAACTTCCCGCAGAATTTAGTTTATAATACCAATTCTCCAAAATTAGGCAACAGATGCAGAGCTTGAAACCCAGATGATATCTGACTTTCTAAATTGCGAATTGCGAATTGCGAATTGCGAATTGGTATAAACTTAGATGCCTGGACTTTGAGGAACTGGTTGACCTTCAAAAGTGGAATTGGATTGTGTGTTTGGCTGAACTGGTGAAAATGAAGTCGGCGCAAAACCAGTCACGCGATCGCTACCATTAATACAAGTATTCAAAGCCTGACTAGGTGCAAGCTTCGTCTCAGCCCGCAAACCAACAACACACTCAGCAAAACGCACTGGTAGTAAACTGCGTCCGCAGTAGTTCAGCACATCTGGATTAATTGCTTCTTGAGTATTCTTACTAACTGAAACTACACAGGTAGCTAATTCCTTGGGTCGTCTGGCTCTGGTGCAGGTAGTTAAGGCATCATTAGCTCTAATTTCCGTGCGTTGATCAATAAACACCACACAAGCCGATAAGTCTGTGGGACGCAAAGCTTCAGCACAAGCTTGTGAAGCCGCTTGCTCACTTACGCCTACACCTAAAAGTCGGCCTGCACAGGCGCGATAATCATTATAAGTAGTAGCCATACTAGGGAAGCTCATCACTACAGAGCCGCCTATAGCTAATACTGGTGCGATCATCCGAATCATACGAGTTTTCCAGTCCATTTAGGATTTCCCCCCACTAACCTGCGTTCTGCACATTGCGATCGTCTGAACACTCAAAGTTATGCTAACTCAAATGTGCAACAAATCTTTGGCTAATCAGGCAAAACCAAAGAACAGGAAGAAAAATCTTTTATTTTGGGGACTGGGGACTGGGGACTGGGGATTGGGGATTGGGGATTGGTGAGACAAGGGAGACAAGGGAGACAAGGGAGGAGATAAGAAAAACTGTTCCCTGTTCCCTGTTCCCTGTTCTCTAATGACTGTTGACTGTTGACTATTGACTAAAAATTATTTTTGCAATTCTCAATAGCGAGTATTTATAATAGTATGTCTGGGTAAAATTTAAACAGGATTAGATTAAGGAAACTCATGTCCCGATATAGAGGGCCACGGCTTAGAATTGTACGTCGCTTAGGCGAATTGCCAGGATTAACTCGTAAGAGCGCAAGACGCGCTTATCCCCCAGGTCAGCATGGTCAGAACCGCAAGAAGCGTTCTGAATACGCTGTCCGTTTAGAAGAAAAACAAAAACTCCGTTGTAACTACGGTTTAACCGAAAAACAGTTACTACGTTATGTGCGGAAAGCTAGACGTGTAACCGGTTCTACCGGTCAAGTGCTACTGCAATTGCTAGAAATGCGCTTGGATAATACCGTTTTCCGCTTGGGTATGGCTCCCACCATCCCAGCTGCTAGACAGTTGGTCAGTCATGGTCACGTTACAATTAACGGTCGTGTAGTAAATATCCCCAGCTATCAAATTCGTCCTGGAGAAGTAATTGCGGTCAGAGACAGAGCGCAATCCCGGAAGTTGGTGGAAACGAATTTACAGTATCCCGGTTTGGCAAACCTTCCCAATCATTTGGAGTTTGATAAAAACAAACTGGAAGCTAAAGTAAACAGTGTTATTGAACGCGAATGGGTAGCTCTCCAAGTTAACGAACTGCTGGTTGTGGAATACTATTCCCGACAAGCCTAATATACTCCCATCGCCAACTGCAACAGCAGTGGCGTGGGTGCAAATTTGTCTACTCTGCTTTTCGTCATCTTGTAATCAAAATTTCAACGCTGATTGGCAATTTTGTGACACTGCTTTGTCAATTTAGCGGTTTTTTTATGTCTGTGCTTGGGATTTCTTTTCGTTGTTGGCGATTTTTAATGTGTGGGTGGGCTGTCTTAATTGCGAGAATACTGGAATTTTCAGGACTAAAGTCCTTACTACAAACTTTTTTACCCTGCAAATTTGAGATTTTTTTAGTATTGTGACAAACTGGCAGATGATTTTCCTCCCTGAGATGGTTGAAAATTAGCTGTGATTGAACGGTAATGTCGCTCAAAGGGATTTTTAGCCAGAAATTGAGGAACGAATAGAGATAAAGCTGACTCTAATGGAGATGCGATCGCTTGTTTGAAATGGTACTAATATTCGAGTCAGCTTATATACTCCCCAATAACTATGCAGTTAATTTTCTGGCTGGGTATAACTCATGTACAGATAGCTTCCGTGTTATCCACACCCATTAAAGACCCAGTACCCGTATTTTTAATGATTTTGGGGATTATGTTAATTGCCCCGCTATTATTTGAGAAAATTCGGCTACCAGGAATTGTAGGTTTAATTTTGGCAGGGGTGTTAGTCGGCCCTAATGGCTTGGGATTGTTGGCGCGGGACAGTACCATAGTCTTGTTAGGCACTGTGGGCTTATTATTTCTCATGTTCATGGCTGGTTTAGAAACTAGCTTAGATGACATGAAATACAACGCAGATAAGGCGGTAGTCTTCGGGCTAGCTACTTTTGCTGTACCGATGGCATTAGGTACAGTAGCCATGATGAGTATTGGTTATGGGGTTTTACCTGCAATTTTAGTGGCTTCCTGTTTTGCTTCCCATACCCTGCTAGCATTACCCATTGCCAGTAAATTAGGTATTATGCGTTCTCAAGTGTTGACTACTACGTTAGGCGGCACTTTAATTACTAATATTTTGGCACTGTTGGTGTTAGCTGTAGTAGTCAGAGCGCACCAAGGTAGTTTAACTTGGAGTTTTTGGTTATTTTTGATCCCAGCCTTGATAGTCTACACCTTTTTGACTTTATGGGGTGTACCCCGTATCGGTCAGTGGTTTTTCCAGAGATTTGGTCACGATGAAGGGGCGGAATTTACCTTTGTTTTGGCTACTTTGTTTGTGGTGTCCTTTGGGGCGGAATTGGTGCAGATTGAGCCAATTATTGGGGCATTTTTGGCGGGCGTAGCTATTACCCAACTGATTCCTCAACTTAGTCCGTTGATGAACCGCATTCAATTTATTGGTAATACCTTATTTGTTCCCTTCTTTTTGATTTCGGTGGGGATGCTGGTGAATCCTGGGATTTTGATTAAAGATCCGCGATCGCTGTTAGTATCTGGTGTGATGGTAGCCGTGGCTATTGTGGCTAAATATCTACCTGCTTGGGGTGCTGGTAAGTTATTTGGGATGGATTTTAACAATATCATGGTGATGTTTGGGCTATCGGTAGCACAAGCCGCATCAACCTTAGCAGCGATTACTGTTGCTTATAATATTAAGCTAGTCGATGAATTAACGGTGAATGGCACAATAGCCATGATTCTAGTTACCTGTATTGCTTCGCCTTGGGTAACGAATCAATGGGGACGCAAACTCAAACCAGAAGCTGTTAGTGTACAGAAATTAGCAGATGATCATATAGGTGATCGCGTTTTAATTCCGGTAGCTAACCCCAGTACAGAAGATAATCTCCTCAAATTAGCGATTATTCTCGCTAAATCAGCAAATGGAACGCTGTTACCACTCCATGTTTTAATCGAAGAAAATACCCCCATTTCCCCAGAAGCGAAAACCAGACAAAGCCAACTGTTATCCACAGCAGAAATGATTGCTCACGCAGCCGTGGCGAATGTTAAACCTATTGGGAGAATTGATGAATCTATTGATAAGGGTATCGCCCGTGTAGCGGAAGAAAAACAAGCTAGCGTTATTATTTGCGGTTGGAAAGGCTATTCTACTTATCAAGAAAACTTATTTGGTAGTGTGATAGACCGAATTGTGCAGCGTAGTAGTGTCCCCGTATTGGTATCGCGTTTTCCTTTACCTATTGAACACACCAAACGGGTATTTTTAGCATTCACCACCGAACAGACGCGAGAACATTCTTTTAACCAAAGTATTGAACTAGCCAAGAGTTTAGCCACAGAACTCAAAGCCACTCTTCAACTATTACAAGTTGTCTCAGCCAAGGGGAAAACAGGCGATTTACGTGATATTGAACTACCACCAGACACACCGATTCAACAAGTGCGAGGTAATTTCGTCCGACAAGTTTCACGATTACTCAAAACCAACGACTTACTGCTGTTAAATGGTGGAGTCAAACACAAAACCCAACTCATGGCACTATTTGGTAAAGCACCAGAAGCGATCGCTCATAATCACCCAGAAATTGCTATGATTATTGCTTACTTTCCACATTGAAAGGGTGTAAGGGTATAAGGGTGTAGGGGAAGACAATACCTAATTCTTACCCAGTCCCCAATCCCCAGTCCCCAATCCCCAATACCTATGATTTACCCCGTCATTTGGCAGAATAATTCAGTCATACTAATTGACCAAACCCGTTTACCCAATGAGTATGCTGTGGTGGAAATTCACCGTAGCGAAGATATGGCGAAGGCAATTAAAACGATGATTGTGCGGGGTGCGCCAGCCATAGGTGTGGCTGCGGCTTACGGGATGTATTTAGGGGCGCGGGAAATTGTCACTAGCGATCGCCAAGAATTTCTCACGCAATTAGAAAAAGTTGCTGATTTATTACGCGCTACTCGTCCTACGGCTGTAAATTTATTTTGGGCGATTACTCGAATGCTGCAAACTGCCCAAACCACCCCAGGAACGGTAGAAGACATTAAACAGGTTTTACTCCAAACCGCCCAAGCCATTAACGCGGAAGATGTACAAACTTGTCAGGCGATGGGGGATCATGGGTTGCAAGTATTACCCAAAACACCCGAAAAGCTGACAATCCTGACTCATTGTAATGCTGGGGCTTTGGCTACTGCTGGTTACGGTACAGCTTTGGGTGTAGTGCGTTCTGCTTGGCGTGAGGGACGTTTAGCGCGGTTGTTTGCGGATGAAACCCGTCCCCGCTTACAAGGTGCAAAACTTACAGCTTGGGAAGCTGTGCAAGAAGGTATTCCCGTAACTGTAATTACTGATAATATGGCAGCCCATTGTATGCAGCGAGGTTTAATTCATGCTGTGGTTGTCGGTGCAGATCGGATTGCCGCTAATGGTGACACTGCAAATAAAATAGGCACTTATAGTTTAGCGATCGTTGCTAAAGCCCACAATATTCCTTTTTTTGTAGCAGCACCCCTGTCTACAATTGATTTTGAGTTATCGAATGGGAGTCAAATTCCCATTGAGGAACGTCACCCAGAGGAAATTTATCAAGTTGGTGATACCATCCTCACACCATCTGGAGTGGAATTTTATAACCCTGCTTTTGATGTCACACCAGCCGATTTAATTACCGCCATCATCACAGAAAATGGTGCATTTGCTCCCTATGAATTGAGCAATGCCAAGATTAGATAGGAAAGAGAAAAATTTGAGATTTTTTGTTTTTATCTAATCAGGGTTTTGCTTAATCATTAAAATAAATATTTGTAAATATATATTGACATTATCATTTGTTTTCTAGACAACCGGATCTAGAAGATATAATTTGTCCTACAAATATTTATGAATAAATTAATTATTGCTATTTCTGTAATTTCTACATTGGCAATTAGTGGTTGCAATGTGGAGATTAATCATAATGTACAGGCGACTCCTAGCACTCAAGCAACACCAGAAATAACACCAAGTCCTACTCAAGAAAGTAGTACGCCAGAGAATACTGTCATAGCTACAGAAACACCTGAAAGTGGTGAACCTAATGATAGTCCCACGGAAGCTGAGAATTCACAGCCAGAAGTTGGAACGGTGAAAGAGTTAGTCAATGGTGATTTGAAATGTTATGTCACTTTAATAGATGAAAATGGTACAGAACATAATGTAGGTGCAACTTTTGAAATTTGTGCAGAAGAAAGCCAATTTTTAAATCAAAAAGTTCGTGCTACCTATGAAGTTGTGAAAGTCAATGATTGTGAAAGTGCTGAACCTTGTGGTAAAACTCGTGATGAGTCTTTAATTACCAAAATGGAAATTTTAGATAATTCATCAGACAATGAATCTGATAATCAGTGAAATAAGTAGAACAGGGTAAATAATTAAAGGTTTGTAGTGAGAACTTTAGTCCTTACTACGAACTGAATTCTAGTATTGACAAATCAAATGATTTTTATAGGAAACAATTAAGTTGTTTTTGTGTTTTTAATAGAATATGCTGTGCCGTACCAGTTTTGGCAGCTTTCTTTAACCAATGTTTAATCTCATGATCATTACCTAAGAAATGATCTGCTTTCGCTATATAGCAACAACTGTACGCCATATCAGTGAGATCATTACCTTCTTCTGTTAAAGGTAAAAGCATTTCTTTACCTTCGCTGTATCTACCTAATTCTATTAAAATCGCTCCTCTAGTTCCTTGAATAGTTTTAATATCACTAGCTAGTGATAATGCTTGAGCAGACCATTTATCAGCTTTTTGAAGGTATTGTGTTTGTTCATGATCAATCACAAACGTAACTAAAATGTCAAGGATATAAAGTTGATCTCTAATGATGAGATGATCATTCATTAAAATTTGCTCAAATAATTGCATCGCTTGGTCAAAATTACGTTTTTGCAATTCTGCCATAGCTTTATATAATATATGTAATGTTTTTAAATCGTTATTAAAAAATTCAGTTGCATTATCATCTCCATTTTTTGTATATCTGGCTAAACCTAACTTCTTCTGAAGAAATTGCTCATTAGTTTTAGTTAAAGCATCTAACACTTGTTTACCATCAGTTGGGTGACTTTTTCCGTATATATTGGATTCATATGGCAAAAGATTGCCAGTAAATAAAAAAAGCTCATATACACCTAAAAAAGCTGCTGGATTGTATTCATTAAAAATTTGGTTGCCGTATTTGCCAAAAACCATAATGAATATAAACAATAAACCATTCATCATTGGCCCGGCTAAATACATAAATATCAACTTAGGCTTCATGTTTTCTAAGCTTAAGTTGGAGGTATAGGTGATACCACCACTGGGAACCAGACAAAATTCTATTTTGGATTCTAAAAATTTGAAGTCTAATATCCTCTGACCACTGCCGATTTTGACAAAATGGGGATTAAAACCCACTATTTTAGCTGCCATAAAATGCCCCATTTTATGGCAAAATATGGAGAAATATAACCATATGCCAATAAGTAATAATTCCATTTAAAATACACCATAGTCTTCACTTATTAGTATTCCCAGCTAGTTAATTATTTTTTTAAGTGAAAATACGAAAAAATTCCAATCTAAGCTCAATCAATATTATTGAACCAGCAGCTAAGACAAACATTAGTTAATAATAAAATGCTGTTCCAACAGGGGAAATTCTCATGTATCCTGGTCAAACACACGTAAATTTCTATTTATGGTTCAGCAAACTTATATAACTGATGTCTTAGTTGTTGGTGGTGGAACTGGCGGGACGGCTGCGGCTATCCAAGCGGCGCGTCGCGGTGCTAAGACTATCCTGGTGAGTGAATTTCCTTGGTTGGGAGGAATGTTAACTGCTGCTGGAGTATCCGCACCTGATGGAAATGAATTAGTGGCGTTTCAAACAGGAATATGGGGAGCATTTTTACAAGAATTACAACAACGACAACCAGGGGGATTAAATAACAGTTGGGTGAGCTTTTTTAGTTATGATCCTCGTATTGGAGCAGAAATTTTTGCTGATTGGGTGAAAGAGTTAGCAAATCTGCAATGGATTTCTGGAGAAGTACCCCTAGAGGTATTCAAGCAAGATAATTGTGTTACTGGTGTGCGGTTTGCAGATTTTACTGTTGAAGCCAAAGTGATTCTTGATGGGACGGAGTTAGGAGATTTACTGGCTTTAGCAGATATACCTCACCGTTGGGGTTGGGAATTACAGTCGGAGTGGGAAGAACCCAGCGCACCTGTTGAATTTAACGCCATTACTGCTAAATATCCTGTACAGTCGCCGACTTGGGTTGTCTTAATGCAAGATTTTGGCGCAGATGTTGCACCAGAAATTCCCCCAGCCCCAAATTATGAGCCTGCTTTGTTTGCCGGTGCTTGGGAAAAATACGGTGCAGAGAAATTCTTGAACTATGGTCGCTTGCCGGGTAATCTATTTATGATTAACTGGCCTATCTGTGGTAATGACTACGGTGAAGGGGTAGGAAGATTAATTGAGTCAGCACAAAATAAGAGTGAATTTTTACAGGAATGTCGTTGGCATAGCCAAAATTTCGCCCATTTTATTCAAAATCAGCTTGGTAGACGTTACGGTTTAGCAGAGCAAGTTTTTCCTCATATTCATTCGGCTTTTGCTTTGCATCCTTATTATAGAGAGAGCCGACGCTTGGTAGGAGTGACGACGGTGAAAGAACAAGAAATTCTACCAATTACAGGGGGTAGAGTAGCAGAATTATTCCCTGATAGTATTGCGATCGCAAACTACGCTAATGACCATCATTATCCCGGTTTTGACTTACCACTACAACCAAAATCTATCCGTTGGGGAGGACGCTGGACTGGCACACCCTTTACTATTCCCTACCGTTGTCTCGTTCCAGCCACTACAGATGGTTTATTAGTTTGTGAAAAAAATATTTCTGTCTCTCACATCGCTAATGGCGCAACGAGATTACAGCCTGTGGTTTTGGGTATCGGCCAAGCCGCAGGGATGGCGGCGGCGATGTGTGTAGAGTTAAATTGTCAGCCACGGGATTTACCCATCAAAGCTTTACAGGAAGCATTATTACAGGATCAGCACGCCCCCTCTGCTATTGTTCCTTTATTTAATCTTGTCCCGCAGCATCCCCAATGGCTGCAATGGCAAACCCATTATCTCCATGAACCCCAAGCCTATCCTCATAGTGGCGACTGCCCCTCTTCATCAGTCGATAATTACTATCATTCAGAGTCCTACCTCGTATTAACACGGAGTGCAGACTGCTTTACAGGGATTTTCCAAATAGCAAATCAGCAAGATTACCGTTTTACGATAACTTCTCCACCTGCTAATGTGGGGCAAAATTGGCAACTTGTTACCAGGCGATCGCATATAGACGCGCAACTGCAAGAATTAACTCATCAACAACGCATCACTATTTGGGGACATCTGAATCAAGCTGGTAACTGGTTATTAGTAGAGAGCCTGGAATTATATCCCAGCTAAAAATTTTTTCAGTAAAAAGGACTACTTTTTTTTAGAATTTTCCGGACTCTTTGCAAAAACCTCAGTAGCAGTAAATAAGAAAGTTCACAGAGAGAATTTTAAAATGCGTGCTGCTGTTCCACTTTTAATCTCCAGTTTGGTAGTTGTTTCCCTGAGTTTTGATGTATCGCAGATGACAAACACCAATTTTTTTGCTTCATTTGCAACTACACAGAATGTTGTCTCCCTACACAAGAAACCTAAGCGCAACCAACCAGAAGATTCTGCACCTAACCGTGGTAGTGGCAGAAGAGATATCATGAGGTCTCAGTTTAATAACTACTTCCGTGTGTAGTATTCAGTCACTATGGCGTTTGCGCTCCCGGTTTCTGTTCAATAAAAAACACACTCAACACTATTGAATTCTTTTAATAGAATCTTTTGCAAGAAGACAATCTTTAAAATTTTGGTTTAATCACCAATTCACAACTAATTAGTCTAATTGACAGCATCACCAACCTTCAGAGCATTGATACATCAGGCTCGGTGTTATTTCCAGGGTGTCATCCGAATTGAAAATTGCTCGATTTGCAATTTCTACACAAACTTTTTTAATAATTAGAGTTACACGAACTTCAACCCTAATTACATAAAAAATAATTTCCATCAAAAGGCAGAGGAGATAAAGAAATCTACAAATCATCTTTATCCCTCTGCCAAAAATTTTAATTATTTACCCTATTCTAATTACTTGCTACTTTGAGATTGATTTTCTCTTTTCTGCACACCATTAATAAACATTGGGACAAACTTATTAAAGAATGCTTCAGGATCACGTTGCCATGCTCTTTGTGCCGCTTGAATTCTGGTAAATTGTAGGTTTGGTGCTAATAAAGTTTGTGGCAAGCGTTCCATGAAATATTGGGGACGCTCCCATACTGGCATTGTATTGGCGATTTCCACTAGGTTAGCAACTCGTCTGAGTTCCGCACCCAAAGTAATATCCATCCCTGACTCAAAGGCTGCTTGCTCAATGGCGGCGTATTTGCGTTTAGCTTGCTCCACTTTTTGGCGGTGTTCAGGACTCTTATCTGCTATCTGTGCTAGCCAACGATTACCCCAACGGACGTGTCCCGCTTCTTCTGGCAGAATTTTCTCAATGGTTTCGCGAATTTTAATATTTTCTGCTGTTTGAGGTGCTTGTTTCAGAGCATAAATATGAGCCGAAAAATACTCACAACCCCTTTTTTCGGTGACATTGATAGCTGCAATAGCAGAAATGAGGAAACTATCTAGGTCTTGAGCAGGATCATACTGTTCACTGTCTAGTAGCCTCTCAAATTCTTCTATGTAAGAAGAACCAGGGGGTGTACCGACATTTGCGCCTAAGTCTACTAGTAAATCAGTTAACCACATAGCATGACGAGCTTCATCAGCGATGTGATGGGATAAATCTCGAATCAGTTCCGGTGGTTTACCGTTGAGTCTTTCAATTACGTCTGTTAGGTCTTTACAGCTACGCTGCTCATTATAACGATAACGGTTCAGGGTAATCAGGTGCATCTCGCGATCGCTCACTACCTGCTTGAGTACGTCCCGCGCACTTAATGTATTCTGGAATTTCCGTGGATAAGCTACTGTCATGATTTCAGGGCAATTTTCTTAACTGTGTTGGATGTTAGAACGTAACATTTCTTCACAATAGGGATTTTAAACTAATTTCCTATTTTAAATTTTTTCTCAAGAGAATAAACCTTAACTTGATTCAAGCCAGCTAAAGAAGGGCTGATGTAGTAGTAAATCTTCATTTAGTCATGGAATATTGATATTTTGTCCTGAAATTATGTAAACAAACGTAACGACTAGATCATCTAGCTATGGATAAGTATTTCTTACAGTCTTGACTAAATATGAATTTTAGCAGTAACTCAAGCCGGAAAACCTAGTCAGCAAAATTACACAAATGTCAAAAAATATAACAAAAACACTATTTGGTAGTTTATGTTACAGAATTTTTGCTAATCTGATTAATAGAGAGGAATACAAATTAATCCAATATTTCTAAATCCATAGGGAGCCTGTGTTATGTCTATTCAAGAAAAATCTCGCGCGATTATGATACGTCAATATCAGCAAGTTAAGAATCGTCAACAATCGATGTTGATGCGCGCCGCACAAGAACTCGGTCTTCCTGCTGAAGAAATATCCCACTACTGGAATCCCATCCAAGGGAAGATTGACCCAACAACCAGAGCAATTTACGGTCGTAGTAATGCGTCGATGAGCTAGATTTTAAAAATGGTCTATATTTCAATCAAAGGAACTAATTTAAATCTCGGTTGGAATTAGTTCCTTTATTTATCAGTGGCTAAGTGGGAGACAAAGCAAAGATTGTCGCTGAATCGCTAAACCACTATAGCCTTTCTGACTCTTGTGAAATACAAATAACAATAGTTAAAGCGCAGATAAATTTGTACCTCAGCAGACGAGGAAACGGCATAATGTGCGATCGCTAACTTTGTCAACGATAATAGAAGTTAAAGTCTGTAGTTGCGATCGCTAATAGTTTTAATAATCTGTACGAATTGTAATAAGTTTTCCTTAACTTATTTAAAGACCTATGGAAAATTGAAATTTGAGGATATTCTAAAGTCCGTTGTTTTTCAAAATATTCAGCTTTCTCTAATAAATTAGACTGGTCATTTTTAATTGTCTGCAACTCTAATTTGTCCTTAAAGAAAACAATCTCATCCATTGCATCTCGTCTAATTGGGAAGCCAACTTTGGCTGCGGCTAAACCCATTGTATGTCCTTCGCCTCTACAAAAACCTCTAATTTCAAAATAGGGTGCTATTTTATCCCAATATTTGAGAAAATCTAGTTCCAGTCCTGAATCTCGTGTAACAACAAACAAACATTCATGGATAAAACTAATATCCTCTATTCTCAGATTTAATTTTTGGCATATCTTGCCTATAAGTCCCATTTCAAAAGGATTTTGATTGTGTTTAGTAATATCTTCCCAGACAATTTTTGCTGTGATGCCTGGTTGCCATTGTTTGTCTAAAGGAATAGGGGCAAGTATTCGCATATCTGCATCAATAAACAAACAGGAATTAAACAGCGATAAAGCCTTCTCCAGAACAAACCGCTTATCATGGTAACAACCAAGGCTAACTTGATGATGTTTAAATGCTAAGACATTACTTTGTTCTTGAAAATATTCAGGAACATCTGTCAAAACAACCAAAGAAAGTCCAGGGGAATGTTTCTCTATGTCTTTGGCTAGTTCTAATGCTAGCGCGCAGTAATTTCTCCCCAGTGCCATAGTACAGCAGCAAAATGTATTGTTATGGTTCATAGTCTTAGGCAAATATTGGGAAATGATAAAAAGAGATTATAAGCTAGCACATATAATCACAGACTTTTAATGTCAATCACCAACAAAATGCTTATATAGGAACCCGACTGGATTATTGAAACGACTTGCGTAGGTAGGGAACAGGGAACAGGGAACAGGGAACAGGAAAGAAGGAATCAAAGTGTACTGAGTTCTTTTCAAAAATCAAATAGGAATCCTATAGTCAAAAAAAGCCACCCTAAAAGGTGGCTGAGTTGATCTCTGGAATTATAGGTTGCCAACAGATGTTAATTAAACGTCGTAATAGAGGTAGAACTCATAGGGATGAGGACGCAACTGTAACTGTTTAACTTCGTTAGCTAGCTTGTAATCAATCCAGTTTTGGATAAAGTCTTCAGTGAATACGCCTGATTCTGTCAAGAAGGCGTGGTCATTCTCCAGTGCTTCCAATGCCAATTCTAAAGAACCGGGGGTGGAAGGAACTTTCGCCAGTTCTTCTGGAGAGAGTTCATAGATATTTTTATCTAAAGGTTCACCGGGATGGATTTTGTTCTTGATACCATCGATACCAGCACACAGCATCGCTGCAAATGCCAAGTAGGGGTTAGAGGTAGCGTCTGGACAACGGAACTCTAAACGCTTGGCTTTGGGGTTAGTACCAGACAGAGGAATACGTACAGAAGCGGAACGATTACCTTGGGAGTAAGCCAGGTTTACCGGTGCTTCATAGCCGGGTACTAGACGCTTGTAGGAGTTGGTGGAGGGGTTGGTGATAGCTAACAATGCTGGTGCGTGCTTAAGAATACCACCAATGTAGTAAAGTGCCATGTCACTTAAACCAGCATACTTGTCACCGGCAAACAGAGGTTTACCATCTTTCCAAATAGACTGGTGGGTGTGCATCCCAGAACCATTATCACCAAACACAGGTTTGGGCATGAAGGTTACGGTTCTACCGTATTTCTTAGCTACGTTTTTGATGACGTATTTGTAGATCATCAACCAGTCAGCAGCTTCGATTAATTTACCAAAGCGGAAACCTAATTCGCACTGACCGCCAGTGGCTACTTCATGGTGATGCTTTTCAATAGGCACACCTAGTTTTGCCATCGTCAACAGCATTTCTGTCCGCATATCTTGGAAGGTATCTGTTGGCGAAACGGGGAAGTAACCTTCTTTGAAGCGAGTTTTGTAACCAAGGTTGGGGCTTTCTTTTCTACCGAAATTCCAACGGCCTTCTATAGAATCTACGTGGTAGTATCCCTCGTTGGCAGTTTGGTCGAAGCGGACATCATCGAAAATGAAGAATTCAGCTTCAGGGCCAAAGAAAGCGGTGTCACCAAGACCAGTAGAAACCAAGTAGTCTATTGCTTTTTGAGCAATAACCCGTGGGCAACGGTTGTACCATTCGCCAGTACGAGGTTCTTTGATGCTACAAATGATACTTAATGTTGGCTCTTCCATGAATGGGTCGATCCAAGCGGTGTTAGGATCTAGCACCATTGTCATGTCTGATTCTTCGATGCCTTTCCAACCCCGAATGCTGGAACCGTCGAAGGGTACACCATCAGAGAATGAACTTTCGTCAATTTGGTCTTGGAACACAGTGAGGTGCTGCCAAGTGCCGAGTGTATCGACGAATTTTAAGTCAATCATCTGGATGTTTTGGTCTTGAATCAGTTTCAAGACTTCTTGTGGGGTTGTCATTTTTACTCCTTCTCTGCCAATTTCTTAACGTCAAACCAGAATCTTGCCAAAGCATCCTGACCCTACTGAACGGAACAAAGTTGTGACACACCTGAAATATCGTAGATTCTCAACATTAGAGAGTTTTGTAGCCTTTGTTACAGATTCTCTGGATTACAGGTAATATTAACCTTTCTTTCGACATCTGCACAAAAGGGGGAAAGTTAATCTCAGAGGGGTCAACTTTGACATAGAATCCATAAATAATGGAAAGATGGTTTTTGTGCCAAATCTATATTTAAATAGCACAAAAATTTACTGGTGCGTAAGTGCAGCCAAATAAATATCAAACCAAGATAGCAACGATTGGGAGAAGAATGAATGCGTGACGCGGTAACAACCTTAATTAAGAATTATGACGTAACTGGTCGTTATTTTGACCGGGATGCGATTGATAGCTTGAAATCCTATTTTGAGAGTGGTACAGCTCGCGTGCAAGCTGCTGCTGCAATTAACTCCAATGCTGCTGCACTGGTTAAGCAAGCTGGTGCTAAGTTGTTTGAAGAACTGCCAGAATTGATTCGTCCTGGTGGTAACGCTTATACAACTCGCCGTTACGCAGCTTGTTTGCGAGATATGGACTACTACCTGCGCTACGCTACATACGCGCTGGTTGCTGGTAATACCAATGTTTTAGACGAGCGTGTGCTGCAAGGTCTCAGAGAAACTTACAACTCTTTGAGTGTGCCTATTGCTCCCACGGTTCGCGGTGTACAGATTCTCAAGGATTTGGTGAAAGAACAAGTAGCTGCTGCTGGCGTTGCTAACACTGCTTTTGTTGATGAGCCTTTTGACCATATCACTCGTGAATTAAGCGAACAGGATGTGTAGAGTTAGGGACTGGGGATTGGGTACTGGGGACTGGGATGTTTTCTCCAGACTTAGCACTCAAGATTCAGCACTTTCTAGTTCTGTTATCTAAATTTTTGTGAAGCGATCGCCTGACTATTTTTGTAGAAAAGCGATCGCTTTTTCTGTTGCAATTCTTAACTTACTGGCAGATGTTAGGATCGCGCCAACTGATATCGCTCAGAATCTAAAAAATGAGGTTTTATCTGATTCTACAGAGGTTTTTGACAGGGGTGATAAATTCACGGTTTATCAAGATTTAGAAAGTTTAAAAGAATACATTGCACTTTATGAGGATGTAGTTTTTGCAAGTTAACCTGTCCTTAAAAAATTGAGGTACGCTTGCTCATTATTTAGTAAACTATGTATCTATTGATGACTGCACAGCTTCCTAACTTAGCGGAAGCATAGAAAGTCGCAGGGATATAGATTACACAAAAGTTATGCCGCTTATAGTTCAGAAATTCGGTGGTACATCTGTCGGTTCAGTCGAACGTATCCAAGCTGTTGCCGAGCGTGTTTACAAAACGGTCAAAGCTGGCAATTCATTGGTGGTGGTAGTTTCGGCAATGGGAAAAACCACCGATGGACTCGTTAAGCTAGCCAATGAAATTTCTCGCAATCCCAACCGTCGGGAAATGGATATGCTGTTGTCCACAGGGGAGCAAGTGACGATTGCTTTGCTGAGTATGGCGTTGCAGGAAATTGGACAGCCAGCTATTTCTATGACTGGGGCGCAGGTAGGTATTGTCACGGAAGCTGAACATACTCGCGCCAGGATTTTGCAGATTGAAACCGAACGGGTGCAGCGTCACTTAAATGATGGTAAAGTTGTTGTCGTTGCTGGTTTCCAAGGAATTTCTAGTAATGGTGAATTAGAAATTACCACTTTAGGGCGTGGTGGTTCTGATACTTCGGCGGTAGCTTTAGCGGCAGCTTTGCGAGCAGACTTTTGTGAAATTTATACCGATGTACCAGGGATTTTAACTACAGACCCCCGCTTAGTTCCCGAAGCGCAATTAATGGCGGAAATTACCTGTAACGAAATGCTGGAACTCGCCAGTTTAGGGGCGAAAGTCTTACATCCCCGTGCTGTGGAAATCGCGCGGAATTACTGTGTACCGTTAGTAGTGAGGTCTAGTTGGACTGATGACCCTGGGACATGGGTGACAACTCCACCACATGAAGAGCGATCGCTGATTAATCTGGAAATTGCCAGACCTGTAGATGCTGTAGAATTTGACAGTAATCAAGCGAAGGTGGCTTTATTGCGTGTCCCTGATAAACCAGGGGTTGCAGCTAAGTTATTTGGGGAAATTTCCCGACAACAGGTAGACGTAGATTTAATTATTCAATCAATTCATGAAGGTAATAGTAATGATATTGCCTTTACAGTCACCACACCTATATTAAAGCGCGCCGAAGCAGTAGCTTCAGCCATTGCGCCAGCTTTGCGAAGTAACGCTAATCCCAACACTGATGAAGCAGAGGTGATGGTAGAACAAGACATTGCCAAAGTCAGTATTTCCGGTGCAGGAATGATTGGCCGTCCTGGAGTCGCCGCGAAGATGTTCGCCACCCTCGCTTCAGCTGGCGTGAACATCCAAATGATTTCTACCAGCGAGGTGAAAGTTAGCTGTGTAATTGATGCAAGTGATGGCGATCGCGCCGTAGCGGCATTATGTCAAGCTTTTGAAATAGTAGCTTCCCCAGCTTCCCCAATTTCCCTAGCGTCCCCAACTGCGCCTCCGGTGCGTGGTGTAGCTTTAGATTTAAATCAAGCGCGGTTAGCGATTCGGCAAGTCCCAGATCGTCCAGGAATGTCGGCTAAATTGTTTGGCATTTTGGCACAGCACAACATCAGCGTAGACATGATCATTCAATCTCAACGCTGTCGGGTAATTGATGGTGTAGCGAGACGAGATATTGCTTTTACAGTCCCCCGTATGGATGGGGAAAGCGCACTCCAACTACTCACAACCGCCGCGACAGAATTGGGATGGGGTGATGTAATTTTAGATAGTGCGATCGCAAAAGTCAGTATCGTTGGTGCAGGGATGGTAGGACAACCAGGTGTAGCCGCGAAAATGTTTGACGCACTAGCTAAACACCAAATTAATATTCAAATGATTGCTACCTCAGAGATTAAAATCAGCTGTGTCGTCTCTCAAGAACAAGGTGTACAAGCTTTGCAAGTCATTCACGCCGCTTTCGATTTAGCTGGTAGCGAGAAATTTGTTGTACCTGTTTAGGTAGGGCATTGGGAATGGGGCATTGGGCATTGGGCATTGGGCATTGGGCATTGGGCATTGGGCATTGGGGAAAAGTTAGACAAGGTAGACAAGGTAGAAGAAATGACTAATGACTAATGACTAATGACTAATGACTAATGACTAATGACTAATGACTAATGACTATTGACTAATCACAACGCTGGGGTTCCATATAATGTCAAAGATAGGAAAAAATCTGCTATAAAAATTGCTACCCAGGTGGTAACGACTGCTGTTGTGGCTGATTCTCCTACTTCTTTTGCGCCGCCTCTGGTTGTTAAACCCCAGCTACAACCATTAATTGAAACTATTGCTCCAAAAATTAAACCTTTGAGCAAAATAGTAAATATATCTTTTGTTTCTAAAAAATCTTGGACTGAATTTAAAAATATTTCTGGGGTCACTTGATAAAATTGTGCAGCCGCAAAAATGCCTCCCATGATGCCTATAACCAATGAAAAAATCATCATAAAAGGCATCATTAAACAACAAGCAATAACTCTGGGTAAAACTAGATAATCAATAGGATTAGTTTTAAGCATATATAGCGCGTCAATTTGTTCTGTGACGCGCATGGCACCAATTTCCGCCGCAAAAGCAGAACCCACTTGTCCAGCAATAATACTCGCTGTCAAAATCGGGGCTAATTCTCGACAAAACGCTAAAGCAAACGCACCGCCTACAGTGCTAACAGCACCAAATTTTACTAATTCTCTAGCAGTTTGAATAGTAAAAATCATGCCGGAAAAAACACTCACTAACAAAACTGGGGATATAGAAGCTGGCCCCGCAGTTACCATATGATCAATTATTTTGCGGTAGTAAGTCTTTCCTTGAATTAAACGTAAACAAACTTGACCAAAAAGCAACACTGTGGCAAAACAGCGTACAATCCATAATTGCTCTAAGTTTTTTTGGTGTGGCAATTTTACTACTGATTGAATGTTTCTGTGGAAATTTATTGCTTTGCTAGTTAGCCTAATATCAACATCATAGGCTATTTTTGTGTACTATCTTTTATTTTTAGCCTTATTTTAAACAATAGAATTAACATATAGGAATCCGCCTTGATTCCTATAGCAACGTATCTTAAAAAAAATCTCTGTGTACCTCTGTCTTGAAAAGTTCTGATCACCGAAGGTGGGGCTTCGCCCATCGCCGGAAGCCGACGCTCAGAAATTTCGCTGCGCGCAACTCCGCGTAAGCTAATCGTCATTCATTTTTCCAGACTGATTCGCTTGTAGTAAGGGCTTTAGCCCTGGTTTTATGCACCTTAAATGCTGATTAGCTTACCTTGGCGTTCAAAAAATAAAATCAGCCTTTTTTATCTCATAAAAAATCCCTGTTCATTGAATAAACAGGGAGTGAAAATTAAAAAAATCGTGTAATTACTATCTAGCGAGCGCCGATTATCAAGTGTGAAATATCACAGTTAGTAAAGGCACAAATGCTAAGAAAAATGTATGCCAAGATGGTAATTTCATTTCTGGGGTAGTGGCGACTGGTGTGAGTAAAGCTTCAATTCTCTGTTCTAAGCGTTCCCCAGAACCATCACCTAAAGCTGCACAGCAAATTTCAGAGTGAGCAAATGCAGAACCATTACTGACTACCAATAACAGTGATTCTGCTAGCACTAAGGGGTCTACTTGAGATACGGCGTAATGATCAGCCCGTAGTTCTCGCAATACTAACAATTCTTGCCATAATGGTTCGGTGTTGGGTAGCCAAGCTGTACAGGTGCGTATCCAACCCAGCCAGAAAAACCAAAATGTATCTTTGTAGTGATGATGTCCTTGTTCGTGTGCTAGGACGCTTTCTACATGGTCTGGAGAGAGTGTTTCTAATAGTCCTTGACTAACTACTAATTCTGGCTGCCAAAAACCAATTTGACCAGCAAATAAAGCTTGTGTATTCAAGAGTCTAATGGGTTTACCTGCAAAATTCACCAAGGGACAATTCCGGGCAGATTGTAGCGATCGCCAACCTTGGTAAGCTAATTTGAGGCACAAACTTGAAAAAACGCTCAAAACCATCAAAGCTAGGGAATAGCTCAACCAACCAGTGTACATTCCCCCCATTTGACCTTGTGGCCCCATACACAATAGGGCGATCGCAGTCATGAAAATTAGCAAGGGTGGGAATAGGAACAAAAACAGCGATCTTCGCCAGCGTATTTCCCAACTACCTGGGAAATGAACTTGGGAGCAACGTAATATCAACGCTACTACCAAAGTAATGACAATCATTAGTAGGTGCATTATTGTTCCTCCCTGGCTTGGCGTGCTGCTTGAATGCGTTTAGCGATCGCCGTAATTTGCTCACTAGCTGCTTCATCCAGACTATCAGCAAAAGCTGCCACCACATCAGGATTACCCACAGCCAGAAATTGCTGTAATTGTTCATGGGCTTTAATTACCTGAGCTTGCTGCTTCGACAGTAAAGGCCGCCAATAGAACGCTTTACCTTTTTTATCACAGACTAACCAACCTTTATCAGTGAGGCGACGCAAAACTGTGGTGACAGAAGTGTAAGCTAACTCGCGGTTAGGATCAGCCAAAATGCGATCGTGAACATCTTTGACTGTAACTGAACCTAATTCCCAAATAATATTTAAAATTTCTGCTTCTAATGGGCCTAGAGACAATTGTTTGGGACGATATTCGGGTAAAGGGGGCATGATAGGGACTGGGTATTAGGGGCTGGGGACTGGGGATTGGGGACTGGGGATTTTAGATTGAATCCAATCCAAAAAACGCTCCTGCGTCGCTAACGCTACGCTATCATCAATCCCAAATCCAAAATTGAAAGGTTGGGGATTTGGTCAAGGAAATTATGCTGATCTCCTTTGAGTTTATCCCCTGTCTTCTTTCAGATTATCTGATGAGGTTCAAGCCATAGCAATCCGAAATTATTGTGTAATACTTAAAAACTCCATTCTCTGCAATAAATCCGTTTTTTGCAGTCTGAACATCTTTAAAAGTCATATCAAATAAGAATATCTCTAAATTACTCTTCCCCAATCCCCAATCCCCAATCCCCAATACCTAGTCCCCCACCACAGAATAACCAATACTCTTGCTTAACGATAAGAAATACTCCGAGATTAAGTGTCATGATGGTGATCACGAGCAATTAGAATGTAATCTCGGCAATAGTTATTGAGAGCAGGTGTATCCAGCGCGTGAAGCTATTTGTATACCATACCCCGGAACTAACTCCAACTGACAAAGCCCCAGACTGCGCGATCGCAGTTGATGTTTTGCGAGCTACTAGCACTATAGCCACTGTCCTGTCAGCAGGTGGTGAAGCAGTGCAAGTATTCAGTGATTTAGATCAACTCATCTCTGAGAGTGAACAATGGCCGCCACACAAACGGCTACGAGCTGGAGAACGTGGCGGAGGAAAAGTTGCTGGTTTTGAATTAGGTAATTCTCCCCTCGACTGCACACCAGAACTGGTGCAAGGACGACGTTTGTTTATTAGTACCACTAATGGGACTCGTGCTTTAAAACGAGTACAGCACTCACCCACCGTATTGACAGCCGCCTTTATTAATCGCGCCGCCGTTGTCCAATACCTAATAGACAAGCAACCGGAAACAGTGTGGATTGTCGGTTCTGGTTGGGAAGGCAGTTTTTCTCTAGAGGATACAGCCTGTGCAGGTGCGATCGCCCATAGTGTAATTGAGCAATCCCAATTACCACCAGAGGAATTGGCTGGTAACGATGAAGTGGTTAGTGCGATCGCGCTCTACTCCCAATGGCAGAACAACCTCCTGGGATTATTCCACCATGCTAGTCACGGCAAACGTTTGTTACGCTTGGATTGTCACGAAGACCTGAAATATTGTTCTCAAACTGATATTTTAGCTGTCTTACCCACACAGCAAGAACCAGGTGTATTTAAAAGTCCAACTTAAACAGAAGTAAAATCAATAGCTTCATAGCTCCCCTTGTCTTGTTTATTTGCCCCGTCTCGGCAAAGCTTTTCAAGGGTTAAGACTCATGGAAGTTTAAATCATGATTTCGAGCAAAGTGACATAAGCAAAACTATGTTGAGTCTTGCTTATGCCAATTACCGCCTGATGGTTAGAAATTTTCGTAGTTAGCGATCGCTGTTTTCATCTTATCTAAGACTTCATCGACTGCGATCGCCCCTAATTCCCCAGAAGCACGGGTGCGAATGCTTAAGGCATTGGTTTCTACTTCCTTAGCACCGATCACTGCCATTACAGGTATTTTATCTTTTTCGGCATTGCGAATTAATTTACCCAGGCGATCGCCGCTAGTATCGACTTCTGCACGGATACCCAAAGCGCGCATTTTTGCTGCAACATCTTTGGTGAAGTCTAGCTGTGCTTCCCCAACGGGTAACAATCTGGCTTGCACAGGTGCTAACCACAGGGGGAAGTCTCCCGCATATTCTTCAATTAAAATCCCAATTAGTCGTTCCAGAGAACCAAAAGGCGCGCGGTGAATCATCACGGGGCGTTTGCGACTTCCATCTTCAGCCACATATTCCAAATCAAACCGTTCTGGCAGGTTGTAATCTACCTGCACAGTTCCCAATTGCCATTCTCTTTCTAAAGCATCACTAAAGATAAAGTCGAGTTTCGGCCCATAAAACGCCGCCTCGCCAATACCTTCAAAATGTTCCATTCCTAATTGCTGGACAGCACGGCGAATTGCACCTTCGGCTTTATCCCACACTTCATCTGAGCCGATGTATTTATCACTAGCCGGATCTCGGAAACTCAGTCTAGCTTTAAAGTTCTTCAGTTGCAGACTCTTAAACACCGACAGAATCAAATCAACAACATTCAAAAATTCGTCGTCTAATTGTTCTGGAGTCACAAACAAGTGGGAGTCATCTACAGTGAAACCCCGTACCCTGGTTAAACCGCCTAATTCGCCAGATTGTTCATAGCGGTAAACAGTACCGAATTCTGCCAAGCGCATGGGCAATTCTCGGTAAGAGCGTAACTCACTCTTATATATTTGAATGTGGAAAGGACAGTTCATCGGCTTGAGAACAAAGCCTTGTTCTTGTAAAGCCGCCACTTCATCTTCCGCCATCAGGGGGAACATATCTTCTTTGTATTTTTGCCAGTGTCCAGAGGTTTTAAATAAATCGACTCTGGCGATGTGGGGTGTAACTACGGGCAAATAACCCCTTTTTATCTGTTCTTGCTTGAGAAAGTCTTCTAAAATACTGCGTAATAAAGTGCCTTTGGGTGTCCACAAGGGTAAACCCGGCCCTACTTGGTCAGCAAAGATAAATAATCCGAGTTCTTTACCGAGTTTACGGTGGTCACGGCGTAACGCTTCTTCTTTGCGTCGCTTGTATTCTGCTAATTGTTCAGGGGTTTCCCATGCAGTGGCGTATATGCGTTGTAGCTGGGCTTTAGTTTCATCCCCACGCCAATAAGCACCCGCCACACTTTCTAATTCTATGGCTTTGGGATTGAGTTCACTGGTATTTTCGATGTGAGGCCCTGCACACAAGTCCCACCACTCATTACCCAAATGGTAAATAGTGATTGGTTCTTCTTTAATATCTGCCAGGATTTCTAGTTTGTAAGGTTCTTGAATTTCCTGGATACGTTTTTCTGCTTCCTGGCGGCTGACTTCTTCCCGAATGACTGGCAATTTCCGATTGATAATCTTCACCATCTCTTTGTAGATGGCTTTGAGATCCTTATCAGTGAATGGCTCTGGATTATCAAAGTCGTAATAAAATCCGTTTTCAATCCAGGGGCCTATTGTCACTTGCGCCTTGGGAAACAGCTTCTGCACTGCCATTGCCATTACATGAGACGCGGTGTGGCGAATCTTCTTTAGGTTCTCGGATTCGCTAGTACGCGGTAAATACATTTTTTCAGGTTGTGCTGATGCGTTGGGGGCTTGATTAGGCGACATTGGCTGCTGAACCATTGGCGAAGTAATTGCTATTGTAATTAATCAATTACAGTTGTGAAAAATCTACCCAAATATAACACGGGGTTATGGCTCTACTGCGATCGCCTGGACGAAGAAACAGGGAGAGAAAGCCCATTTTGTATTTCTCCCTTTCCTCGTCTCATAAATCTTCCTCAAGAAATATCTGAAAATAATATTAAGAATTGTAAATAATGTTAATATTGATAAAGAAATTAAAAGAATAGCCCCAAATATATGCAAAACTCAGAAATACCTGATACAGAAATACTCAAAACTGTACTAGAACCCTTGTTAGAAGACTTTCAGTATTGGTTTGAGCGATCGCAAGACTTTTTAGAAAAACATAGACTGTCATTTATGAATGAACAAGAGCAGTCTGATATGTTATCGCGCGTCAAACAAGCCCAGGCAGAACTCAGTTCAGCCAAAATGTTATTCACAGCAACTGATGGACAGGTTGCACTAGACATGGCAACAATTCAGCCTTGGCATAGCTTAGTTACTGAATACTGGATTGTGGCACAACGCTTTCATTATGAGCAATCTCAGACCTGATTAGAAGGGCATCTATCAGGATTTACAAATCGTAGTAATTCCCAATTATCTTTAATATTGTTTTAATAAACAATGCAATGTATCTTATGCTACGATAACTTGAATAAATGTTGACAAATTAAGCCATCTACACATAAATGTGCTTTCGGCACATCAAATACTAAGCATTGCCAATGATAATCATAAACATAGGCGATGCCAACATATTAGATCATAAAATTTTAAAATTTTTTAAAGTTTGCTGCCCTGGAGGAAAAACCAATGCTACACCTGCTCTACATACTGGCTTTTACGATTCTGGCTGTGATAGCTGTTGCTAATTTAATTCGTAATCTCATCATGTTCAGTTTTGATCGTGACACTGTGCGTGGTTACTCCGCTAGAAACTCACAGTCTCGCAATCAAGATGGCTTTGGTTACTTAGGAGGAAAAAGTAACTTTACACCACATCCAGAATTATTAGACAGTGCAGGTAATATCATCAAAGAGCCTCTGTTAGTGATGCGTTCTATAAATGTTGAAGATGCACGTCAACAATTAGATGCTCTCTATGAATCTTCTCCAGGACATAAAAGCGAAAAGTCGGAAGAAGCCTAACATCAAAATAGGTTAATAGTTTCCTTAATAGTGTAGGTGTGTAAATAAGTCTTACATAGCAAAAGGCTGAAGGCACAAGGCACGAGACAGATAATTTCAATGTATGAAGATTTCTGACTCTCATGTTTTTAAAATGCCCAAAAATGTTTTGCTCCAGCTATAGCTGCATTTTATATTTCGTTATGAATTTGGTAATCTTGGACGTTTTATTAGACTTAGTTAATTAACTAAGTCTATTTGTGTTTTTACCGGAAATACATACACATCCAATGTGAATAAAATCGGGTAATTATAGCAATTGTGGATTTTGGATTTTGGATTAAAAGCCTAGATTCCTAGCCTCTTCCATAATCTCGAAACAATACTACCTATAGGAATCCTACTTGATTATTGAACAGATACGTAGGGTGTGTTAGCGACAGCGTAACGCACCTAGTACCAAAGCCTGTGGTGCGTTACGGCTTACGCCTAACACACCCTACACATACTTAGATTTTTTCAGAAATCAAATACTAGTCCTATATCCCAATTCAGTATTACGTAGAAGTTTGTAGGGGCGGATTCATCGAGATCATCGTTAATTATTTATGATCTTTGATTAACCCGCCCCTACCGAGTCTCCAAAATCCAAAAAGATTAGGCTTCAATTACTACGCGTAAATTACCGCGTTTTCTAGCTACACGACAGGCTGTAGTGCTACCAGAACGCTCAAATTCTAAATCTAGAATTGTCGTACCGACTTGCAAATTATGTAAGGACAAGCGATTAATTGATTCTGGTAAAGCAGGGTCAATAATTCGCAAACAGTTATTAGGTGCGTCCGGTACTAAATTGACAATCATTTGCAGTAGTTGAAAAATGCTTCCAGTCGCCCAAGCTTGGGGGGTACAAGCCACAGGATACTGTACTGGAGTATGGTCGCCATTACGCTCATAACCGCAGAACAATTCGGGGGGACGTTGGTAGGGTTGCTGAATTGTCATGTCGCATAAAGCTTGGAACAGTTCCAAAGCTTGATCGGTTAAACCTAGCGATCGCAATCCTATGGCAATTAAAGCATTATCATGAGGCCACACCGAACCAATGTGATAACCCATTGGATTATAGGCTGGAGACAAACTGCTCAAAGTGCGGATACCCCAACCATTAAACATATCAGGGGCGCGTAACCTTTCGGCAACGCTGTAGGCTTTTTCTGGGGTAAAAATGCCCAAATGTAGACAATGACCAGGATTAGAAGTAATACTATCCACCTGCTTTCCGTCACCATCTAAAGCCAAAGCGCAGAAATCTTGGTCTTCTAGCCAAAAATCTCGATTAAAACGCTCCTTAAGTCTTCTTGCTGCTTCTTGCCACCGTTCAGCTAAGTCTATGCGCTTTTTCATCCTTGCAATATCTGCTAGTCGGGTTTTAGCCGCATAAACGTAAGCTTGCACCTCGCACAAAGCGATCGCCCCGTTAGCTAATTCCCCCTTGCAGTCTACAATACAATCACCAGAATCTTTCCACCCTTGATTAGTCAGACCCCGTTTAGATTTGCGGTAGTAGCTTAGATAACCAGTCGCCTGGAGATTTCGATCAATCCAGTCCATCGCCGCCAGTGCATTTGGCCAAAGTTGTTCTAAAGTATCTTGATCATGAGTCCAAGCATAGTATTCCGCATATAGCATCAACCATAGGGGAGTTGCATCGACTGTACCGTAGTAGGGTGTATGGGGAATTTCTTGACAACGCGCCATTTCCCCTAAGCGCAACTCATGTAAAATTTTCCCTGGTTCTTCCTCACGCCAGTCATCCTCTACCTTACCTTGGTAAGCTGCCAATAACCTCAAAGTCTCTTGGGCAATTTGAGGATTGAGCATCAAAGTTTGAGAAGCAGTAATTAAAGAATCTCGCCCAAATAAAGCAGAGAACCAAGGTACACCAGCCGAGACAGTCTTATTTTCACCGAATGACTGGCGCAGTAAATACATATCCTGTTCCGCACGTTCAATCACTCGATTAAAAATACTGGTATCAGCGCGGATACGAGTAATTTGTTGTATCCAGTGCTGTTCTTCCATCATTTCAGCTGCTTTAGCCTGTCCTAAAGTCACAGCCGCACTCACACTGGAACTAGAAGCGTTATTAGTAAACAAATTAATACGGTAGCCCAGTTTTTGGGTAGCATGGGAAGCCAATTCTAAATGCCAAACAGCAGTATAACCTTTGAAATAATCTGGTTTATGGTACTGGAACTGGATACGGGATTCCATGACTAAACCATCTACCCCTTGATACGCCAAGGTTAAATAATCTTCCTTAGCTGATGAGGGATGAGTAGTCATCGGGGATGAACCATCAGAGTGAAAAGTGATGAAGTCTTCCGATGTACTGTCTACGAGCCGGAGTAGTTTACCGCGCTTGTCTCTGTCATAACCCCGAACCTCAAACAAATCAGCAAAGTCCGCATCAAAGCTGATACTGAGTTCAAAGGTAACAGGAGTAGTACCATAGTTAGCAACTTCAATTTCTTCAAATAAAGCACCATTAAGTACCATTTCCCGCCGAATACCTACAGTATCAGCTTTCATCCGGTCATCGATTTTGGGGTTAGTACATAAAACCGATAAAGAAAAACCTCTTTCTGCTGTACTACTCAAAAGTACAGGCGATCGCCCATCAATTTGTAATTCTAAACGGCTGAGAAAGCGTGTATCACAGCAAAATAGCCCCATGCTGAGATTACCGCCATCATGCAGGGAACAGCCGGAAATGTTCCCCATTGTATCCGTCACCAAAAATAGATCATCATCTTTTACAGTCAATGTTGGCTGTGGTCTTTCACTCACCACACAAGGCCACTCTGAAATCGGTATCTGTTCAGCAGGAAGATATGTTTTTCCGTCCAATAGAATTTTTTCCGGGTGTGTCAGAATATCCGGTGTCACGTTGCTTTACTCCGAATTCCAAATTCAAAATTTAAAAAGCTTTAATCTCGGTCTAATATGGGGGTTGTGGGTGGCATTTTGGGTTATGGCTAATCAATGCTGCATCTTATTGAAGATTACAGTCATATCAATTCACTCAAATCATGAAATAGACGTAAAACATGGATTTCTTAGTGAGTGAATTTTGAATTAGGATGAATCCCAATTTACAAGCACAAATCTTTATCAATGTATATTGTTTACATTGGAAGTCAACAGGCAAAAAGCTTGATTTTTGGCGGCTATAAGTCAAGAAGAGTAATCACCACTTACATTAGTCTAGATACTTATCTAGGCTAGTGCAGAATCTCAATTTTGACAGGAACTGAAAATAGTCATCCCAATTTTGAATTGAAAGCCTAGATTCATAGCCTATTCCAGAATCTAGAAACAATAATACTTATTTCAATTTGGTATCTAATGTGTCGTAAGTATATTTACATACCCTCACGTAAATCATCATCTGCGGGTTTTTAGCTGGACAAAAAGTAAGATTTTGTGTCAATCGACAACTTTAAGTTAACAAACTTCTCCATAGCTGGATAGGAGAGCTGTTCGAGAATGTATATTGGGCTTAGTAGCCTACTTTATTTAAATAATCACGATGCCAGCAAATGGATTACAAAACTTAGATGCAAATCGAATTAGTTGCGATTTGTCCATTCTCAAGACACATCACAACTGTAACGACAAAATATATTGTCGTTTTTGCTCTGTTAACTCTAGGTTTTAACTCTCTAAAACTGATCAGCACTTCCAAAAAGGAGAAAAAAGTAAATCACTGCTAACTCCTGAAGAGTGTTGTTCAAATTTATTTACATCTTGCATCTGTCTACTTCATATCAGACAGTGGCAACCTGTAAAATGCAGCTGTGACGTGGATGTTGTTCAGATTGGGCTTTTTAACAGATATTCATGAGCATTTCGACTTCCGTGCTGAGTGATTTGCTACAGTCCCTACCTTACCTGCGGCCCCAGCTATACTTTAAAGCTTCGTTAACGGCCCTCTCCCACGCAATGGAAGATCAGGTGTTGGCTGCGACTTTAGACCAACCGCTAATAATTGCTAGTTTTCAAAGAGAGAGATTCTATCGCCAAGAAGCTCACCGTTATCAGCGTTTGTCGCAAAGAAGTAATCAAATATACGTGCTGTCTGCGCCAGAAACGGATTTTACCAATAGTTCTGAATACTATGAGAAGGTAGCATTTGAACCAGATGATGCTTTAACTCAAGAGTGGCACTTAGTAGTTATTGCTGATAATTATGCTACCTGCTTAGTGTGTCGGGAAAGCCTGGGGTCGATCGCCAAAAATCGGCAAATACCTGATTTGCTACCGAGTTTGGAGATGGACACGGGGAGACGATTTGAAGGTATTTGGACATCAGAACGGGGAGTCAGTATTAAAGCCGCGCAGTTGCTCTTAGACAGGATTTTAGTGTATAGACCAGACTTGGCGAGCAAGGTGGAGAAAGCCCGCCAAAGATTCGGTATAGGGGGTAATAAAGCTTATTACTCCAATTTGATTACTGAATACGCTTGTGATATTGATACAGACCCCTTTGTACAACGCTTAGTTACCTATCTGCAAGCTAGTCAGTACAAATTACACAAAGCTTATCGCTCCATTGCTGCCCAAGCCCGTAAAGAACGTTTAATTAACTCAATTAGTACAGCAATTAGGCGATCGCTAGATCCCCACGAAGTGCTACAAATCGCCGCCCAAGAACTAGGACAGCACTTAGGGGCTAGTCGTTGTCTCATTTACCGCGCTCAAGCTTCTGAAGCTCAAGCCACTATCGAACATGAGTTTTTAACCCCTGGGATAGTGTCAATTGCTGGCCAAACTTGGGAGTTAAAGCAAAATCCCCTCTTCCAAGCAGTGGTGGATCATGGTGAGGGTGTCTATGTGAGTGACACCATGAATGATGCTCGTGTTGCTAAGTCTCCCACACTGTCTGCCACTGTGAGGAAATTTGCCGTGCGTTCCTGGTTAATTGAGCCGGTATTGTTCCAAGGGCGACTGTTAGGAATTGTGGAACTCCATTACTGCACCCTCCCGCCCCACCAATGGCAACAAAGTGAATTAGACTTGGTGAAAGCGATCGCTACTCAAATCGGTGCGGCTTTAATGCAGGCTGAAGCCTACGCCAACTTAGAAGAACTCAACCAGCAGCTAGAAGCCCTAGACCGTACCCGTAGCAACCTCATCGCTATTACCGGACACGAACTCCGCACCCCTTTATCGACGATTCAAGTGTGTCTGGAAAGTCTCGCTACTGAACCAGATATGCCCTTAGAATTGCAGCAAGTAATGCTCAACACGGCTTTAGCAGACTCAGAACGGATGCGAAAGCTGGTGCAAGACTTCCTCACCCTGTCTAACTTAGAAAGTGGCCGCGTGGAATGGCATCCAGAATCCCTGACTTTGCAGGAATGCGTAGATTTAGCCCTCAGCCGGATTCGCGCCCGTCCTACCGTCGAAAAACCCCCCGCTATCACAGCCCAAATCGCCCATAACCTACCTTTAGTGAGAGCCGATGGCGATTGGTTAGTGGAAGTTTTAGCTAAACTCGTTGATAATGCCTGTAAATTTACCCCCACCCAAGGTCAAATAATTATCAGTGCTGACCAAAATAGCAGCCAGATGGTAGAAGTCGCCGTCATCGACACAGGACGGGGTATTGAACCCAATCTTCTAGAAATTGTCTTTGACCGTTTCTACCAAGAAGAAGGCGCATTACGAAGAACTGCCGGTGGTACAGGGCTAGGTTTAGCCATCTGTAGGCAAATCGTCAACGGCTGGGGCGGGACAATTTGGGCAGAATCCAACGGTAAAGACCAAGGCAGTCAGTTTCATTTCACCATCCCCATTGTTCAAGCCAGCAAAGAGGAAAACAAATCAAAAGTCAAGAGTAAAAAATAGTCAATAGACCATATTCTCAAAAACTATAAGAATAATTGACTATTGACTGATGACTCATGACTAATGACTAATAACTAATCACTAACGACTGTTACAGACTGTGACACGATCGCAATATGATCGTGATGGCGGTGTTAGGATGCCCTAAAAACGTTGAGAGAATCCCTTATGGCAGAAACACTTTCTGGAAAAACTCCACTGTTTGCTGGCAGCACTGGTGGCTTGCTCACCAAAGCTCAAGTAGAAGAAAAATACGCTATCACCTGGACTAGCCCCAAAGCGCAGGTTTTTGAACTACCCACCGGCGGTGCAGCTACCATGCACGCAGGCGAAAACCTGTTGTACTTGGCGCGGAAAGAATATGGTATCGCTCTAGGCGGTCAACTCCGTAAATTTAAAATCACAGACTACAAAATTTACCGGATTCTCCCCAGTGGCGAAACCACTTTCATTCACCCAGCTGATGGCGTATTCCCAGAAAAAGTGAATCCTGGTCGTGAGAAAGTCCGTCACGTTCCCCGCAGCATCGGGGAAAATCCCAGCCCTTCACAAGTTAAGTTCTCTGGTAAAGCTACCCATGATGTGTAAGGGATAGGGACTAGGGACTAGGTGCTAGGTACTGGGTAAAAGCAGAGGAACAGGGAAGTAGAGGAAATATCATCCTCCATATCCCATGCCCCATGCCCCATGCCCCATGCCCAGTCCCCAGTCCCCAGTCCCCAATCCCCAATCCCCAATCCCTAATGATGCCTATGATTTTCCCCGATTTTTCCGAATTTTCTCAGCTAGCTCTCCAAGGTAATTTTGTCCCTGTGTATCAAGAATGGGTAGCCGACCTCGATACACCTGTTTCGGCTTGGTACAAGTTTTGTGCGGGACAACCCTACAGTTTTTTGCTGGAGTCGGTGGAAGGGGGGGAAAAAATCGGGCGTTATAGTTTGGTGGGTTGTGATCCTTTGTGGATTTTAGAAGCCAGGGGTGACTCTACCACCCAAACCCACCGCGATGGTTCTCAGGTGGTGTTTACAGGCGACCCATTTACAGCTTTAGCCAATTGTCTTGAGCCTTTTGTCCCTGTCAAATTACCCCAATTACCCCCAGGAATCGGGGGATTGTTTGGTTTTTGGGGTTATGAGTTGATTCGCTGGATTGAACCGCGTGTTCCTGTACATCCCCAAGATGAACGCAATATTCCTGATGGCTTGTGGATGCAGGTAGACCACCTATTGATTTTTGACCAGGTAAAACGGAAAATTTGGGCGATCGCTTATGCTGATTTACGTGACCCCCAAGTAGATTTAAAATCGGCATATGAAAAAGCTTGCGATCGCGTCACTCAAATGGTCAGCAAGTTATCCTTGCCCCTATCACCACAAAAAACTATTCTGGAGTGGACACCACCCAACCAAGCCAAAGTTTCCCAAGCACCGGAATATAGCAGCAATTTCACCCCTCAAGAATTTTGCGCTAGCGTTCAAAAGGCTAAGGAATACATCAAAGCCGGAGATATTTTCCAAGTCGTCATTTCGCAACGCCTCTCGACACAATATACAGGCGATCCTTTCTCCTTGTACCGTTCTCTACGGCAAATTAATCCTTCGCCTTACATGGCTTATTTCCACTTTCAAGACTGGCAAATTATCGGTTCTAGTCCTGAAGTGATGGTAAAAGCCGAACGAGACGCACAAGGGGGAATTATCGCCACTGTACGTCCCATTGCCGGCACGCGTCCACGGGGGAAAACGACTCAGGAAGATTTAGCTTTAGCCACAGATTTACTACAAGACCCCAAAGAAATCGCCGAACACGTCATGTTAGTGGATTTAGGGCGCAATGATTTGGGGCGTGTGTGTGAAAGTGGTAGTGTGAAAGTTGATGAATTAATGGTAGTGGAGCGTTATTCCCATGTGATGCACATTGTCAGCAATGTGGTAGGGAAATTAGCCTCTCATAAAACCGCTTGGGATTTATTAAAAGCCTGCTTCCCCGCAGGGACAGTGAGTGGCGCACCCAAAATTCGGGCGATGGAAATTATCAATGAGTTAGAACCAACTCGCCGGGGTGTATATTCAGGAGTCTATGGTTATTACGATTTTGAAGGACAATTAAATAGTGCGATCGCAATTCGCACAATGGTAGTTAAAGACCATACCGTCACTGTGCAAGCTGGTGCTGGCTTAGTTGCAGATTCTGAACCAGAAAAGGAATATGAAGAAACATTGAACAAAGCCAGAGGCCTACTCGTCGCTATTCGTTCTTTACGCTGACCACAGTGGCAACATCATTCACTATATCTCAATGCAACTTACGTCTATGTGAATTTAAATCGGGTAATGCCGTAGACATTTTTAAGGGCGGGTTCACCGAGATCATCGTTAATTGTCTATGATATTTGATTAACCTGCCCCTACTAAGTCTTATTAGCTGCCAGCATAGGCTATTTTTTGGATATAGAAGGTTTTCCTAATTCACATCAGGACTAACTTTCTTTGTGCTATTTACTTAAAGTCAGCGCATTTTCTGCAACTAGACAAAGATCAGCCACAGCATATTTAACAACTACTGAACTTTGTGTAGCATTGCAAGAACTCTTGACGTTGATTGTCTTGCTATGATCCTTAACGACTTTTGCTTGGTAAGTGTAAATTGAATCACTTTTAGTAGCAAAAGTTAATTCCCCCAACAATGTATTGTTGTCTAAACTCTGCTCTAAAATCTTGCCTGTCACTTTATAGTTAAACCAATTCCATCCCTGACTTAGCATTAAATCTCTTTCTAAAACTTGCAGTGCAGGGTGCAGAATTCCCCAGCCTCTATAAACTGACTTCAAGTTTTGAATATCTCCAGTACGCATCAGCATTAACTGAAAAGAATTCTCGTTTAATTGCCCATAATATCTACCTTCAGGTAGGTCGATAGCTGTAGGTGCAAACCTATGTCCACCAAAATGACTAGACCTCCAGATCCTCACGTTTTCTAAACTTAAATTATTAATTGTATCTTGGGCATAAAAATAAAAAGGATTACCATACCTAGCACAGCACTTATCATAACTACCGTGGGTACAGATTAAAATATCTCTAGTAATATGAGTTTGTATTTCAAATTCTGGCGTTTTTCCCCATAACCATTGTTTAACAACTGATGCAACCTGTTCAATATGGCTAAGTTGAAATTCATGTTTAATATACCCAGAACTTAAACCTATTTGTTTTTGGTAAATCAATAGAGTTGTGTGTTCTGCTTTATGAGTGTAATCATTAGCAATTAAGAGAAATCTTATAGGTAATTTAGCTTTGTTTACTTCCTCTACTAATATTTGCAAATTATGAGGAATCCATTTAGAGCTAAAAGCATTTGTCATCCAAGGTAAAGGACATTCCACCAGAACATAGTTCTGGTAGTCAGTAGCACTACCGATGACTTCTTCTCCTAGTTGACGCGTAGCATCAGAACAAAAAAAACTATTCATTAATCCCTACAAAATGATGATGGTTTTAAACAATGTTTTAAATCAATAATTGTACTTATAATTACAATTATTGGTTCGGAAGATTTTCACTCTTATCCACGTAGCCACTTTATAGCATTCTTTCTTAAAAACGTCCTCCCTATTAAGAAAAATTCCAAAATAGAAAATACGTAAATTTTTCACCTTTTCTAGTAAAGAATACTAGATGTGGAAATTTTATAAAGTTTTCATGCTTACATAAATTCCTAATTTCTTCATCCAATTATTATCAAAGAGCTTAATTAACTGTGTATTTATATGTAGTATCTTGGTATTAAAATTTTTCAACAAAACATATCCTCTTAGGATAAAAATTTTAAAAAATTAATATTTTCATCATTCAAGACTCCTGAGAACCTTTGAAGCAGGGACAGGGCGCAAGGGAGAGTGTTTATCGACAAATGAAATCATGCAATTTATGGCTGTAACAGTTTATCTAAGATATTGAAACCCAAGACATCAAAATATTGAGAGATTTTCTCAATAAATGTACAAAAAAATATTGCGAAAATTAGGACAAAAGATGGGTAACGCCCAATGTATCTATTTCAAATATTCTTGCACTTAATTCATCCAAATTAAATGCAGACACATTTACTTGCCCAGGAAATACTCCTGTTCACTTATTTTGAATTTTTTGATGATTAGGTTTTTCAGACACCTTATTTAAAATTTAACGCAAATTGGATACTAATGCAATATTTTCTTGACATTTAGAGAAATTCTTTATAGACAAAAATCATGAAAAGTCTTATCAATTATGAATTATAGCTGCTTACTCATTTTCAAACGAGTCATTGGGAAATCAAATTTAATCAATAAATATTCTCAATAGTCTCCAGAGTCAGAGTCTTTAGTTACTGACTCTATAAACTAATATTCTGCCCAGCCATCGGCCTTTGAGGTATGTTACTGTTTTAAACCTGATCTAATAACTATGTGGTAAAAAATTATGAAGTTGATTCTAGCCCTAGATTTTGGTGGGACAAAACTAGCCGCAGGTATAGTGAATGCAGACTCTAGGGAATGGTTAAACTATGAACGTCGCTTGTCTCCCTCTAACGCCGATGCTAACACAGATTTAGACATCATGCGATCGCTCATTCATTCTCTGCTCCAAGATGCCACACCTTCAGCCATCGGTGTCAGTTTTGGAGGCCCTGTAGATGCAACCACAGGAACAGTCAGGCTATCTCATCACGTTCCTGGCTGGGAAAATATTCCTTTAAAAAATTTACTAGAAGAAGAGTTTGGCGTAATTACTAGTGTTGATAATGATGCCAACGTTGCTGCTTTAGGGGAACAAAAATTTGGTGCTGCTCAAGGATACGATAGCTTGTTTTACATCACTATCAGCACCGGTGTCGGCGGTGGTTGGATACTCAACGGTAAACCTTGGCGGGGTGCAGTTGGTATGGCTGGTGAAATCGGTCATATGGTTGTAGACAAAAATGGCCCTGTATGTCTGTGTGGGAAACGGGGATGTGTAGAACGTTTGGCATCAGGCTCCTACATGGCAAAAGATGTGAAAAACTATTTATTAAACCAACCAGAACAACAGAAAAATCCAGAAGGGTTAATATTAAGAACTTTAGTTAACAGTAATTTAGATTTAATTACAGGAAAAATTATTAGTGAAGCTGCTGCACAAGGTGATCAACTAGCAACAAAGACCTTGCTAAATGGTGCATGGGCTTTGGGTGTAGGTATTGGTAACGTTGCCAATTTAATTAATCCACAACTTTTTATTTTAGGTGGGAGTGTCACCAAAGCTGGGGAACTTTGGTGGAGTATGTTACAAAAAACCGCGAGAGAAACCGCCTTGCCAGAAGTATCATTAGAAATCGTACCCGCCGCATTAGCAGATGATGCGCCATTATGGGGTGCGGTAGCCTTAGCCCAAGAAATTCTCAGTCGGGAATAAATTCTATTTCCTATACCCACCAAAGAAATTTTTCAGTCAATCCTAAATCATAACTATTGACTAAATAGCAGAAGACTTACTCTCTGCCACCTGAATAAATGCCTCAAACTCTTTCTGTGGTGTCCACTGAATAGCACCATCTTGCGCTGTTAAAAATATTTTAGTTGAAGTTTTATTCAGTTCAGCTAAAGTGCTAGAGTTAACATTGCCAGAAGAGGCGATCGCTACCTGTGGTTTTAAGGCTGTCACTAACTCTTTCAGCGATTCCGCCTGACACCACAGCACTTGCGGACTCGGCCAGCTACCAGCCTTCATAATTCTCAGCACTTCTTGTGGTTTGACATCTCCTACCAATAACCAACTTTGTCCTAAAATCTGCAATTGTAAAATAGGTTGTTCATTAATTAGTTGAGCAATTGTCGAACCTGTATTTATGGTTTGTCCTACAGGTAATATTTGATAAATTCCCTGACGCTTTTGTAATTCCTGCTGTACTATTTGACTAGTGATATCATTATTTTTGTTAATGGCATAAGTAGAAAAATTTTTAATGGGCATTTGTTGTAAAACTTCTAACCAAGCGTCATTTTCATTATTTTGAAAATCAGTAGCGATCGCCCAATCAATCCGATTTACACCCTGTTGTTGTAAAAATGGTAAAATCGTAAATCTTCCTGTACCTTCATCACCGCTATTAATAACGGTAACAATACCTTTATCTTGAATCACTAAAACTGGTTCTGCCTTGGCTTCTAACACAGTGATCCTCATTAATGTACTAGCTGAATGCCAAGCGGGAAAGATTACTAAACCAACAGCAATAAAGCCAGCAAACCACCAGCGTCTCTGCCACCAGCGCACTAGCCAAACCAACAATATTAATATATAGATAATTAATAATTGCCAAATTGAGATACTCCCCAAAACTAAGGAATTACCAGGTAACTGGCTGAAAGCTTCCACTAATTTAATTAACCAAAGTGTAGGGTAATGTAATAAACTCGCCAACACACTGCCAATTTCAGGGAACATTAATCCAGCGACCGCACTAATAATTCCACCAATACTAATAACTGAAATTAATGGTGTGGTAATAATATTGAGTAGTAAACTATAAGCAGGTATCACTCCGAAAACGAATAGTTGCACTGGTAAAGTCCAAATGGTAGCAGCTAAAGGCACGGCAATCAAAGATGCGATCGCTGATGGTAGCCAATCCAAACGGTTAAGAATGGCTGGAACTGTCACTACTAATCCCAATGTTGCTAAAAAACTCAACTGAAACCCTAAGTCCCATATCCACAAAGGATTAAATATTAATAACAGAGTGGCTGCTAATAGTAATGAACCTAACTGTTTTACCTTTCTATTTAATGCCAATCCTACCAAAGCGGCAAAACCCATAATTACAGCCCGCAGTACCGCCGCCTGAAAACCTGTTAAACTCAAAAAAATAATTAATCCTAATGCTCCAAGGGTAATTTGTGTAGCTTTTTTGGCGCGCTTTGTCAGTTGCAAGATTACACTTAAAATTAAGGAAGTTTGAAAACCGGAAGCTGCTAAAGCATGAGCTAACCCTGCTTGGACAAATAAATCACGGATATCATAAGGCAAATCTACCGCCTTGCTACCCAATACCATTGCACTGACAAGCGGCCCTTCGGGAACTTCTAACCATCGTACTTGCGATCGTAAAATCCGATCTCGAATTTGCCACCATCCTAATTTGTTCTCTTCATCTAAAATATTAATTTGCCGCCCCATTAAACCAGCAAATGTACCTTCTTGTTTGAGAAATTTCTGAAAATCAAAAGCACCAGGATTAGATGCTGCTTTCGGTTTATACAAAACTCCAGTCACTTCTATTTGTTGACCTGGATGTAATCCTGTAATCTGAAGAATTGGTACTGTCACATATAATTTACCGGTTGCTCCTTTTTGCGTATCTTCCTGATCCTTTTCCTTTTTGATTGGATTTTTCACCTCATCTATTTGAGATACATTCAGCCAAAATTGTCCCCTTTGACTGCGAGTGACACGAGGACTACTACTAATTTCACCACGCACAATTACTAACTGTTCTTGATTATTGTTGTTTGCTGGAGGAATAAATTGACTAATATCCGTTGCTGTCGGTGTTGGTACTCGCCACTGCAAATAAAAACTGGCGAATAATCCCACTATCCCAGCTATTAACCATACTTGTGGTTGAGCAATCTGCCAAATATTAGGTGTTGCTTGAACTTTACCTTGAGAATTTACTGATGTCTGCGAAAGTGCTGATGATTTGATAGAAACTTTTCTAGATAAAACAGCACCGATGATTCCTAACAACAAAATCCCTACACCACTACCAGGAAAATTCGCTAGTAATAATCCCAAGATGTAAGCTAGACAAATAATTGCACCACTAGTCTGAATCATAAAAATTTTATCCCAGCACCCAATCAGAAAATATACAGCCAACTTAAAAAGTGACTTGCAAAGATGCGATTTTACTCTACGGAAGTTGTGCTACTTGTGTCTACACGTATGGAAAAACTTAAGAATGGTCATCTTAAGTAAGATTTAACACCTTTATACTGAAGTATATTTTATTTAGATACATATAAACAAAGCCCGCACAGGCGAGCTTGATCAAAATATTTCAGGATTTGATGGCATTTTATTTGCTCATCAGAGTGGTGGCATTACAAGGAAATACCCAAATTAAATCCTAGAACTGCATGAAGTAACAAAACACCCAGTGCCACACTTCCTAAATAAGCATGAGCAGCACGTAAGGCTTTTTTATCTCCAACAAATCCACTTAACGATATCACGCCATTGAGCAGCAAAAGTAATAATACTAAAGAACCTGTCCAAAAATGAGGACTTTCAAATAATGGTTTATGCTGCATCACTAATGACAAAACCCCGCCAGTATAACCACCAGCCAAGAATAAAAACAGCCACGGTGCTAATTGACGGTGAGCCATTCGACTTTTTAACGCAGCATCTTTATCTTTATCCTCAAGCAGTTTCCCCCGCCAACCAGCTACACCGACAAAGCTACCAACCACAAAAATCACGATCGCCATCATGACTGGATGTCCCCAATGTACAATCGGTTCGGGTACACCTAGAGAACGAAACCAAGCTGCGATCGGTTCTAGAACCTCACTCCAGTTAACCATCTTTCATGCACCATTAATATTTGCAAAATTAATTACCTGCAATCCTTCCCATACAGAGAGGATTAAGAAATTTTACCAAGTTTAAACAAATATTAAGCAGCGATATAGCCAAAGATGAATTAAAAATGAAATTTGTCGTAGAGGCAGAGATTTAACACGCCTCTCCAACAATTACAATAGTCGGCAAATATCTCTTCTACTAAGAAACAGAGGCTGTTTTCAACAACGGGAAACCTAACTTCTCTCGTTGCTCAACATATAAATTAGCTATCTTCCGTGCCAAATGACGAATCCTAGCGATATACCGCGTTCTCTCAGTCACCGATATCACGCCTCTTGCATCCAGCAAATTGAATGTATGCGAACACTTCATTACATAATCCAAGCTAGGCAACACTAATCCTTTCTCTGTTAACTGAGTAGCCTCCTGCTCATACAAGCTAAACAAAGTCAACAGTAATTCAGGATTGGACGCTTCAAAATTATAGGTACTCTGCTCAATCTCATTTTGCAGAAAAATATCACCATAAGTAATATTGTCTGTCCAATGGATCTTAGTAATTGCCTCCACTTCCTGGAGATACATCGCCAACCGCTCTAAACCATATGTAATCTCAATAGACACCGGACGGCAATCAATACCCCCACATTGCTGAAAGTAAGTAAACTGAGTAATTTCCATCCCATCTAACCAAACCTCCCAACCTGTACCCCAGGCACCTACCGTAGCATCTTCCCAGTTATCTTCCACAAAGCGAATATCATGATCTTCTGGACGAATCCCTAATGCCCGCAACGAATCAAGATAAATCTCCTGGATATTATCTGGTGAAGGTTTAATTAAAACTTGATATTGATAATAATGCTGGAAACGATTCGGATTTTCACCATAGCGTCCATCTGTAGGGCGACGGCATGGCTCAACATAAGCAACAGACCAAGGCTCAGGGCCTAAAGCCCTTAAAAACGTATGGGGGTTTTTTGTCCCTGCGCCCTTCTCAATATCGTAAGGCTGGGCAATCAAGCAGCCACGCTCAGACCAGAAATGATGGAGAGTAGAGATAACAGACTGAAAATTCACGAGATAGGCTCCAAAGTCAGGAAAGTGCATAGACTATTGTGGCGTAGAAAGCCTGACAGTGGGGAGTTGGAGGGGTGGAGAAAAAAAGAGACGAAAAAATTTTAGAAAAGGAGTTGACACACCAAGTCGGATTAGATATATTGAATAAGTGCCTGAGAGACGAGCGCGACGAAGCGCAGTCCGGGGCGACCGAACCTTGAAAAAATTATAGTTTGAAAGCCAGAAAAAAACAACTAGCCTGCGTCAAGAAAAATACACACCAGGCTGAGGTGTAGAAAGAGCAGCCAAAGAAAGAGCTAAACAAACGATTCTATACAAAACGGAGAGTTTGATCCTGGCTCAGGATGAACGCTGGCGGTATGCTTAACACATGCAAGTCGAACGGTCACTTAGGTGATAGTGGCGGACGGGTGAGTAACGCGTGAGAATCTAGCTCTAGGTCGGGGACAACCACTGGAAACGGTGGCTAATACCGGATGTGCCGGAAGGTAAAAGATTTATTGCCTAGAGATGAGCTCGCGTCTGATTAGCTAGTTGGTGTGGTAAGAGCGCACCAAGGCGACGATCAGTAGCTGGTCTGAGAGGATGATCAGCCACACTGGGACTGAGACACGGCCCAGACTCCTACGGGAGGCAGCAGTGGGGAATTTTCCGCAATGGGCGAAAGCCTGACGGAGCAATACCGCGTGAGGGAGGAAGGCTCTTGGGTTGTAAACCTCTTTTCTCAAGGAATAAGAACTGAAGGTACTTGAGGAATAAGCATCGGCTAACTCCGTGCCAGCAGCCGCGGTAATACGGAGGATGCAAGCGTTATCCGGAATGATTGGGCGTAAAGGGTCCGCAGGTGGCATTGTGTGTCTGCTGTTAAAGAGTGAGGCTCAACCTCATAAAAGCAGTGGAAACTACAAAGCTAGAGTGCGTTCGGGGTAGCAGGAATTCCTGGTGTAGCGGTGAAATGCGTAGAGATCAGGAAGAACACCGGTGGCGAAAGCGTGCTACTAGGCCGTAACTGACACTGAGGGACGAAAGCTAGGGGAGCGAATGGGATTAGATACCCCAGTAGTCCTAGCCGTAAACGATGGATACTAGGCGTGGCTTGTATCGACCCGAGCCGTGCCGGAGCTAACGCGTTAAGTATCCCGCCTGGGGAGTACGCACGCAAGTGTGAAACTCAAAGGAATTGACGGGGGCCCGCACAAGCGGTGGAGTATGTGGTTTAATTCGATGCAACGCGAAGAACCTTACCAAGACTTGACATGTCGCGAATCCTTCTGAAAGGAAGGAGTGCCTTAGGGAGCGCGAACACAGGTGGTGCATGGCTGTCGTCAGCTCGTGTCGTGAGATGTTGGGTTAAGTCCCGCAACGAGCGCAACCCTCGTTTTTAGTTGCCAGCATTAAGTTGGGCACTCTAGAGAGACTGCCGGTGACAAACCGGAGGAAGGTGGGGATGACGTCAAGTCAGCATGCCCCTTACGTCTTGGGCTACACACGTACTACAATGCTACGGACAAAGGGCAGCTACACAGCGATGTGATGCAAATCCAAGAAACCGTAGCTCAGTTCAGATCGAAGGCTGCAACTCGCCTTCGTGAAGGAGGAATCGCTAGTAATTGCAGGTCAGCATACTGCAGTGAATTCGTTCCCGGGCCTTGTACACACCGCCCGTCACACCATGGAAGCTGGTCACGCCCGAAGTCATTACCTCAACCTTTCGAGGAGGGGGATGCCTAAGGTAGGACTGGTGACTGGGGTGAAGTCGTAACAAGGTAGCCGTACCGGAAGGTGTGGCTGGATCACCTCCTTTTAGGGAGACCTACCCAAATCAGAAATCGAAAGCCGAAAGCTGGAAGTGAAAGGCGAAAAACCAAAAGCGAAAAGCTAAAAGCAAATAGAGACTGAGATGGTCTACTCTAGGTCGGTCGCAGAAGTTGAAAGGCTTTCAAACTAATAATGAGGTTCGTATGGGCTATTAGCTCAGGTGGTTAGAGCGCACCCCTGATAAGGGTGAGGTCCCTGGTTCGAGTCCAGGATGGCCCACCTGAAGCAATGAAAAATTCAAAATACAAAATTCAAAATGGTTTATTTAATTTTGAATTTTGAATTTTTAATTTTGAATTGTGTGGGGGGGTTTAGCTCAGTTGGTAGAGCGCCTGCTTTGCAAGCAGGATGTCAGCGGTTCGAGTCCGCTAACCTCCACATGAAAAGAAGCAAGAAAAGCTTCGAGAAACAGAGAAAGAATCAGCAACTAACTCTTGTTAGACTGCTGAGGGAACTCAGCCAGAACCTTGAAAACTGCATAGAAACGCGATTAGAGCAGGCAGACACAAGTATTGGAAAGATATAAAGTGTTTGCAGGATAGAAACCAATTGTGAAGTGGTCAAGCGAATAAGAGCTAATGGTGGATACCTAGGCACACAGAGGCGAAGAAGGACGTGGTTACCGACGAAATACTCCGGGGAGTTGGAAGCAAACTATGAGCCGGAGGTGTCCGAATGGGGCAACCCTGAATACTACCTGTTGAATATATAGACAGGAAAGAGCCAACCCAGCGAACTGAAACATCTTAGTAGCTGGAGGAAAAGAAATCAAAAGAGATTCCCTAAGTAGTGGTGAGCGAAAGGGGAAGAGCCTAAACCAGTCGGTTTACTGACTGGGGTAGTGGGACAGCAAAAACGAATCGCTAAGGTTAGACGAAGCATTGAAAAGATGCACCAGAGAAAGTGAGAGTCTTGTAGTCGAAAACCAAAGGATAGGAGCTGAATCCCGAGTAGCATGGGGCACGAGGAATCCCATGTGAATCAGCGAGGACCATCTCGTAAGGCTAAATACTACTGTGTGACCGATAGAGAACAAGTACCGCGAGGGAAAGGTGAAAAGAACCCCGAAAGGGGAGTGAAATAGAACATGAAACCATAAGCTTACAAGCAGTGGGAGTCCGATTAAACGGATGACCGCGTGCCTGTTGAAGAATGAGCCGGCGAGTTATAGGTACTGGTAGGTTAAAGCGTTAGAAGCTGGAGCCAAAGGGAAACCGAGTCTGAAGAGGGCGATAATCAGTAGTTATAGACCCGAACCCTGGTGATCTAACCATGTCCAGGATGAAGCTTGGGTAACACCAAGTGGAGGTCCGAACCGACCGATGTTGAAAAATCGGCGGATGAGGTGTGGTTAGGGGTGAAATGCCAATCGAACCAGGAGCTAGCTGGTTCTCCCCGAAATGTGTTGAGGCGCAGCGGTAATGATTAAATCTAGGGGGTAAAGCACTGTTTCGGTGCGGGCTGGGAGACCGGTACCAAATCGAGACAAACTCAGAATACCTAGAGAACACATTGCCAGTGAGACAGTGGGGGATAAGCTTCATTGTCAAGAGGGAAACAGCCCAGACCACCAGCTAAGGTCCCCAAATCATTGCTAAGTGATAAAGGAGGTGAGATTGCAAAGACAACTAGGAGGTTTGCCTAGAAGCAGCCACCCTTGAAAGAGTGCGTAATAGCTCACTAGTCAAGCGATCTTGCGCCGAAAATGAACGGGGCTAAGCAATGTACCGAAGCTGTGGGATTACTAATAATAATCGGTAGGGGAGCGTTCTATATGGGGTGAAGCACTAGCGGCAAGCAGGTGTGGACTGTATAGAAGTGAGAATGTCGGCTTGAGTAGCGCAAACATTGGTGAGAATCCAATGCCCCGAAACCCTAAGGGTTCCAGAGCCAGGTTCGTCCACTCTGGGTTAGTCGGGACCTAAGGCGAGGCCGAAAGGCGTAGTCGATGGACACAGGGTCAACAATCCCTGACTAATGTACGGGAGCATTGCTAGGGACGCATGAAAGATAGCTACACCCTGATTGGTTTGGGAGGAGTTTACGAACTCCGAGTAGTGAAGGATAGTGCCAAGAAAAGCTAGTAATGTGATGAACGTAGATTACCCGTACCCGAAACCGACACAGGTAGGGAGGTTGAGAATACCAAGGGGCGCGAGATAACTCTCTCTAAGGAACTCGGCAAAATGGCCCCGTAACTTCGGAAGAAGGGGTGCCCACGAAAGTGGGTCGCAGTGAAGAGATCCAGGCGACTGTTTACCAAAAACACAGGTCTCCGCAAACTCGTAAGAGGAAGTATGGGGGCTGACGCCTGCCCAGTGCCGGAAGGTTAAGGAAGTTGGTCAGTGGTAACATGAAGCTGACGACCGAAGCCCCGGTGAACGGCGGCCGTAACTATAACGGTCCTAAGGTAGCGAAATTCCTTGTCGGGTAAGTTCCGACCCGCACGAAAGGCGTAACGATCTGGATGGTGTCTCAGAGAGAGACTCGGCGAAATAGGAATGTCTGTGAAGATACGGACTGCCTGCACCTGGACAGAAAGACCCTATGAAGCTTTACTGTAGCCTGGAATTGTGTCCGGGCTTCGCTTGCGCAGGATAGGTGGGAGACGATGAACTTTTCCTTGTGGGGAGAAGGGAGTCAACGGTGAGATACCACTCTGGCGAAGCTAGGATTCTAACTTACTACCGTTATCCGGTAGAAGGACAGTTTCAGGTGGGCAGTTTGACTGGGGCGGTCGCCTCCTAAAAGGTAACGGAGGCGCGCAAAGGTTCCCTCAGCACGCTTGGAAACCGTGCGGCGAGTGTAAAGGCATAAAGGGAGCTTGACTGCAAGACCGACAAGTCGAGCAGGTACGAAAGTAGGCCTTAGTGATCCGACGGCGCAGAGTGGAATGGCCGTCGCTCAACGGATAAAAGTTACTCTAGGGATAACAGGCTGATCTCCCCCAAGAGTCCACATCGACGGGGAGGTTTGGCACCTCGATGTCGGCTCATCGCAACCTGGGGCGGAAGTACGTCCCAAGGGTTGGGCTGTTCGCCCATTAAAGCGGTACGTGAGCTGGGTTCAGAACGTCGTGAGACAGTTCGGTCCATATCCGGTGCAGGCGTTAGAACATTGAGAGGAGCCTTCCTTAGTACGAGAGGACCGGGAAGGACGCACCGCTGGTGTACCAGTTATTGTACCAACAGTAGACGCTGGGTAGCCAAGTGCGGAGCGGATAACCGCTGAAAGCATCTAAGTGGGAAGCCCACCTCAAGATGAGTGTTCTCATCACTTTAAGTGAGTAAGGTCACGGGCAGAACACCCGTTCATAGGCGGTAGGTGGAAGTGCAGTAATGTATGTAGCCGAGCCGTGCTAATAGACCGAGGGCTTGACCTCTAAAATTGGTAAATCGCGTTTCTTGCAGTCTTCAGGGTCTCTGTACCCTCGAATTTAAACTTCTTGATTCTTTTTTGAATTTTGAATTTTGAATTTTGAATTCTTTCCTGGTGTCTATGGCGCGGTGGAACCACTCTGACCCCTTCCCGAACTCAGTTGTGAAACGCTGCTGCGGCTACGATAGTTTGAGGGTCGCCTCCTGCTACAATCGCTCGTCGCCAGGTTCTCTAATCGACAAAGAAACCCCTTACACATAGTGTGTAAGGGGTTTCTTTGTCCTCTTTTTCTTCTCACAGATTTATGGACAATGTAAATGTATTGGTGATGAGAGGAATCCTCTATATTCATTCGGAACAAGTTAAAAAAGAGCGAATTTTGTCAATCAGTCTTTGATTATCATTATCAGTATATAGGAAAGTAGGATTTGCGGAAAGAAAAAATTATGTGAAACTCAGTTAATGCAAGTAATTGAGCGATTGTAAAAAACCATGAGTAGCAGTCGTAAAACCAACCGAGATCATGCTAAAAAGAAGCAACGCCCAATGATGGAAGATGAAGTAATTGCCCAGCAACTTGAGCAGTTACTTACACCAGCAATCACTTCACAAGAAAATTACTACCGTCAACTGGGATTAAGAGACAGGATTCTCAACTTACCATTAATGGTGGCAGCAGTGCTAACTCTACTGTGGCGTGATGTTGCGGGAGTCACGGAACTGACAAGGATGTTATCAAGGGAAGGGTTTTTGTGGTGTGAACAAGTATTTACAGATAGCTTTGCTCTGAAAGACCGTCTGATACGTCTTGGTTCTGGCACAAAGAAAACTCCGTTTATTACTTTACGTCTGGTTGAAATTCGTTCAGGTAAGACATGGCATTCCTATTTAACTAGTGTGCTTGACCCTACAGTTTTACCACCCTATGTTGTGGCTGATTTGTACCGCCGAAGATGGAGAATTGAAGATGCTTTTAATACTGTAAAGCGGCTTTTGGGTTTAAGTTACTTATGCACTGGTTCAATTAATGGTGTTCAATTGCAGATTTGGGGGACTTGGTTATTTTATGCTGTGTTGGTCGATTTAGGCGATGCTGTCGCTGACCAACTTTCTCTACCTTTTGATTCCATTTCTTTAGAGATGATTTATCGCGGTCTTTATCATTTTTATGTTGCTCATCAAAAAGGTCTAGCAACTGACCCTATCAAATATTTTGCATCCCCTGAAAATCAAGATTTAGGCATTGTTAAACGTCAACAAAAACCAAACATAAAGCTCATTGTTGCACCCTTCCCTGAGAAGCAGCGAGGTACTCCTGAATTTTTCTTTCAACCACCTTCTAAAATCCCCTTGACAACTGCCTCACAACCTTAACTTGTGACCAATGGAGTGCAATGTGCAGATTTCTTCAAAAACAGAAGCTCACTATCAAAAAAAACAGTACGAAGCAGTCAAGCAGGAACAGAAATTACACAAACCAAAAGGTTAGACTACTGGGATGGCATCCGAGATGTTCTTGCGGATGACCTAGTTTTTGTGGATGAAATGGGAGTATTACTCGGATTAATGAGGGGAATGGGCAGAAGTAAAAAGGGAGACAGAGTGTAGTCAAACCATTTTACCGTGGCAGCCGAGTTACCGTAGTGGGGGCTATTAGTAACAAATCCATCCTGGCACTCAAGACATTAGGGCAATCAATGAATGGAGAAGACTTCCAACAATTTGTCGCACAAGAGCTATTACCGAAATTGTGGACAGGGACTGTAGTGGTCATGGATAATCTCAAAGCCCATAAAATGAAGGGGATTAGTGAAATGATCGAATCCGTCGGCGCCAGGGTCGTTTATTTATCACCTTATTCACCTGAATTTAACCCCATAGAACATATAATTGCCTAAAAAGGTAGTAATTTGCGATCGCCATTTGAGTAATTAATACTACTTGCTCTGGGATGACTATTTTAATTGTTAGGTAATCGCTTACACTTAAGATATCAGGCAACATTAGTTACCGTAATTTATTACCAATATGCGTGTTTCAACAGTTGTTGTTTTGGTGCTAGGAATATTTCTGGGGTGGGAACAGGTAGTGCTGGCGAATTCCCCAGCAGATACTCCGCATGGGACTAGTGCTGGAGAAATCAATGGTTACGCTAAATATGGAGGGTATGTAGAGGTACCCACAACTATTGAATATACGCCTAGAATTGTGCGAGATATTCAGATTCGCTTTATGGATGAACGGGGTAGGGTGGTTGATGACCAGGGAAAAGCAATTCCAGGACGCACAGAAAGGGATTTTATCCTCAGTGTGCTGCAACTCCAGCCAGGTGAAGTATTTCAGGAAGATACATTAGCAGCAGACTTACAAAGATTGCGGACATTAGAATCTGTCGATTTTGTTAGGGCTACTCCCCAAGAAAAGAACTCTCAAGTCAGCATCATTTACGATATCAAAGAACGCAACTTTCCGAGTTGGAGTTTTGGGGCGGGAAGTAACAGTGATATTGGACTTTACGGTCAAGTGCGTTATCGAGACGGCAATATTAACGGTGTTAATGACCAATTAACTACTACAGTGCAAGTTAGCGGTAAGGATGTGCAGTTCGCCAGCCAGTTGATCAGTCCTTATCGTGCAGATCAACCAGAACGTTTTGGTTATAGTATCAAAGTTTTTCGCGATCGCGATTTATCCCCTGTTTTTGATGATGAGATTAGACTAGCTAACGGTGACAGAATTCGCGAAGGGAGATTTGGCGGTTCTGTGGCGTTGTTGCGTTCTTTCAATGATTGGGATACAGAGTTAGGTTTAAATTACACCAGAATTAGTCTGCGTAACCAAGATTATGATGTCGTTCAACAAGATAAATTAGGGAATCCGCTTTCTGTGAGTGGTACAGGGATTGATGATTTATTTACCGTGTCTTTTAGTGTAAATCAAGATAGACGCGATCACCCCAATAACCCCACACAAGGATCAATTCTCACCCTTAGCACCGCCCAAGCTATCCCTATCGGGTTGGGGAGTATTTCCAGTAACCGACTACAGGGAAACTACGTCCAGTATTTACCAGTCAACTGGCTGGGTAAAAATAAGTTAACAGACAACCCTGAAATGGTAGCTGTGAATTTTCAACTGGGTACAATTCTTGGAGATTTTCCCCCAGCCAATGCGTTTAATCTTGGGGGTGCAAATTCTGTCAGGGGTTACGGCTACGGAGACTTGGCGAGTGGTCGCAGTTATGGGTTAGCTTCTGTGGAATACCGTTTCCCGATTATGGAATACATTGGTGGAGTTGTTTTTACTGATTTTGCCTCAGACTTTGGTTCTGGTAAAACAGTCCTGGGAGAACCTGGAGTAGTCAGAGATAAGCCTGGAAGTGGCTTTGGTTATGGTTTAGGAGTTCGTTTGAATTCACCCTTTGGAGTTTTGCGGGGTGATTTAGGAGTCAGCAACCAAGGAGAAGTCAGATTAGAATTCACCACTGGGCAGAAATTTTAACAGTTAGTCTCTTCCCCATCTTCAACTTATGAAATATTGGCGCGAAACTATAGCTGTAACACGACGCATTTTAATTGAATTATTTCGTTGTCGGCGCAGTTTAATTTTTTGGTGTATATTTCCTATTTCAGTGTTAACTCTCAGTGGATATATTTTGGCAGAAAGAGCCGACTTACCCTTAGCTGATGCTTTTTCCTATGCTGCACCTTCTACTTTAGTAGGTGCGGCGTTATTTTTTAGCTGTTTAGGTGGAACTGTCGCCACTATAGTTGCAGAAAGAGAACAACAAACCATTAAACGTTTATTTCTATCTCCTTTAAGCGGTACTTCCTATTTTTTAGGAATTTTTTTGGCTCATAGTTGCATCGGTATTGGACAGACTATTTTAATTTATACAATCGCAGCTTTTTGGGGTGCGACTTTTAGAGGTTCTTGGTTATTAGGAATAGCAATTATTTTGATGAGTATTGCTGCTTATGTCGGCTTAGGGTTTATTTTGGGTACACAATTAGCACGACGTATTGAAGATGTGAATGCTTTAGTAGCGGCTTTTGGTGTGCCTTTGTTAATTTTAGGTGGGGCATTTCTACCTGCTACTTTATTTCCTAAAACTCTAGTCAATATTGCTCAATTTAATCCGATTTATCACATGAATGAGGCTCTAGTGGCTGTTTCTTCTCAAGGTAAATTGATCAACGAAATTATAATTAACTTGAGATTTTTATTGATATTTACCATTGCAATGGTAATAGGCGGTTGGTTATGTTATAGACGAATGTTAGTTGTATAAAGAAGTTTATAAAAATAGCCAATATCAATAAAAATGGCTCTTCATCACTTGTTATGCTAAACTAATAGTCTATGCCCAATTTAACAAGCATCTAATTCTGAAGTTTTCAAAATTTCTAAATCCATATCCAGAACGTTTAATTAGCTTAAGCTTGTTGTTGATTCCCTCAACAGCACCACTAGTTGTTCGATGATCAAAGTAAGCGATAATTTCATCAAACCACCGAATAATAGTATTGTGGCTTCGAGGAAAGTATTTTTTGGCTTTTGATAACCACATACCAAATTTGAACACCCCCGTATACCAATCATTTGTCTGATTAAAAATTTGTCTAAGTTTTTCTTTTAATCTGTGCATCTCTTTCAAAATAGTAGATACTTCCTGAACTTGTGCTAGTTTATTTAGTTGCTCATCATTTAGACTGTCTTCATTTTTAAGTAAGGGGTATTTACTATTTTTTAACCCTGACAATATTATTTCATATTCTGCCTTTTTTGAGGCAATCTTTGTTGCATTTATCAGGCGTTCTATGTTTCTTTTTTCGGTTTTTCTTTGTGTATCTAATTCTTGATTAATTTGTGTCATTACATGAAATCTGTCTGCAACTAATTGAGCATTTGGCATCAATTCTGTGACTAACTTTTTATAACCTTGCCATAAATCTATACTCACCTCTTTTATTTCTTCTAAAACTTCTGTTCCCCATCCATTCAGGGTTTCTTTGATTATTTCTTGTGTTCTTCCATTCAAAATAGCCAAGAGTTTAGATGTGTCTAAGTCTATTAATACTGCACAGTAATGCCCTTTGCCTTTAACTAAGGCTATTTCATCTATTCCTAGCCTTTTTAATCCAGATGGTTTAGTATCCCCTCTAGCATCAGATGCGTCTTTTAACATTCTTTCTATTTCTTCGGTTGTTACTATTCCTTTGGACGCTATACTGTGAATATCATTGTCTAACACTTCTTGGATTACTTTCTCTGCCAGTCGTTTTGTATAAGTTCTTTTTTTCTTTACAAATTCTAGCTCCTCACTAAAAGGTTTTTTACATCTATTGCATTTAAATTGTCTTCTATTTATTTCTAAAAATACCTGTTTCTCTCCCCAGGGCAAATCTTTGACAATATGCCGATGATTTTGATGTAATTTCTCACTTTTTGTTCCACAGTGTGGACAAACACTATATGATATTGTTGACTCCGTTTGTAAAATCACTCCAATCCCTTCATAAATGCTTTCTCCTATAACTTTTATATCTTTTAAACCCAGGAGTTCTGTTAAAACTTTTATAGCTCTTTTCTTAATCATTACTGATATTTATCACAAATTTATTTTTGTTGTATTTATACTTAAGGACAAATATTGCTTCTGTGTCAAGTACAACAAGATTTTTATTCACTATTTGGATAAAATATTTACTGATTCTTGCATTTCTATTTCATTTTTTAGCATAACAAGTCCTGAAGAACCATAAAAATATGCTCAAGATTACTAATTTAAATAAATCTTATGGCAAGAGTCAGGTTTTGCAAGATATTAATTTATTAATTAATTCAGGAGAAGTGTACGGTTTATTAGGTGCTAATGGTGCAGGGAAAACAACAATAATTAATATTATTTGTAACTTGCTTCAGGCTGATAGTGGTGAAATTACCATTAATCATCAATGTATTTCACAAGCCACAAAAAAAATGATTGGGATTGCACCACAGGAAAATTTATTATACAAAACATTATCCTGTGAGGAAAACTTAAACTTTTTCGCTGATATTTACAGTTTAAATAAAGCCACACGCCAACAACAAGTCAAAGCAGCACTTACTGCTGTCAATTTATTAGATAAAGCTAAAAACCCTGTAGAAACGTTAAGTGGAGGAATGCAACGCCGCTTAAATATTGCTGTGGCTTTAGTACATCAACCCAAATTAGTCATTCTCGATGAACCAACTACAGGGTTAGATATCGAGGCTAGATATGAAGTTTGGGAATTAATTCAAAACCTCAAACATCAGGGTGTCACGGTTTTAATGACCACACATTTATTAGACGAAGCTGAAAGATTGTGTGACAGAGTAGGTATTCTCAAACAAGGTAGACTTTTAGTGGAAGGGAGTTTAGCAGAATTACGCCATTTAATTCCAGCCCAAGCTATAGTTTTGATACAAACTCCGACTCCAGAAGTTGCGATCGCCCGCGCTCAAGGATATGGTTTTCATTATAGATATTATGGTAGTCAGTTGGCTTTCTGGCTACCGGAAACATTAGAACTCAGTGAAATTATTGAGAAATTTTCAGGGATAGCAATAGAATCAATCTCTCGTCAAAACGTGGGATTAGAGCATATTTATCTAGAAGTGACCAAAAAAAGCTAGTAGTATCCGAAAATCACTCTGTAGTTGATGTAATTAAGATTATGAACTACTAAACTAATAAACTTATACTATGACAATTGACCAGCGATCGCTCCAGACAGAGGGGAAGCCTGTACCTCTAAGAATGATAACGATATTGTCAGTATTTAGTATTGCTGGTGTGGCTATTTTTAGTCACCAGTTGTTCTGGAAACATTACTTTCAAAACCGACTAACACAAGCTAAGAAAACTTGGGAAACACAAGCTGTCTCACACTATCGCTTGCAGATTAATTATTCTGCTCCTTTTAATTGTCAACAAGAGGTAGAAATTAAAAATGAGAAAGTAATTGCTGTAGGTAAAAACACCTGTGCTAGTGTACCACTTGTAACTGTAAGTGAATTATTTCAAGAAATTTCATCCATAGCAGATGGCAATAAATGTGGGCCGAATGGATGTATTTGTGATGGTCAATTAGGTTTTAAAGCTACTTATGACAACCACTTTGGCTACCCCAATCAATTGGAAATATCATTAGATCGTCAACATCAATGGCTAAATTTCCGCCCTTTGAATGATCACTCTGGCAAATACTGTACATTAATTGGCTTTGTTGGTAAAAGAATCAGTGTTAGTGGCTTTACACCAATTCCATCCTAAAATACTCCACAAGCAAAAGGGAAAACCGATGTTTAGATACCCGACTGTTTCAAACAGTCGGGTATCTATGATCTATACATAATTTGTGTGCAGACTACTAGTTATCTACGGTTTCCTGAGAGAACTTTTTGTGTAAATTAGTAGTTTGTTTTCCGTTGGCAGATGATACGGTGATTAGATACTCAATTAATTCATCAGAGAAGGGTACGCGTAAATGGAATGTACCATCTGATTTGAGTGTGACAGGTTTACCCGCAATATTGACGCTTGCGCCTGGTTCTGTTGCTCCGTGAATAATTAACTCTGCATCAGCGACAAACCAAAAATCTCCATGCGGACGACTAAATACATGAACATTAGCGGAACGAGCGATGATTACCCAACGTTCTCCTTGTGAGAAGTAGCCAATTTCTACCATGTAATCACGATCGCTGTGAGGAATGGCAATATAGCGATCGCGAATCACTTCTTCACATTCGTATTGTTGTACTAGTTGGGGAGTTTGATAACTCAGGTCAATGCTAGTGACATCATACAGTCTCAGTGCTAATTGCGAGATGCCAGCCTCCCGTAGTTTTGTTTGGGATATCTCGGAAATTTGCCAAGAGACATAAGCCCATTTAGGAGTGCGTGGCGTGAGGGAAATTTGACTGTTTTCATCGATGATGGCGACATCTCCAACTACATTGGCTGTATGTGGATGACTGAAGACACGTACTAACTCAGAACGAGCGATTTTCACCCAAGTATTGTTTGTGGTGACATAACCAATTTCGGCGGCGTAATTGCGATCGCTTGTGGGAATATAGACATAGTGATCACTGGTTGCTGGTTCGCATTTATATTGTTGGACTAAAACAGGTTCTTGATAACTCAAGTCAATTTCTGTCACATCGTAGAGTCGCAATGCTAATTCAGATATTGCCTCTTGGGGGATTTGCTGGCGATCGCTTTGAGAAATATACCAGGAAACATACGCCCACTCTGCACTACGGGGTTTTAAAACAATACTGCTATCTTCATCATGATTGGGAAGTTCATCAGGGGTTGTATCCACTGCTGGTGTTGACTCCAGTGTTTCTGCTGAGGCAGTTTCCTGCGTCCCATCAATACTAGCCAAAGCCCCAATTCCTGCACCCACGACGGCTGCACCACCCACTAAAGCTGCTAAATCATTGCTAGGATTACTTTCCTCCAGAGTTTCCACTGCTGCTGGTTCAGCCTCATCTGCAACTAGATTGAGTGCATCTTCTGGAATCTCCGCAAATTGGGGAAGAACATTAGCTAAATCTTCCTCATCTGGTGTGGGTGCAACTAACTCAGTTGTCGCCTCTGGTTCATCAAATAGTGACTCTATATCAATAGAGCTTGTATCTTGCTGGGTGTCTTCACCCCATTCTATCTGCTCATCTGCGGTGGCGAAATCATCAGGAGCAACATCTGGTAGATCAGCCAGTGCATCTGTCAATGATGTTTCATCCTCTAAATCATCGTTGCTAGCTACCGACTGGTCAAATATAGACTCTATATTACTGGTTTCGGGTTCGGATAGTGCCGCATTGACATCATCTGCAAATTCTAAATTGGGAGTATCATCCGTCACAGCTACTTGTACATATGAATCCACCTCTTCGGTAGTTTCAGGCTCTTCTGTCATCACCCAGAGATTGGTTTCTGTCTCTGGGACAGTGGGGGCTTCTTCTTCTGGATTTAGCTCACTCAACACCTCTGGTGAACTTTCAGGCGTAGCATCTTCATTTTTGGCAGTATCTACAATTTGCGGATAGGAAGTGTTAACAATGGTAGCTGGGGCTTCCATATCCCAAGGGGACTGCTCTAATTCTGGTGGGAGGGGTAGGGGAGATTGTTGGACTGTTGTTTTGGTGGTGCGATCGCCCGTGGGGGAAAGGGGCTGTGGAGAAGGATTAGTGTCTGACTCTACTTCCGCCTCTGGTGAAGAGCGTCGTGTAAACCATAATAGGGAAGCACCAATTGCACCTATAGGTAAGAGCAACCACCACAGTAAGTTTCTACCATCGGTTTGGGGATTTTCTGGTGGTGCTACTACTGAGGGCTGAGTTAAATTAGTAACTGCGGAGGTGTTATTACTTTGTAGAAAAGGAGAATTTGTCGCCTCTGGTGTGGTAGCTGTAGCTGTAGGTGGTGTAGCTGCATCTGTAGGAGAAACACTGGCGGTGGTTGTCGCTTCTGTGGTAGCAGCTGGGGTAATTGCAGGGGTACTAGCCGGACTAGCAGCCGCTAGCAATGACGATGATTCACCTTTGGCGATCGCTTCCGCCTCAGTTGTTCTCGCTGCTTCTATCGCTTGCTGTCCTTGGGGTGCTAAGGCAAATCCCAGAAAAGCCGCAACCGCAGGACTAGGATCTTTTTTGTAAACGTAAACAAAGGGCTGAGAAAAAGGATACTTCTGATCTTCTGGTAATGTGTCGTGTAACTTCAGAATCCGCACACCAGGTAGTTTGGCAACTTGATTGGCTCTGGCGTAGCTGATACCATCCTTACCCAATTGTTTGACAATCTCTACGGTGTCATCTTGTGCTGCTTGGGTAGCAGTTGCACCTGTAGCAAACTTAGTCGCGCGAAACACGGGATAATTACTCAGGGCTTCTCTCGTACCACTTATATCTGGGCGATCAATCACCCGAATCTTACCCCTTGTACCGCCTATTTGCCCCCAGTTGGTAATTCTTCCCCGAAAGATTCTCGCAAATTGTCTATCCGTCAAGCTGCCTTGAAAGGGGTTGTCTGCTCCTACGATAATGGCAATTTTTTCTCGGTGTAGTCTGACTTGTTCCAAACCTTGAGCTTTTTCTTGTGGAGTGAGACCTCGACCAATTGCTGCTATGTCGATTTGTCCATCTAACAAGGCTTTGAGGGCTGCTTCCGTCCCATTGGCTGACAATTCCACCTTTGTACCAGCAAACTGTTGCTGAAAACTCTGTTGCAAATTTTGATTAAAGGCTGCAAAGCCACTAGAGTCACCTATTCGCAATGTCGTTCCACTGGCCACTGTTTGTGGGGCTGGAAACGACGGCGTTTCAGTTCCAGATTGCGCCAGCACAGAGGCCGACACCAACAGGTTTGTTGCTACGGGAGAGGTGGTTAAGGCTAGCAATAATGCTAAACGGACTATCCCACTATCTTTTTTTTCTTGTTGCCACATATGCCGCTCATCAAGGTACAGGAAACAGAAAGCCGACCAGTCTAATACCAATTCAAAATTCGCTCATGAATAAACTTTTGATGCAGGAGGAGACGCGCTTATTATACATCTGGTGTCAATTGTTTCCCCAGTTTTTTATGTTATTTTTGAGTATAAATAATCACTAAGTGTACAGATTTTGACCAGTATTATACTAAAGCTTTTGGTTACATAGACAGTTAAATTAATTAGCACACTCTAGAATTAGTGAAAGAAATCATAACAATTTTTATTAATCAGCATCAAAATTTTAGCTAGTAAAAAATCAGCAGCCAAATTAATATCACAAATGACCAAGATAACAATGACAATCTGGTTTAGCAATCAATGACTCTACTAAGGAATTCAACGTAGTTGCTGCGAGTAAGCCGCCACCAATCGTCCCTTCAATGGTGATAAAGGGTAACTCTTGCTGCATCAGTTGACGCTTGGCGGCGGGTGCATGACTAAAGCCAATAGGCATTCCAATAATCAGTGAAGGTTGAATTTTTTGCTGTGCAATGGCGTTACAGACAGCTAGTAATACTGAAGGCGCGTAACCAATCACAAATATGCACCTCGGACTAACTTGTTCTAATCTTTCTCGCCATTCTTGATGCTGCCAAAATTCTAGTTCAGCTTCTAGGGCAGTGTTAACATGGGGGTCATCAATTAAAGTTGTGACTCGACAACCCAAATGAGCTAATCTTGTTTGGTCTAAAGCCGCCGCAATTGTGGGGAGATCAACTACAATTTCACAACCAGCAGCTAAGTTATTTCGACTAGCGGCGATCGCATCTTTACTCACCTTCACGAAAGATACTAAACTGACATCGCCACAGGCTAAAACTAACTGAGAAATTAAGTGTTTGTCAATTTCAGAACAGTGTGATAAATCGGGAAGTAAATTTTGCAAAGATTCAGCGAACACCTCAGAATGAGTATGAACTTCTGCATCTAAACCACTCCAGAGTTTAGTTAAATCCCCTAATCCGGCTTGGGTTTCTACATCTAGTAACTTGAGTTGTGCCAGAACTTCTGCTTGCATAATTTGACAATGGCGATCGCGTCCTAATAATCCCTCTAAAGCGGCAGCAGTTTGGCGTAGTTGCACAATTTGTTGGATCACAGCGCGATATTGTTGCTGTAACTGAGCTATTAAATTATGATTAGTCTCGGCTTCTGGTTCTAACTCTAAAATGTGGCGAATATGATTGAGTTGAAACCCCTGCCGTTTCAAAGCCACAATCCTTTTCAAGCGCATCACATCTTGTTCAGTATAGAGACGATAGTTGCTAGGCGATCGCTGTGGCTGTGGCAGTAAACCTAACTCATGGTAATGTCGCACCATTCGGGGACTAATTCCACCCCCCACAGCTTCTGTGAGTTCTTTAATCGTCAAACAACCATCATTGAACATAAGAATAATTTATATTTTAAGTGTCAGTACAATTCGCAATGGGCTAACGCCCCGCTACGCTAACGCAATTCGCAATTCGCAATTCGCAATTAATACCCACGGATAAATCTGGGGGCTTGTACCATCAAGGAATAATTGGCCATAAAAATATCTTGACAGAACTAGAGGTATTTATCCTAATTCCCTGAAAAGTCAGACACCCTGACTCTGTAATATCAATAGATAATCAAGAATCTGCTAACCTGGGTGTGCATGACTTGAGTGAGTAAAATTCCATGACAGCTTTTCAGAATCTATTTAAGGCTGGTGGCATAGTTATGTGGCCGCTGCTACTATTTTCAGTGTTAGCAGTCGCCTTAATTATCGAACGCATTCGCTTTTGGGTAGAAATTACTGGTAAACAAAATCGTGTAGTGCAAGAAGTCCTAAAACTTTACCGTCTAGATAATGTCGTCGGTGCTTTAGATCATCTGCAAAAAAATGCAGACTTACCCATCGCGCGGATTTTTTTGGCTGCTTTAGAATTGGAAGAACCTACCCCAGAGGAATTTCGCCTAGCTTTAGAAAGTGAAGCACAAGCCGAAATCCCCATACTCAAACGCTTTCAAAATATTTTTGATACAATCATCGGTTTAGCACCACTTCTAGGTCTTTTGGGTACTGTTTTAGGGTTAATTACTTCCTTTGCTTCCCTAGATATTGGCGATGTAGGTGGGACGAAAACCGCAGGTGTGACAGATGGTATTAGTGAGGCTTTGGTTTCTACCGCGTCCGGCTTAATTGTGGCGATATTTACGCTATTCTTTGCCAATAGCTTTCGGGGACTCTATCAGCGTCAAATTGCCTGGATTCAAGAATATGGTGGTCAATTAGAATTACTTTATCGTCGTCGTTACGAACGAAAAGATAAATTTTGACGGAAAAAATTTGGTTTTGCAGCCGTAATTAGTATATTAAAACTGTAAATCATTTGTGGAGTTAAGTTTATGACCATCTGGGTAAATGAGCAAATCGACCCCTCTGGGATGATTCATGCCTGCATTGCTTGTTGTGATGAGTCTCAAGCTAAAGATTGCCATGAGTCTTTTGAGGGGAATTTGACTGATCTGCAAAAAGCAAGCGGTTGGGTAGCACGATTGCGGACAGTAGATTCTTGGGATGAAGTCCCAGTTAATGCTTTAAAACTAAATTAGTAAACACAGGCAAAAGCAAAAATTCACTAATGCAAAAGCAGCTGTTCACTGCCTCAGCATCAGATTAGGTTAATAAACAATAAAAACTAGATTAAAGTTTCACCATTGATTGGTAATGATTAAACAGGAAAAAAATTTTCCTGATCTAATGTTGATTTTTTGGAATTATTAAGAGTTATCATCGATCCTAAAGAATCAATTAAAAATTTGCAAAAATCTAATCAATGTTGTGAACTATCCTCAAGTTTACGCTGTCACACCCAGCAGTCCCATTAATTTGGTTGGCAAAATGGGACAGGCTGTGCAAATTTCTATTCATCCTCCTAGTGAGTATATTAGTGCCAACCGCGATCGCATCTTCCCTGATTGGCAACATCAACCGCAGTTTTGGGTGGTGATTGTCTTACAGCGATCGCGCTATCCTTTAGTAAAGAGTAGCCGAGAAATTGAACAAGAAAAGCAGCTTTTACGAGAAAAGTTTATGAGATTTGGCTGCGATTTAGCCTTTAATCTGAAGGATCGCGGTTATTTAGCCGACCTTGTAGACCCTCGCACTGGCTATCCCCTATTTTCTCGTCCTGGGGAAATCCCACATAATGACACAGCTGTTGTCAAGGCTTTACTTAACTACCCAGTGCTAAAAAATAAATGCTGTGTATTAGTTCATCCCACTTGGGGAACAGCAGTTTATCCTAGTGTTTTTATTTCTACTGCGCCACCCGTAATGTTGGAATTGGCAATCAAAAGTGTAGCATTGATGCACGGGTGGGAGGAAATTGAACAAGAGGTATTAGTCAATCAATTTTAGATTTTAGATTTTAGATTGACTCCGAGCACATTAGCGTAGCGGGACAAAGTTCGATTACAAGACTTGAGGATTTTAGATTGATGTCAATAAGTGGATAGATCGGCTTCGTAGTATATTTTTACGCCGCTAAAAAATAACTTGGGATACTATCGCCGTAAATCTGTATACTGATGATTACGTGATTTTCAGTATTAACCCAGAATAATGGCTCAAAGTCCTCATCAAAATTCACAAATTTTCTCAGATAAGTCAAGTGTTAGTAGTTACAAAACTAAGCCAAGTTCTGAGTTTTACTCTCTGTTTTCTGAGGCAGAAGTTTTAGAGATTATTCACGCCTTAGAGGTGAGACGAGAAATCCCCTTAAAATATTCTTATAAAGGTAGAGGAGCGAAAATTTGGGATGATTTCTATTTAAAATATATTATTCCTCGCTGGTATCGCTCATCAAATGTAGAAATTGAACTTTTAAAGCAAAACTTTGCCTACATCAATCATTATTTTCATGACTGTGAAAAAATCAATGTTATTGATGTCGGTGCAGGTAATTCCTATCCAGCTAAGAAATTCATCTCACAACTACATAAATTAAATAGAGTTAATAAGTATGTGGCTCTAGATGTCAGTGAAGAATTATTAAAGGTATCGAGAAATAATTTCCAAAAATGGTTTCCGAAAATTGAGTTTGTCAGCCAAGCTATAGATATCGAAAATAGTTTTATTCCTCAAGAATTGTTACAAAATCAAACTGAGGAGTTAACAAAAAATATCGCCAATATATTCCTACATTTAGGAGTGACAATTGGCAACCATCAAAATAGAATCAAAGTTTTCAAGAATTTCAAAGATAGTATGGGCAAGCATGATTTATTGGTGTTCACTAATGAAATCGGTGCTAACTCCACATGGGATGGTAGAGCTAGAGGTGGCTGTGATTACCATGCAGGCAAAATATATGAGTGGATTAAAAACAGTATAGGGATTAAATATGAGGACTGTGAACTGATCAGAAAGTATGATTCAGTAACAGATAGTGTAGTTGCTAATCTGAAATTTCGGCAAAATTACACGATAAATTTTCAGTCTCAAGGAATAGATAAAAATGTGAATTTATTTGCGGCTGATGAGGTTACTATTTGGCGACATCATAAACATGAAATACCTGAACTGTTACAAGAAATAGAACAAGCTGGATTAAAACTTGTTCACTATCAAACTAATAAATACTGCACGCATATTATGATGATGTGTCAGGTGGCTGATTGAAGGGATTGGGGATTGGGGACTGGGGATTGGGTATAGAAATCAAACCGGACTCCTCTAAGTTAAGTTTATTTACCTAATCTAGGTCTTCAATCCAAAATCCAAAATCCAAAATCTAAAATTCAGAGGGTCATACCAATTCACTAAAATTCTGATACAGATCCAAACCCAGAAACCCTTCTTATCAAGTCAGGATTTATCAATTGCGTTAGCGTAGCGGGACGTTAGTCCATTGCGAATTGCGAATTGCGAATTGTGAATTGGTATCAGCTATTTTTAGGTTTACGCAAATTTTGGGAATTGATGGGGACAAGGACTTGGTTAAGGTTGCGTAGTTGTTCGGCTGTACCCATACAAATTAAGGTATCTCCTGGCATTAAAATGGTGTCGCCGGTGGGGCCGCCGATGAGAGTACCATTGAGACGACGAATGGCTAAAACTAACGCGCCAGTTTGCGATCGCAGTTTGGCTTTTTGCAAACTTTGACCCACAAAAGGACAAAAAGCTGGGTCAAGTAAAAATTCTTCCATGTACAATTGGCGGTCTGCACCTGTAAGAATTCCGTCTACAAAGTCTAAAACTTGCGGTCTGAGGGCAGCAGCAGCCATGCGCTTGCCTCCTGTAATATAGGGAGAAATGACGGCATCTGCCCCACCACGTTGTAATTTTTGTAACGCTTCTTCCGTACTGGCGCGGGCGATCGCCCGAATTCCTGGATTCAGTGTTTTTGCAGATAATACAGTGTATAAATTTTCGGCATCAGAAGGGAGAGCCGCCACAATACAAATAGCTCGTTCAATTCCCACTTTCAGTAATGAATCATCCAGAGTAGCATCCCCTTGAAAGGCTACATAACCCTCATTTTGCGCCCTTTCTACAGATTCTGGTTCGGAATCAATCACGACAAACTGCACACCTTCAGCACGAAATTCCTTGGCGATTTGGCGACCGGTGCGACTAAATCCACAGATGATGTAATGTCCTGAGAGAGATTCCATTAACCGCCTCTGTTGTTGGAGTCGAATTCCCTGTTGAAAGTAACCTTGAATTACCGCTTCTGTAAAGCGGTTGACAATGTAACTGATGTTGATGACACCCAACAAAATCAAGGCAATAGTAAACAACCTTCCCCGGCTACCCAAAGGACGCGTTTCCCCAAATCCTACCGTAGCTAGAGTAATAACTGTCATGTAAAGGGCATCTTCCCATGACCAACCCTCTACGAACTTGTACCAAAAAGTGCCAATGAAACACACACCACCGAGCGCGATCGCCCCGCTCATTAATTCTCTCTGAATCCGTTGGTACTTCTGCTCAAGAGTTGAATACAAAGTTATATTTCACCACTGCCTACCCTTTGAGGATATATAATGTTAGACCCAAGTGAAAGTATGAGATATCGTAAATCCCAAGCAATTTTGTAGAATTTCTAGGAAACTAGTAAGTAAGTAAGTATACTATCTAAAACTTTTAGGAGGAGCGGTAGTGAGCCTACAAACTCTACTTGAGCAAGGCACAAACCCCCCAGAGTCAGGCGTTTTAGCATCTCATCCCTTTAGTACAGACAGCTTTGACTCAGCTGTTATGTCTACTTATGCTCGGTTTCCCATTACCCTAGAACGGGGTGCGGGGTGTCGAGTTTGGGATACTCAAGGTAAAGAATATCTAGATTTTGTCGCTGGAATTGCTACTTGCACCCTGGGACACGCGCACCCAGCAATGGTGGAAGCGGTGACACGGCAAATTCAAAAGCTGCATCATGTTTCTAATTTGTACTACATTCCCGAACAAGGGGAATTAGCTAAATGGATTATTCAACATTCTTGCGCCGATCGCGTTTTTTTCTGCAACTCTGGCGCGGAAGCCAACGAAGCTGCAATCAAGTTGGCGCGTAAATATGCCCATACAGTCCTAGACATTGAAAACCCTATTATCCTCACAGCTAACGCCAGTTTCCACGGTCGAACTTTGGCAACTATTACCGCCACTGGACAACCAAAGTATCAAAAATACTTTGATCCTTTAGTACCTGGCTTTCACTACGTCCCCTATAACGATATCAGTGCTGTTGAAAGTGCTGTAACTGAGTTAGACGAAGGGGATTATCGCGTCGCCGCTATTCTCATCGAACCATTGCAAGGTGAAGGTGGCGTGCGTCCTGGAGATGTGGAATACTTCCAAAAACTGCGGCGACTGTGCGATGAAATCGGTATTTTGTTGATTTTCGACGAAGTACAAGTGGGTATGGGACGCAGTGGTAAACTTTGGGGTTATGAACACCTGGGGGTTGAACCAGATATCTTTACCAGTGCTAAAGGTTTGGGTGGCGGTATCCCCATCGGTGCGATGATGAGTAAGAAATTCTGCGATGTTTTTCAACCAGGAGAACACGCCAGCACCTTTGGCGGAAATCCCTTTGTGTGTGGGGTGGCGTTGAGTGTTTGCCAAACCTTGGAAAAAGAAAATATCTTGCAGAATGTGGAAGCTAGAGGCGAACAGTTACGCGCCGGATTACGCGCGATCGCCGCTAAATATCCCCATCACATTACTGAAGTCCGTGGTTGGGGTTTAATTAACGGGATGGAATTGTCAGCTGACACCCAACTAACTGCACCAGAAGTTGTCAAAGCCGCTATTAATGAAGGCTTATTGCTGGTTCCAGCCGGGCCAAAAGTTGTACGCTTCGTTCCGCCTTTGATTGTCAGTGAAGCAGAAGTCAATGAGGCGTTGCAAGCTGTAGAGAAAGCGATCGCTTCTCTCGCAGTTTAGACATAATCAAGCTTCACAACTCCCCCGCTAACCGCGATCGCTGTTGGCGGGTGATTTTTTTAGCTATTCACGCAGATTAGTGCAGTAAAACGACAATAATTAAACGCAGATTAACACAGATACACGCGGATAAATTTTGTCAAGTATAGTAATCATCCATGTATATACATATTGTCAGAGGGAAGTTATATATCTTAAATCTTTCATCATCCATGTATATACATTAAATATTCTCATTGTCTACAAAACCTTGACGAGCAAAGATTTCAATGGCTTGAGAACGGCTGATGTTATGTTTAGCCGCTAATTCTGCTAACTTTTCCCAAGCCGTATCCGTCAGTCTAATAGACCTAAGTTGTTTAGGTTCATTGGCGTACTGCATCTGAAACTTACCGGTGGAGTTGCGTTTGCGTTTGGGTGATTTTTGCTGAGTGTCAGAAGACTGATGATGAAGTGTGCCAGAAGTGAGATTAGTTGTCATCAGGTTGACTAAGTTATCAACGAGGCGATCGCGCTCCATTGGTAAAATGTCCTGACCATGCAGCATGATTTGAATAATCGTGAAATGTATTAAAGTCCCCATAAAAATACGTGCTGCTACTTGCGGGTCAGGTAATTGTAATTCTGGATGCTTCGCAAAATACTGACTCACCAAATCTATGCCAGGCTTATCGACGTTGCGGACAAAGATTCTGGCTAGTTCAGGAAACCTCTCCGACTCACCGATAATCAATCGAACTAAGCTTAATAAGTCTTGTTCTTGATTAACTTTATCCAAAACATCGTTTGCTATGTAACGAAGAACTATTGGGGGGTCTCCTTGCAAAAACTGCTCATCTAGAGTTGCCAAACATCTTTTTTCTGCGAGGTGTTGAACTAAAGCAGTAAACAGTCCTTCCTTGTCTTGAAAGTAGCTATAGACAGTGGTTTTAGAAACACCTGCGGCCGCTGTCACCCTATCCATCGACGTAGCAGCATAGCCATGTGTCAAAAACTCTTGTATTGCACCCGTAAGAATGGCATCTATTTTGTCTTCTATGTGGATCTTCTTTTTTTTCATAGGATTGGGGATTGGGGATTGGGGATTGGGGATTGGGGATTGGGGACTAAAGCTAACACCCCTACACCCTCATACCCTCACACCCCTATACCCTTTTATTTTTTCAGATTAATATTGACATTATTGTAATGGACGGTTTAGTCTAGTTACATACAACTAAACTAAATAGTTTACTAAGCATACGAAAGAAAAAAGAGGGCTTATGGTGCGTGATATAGCAGCTAAAAGTTCCGCATTTTTCAAGCCTAGCTCTCGCCCATTTATCATACTGGCAGCAGCTACGGGTTTTGCGATCGCTGGACTCAATGGTTATAAATTTTGGCAAAGTCAGGAACAAGCATCTAGTGCTAGTGAAATTACTCAAGCTGCGCTACCACAGGTAACTACTGTGACAGCCTTGGGTAGATTAGAGCCGAAAGGAACGGTAATAAAAGTTTCCGCACCCTCATCTAGTCAAGGAAGCCGAGTAGAGAAACTCCTAGTCCAAGAGGGGGATAGAGTAAAAAATGGACAGGTAATAGCCATTTTAGATGATCGCGATCGCCTACAAGCTGCATATCAAGAAGCCCAAGCCGCCATAAAAGTTGCCCAAGTTAACCTAGCCAAAGTCAAAGCAGGGGCGAAATCTGGTGAAATAGAAGCGCAAAGAGCAGAGATTGCTCGCTTAGAGGCGCAAAAAGTAGGAAATGAAAGAGAACAACAGCAAACAGTAGCTAGACTAGAAGCCCAGTGGCAAGGTGAAACCACAGCCCAGCAAGCCACAATTAAAAGATTAGAAGCAGAATTAAAAAACGCTCAAATCGAATTTCAACGCTACCAGCAACTTTATACTGATGGGGCAATTTCCCAATCTGCCTTTGATAGCAAAAAGTTAAATGTAGACACCATTACACAGCAGTTGGATGAAGCCCAAGCCAACCTGCAAAAAGTTGATGCTACCGGACGCAAACAAATCAGCGAAGCCAGAACCGCCCTAGCCCGAATCAACGCCACCAATAACCAGCAAGTAAGTGCAGCCGCAGCAACTTTAGACAAAATAGCTGAAGTCCGCCCCGTAGATATAGCCGCCGCCCAAGCCGAATTGAATCGGGCGGTAGCTTCTGCCAAACAAGCCGAAGCCAATTTAGTACAAGCCTATGTCAAATCGCCCCAAGACGGTGTGATATTTGACATTCACACCCGTGCAGGTGAAGTAGTATCAAACGACGGCATCGTAGAAATTGGACAAACCAATCAGATGTATGCAGTGGTGGAAGTTTACCAAAGCGATGTCAATAAAGTCCAACCAGGACAAAAAGTGCAGATATCAAGTAATTCACTCAAAGGACAATTACAAGGAAAAGTAGATTGGATTGGCTGGAAAGTACAACGGCAAAACATTATTAACACCGACCCCAGTGAAAATATTGATTCCAGAGTTGTAGAAGTTCATGTGCAACTAGACGAAGCCTCCAGCGAGAAAGCCGCCAAATTTACCAACTTGCAAATCAAAGCCGTAATTGACTTATGAGTCAGAGACAAGAGGGCAGGGTGCAGAGGGGCAGGGTGCAGAGGAGAACTCACTTTCATTCCCAATCCCCAATCCCAGAAAAAGTAAAAAGGCAAAAAAATCTTTTCCTTTCTTTTTACTTTTGCCTTTTGCCTTTTGCCTTTATCCCCAATCCCCAATCCCCAAAATTATGTTCCAACAAATACAAAGCCGTACACCCCTGGGATGGTTACAACTTAGCCATAATAAAAACCGCTTACTTGTGGCTTTAGCAGGTATTGCGTTTGCTGATGTGCTAATTTTCATGCAAATGGGCTTTCAAAGTGCCTTGTATGACAGTAATACTCGCCTGAATCGTACCTTTCTTGCTGACATCATATTAATTAGCCCCCAAAGTCGTAATATGCAAAACTTGGCTACCTTCTCACGGCGACGACTTTTGCAAGCGGCAGATGTACCTGGTGTCAAGTCAGCAGAGGGTTTATATATTGGTTCACTTACTTGGAAAAATCCCCAAACTCGGCGGAAAACTACAGTACAGGCAATTGGATTTAATCCTGAACAACCAGCCTTAAATGTACCAGAAATCAACAGTCAACTAAATAAAATTAAATTACCAGACACCTTCCTCTTTGACAGAGGAGCTAGAGGAGAATACGAAAAAGTTTTTCAACAAATAGATGCAGGCAAAGTTGTCACGACAGAAGTAGATAAACGTACCATCACCATTGGAGGATTATTTAAATTAGGTGCATCTTTTGGTGCAGATGGCACTTTAATTTCGAGTGACGAAAACTTTCTGCGATTATTTCCCAGAAGACAATCAGGGAGTATTAGCTTAGGCTTAATTAATGTTAAATCAGGATATGACTCTCAACAGGTATCTGCAAATTTAAAAGATTACTTAAAGAGTGAAGATATCAAAGTATTGACTCGTGCAGAATATATCAAAATGGAGGAAGATTACTGGAAAACAGAAAGCCCCATTGGGTTTATTTTCGGTTTGGGTGTGTCAATGGGTTTCATTGTGGGTGTGATTATTGTTTATCAAGTCCTCTCCACAGATGTTAATGCTCATATGAAAGAATATGCCACATTTAAAGCAATGGGCTACCGCAACTCTTATTTATTAGGAGTAATTTTTGAAGAGGCAATCATATTAGCGGTATTAGGTTTTATTCCTGGTTTTATTGTGCCGTTAGGACTGTATAGTTTAGCAGCTAATGCTACAAACTTACCAATATATATGACTGCTGTGAGAGCTATAGTAGTTTTGTCATTAACAATTATCATGTGTGCAATTTCTGGCGCAGTAGCTACTCAAAAATTGCAATCTGCCGACCCAGCAGATATGTTTTAAATAGCGTAACAGGTGATCGGAAAATCACTAATAACTAATGAATATTGACTAATAACTAATGACTAATAAATTTGAATCTGTAATTACTATTGAGAACCTGGATCATTACTTTGGGAGTGGTCAACTCCGCAAACAGGTTTTATTTAATATCAACCTGGAAATTAAAGCAGGGGAAATTGTGATTATGACAGGGCCTTCTGGTTCTGGGAAAACTACCCTGCTGACTTTAGTCGGTGGTTTACGTTCTGCTCAGTCTGGTAGTTTGCGAGTCTTAGGGCAAGAACTATGTAATGCTAGTAGCGGCAAATTAACCCAAGCGCGACGCAATAACGGTTACATTTTCCAAGCACATAACCTGCATGGTAGTTTGACAGCCATTCAAAACGTCCGTATGGGCTTAGAAGTGCAAGGAAAAATGTCACCCCAGGAAATGCTGACGCGATCGCAGCAGATGTTAGAAGCAGTAGGATTAGGGCATCGACTAAATTACTACCCAGATAGCCTATCAGGAGGACAAAAGCAACGGGTAGCGATCGCCCGTGCTTTAGTTAACCAGCCCAAAATTGTCCTAGCCGACGAACCCACAGCCGCCCTAGATAAACAATCCGGCCGCGATGTCGTGGAACTAATGCAAAAACTAGCCAAAGAGCAACACTGCACCATTTTATTAGTCACCCACGACAACCGCATTTTAGATATAGCCGACAGAATCGTTTACATGGAAGACGGCTATCTCGTTTCCGTAGGCGAGAGGGAACAGAAGGTAGGGGTGTAGGGGATAAGGGAGCTAATGAGTGCTGAGTGCTGAGTGCTGAGTGCTGAGTAATGACTAATGACTAATGACTATTGACTATTGACTATTGACTAATAACTTTTTCCCTAATCATACTGGCGGTAGCGGGAGCGAGTAAAACGCCGTTGCGATAATGTCCAGTTGCTAGTAGAACATTATCTAATCCTGGCAGTTCGCCGATGACTGGGGCTGGGCGACCTTCGGGGCGTGGGCGCAAACCTGACCAAGTGCGGACGATTTTGGCATTAGCTAATTCTGGACAAAATGCGATCGCCTGCTGTTTAACTGACTCTAATAATTCTTGATTGGCGAGAATCTCATCGCTATCTGTGGGAAATTCCACCGTCGCGCCTATCCAATAATCTCCACCACCAATGGGGACTATATGTACATCATTACCATTGATGGCTGGTTGAAAGTCAGGATTACCTAACAAATGTCCTAGAGATACTTGTAGGGCTTGTCCCAGCACCGGACGAATATCTATTTTTTGATTTAACTGGGCTGTCAAGGCAGTAGAACCCAACCCAGCCGAGATAATCACCCAATCGGAGAGAAATTTGCCTGCTGTTGTTTCTATAGAGTGACATTTGCCATTTTCTGGCGTGTCGATACCTAAAACATTGACACCAAATTGAAAATTTACACCTTTTTGTTGGGCTGCTTCTACTAAAGCCAACGTCAAGGCTGTGGGGTCAAGTTGGCGGTCTTGAGGAGAATAGACAGCACCAATCACTTGAGGATGATCAAGCTGGGGACAGATACTTGTAAGTTTCGCCTTGTCCCAGATTTCCAATTGCCAACCTTGGGAGTGACGAATTTCTGCTAAACTTTCCCAACCTGCTAAATTTTCTGCCTCTACACACAAGCTGAGAATACCTTGACGGTTAAAAGGGATAGTACGTCCTGTTAATGCTTCCAACTCAGGAATCAGAGTTTCATAACGTTGAATACTAGCCTGTCGCAATCGCCAAGCCTTACCTTTAACCTTATGACTAATTATCCCCACCAAAACACCCAAAGCCGCACCAGTAGAAGCCTGTGCGGGGGGTTGTTTGTCAAATACCGTAACGTTGAGTTCTGAGACTTGGCTAAGTTCATAGGCGATCGCCGCACCAACCACGCCACAACCAATAATCACTACATTCATAACTTTTGCTGACCATAAAGTTAGGGAATAGGGCATTGGGCATTGGGCATTGGAATAAAATCTACCTTGTCTCCTTGTCCCATTCCCTATTCCCTATTCCCCATTCCCCATTCCCTACTCTAACTAGCTTCTGATTCGCTGCTGGTAGCAGGTAGTAGTTGGAGGAATTTATCAACGTCAGCGAAAGCAGTTTTATAGTTACTTAAGGCCAGTTGAGTATTACCAGCACTAGCTGCCTGATCGATTTTTACCAGATGACCGAGTAAATCTTTGTTGATTTGCCGGGCTGTGGATTGTTCTTTGGGCAGTAGGTTGGGTGTGATATAAGTCATACTCAGCCTAGCTTCTGTCATTGGCCCGTGGATAAAATTACCCACATCGATCCACTCACCTTTTTGAATCAGGGTTTTCAGTTCGTCTGCGCGATCGCGCACAGCTTTCACTTCAGGGTAATGTACCTGAATTTTCTCAAGTTGAGCAGATGTGTAAGTTGGAGGTACAACTGCGGTAGTAGGGCCACCGCAACTAACTAGAAATGTTGCTACAAGTGCGATAAGTATTGAAATGATTGAGCGTTGACGCGCCATACACTGAAATTGGTTGGTTTCTTTTTGCTGATTCACAGTGTAATTTTATATCGCTGAGGCAATTTATCGTTCCCACCAGCAAATGATTTTGTAGAAATTTTTTGATATTTCTCCATCCTATTTCCTACAAAAAGCTCAGGATGAGCTATTTTTAGAAAAATATTAAGTACAATTACTTAATATTAGGAATTAGGTATCAAGGATTGGGAATTGGGAAATCAGCAGAAAAAGTCACCATAACAATATATTTTACCTTTTAACTTTTTACTCCCCAGTCCCCAGTCCCTAATCCCCAGTCCCCACTCCCACCTTTTAAGTCCGTTCCAATCAAGGAGTGTTTTTCGTGAATGCAGCTGAACAGGCAACTAACCTTGAACTCGCCAGCAAGATTGCTACAGCAGTTAACTTGTTCAAATTCGAGTTTCCTGATGCCAAATCAGATTTAAAACCCTGGAAAAATGACCCAGACACCAGAGAATTAGTTGATCCAGATTCTATAGACATTGGGTTTCATTTTCCTGGTGTGAGTAAATCTTGGCGCAGTCGCAGTATTTTAATTCAAATCCGGTTTCACCAAGACCCGATCACGAAATCACGAAGAGCTATTGGCTTAGAAGCAGCTGGGTTTGATCACCGTGGCGAAGTTTGGCGGTTGTCTACGATAGAAACGTGGGATTTCGTCGGTGAATCACTACCTTCCGTTGAAATTGCAGACAAACTAAAACAAGTGTGCCGACAAATTTTAGAAGTATTTAACAAAGAGAGTCATTAGTCATTAGTCATTAGTTTTTTTCCCTACTTTCCCTTGTCTACCTTGTCACCCAGTCCCCAATCCCCAATCCCTAATCCCCAATCCCCAGTCCCCAGTCCCCAGTTAACAATCCACGCAGTAAACCGATTGATATGTGCTATCACGTTTACCGAAGATGGTATAACGATTATCCCGAATTTGTTCGTAGAAGCGATCGCCTGCCCATTTTGCTCCGGGTAAGGCTCGATATGCGTCTACGAAGATGCTACCAAGAGGTAACAAGCGACCAATTTCTTCTGCGGCATCACTACCTTGCCAGCGTTTCTCAGGTGCATTGGCATCTACTAAAATCATGCCTTGTTGACAATTTTGTTCTGTAATACCCCATTGCTTTAAGCTTTGCTCATCCTGCATAGGAACGTAACGCAACAGTTTTCCTTGGTCTAGAGTCTCTAGTAGCTGCACTAGAGTAACGCAGAGATTACAGTTGCCATCGTAGATTAAGTAATAATTCATTCTTAAAAACCATCTTTGCTTATTAACAATTTTATGCAAAATATCTTAAGATATGGTTAATTAATGCAATTCAATGCCATTAAGTATTACTTCATTGGTAAATTCTTGTAAATACGCATCGTAACCAATTGTCTTGATGTTGTTGAAATTCTAGAGTAGCTTTTGAAACAAGAACATAAAAACTTGTGGGTGAGAGGGTGATATGATGATGTCAGAAAAGAAAATAGTAAGTGTCGATTTTGCTCAAGAGGATTCCTATAGTGAAATTCTACCGCGATCGCCACAGATTTCTAGTTACTATCAAAAGTGGGAAGGGTTGCGCTTTGACGTTCATCAACAGCCCGGCCATGAAACCCCGGAACACCTTCTGCAACAACACGCCATTACTATCAGCCTAGAACCCATCATCAATAAGGCAGAGCGAGTATTTGACGGAAATTTACAAGCAGAAAATATTGCCAATGGTGATGTAGCCATCATACCTGCTCATATCAATCACATATCACGCTGGCAATCGCCAGCTGAGTTTATAGTTATTGGCATCGAACCAGCGTTTTTGAAACGGGTAGCAATTGAAACAGGAGATTGGCAAGAATATGACATCAAGCCGCGCTTTGCTGCCCCAGATCCATTAATTCACCACATCGGGCTAGCACTCAAATCAGAACTAGAATTTCATGATCAAAGTAGCCGCATTTATATCGAATCTTTGACGAATACACTCTGCGTGCATTTACTCAAACATTATTGTGTAGCAAGTGCCAATAATCTTTATTACTCCAAAGATAAAGGTCTTTCTAGTTGGAAGCTCAAACAAGCAATTGCTTATATTAATGACAACCTGGAGCAAGATTTAGCTTTAGCAGAAATCGCCGCGATAGTGGATATGAGTATGTATCATTTTTCGCGCTTATTCAAACAATCAACAGGTTTAGCTCCACATCAATATGTGATGAATTGCAGAATCGAACGAGCCAAAAAGCTTCTGATTCAGACTAACCAACCCATCGAGAAAATCTGTGAGCAAATTGGCTTTCAAAGTCAAAGTCACTTCACTAATGTATTTCGTAAACTCACAGGTATTACACCCAGAGCATACAGAGAGCAAACTAAAATTTAAAGGCTGGGGATTGGGGACTGGGGACACTTCGACAAGCTCAGTGCTTCGCTGGGGACTGGGGATTGGGGTGTAATGGTTTAGGGTAAAAAAACTAATGAATCATTACTCATTACTCATTACTCAGCACTCACCACTCAGCACTCATTACTCACCACTCACCACTCACCACTCACCACTAATATTCAAAACTTGCAGCAAAATTATACAATCGGCGATCGCCTGTATGGTGGTAAATTTAGTATCATAGATAGCCATCATAGTTAAATTAATGGCAAAAATGGCTTTAAATTAACATATTTAGCCGTTTTAGTCATCTGTCATTAGTAATTTTGCTTTTATAAGACTATCTATCGTCAGATCGTTTCTGAAAATCTGCTATTCACAATAGTATTTGTAAAGTTAATTCTGAGCAGAAGAGGTAGGGGGTAAGGGACAGAGGAAATATCCTTCCCCTTGCTCCTTTGCCCCCTGCCCCCTTGTCCTCTTCCTTGACCTGCCACTAAGTATAATCATGAGTAAAAATACTCTATCAACACGTTTGTACCCCACTCGCATTGACATTCCTGCTGAAGTCAGAGAGCAAGTTGTCAGCCTTCTCAACCAAACTTTAGCAGCAACTTTAGACTTAAAAACTCAAGCCAAACAAGCTCATTGGAATGTGAAAGGGACTGATTTTTATCAGTTACACGAATTATTTGACGAGCTAGCAGGCGAGTTAGAAGAGTTTGTTGATATGGTGGCAGAAAGAGTCACCGCTTTAGGTGGATATGCTGTTGGCACAGCTCGCAAAGCTGCTGAAAATTCCATATTGCCAGAATATCCCTTTGATATTTTGGATGGACAAGAACACGTAGCAGCTTTAGCAGACCGCTTTGCACCCTATGCCAAGCATATCCGAGAAGCGATCGCTAAAACTGATGAATTAGGTGATGCTGATACTGCTGACCTTTACACAGAGGTTTCCCGCACCATTGATAAACGGTTATGGTTCTTAGAAGCACATCTGCAAGCATCAGCAATCAAAAACGGAAACGGTGCAGCTAGTGCTAAAACTCCACAAACAGCTGCGGTGAAGTAAATATTTTTAAGGGAATTTCTGCTTGTCCAATCCAATAGTATCCTTTTGGTAAGTACGCCACTTTCAAGTGCGTACTTTTCATTTTATTGGTATATATTCTACTATTTAGATAGTTCAAATTCAGGCAGAGAACTTTAGAGAATGAACTAGTTAAAGATTAGTTGAAATGCTCTAAAAGATTCATATTTTTGAATATTAAAAACAGTAGAAAGCGAGGTAAATCTATGTCTCCTAATACCATTAACTATTTAATTCATGGTCGCAGCGATCGCGGTCGTAGTCAAACTGGTTGGCTCGACAGTTATCACACATTTTCCTTCAGCAGTTTTTACGATCCCAATCGCATGGGATTCCATTCTCTCAGAGTAATTAACGATGACCGCATTGCACCCGGTGCAGGATTTCCTACCCACGGACATCGAGACATGGAAATCTTGACCTATGTGTTATCAGGAGCAGTGGAACACAAAGATAGTTTGGGTACAGGCTCAGTTATTCGTCCTGGTGACGTTCAAATTATGAGTGCTGGTACTGGTATCTACCACAGCGAATTTAACCATTCCCAAACTGAACCACTACATCTATTACAAATCTGGATCTTACCTGATCAACAAGGACTAGCTCCCAGATATGAACAAAAAGCTTTTTCTGCTGAAGAAAAACGCGGTCAAATTCGTTTAGTTGCGGCTAAAGATGGAAGAGATGGTGCTGTTACTATTCACCAAGATGTAGATATCTACGCCTCTGTTTTAGAACCAGGTGATGTAGTGAATTATCATCTCAAATCAAATCGTCATGCTTGGTTACAAATTGCTCAAGGTGTTGCAACTTTGCATGGAGAAGAATTAAGAGCAGGTGATGGTGTGCAAATCAATGGCGAAGAAAAGTTAGAAATTGGTACTAGCATTGGTACAGAATTTTTACTTTTCGATTTAGCTTAAGGGAACACCAAAAAATAAATTATCCCAAATAAACAGCTTAGTAGGGTGCGTCAGTGCGAGAAAACCTAACTATACCAAGAGATTATTCATACTGACGCACCCTACAGTTTGGATATTTTTTATCTGGAAGTCCCTAATGCGGAAGCTATCATGGCTTCTAGAACTCTGACTGGTTATACAATTATGAGTTCTAAATTTTCAAGATAACTAACATCTTATAGTTTTATTAGCATGAATAATATTCATGCTATTTTTTTTACTATTTATGGCGATCGCTCATCAACAACATCATGTAGGGAAAAAGTTGGAGGAGAGTCTAATGAAAGCTTTTGTTACAGGTGGTTCTGGGTTTGTTGGTCGCTGTATGATTACAATGCTGCGTAATCGAGGGGATGAAGTTGTAGCGTTGGCGCGATCGGAGCAAACAGCAAAACAGGTGACTCAATTAGGAGCTAGAGCCGTGCTAGGTGATCTGCTCAATCAACAAGCAATGACTCAAGGAATGCAAGATTGCGACGTTATATTTCATATTGCAGGCTATTTAAGCAGTTGGGGGAAATATGCAGATTTCTACAAAACCAATGTTGTAGGAACTGAGTGTGTGTTAGCGGCTGCACAAGCGGCGAATGTTCCTTGCTTTGTTCAAATTGGTGCATCGGCTGCTGTTTTCAATAGCCAACCTCTATCTCAAATTGATGAATCATACCCTCTCCAGCAACCTCAATTTTCGCCTTACATTGCGACAAAAAGCATTGCTGAACAAAAAGTCATTGCAGCCAATCGGCCGGGATTTAGAACTTCTGTCGTTCGTCCCTCTTGGATTTGGGGTAACGGCGATCATGCTTTACCTCAATTAGTAAAAGCAGTCAAAACTCGACAATTTGTCTGGATTGATCAAGGCAATTATCCTTATATGACAACTCATGTTGCCAATGTCTGTCATGGGGCAATTTTAGCAGCCGAACGGAGTCCTGGAGGACAATCCTACTTTCTGAGCGATGGAGATGTAGTGCAGTTTCGTACATGGTTGACGACATTACTGCAAATCGCCGGAGTCAAACCAACTAACTTAAGTATCCCTAGATGGCTAGCTTGGAATATCGCCCTATTGGTGGAAACAATTTGGACAATCACGCAACGCCAAGATGTGCCGCCGATTACTCGTACAATGATTAGGTTAATCGGTCAGGAATTGACATTTAACGACAGTAAAGCACGCTTAGAACTTGATTATGTTCCTATTGTGAGTCGTGATCTTGGGTTAGCTGAATTGGCAAATTTTATAAATAATCCCTCTGGGAAAATGTAAACTATAGCCTGCTGAAGTGAAGAGGGTTAGACTCATACTGAGTTATGTTCTCTGGTAAATTAGAAACAGTCAACTAAACTCAACAGTAACGGTGTCTGCACCAGAAATTCCCCAGCATTTACATTTGCTTTCCAGTGATGCAGCCGGATGGGACGGTTTGCACCTCATTTATGAGCTTGAACCAGCCGATGAAATGCCGGAAATTAATTTGCATCAGCATTTTATTGTGATTTGCCAAGATAATGTGCGTGTAGGATGGCTGTTAAATGGCAGGTGGCAATATATTGACTATACTGCTGGGGATATGATGATTTTTCCTGCAAATCAACTTCTTCCGAGAGTGCAAGTTGCATCAGAAGTGGGATTAATTGAATTATTCTTAGAGCCAGAAACTTTAGCTCGTGCTGTTTGTGAATATGTTGATGTAGACAAAATCGAACTTGTACCGCAGTTACAGTTACGTGATCCCTTAATTCAGCAAATGGGAATGGCACTGAAAACTGAGTTAGAAATAGGACAAGCTGACAGTAAACTTTATGCGGATTCGATGTCTACGGCACTTTCTGCACATTTATTGCGGCGATACGCATCACACAAACCGCAAAATCCAAACTGTAGTAATGGCTTGCCTAAGTATAAATTAAAAGCTGCAATTGACTATATTCATGCACATTTAGACCAAAATTTAACCTTGGATAAAATTGCTGCTTCAGTTTACATGAGTTCTCATTATTTTGCGAGTTTATTTAAACAATCTACAGGGATGACACCACATCAATATGTGACAAAATGCCGGATTGAAAAGGCTAAACAGTTACTACGAAAACATGAGTTACCGTTAGTAGAAATTTGTCAGCAAGTAGGCTTTCAAAATCAAAGTCATTTCACTAGAGTATTTCGTCAACACACCGCTACTACGCCAAAAGCCTATCGAGATGGACTTTGATGAGAGGTAGGAAGCAAGGGGAAAATTCAGTTTCACTAGGCTTTTTTCTCGTGGTTCGGAAGATGAGAACATTTTTCGGTAGGATAGGCAAGACAGTAACTATCTGCGATCGCTAAACTCAGTACCTATCGTCAAAAATTTCGCAAAATTATGACAGGTACTAGATTTTCTTGGCAAGGATGGAATATTGTTGGCTTCACTACCCTGGCGATTGGTGCGATTCTAACTGTGATTTTTCTATTCCAGGGTATTGATGAGGCGGGAATGCGGATGGCGATTCGAGCAACTGCGCGTACTTCCTGTATCTTATTTGTCGCGGCTTTTGTGGCTGCTGCTTTACACAGAATTTGGTCAAATACTTATACTGCTTGGCTGTTGAAAAATCGCCGCTATTTTGGTCTTTCAATGGCAGTATCCCACACATACCACGCGATCGCCTGGACTGGTTTGTGGTTTGTGACATCTGGTCATAGTCCTCAATTTGGCGTACCAGCAATTTTAGGATATGTTTTCCTAGTTGCTATGACTCTCACTTCCTTTCGTCGTCTGGCTAATTTATTAAGCCAACGTGTTTGGCAGATTTTACACACTACAGGAATGTACTATTTTTGGTTAGCTTTTACTGTAGAATTTGGTCTAAAACTAACCCAATCACCATTGATTTATTTGCCTTTTTTCAGCTTACTAGTGTTAGCTATGTTGCTGCGTTTTTTACCTGTGAACAAACACAGAAAGTTAGCTAGTTAACATTAATTGTAGCGAGCGTTGGAAATTTATACTTCGTCGGAGAAAATATTGTTATTAACATCATATTTGCTCACAGCTTAAACGCAAAGGAAATAAGAAATCTGTAGAGATGTTTGCTAAAACACCTCTACGTTTGCTAATTACTACTTATTGTTTTGTTCTGCTGTTAATCATGAACATTTTTTTGAATTTTTGAGAAAAATTTTATTCTTTTTTCAGTATTAAATCAAAAAAGATATCAATCGTAAAATTAGACGATTTTCCGCTAGAAAGAGTGAGACATAGCGATCGCTTGACTGTAAACTATCATTTATCATTCACCTTTAGGTAGATTAGGGAATCACCAGAAGAAAGTATATTTGGGTCAAATAGCACAAAATGGAGCAAAAATCTTCATGCTAAATCTGTAAAATCAATTACCAACTTTCCTTTGTGGATTCACTTTTAGTCAACTTGTTTTTTAGATTTGCTCTTAGCTATGTCATCCCCTGAATCTCAAACCAATTCTCCAGACAATTTTCCCCAATCATCCTATGATCCACCCCCAGAAAACCGGCGGGGATTGCGGTTATTAATAGCTGGTATGTTGCTGTTGGTTGGTGGAACAGCCGTAGTTTGGCGATTATTGACTCCCGTAAATCCAGCACCAGCTGCTAATGCTCAACCATCAGGGGTAAGAGTTAAAGTTTCACCAGTCCAAGTAGGCACAATTGAAGACAGTACGGATTTTGTCGCTAGCCTAGAATCCAGGCTATCCGTAAAGCTGCAACCGAGAATTCAAGGGCAAGTTACCCAAATATACGTCAGATCAGGAGATGCGATCGCCGCCGGTGCAGCCGTGATGCAAATTGACCCCAGACAACAACAAGCCGCACTCCTGGGGAACGATGCCGCCGCCGATGCAGCTAGAGCGCAGTTAGAAAATGCCTATGCTACCCTCAGATCCCTAGAAGCCGAAAGGTTATCTAATTTAGCTGATTTACGCTTAAGTCAACAGGATTATCAAAGATACACGACTTTAGCAACCCAAGGGGCAGTTTCTCGACAAACTAAAGACCAAGCAGCCAACAAACTGTCAATAGCCCAAGCTAATCTTAGAGCCTTAGAATCCAGAATTCAAGCCCAAAAAGCCAGCATCGCCCAAGCCCAAAAAACTTGGCAGCAAGCACAGACAAATACAGCCCAGCAACAATTCCAACTGCAATATTACAGAATTACTGCCCCTTTTTCGGGGACTGTGGGGAATATTCCCGTAAAACTGGGTGATTTCGTTACCACATCTACACAATTAGCCACCATCACCCAAAACCAACCCTTAGAAGTTAACGTCTCCGTCCCTCTAGAACGAGCCTCCCAACTACGTAAGGGAATGCCTGTAGAGATTATGAATCCCCAAGGTCAAGTTTTGGGTACAAGCAGAGTATTTTTCATCGCTCCTAATGCCACCAACGACACCCAAACCGTCCTCATTAAAGCCATCTACCCAAATTCTAATAATCAACTCAGAGCCGACCAACTAATCAGAGCTAGAGTAATTTGGAGTCAACGTCCAGGGGTATTAATTCCCACAACAGCCATATCACGCATTGCCGGTAACACCTTTGTCTATGTTGCTCAAACAGAAACATCACCCCAAGGAGGATCGCAATTAGTCGCCCGTCAAAAACGGGTGCAACTGGGCGATATTCGCCGCAATAACTATCAAGTCCTTTCAGGATTACAACCACAAGATAAAATCATCGTTTCAGGCCTGCTCAATCTCCAAGACGGCGCGCCAATTGTGCCTGATTCTTTTTAGGGACTGGGGATTGGGGACTGGGGACTGGGGATAAAGGCAAAAAGCAAAAGTAAAAAGAAAGGAAAAGATTCTTTTGCATTTTTACTTTTTACTTTTTCTGAGGCTGGGGCTGGGAAATCAGAAGGTAGACAAGGTAAATTTTTACTCCCATGCCCAATGCCCAATTCCCTATGCCCCATGCCCAGTTCCCAATCCCCAATCCCCAATCCCCAACCCCTAAAATATGTTTGTTAACTTTTTTATTAAACGACCAGTATTTACCAGCGTCTGCGCCATTATCATTTTTTTGGTGGGTGCAATTAGTATCCCCACGCTACCGACTGATAGATATCCTGAAATTAGTCCTACACAGATTATTGTTAATGCTAACTACACTGGGGCAAGTGCGGAAGTTGTAGAAAAGACGGTGACTAGTGTCTTGGAACGCCAAATTAATGGGGTGCAAGGCATGAAGTATATGACTTCTAGCAGTAGCAATGATGGTACTAGTACGATTACTGTCACCTTCGACGCGTCACGGGATAAGGATATTGCGGCTGTTGATGTGCAGAATCGCATCTCTCTGGCACAATCACAGTTACCAGAAGCAGTGCAGCGTACTGGGGTGACTGTGAGGAAACAATCTAATAATCTTTTACTGGCGATGGGTTTGTATAGCGATCGCCAAGAATACGACAATATATTTTTAAGTAACTACGCTGACTTATATTTAGTTGATGCCCTCAAAAGAATTGATGGTGTCAGTGAGGCGCAGATTTTTGGGGAACGTCGTTATGCGATGCGTCTCTGGCTTGATCCTAATCGCTTGGCTAGTCGTAATTTGACAGCCCAAGATGTGATTGATGCCCTAGATGAACAAAATATTCAAATCGGTGCAGGACAAATCGGTCAGCCACCAGTTCCGTCTGATTTGATGTATCAAATTGATTTAATGGCAGTCAGTAGATTAACTGATGTCTCGGAATTTGAAAATATTGTCCTAAAAACGGGTGCAGATGGTTCGCTGATTACCTTCAAGGATATCGGACGGGCAGAATTAGGAGCAGAAAACTATAATTCTTTCCTGCGTTTTCGAGGAAAAGAAGGCGTAGGGATGGGGATATTTCCTTTACCTGGGAGTAACGCCATAGAAGTCGCTAAAGCTGTACGCTTAGAAATGGCACGCTTGGCGAAAAGTTTTCCCCCAGGGATGGAATATCAAGTGGCGTTTGATACCACTGACTTTGTAGAAGCGTCTTTAGTAGAAGTGGTGATTACTCTCCTACAGGCGATCGCTCTCGTTGTTTTGGTAATATTTCTCTTCCTCCAAGACTGGCGCACTACCCTGATTCCCGTTATTACTATTCCTCTGTCGTTGATTGGGACTTTCGCTTTCATTAAGGTTTTTGGTTTTTCTATCAATACCTTGACCCTGTTTGGGATGACTCTCGCTACAGGGATGGTAGTAGATGATGCCATTATTGTTGTCGAAAATGTCTCCCGCTTGATTCAAAACCAGGGAATGTCACCCCGTCAAGCCGCTTCGGCAACAATGCGGGAGTTATTCGGGGCAGTAATTGCGACATCATTAGTATTAATGGCAGTGTTTGTACCAGTGGCTTTTTTCCCTGGTGCAACTGGTCAAATCTATCGCCAGTTTGCTTTAACTATCGCCTTTTCTATTGGCATTTCCACCTTTTTGGCAATTACTCTTACCCCCACATTATCAGCTTTATTACTCCGCCCCAAACCCAAACCACGGGGGTTATTTGGCTGGTTTTTTGGACGGATTAATTGGTTTTTAGAGGCAATGCAGAGACAATATGAGCGATCGCTGCATTTTTTACACCGTGTGCGAGCGATCGTCATTGGTCTATTTGTCGCCTCCTTAGTATTCACAGGTTGGCTATATGTCACCGTCCCCACAGCCTTTATCCCTGATGAAGACCAAGGTTATTTCATCACCATTATTCAAGCACCAGAGGGGGTTTCTCTCAATTACACTAGCAAAGTCATGACTGAGGTAGAAACGGAAATGCTGAAATTACCGGAAGTAACTGGTACTTTCGCGCTCGGTGGTTTTAGTTTTAGCGGTAATACAGCTAATAGTGGTGTAATTTTTACCACTCTCAAACCTTGGGATGAACGCCAGCAACCAGGACAGTCAGCTAACGCTATTATTGACAAGTTGCAGGGAGTATTATCTAACATTCCCGAAGCGCGGATTTTTCCTGTCAACCCGCCATCAATTGACGGCTTGGGAAATTTCGGTGGTTTCCAATTCCAACTGCAAGATAGATCAGGAACTACCGATTTAAACACCATGTTGGAAGTCATGGGAAAAATCATTGCACAAGGTAATCAAACCCCTGGATTACAAGGTGTGTTTAGTACCTTTAACGCCAACACACCCCAGATGTTAATCACCGTAGACCGCAACAAAGCTAAAGTTTTACAAGTCCCCGTAGATGATGTATTTAAAACCTTGCAAAGTTATATGGGTTCGCAATATGTCAACGACTTTAATTTTCTCTCACGCACCTATCGGGTATATGTGCAAGCTGATGCCAAGTTCCGTTCTGAACCTGGGGACATCGGTAAGTTATATGTGCGTTCCCAGACTGGGAAAATGATTCCCTTGAGTAACTTAGTTAAGTTAACACCTACAACCGGCGCGCAAACTATCAACCACTATAACCTGTTCCGGTCGATAGAAATCAACGGCAGTGCTGCACCTGGCTTCAGTTCAGGACAAGCGATCACCGCAATGGAAAACTTAGCTCAAACAGTCCTCCCAGCCAGTATGGGTTATGAATGGTCAGGAATCACCACCGAAGAACAAACTTCTGGGGGACAAGCACCGCTAATTTTTGGTTTAGGATTAGTCTTCGTATTTTTGGTACTAGCCGCCCAGTACGAAAACTATGTAGACCCCTTAATTATTATGCTGTCCGTCCCCTTAGCAATTTTGGGAGCATTAATAGCCCAATCATTGCGGGGTTTGAGTAACGATGTCTTTTGTCAGGTGGGATTAGTCATGCTCATTGGTTTAGCCAGTAAAAACGCAATTTTGATTGTGGAATTTGCTAACCAACTGCGTGATCAAGGCTTACCCATCACTAAAGCCGCCATTCAAGCAGCACAAGAACGCCTCCGCCCGATTTTGATGACAGCATTGTCTACACTATTGGGAATTTTTCCCTTATTAATTGCCGTTGGTGCAGGTGCAGCCAGTCGTCAATCCTTGGGGACAGCCGTATTTGGCGGAATGTCCGTGGCAACATTCTTAAGTTTGTTTGTCGTGCCAATACTATATATAGTGATTAGTAAAATGCGCGATCGCATCAAACCCCGTCGTCAGCCTCCCCTTACGGGTTCTCATCCAGAAGACAAAATTCCCTCTGTTAACCGCCACTAAATTTCACCTTTTTTGTTTGTCAAAAACAGACAAGCTTTTAAATTTATTTAGGGGTATTGTTAATGTTGAATTTTGAATACGGAGCAACGCAACATGACAGGTTTAGCTGGGAAAGTTGCAATTGTGACAGGTGCATCACGGGGAATTGGACGAGCGATCGCACTGACTTTAGCCAGTCAAGGCGCATCCGTAGTGGTAAACTATGCAGGGAGAGCCGATAAAGCCCAAGAAGTCGTCACAGAAATCGACAAAATGGGAGTTAAGGCGATCGCCGTGCAAGCAGATGTCAGTAAAGTAGCTGATATTGAGAGATTATTTGCAGAAACTATGTCTCAATTTGGCAAAGTTGATATTTTAGTCAACAATGCCGGAACAATCATTTATAAACCCATCACAGAAATTACAGAAGCAGACTTTGACAAGATTTATGCAGTCAACGTCAAAGGTACTTTTTTCGCCTGTCAGCAAGCTGCACGCCATATGACAGAAGGGGGAAGAATTATTAACTTTTCCTCATCTACTACCGCTTTGATGCTACCTACTTATAGCGCGTATGTAGCAACCAAAGGTGCAGTCGAACAGATATCACGAGTGTTAGCAAAAGAGTTAGGCGCGAAAAATATTGCCGTGAACGTAGTGTCACCAGGCCCCACAGCTACAGAATTATTTTTAGACGGCAAAACAGAAGAACAAATCAATCGTTTATCTCAAATGGCTGTCTTTGGTAAATTGGGCGATGCTCAAGAAATAGCTGATGTCGTAGCTTTTTTAGCCAGTGATGCAGCTAGATGGATAACTGCTCAGAACATTCGCGTCAACGGCGGGATTATCTAAACTAAGCAAGAACTTTGATTTACGTCTATTAAAGGTAAGACCAAAAATATTTTCGTTTTAAACAAGACTATTTTTGTTTAAAGCCAGAAAATTCGAGTTGAAAACACGAACATTCATTACAACGAGAAACTTCGAGTTTCAATGCCCAATTCCTAATTCCCCAAACCATGAACCTATTCACACCAGTTCAACTAGGGTCATACACTTTACCGAACCGGATTGTTATGGCTCCCATGACGCGCTTACGGGCAATAGACAACATCCCAAATGCACTGATGGCAAAATATTATGCTCAAAGAGCCAGTGCAGGATTGATTGTGACGGAATGTACAGCCATTTCACCCTTAAGTTTAGGCTATATCAACTGTCCAGGGATTTACACAGACGCACAAATTGACGGATGGCGATTAGTCACAGATGCAGTTCATGAAAAAGGGGGACGCATCTTTGTGCAACTGTGGCATTCTGGGAGAGTTGGTCATCCTGCTTTATTAGGTGGAGAATTACCAGTAGCACCAAGTGCGATCGCTGGCGTAGGCTCACTGCACACACCCGTCGGTAAAGTAGCTTTAGAAACTCCCCGCGCTTTAGAAATTACAGAAATCGGCGAAATTGTCGAACAATTCCGTCAAGGTGCAGTCAATGCTTTAGCTGCTGGCTTCGATGGTGTAGAATTACACGGTGCATTCGGCTATTTAATCGACCAATTTATCCAAGACGGTTCAAACCAGCGTATCGATGAATATGGCGGCTCAGTAGAAAATCGCAGCCGCTTTGTATTAGAAGTAGTAGAAGCAGTTAGTAGTGTTGTAAGAGGCGGTAGAGTCGGGATTAAACTTTCTCCTAGTAACACTTTCTACGGGATGTACGACTCCAACCCCAAAGAAACATTTAGTTATGTAGTGAAAGCCCTTAATCCATTCGATTTAGCCTATGTTCACATGATGGAACCTAACGAAGTGGATTTATCAACTCGTGAAGTGATAAATCCCGTCACGCCCCATTTCCGCCAAATCTTCCAAGGTACATTAATTACCAACGGCGGTTATGATCACGAAACCGCAGACAACATTCTCAGCAAAAACGATGCAGATTTAGTATCGTTTGGCAAATTGTTTATTGCTAACCCCGACTTACCCCAAAGATTCAAACTTAACGCCGAATTAAATACCCCAGATCCCAGAACATTCTACGGAGCAGAAGCCACAGGATATACTGATTATCCCTTTTTAGCTGAGATTGAATAGCACGACCAAGTAGAACAACTTGAAAAAACCAATTCGCAATGGGCTAACGCCCCGCTTCGCTAACGCAATGGACTAACGTCCCGCTACGCTAACGCAATGGACTTCTCTCCGAGACGCTAACGCGTAGCTTGTTTCCCCGGAGGGGTACGTCCCGCTTCGCTAAAGCAATTAAGTGTTGTAGCAGGGATTTAAACCCCTAAATTTTGTTAAGTAACGTAAAAATACTATGATTCATTTCGTAGTAAGGACTTTAGTCCTTTTGTGTTAAATCAATCGTCAAAAACCTTTCTTGCTCAAGAGAGGTTTTTTCTTGAAAAGAGATTCTTATTGATACAACAAAAATTTAAGATTTATTACTTAAGAAAATTTGCTAATGGTAAAAACACTTATGATTAGTTTTTTTAAAGTATTTAACGCAAAAATCAGTAAATTTACTGAAATATTTTCTTGAGGATTCAGATAAACTCAGTTATCTCCTGAGTTATTACTTACTTGGTTTTACATAGTAGTATTAATTCCATAATTGCCTAATCATTGCACCTACTCGTTAGGTGCATTTGTTTTGGGAGTGATTTACCATGCTGATACGGCAATTTTCCTGTCGCGGTTTACAAAACAGGTAAATAAAGATGGACTGAAAAATTTGGATAAAAAGTTGTAAGTTATACAATTGTTAGTTCATACACTCAATTTTTGAGTCCAGACTTTACCCATAGATATTACTTTTCAGGTATCTAAAAATTATGGATCTTTCAAACTTTACTACTCTGCAAAATCTAGAAGCTGCTTTTGGTGGCGAATCAATGGCAAACCGGAAATATCTGTTTTTTGCCGAAGTAGCGCGTAAACTGGGTTTTAAAGATTTAGCCAAACTATTTCGTGAAACCGCAGAACAGGAAACTGAACACGCCTTTGCTCACTTTGAGTTGTTACACCCAGAATTAGTGGTGGAAGATCCAGCAGCTTTGACTGATGAACAAAAGCGGGAAATTGTTTCTCGTTGCTTATCTTTAGCCATTGAGGGCGAAACTTACGAATACACTACCATGTATCCTGATTTTGCCGCCGCAGCCCAACGCGATCGCGACAATCCCGCCGCCGAAGAATTTCTTAAGCAAGCGCAAGAATCTGGCGAACACGCCGACACTTTCCGCGCCGCCGCCCACCGTTTTGGCTTATTGAAATTCATCGAAAATTACCACGCCGATCGCTATACTGAAGCTTTAGAAGTGATTAACGGTGGACAACCTGTAACTAGAGTAGCCAGTGATGATCCCAACACCCGTAAATGGATTTGCCGACAATGCAGCATGATTTACGATCCTGTAACTGGTGATCCTGATTCTGGGATTGCCCCAGGCACAACCTTTGAATCAATTCCCGATGATTGGCAATGTCCAATTTGTGGTGCTACCAAAAAGACATTTATTCCCCTTGAGGAAAAAACGGCCGCCTAGAGGATGAAGGATTGGGGACTGGGGATTGGGGATTGGGGATTGGGGATTGGGGACAAGGTAGAGAAAGCAGGGGAAGCAGGGGAAGCAGGGGAAGCAGGGGAAGCAGGGGAAGCAGGGGAAGCAGGGGAAGCAGGGGAAGCAGGGGGAGAAAAAGGATAACTAATGACTATTACACTTCCCACTCATTACTCAGCACTCAGCACTCATCACTCAGCACTCACGAGGGATTATTCCCTATTACATATTGCCTATTCCCTTGTAAGCTTTCATACTCGTTCTTAAGACAAAATTTTCACAGCAGATCAGGGAGAAATTCCAGTGATTGCACCATCACCACCCCAGGAAAATTCCTCAAATCAAGCAATCTGGCGTGTTTTGGGGAGTTTGAGAAATTATGGATTGATTTCTCTGGGGGCTTTGCTAAGTTTATTACTTTTGACAGTTGTTTATGCGGTAACTCCGCAACTATTTCGCTGGGGAATAGACGAGGGAATTGCCAAGCGAGATTTACAGATAGTTTTATATAGTGCAGCATGGATGGTAGTGGCGGCGATCGCGCGTGGTGTATTTAGTTTTGGTGAAAGTTATTTAGCAGAAGCCGTATCTCAAGGTGTCGCCTATGACTTACGAAATAAAATTTTCAGCAAAATTCAAAATCTGAGTTTTAGCTATCATGATCAGTCCCAGACATCACAACTATTAACTCGCGTCACCAGTGATATTGAACTCGTCCGTACATTTATCGGGACTAGTTTGATTCAAGTCATAGCTGGAGTTGTAACATTGCTGGTGGTGGCGGTACTTTTGCTGGTGATGAATTGGGAATTAGCTTTAATTTCCCTGACAGTAGTACCGATAGCTTCTTGGTTAATGGCGCGATTTGTCATCGGTAATGATAAATTGTTTGGACAAATACAAGAACAGCTTAGTAATCTTAATGCTGTATTACAAGAGAATCTGATTGGTATTAGAGTCGTCAAAGCCTTTGTGCGAGAGTCGTCGGAAAAATCCCGTTACACCAGGCTCAATGATGAATTAGTCTCCGCCAACATGAAGACTATCCGCGCCATCCGCAATACATTTCCGTTTATCTTTCTTTTGAGTAACTTGGTGACGCTGGCGGTGTTTGGTTATGGTGGGGCGCAAGTTATTGGTAATAGGTTTTCTATTGGCGAACTAGTGGCGTTTAACTCCTACCTAGTGTTAATTTTTCAACCCATTTTGCTGATTGGCTTTGCTGCACCTGCGATCGCTCAAGCTGCTGCTTCCGCCACAAGAGTTTACGAAGTAGTAGACGCTACAATCGAGATTAGCGATCGCCCAGATGCGATCGCCTTTGATACCTGTGGCGGTAGAATCACCTTTGAAAACGTCTCTTTTCGCTATCCTGGTGCAGCCACAGAAACTTTAAAAAATGTATCTTTTGAAACCAAACCCAAAGAGCTAATTGCCGTTTTAGGAATGACAGGTTCAGGCAAAAGTACCGTTATGAACCTGATTCCCCGCTTTTATGATGTCACCGAGGGCGCGATTCGTATTGATGGGAGAGATGTCAGAAATTTTACCCTCAAAAGCTTGAGAAACCACATTGGCATTGTCTTTCAAGAAAGTACATTATTTGCGGGTACAATTCGCGAAAATATCGCCTATGCCAAACCTAATGCACCATTAGAAGCAGTCATTGAGGTAGCCAAAACCGCCCAAATTCATGATTTCATTAGCAGTTTGCCAGATGGCTACGAGACAATTGTGGGTGAAAAAGGCGTAGGGTTATCTGGTGGACAGAAACAAAGAATTGCGATCGCGCGGACTTTACTTACCGATTACAGTATTCTCATTTTGGATGATAGTACCTCGGCAGTTGATGCCAAAACCGCCAGCGAAATCCAAGCCGCATTAGATGAGATGATGCGCCGCAAAGCCTGTGTAACTTTTGTTGTCGCCCAACGCATTAGCACCGTCAAAAACGCTGACCGAATTTTTCTCATAGACAAAGGAAAGTTAGTAGCCCAAGGCACACACGAAGAATTAATGCAAACCAGCCCACTTTATGGAGCGATTTTAGAATCTCAAGTGAAGAAACAAGACGTGGGAGTAATGAGTAATAAGTAATGAGTAATAAGTAATGGATGCTGAGTGCTGACTAATGACTAATGACTAATGACTAATGACTATTGACTATTGACTATTGACTATTGACTAAGAGGTAAATTCCGGTGATTGCATCTGAACCAGAAAAAACGCAGCAAAGGTCAACTCTCCGGCGTTTTTTACGATACTTTTTACCCTTTCGCAAGGAAATTCCCGTTGCACTGACATTCGTATTAATTGGTGCTTCTACTCAGGCTTTGGGGCCATTCTTACTGGGTTGGTCAGTTGATAATCTAATTGTCAAGGGAAATTTACCTGGGTTACTACTTTTATTAGGCATACTAGGTTTAATTTACGGTTTTAGTATCTGGGCAATTCGGGGTCAAATTATTCGCGTCGGTTGGATTATGCAACGATTGCTGGCGCAATTGAGACAAGATATTTTTCTGAAAATTCAAAGTCTACCACTCAGCTTTTTTGACCGTAGTGAAGCTGGAGATTTAATGAGTCGGTTACTCAATGATGTAAATACCGTCAATCAAGCTTTTGGACAAACTGTAGCTCAAATGTTGGGTAACGTTTTTAGTTTGGTTGGTATTGTCATTGCCATGCTCTCTATTAATCTACAACTTGGTCTATTGAGTAACTTAGTTGTTCCCTTGATGATTTTTACTACTAGCTTGTTTTCACGATGGGCAAGGAGTAAATTTCGCGTGACACGTCAAACTATTGGCGAACTTTCTGCCAAATTAGAAGAAGATATCGGCAGTGTCAGAGAAGCCCAGGCATTTAATCGTGTACACATTAACATAGCAGAATTTGACATACTCAACGCCGCTAATCGTGATGCTAATGTCGAAGCAGTAGCGATTACCTCAGCTTTTTTACCATCAATTGATTTTCTCAACACTTTAGCTACCGCAGGTGTATTAGCTTATGGCGGTTATCTTGCCGTTACCGGAGGAGCAACAGTAGGTGTAGTCACATCCTTTTTATTGTATGTGCAGCAGTTTTTTCGCCCCATCCAAATCCTCAGTCAGTTTTACACCCAAGCTCAATCTGCTTTGGCGGGACTGGATCGAATTTTTCTGTTGTTAGATGAACCATCGCTATTGCAAGACGCTCCTGATGCGATGAAAATGCCTACTATTCAAGGTGAGGTCATCTTTGAAAATGTCAAGTTTGGCTATAACCCAGACCAAATGGTGCTGAAGGGTGTAAATTTACAAGCCTATCCAGGACAAATGGTGGCATTAGTCGGACATACTGGTTCAGGTAAAACCACGATCATTAATATGATATTGCGTTTTTATGATGTTTCTGATGGTGCTGTCAAAATAGATGGAATAGATGTCCGTAGTGTTACACAAGCGAGTCTGCGCCGTCAGATTGGCATTGTCTTACAAGATAATATTTTATTTAGTGGCACTGTAGCGGAAAATATTGCTTTTGGTGCGCCCTATGCTACTCAAGCCGAAATTGAAGCGGCGGCGCAATTAGCAAATGTACATGAGTTTATTACTTCTCTACCACAAGGTTACACAACTCAGTTAGGGGAACGAGGCGCACCTTTGAGCCAAGGACAAAGACAACTGATTAGTATTGCTCGTGCGGTGTTAATTAATCCCCGCATCTTGATTTTAGATGAAGCAACCAGTAGCATAGACACTCGTACAGAAGCCCTAGTACAAGATGCGATCGCTCGTTTATTAAAAGGTCGTACCAGCTTCGTCATTGCTCACCGTCTCAGCACCGTTACCCAAGCTGATCAGGTGCTAGTCATGCAGCAAGGTCAAATTGTCGAAAGAGGGACTCATGCTCAACTGATTGAGCAACAAGGTGTTTATGCTAATCTCTATGCTCTCCAATTAGGTGCGACAACCACAATGGAAGTTCATTGAGCTTCCGAGTTTGAGATTTTGAGTGTTAACGGTGAATGGGGATTTAAGCATAATTACAACAATAGAATACTTTTCCCAAGAATAGAAAAGACCTGAGCCAAACTATCAAAGTAAATTTTAAGACATGGCAACTTCTTGATCCCAATCCTGTATGAAGATGCACATAACAAGACTCCTCTGTAGTTCCTCGCAGGTGTACACACAAAATAGTTAGTCGATACATTAGCAATGTCAGGCAATACATTAACAATGTCACTCGATACATTGGCAATGTCAGGCAACACATTAACAATGTTACTCAATACATTGGTAATGTCAGGCAACACATTAACAATGTCACGCTATACATTAACAATGTCGAATGCAACAACTTGTGTGTACACCGTAGCTTGCCAAAAGGAGACTGTGACAGATGGGGACAAATAGATGCAGCTTCACAAAAAATGGTATGAGACAAAAAATTAAGAATTAATTGCCATTGCCAGTAATACCAATAATCTTGGGGAATTCCATGTCTGAACCTATAATTGTTGACAAAAAACCTACACTTGTAAAACTACAACCAGGTAAATACTTTTGGTGTAGTTGTGGACAGTCTACGAATCAACCTTTTTGTGATGGTTCTCATAAAGGGACAGATTTTATACCATTAGCCTTTGAAATTACAGAAGAAAAACAGGTTGCACTATGTCTGTGTAAACACACTAACAATGCACCTTTTTGCGATGGTAGCCATAAATCACTCTAAAATTTAAGGGCTATCAATAAGGGGTATAGGGGAGAATAAAAAAGCAATAATAGACAAGAATAGTGATGGCGATAAATTGTAAAATTTTGTGCGCGTAACTTCTATGAAAACCCAATGATCGCCCCATCAGGGGGAAGTTCAAAATATCTCACCCCCTATCTATGAGTGCAAAAAAATCTATTTTTTCTCCTATATCCTTGCTGATATTAGTTAAATCAATCTGGTGTTTGTGTTTAATCTTTCCTGTTAGTAGCGCATTAGCTCAATCAAATGTAGACATTGATAATTCTGAAACAGAAACAACCATAGAACAAGTTACATCTGTCAGCCAATTACAAGATGTACAACCCCAAGATTGGGCTTTTGAGGCTCTCCAGTCGTTAGTTGAGCGTTACGGTGTCATTGCAGGTTATCCCAATGGGAGTTTTCAGGGTAGCCGTGCTATGAGTCGCTATGAATTTGCGGCTGGGATCAATGCGGTATTAGAGCAAGTAAATGAGTTAATTCGCAACGGCAAATCAGATTTAGTTGCATCTGAAGATTTAGAGAAATTACAACGACTACAAGCAATATTTGCACCAGAATTAGCTACATTGCGAGGAAGGGTAGATAACCTAGAAGGGCAAACTGCAATACTAGAAAGTAATCAGTTTTCCACTACGACAAAACTACAGGGTCAGGCTATCTTTGCATTCAACGTTGGGGGATTTGGTGGTGATAGAATTATTGCTCCCAGAGGTAGGGTAATTGCTGATAATGACCCCAATGCAACCTTGATTTATCGACTCAGTTTGGATTTAAACACCAGTTTTTATGGCACAGATTTATTAAAAGTTCGCTTAGTGACAGGTAGTGATGGCGCAAACGATAACGCGGGTGGATATCTTGAACCAAATTTGGGGAGTACCTTAGATTTTTCTATTCCAGGGCGAAATGATCAATTAAGTATAGGAAGGTTGTACTACACTTTTAAACCTGTTGAAGATTTGCAAGTTACTATCGGCCCTGCAATTGTTGCTCCTGATTTTGTTGATCAAAATCGTTATGCCAACATCAGCTTTTTAGACTTTTCTACTCAAGCTTTAGTGAACAACTATATATTACTTCCTAGACCAGCAGGGGCGGGTGCTTTTATTAATTGGCAACCAAAAGCCAGTCCCTTGAAATTAAGAGCATTATACGTTGCAGGAGATGCCACTGATTCCTTACCAGAGAACCGAAGATTAATTGGTGGTGGTGCGGCTGAAGATATTCGTTTATTCCCCACAGCTGGCGGTGGTGCGAATGGTGGTTTGTTTGGCGATCCCTACCAAGGCTTTGTAGAACTGGAATATGCTCCTACTAAAACTTTGGCGGTACGTTTGCAATATAGTGGCGGTAGGCTATTTGGTAGTAGTTTTAATGGTGTGGGTGTCAATTTTGACCTAGCGTTGAATAATCGTGTGGGTGTTTTTGGTCGTTATGGTTATGCTAGTTATCCTGATACCAGCTTAGGTGATATCAATCCACATTATTGGATGGCTGGGTTAGGATTTCGAGATTTGTTTATGGAAAGAGCGATCGCAGGTATTGCAATTGGGCAACCTTTCATCGAAAATGCTGTGGGGGATAGTACACAGATGAATTTTGAAGCTTTCTATAACTTCCCTGTGACTGATCATATCCGAGTTACACCTTTAATTCAGGTAATAGCTCATCCCAGTAATCAAGATAGTAACGGCACAATTGTCACCGGCACTTTGCGGACAGTATTTGCTTTGTGAACTACCCACACCGACCTGACGGTACAGTGTGGGCTTCTGTACTCACAGGGGAGTGCCGCAGATGAGACTTTCGCCCCATCTTTGGTCTTACCTCCCCTCCTACAGCAGAGACGGCTGAACCTTCCGCCTTTAGCATCCTGATTCCCTCTGCTCTAATGTTTATCGCTGCATTTCCGTCGCGGTCATGATGTGCGCCACAGTGAGGACAAGTCCATTCCCTCACATCCAGTGACATCTCGCTAACCTGATAGAAACAATTAGAACAGAGCTTGGAACTGGGGAACCATCTGTCGATTTCTACCAACTTCGCGCCTTTGCGTTCTAGCTTGTAGGCTAAGAAGTTGGTAAACGTTCCCCATCCAGCATCAGATATTGCTTTTGCTAGTTTGTGATTACGAACCATGCCTTTGACATGAAGATTCTCTACTATTACAGCTTGGCTATCACTGACTAACTTATAACTAAGTTTGTGTAAAAAATCTTGCCGCGAGTTGCTTAAGAGTTCGTATACTTTAGCGACTACTTTACGATATTTATTCCTTGAATTACTTCCCTTTTGTTTACGCGCTAATTTTTTCTGCTTACGCTTCAAATTACGCTCATGCTTGGCAATATGTCTTGGGTTGTCGTATTTAGAAACCTTTTTGCCATCAGTGACAACAGCAAAATGCTTCAAACCTAAATCAACACCATAAATCTTGCCTTCTGCAACCGTTGGAGCATCTTCCTCCAATTTAGTCAGGATAGATGCAAAATACTTTCCTGATGGGGACTTGCTGACGGTTACGGTTTTAATTTTCCCCTCAATTGGTCTGTGGATTTTGGCTCTAACTATCCCGATGTTACCGGGAAGTTTGACATTACCATCCACGATTTTGACGTTTTGTGGGTATTGAATCGACTGCTTACCGTGCTTAGATTTGAATCTAGGAAACCCCGCACGCTTATCAAAAAAGTTCTTATACGCAGTCGTTAGATTGAGAGTTGTGGCTTGCAAAACTTGGCTATAACAATCAGCCAGCCACTTGGTATCCTTTGCTTTTTTGAGATTGGGTAAAAGCGCATTGAGTGCTGATTGTCCCAGTCCCTTACCTGTCTCTTTGTAAGTCTCAATTGATTTATTTAGAGCGTAATTCCACCACCAGCGAGAACATCCAAATGCCTGCGCCAACAGTGTCTCTTGCTCTTTTGATGGGTATAAACGAACTTGAACAGCTTTATGCAGCACTCAATATCACCTCCTTGATTTATATATCTTACTACTATCTACATTTAGCAGTAAAGCATAACCGGAAAATATTTGGCTACTCCTCATACATCTTTTCCCTTACCAACCTGCGGTTGTTGATGGTCAAAGATGCAATCGTCGCAGCCCGCCTTATATCCCGCCACTGATTCTGAGTACAGAATTCAGTGGGGGACTTACGGCGATTCAGGTAAGCTGGAGGATAGCGATCGCACCTGGGACGGTAAACAATAATTTCTGACAAAGCCTGACTCGAAATTGCTGCACCGTTGGCTTAACTCCCCACAACACTTTTTTGTTTACCAGTCAACTACACTAAAATAGTTCCAATTTCCATCAATAACTCCAGTACAGTCAAATTATGAGATTTGCAGCAGTCTCACTCCAGTACGACTTTTTACCGCGATTTTACAAAATGGCAAGCATTAACGTGCTTTCCAACATGATGGTTCCTCTCGCGGGGATTGTTGATATCGCATTTTTAGGTCATTTAGCAGATATCCGTCACCTGGCGGGAGTTATCCTCGCCACAATACTTTTTGACTATCTTTATCGCGTGTTAAAGTTCTTACGCTCTAGTGTCAATGCTCTCACCGCTCAAGCTGTGGGCATGGATGATCACAAAACCATATTATTAGTAGGAATGCGGAGTGCTTTAATTGCGCTAGGACTGGGGTTAGTGATCCTGTTGCTGCAATACCCTATCCAAAAGCTAGGCTTTTGGATTTTAAGCGGTTCACCAGAAATTGAAAGTTCTGGAACAGATTATTTCTATGCAAGAATTTGGGCGGCTCCGGCGGTGTTACTCAACTTTGTCTTAATTGGTTGGTTCACAGGACGAGAAAAGAATAGTTTGGTGTTGCTCATATCTCTAATTGGCAATGGTTCTAATGTGCTGTTGGACTATTTAATGATTGTCCAATGGGGTTGGGAAAGTATGGGTGCAGGACTAGCAACAGCAATCAGTCAATATTTAGCACTGTTGACGGGGTTAGTGGGTGTTTGCTTCACCATTGAATGGTCAAAATTACGCGCCGCCTTGGAAGAGGTGTTTGATTGGCTGGCGTTAAAAGATACTATTGTCCTCAAGACAAACATTTTAGTACGATTTTTAATCCTAATTTCCACCTATGCCATCTTTACTAATTTGAGTGCCACAATGGGGACGATTACCTTAGCAGAAAATGGGTTATTGTTGCAAATTGCTATATTGAGTCAGTTCACCATTCAAGGTGTAGGGTTGACCACACAAACTTTAACCGGAAATTTTCAGGGTAAAGGCACAACAGAGAAGATGTTACCACTGTTAACTATTTCTGTGATCACCAGTTTATTTATTTCCCTGGGTTTTGCGATCGCTGCTGTGATTTTCCCAGATACAGTATTTGGTATTCTAACCAGTCATACAGAAGTCAACGAACACATTAGCAGTTATGCGATTTGGTTACTGCCACTTTTAGCTTTAACTGCGATCGCTTTTATGTTAGAAGGATACTTTATCGGCTTAAAAGAAGGCGCAACCATCCGCAACGCCGTACTTTTAGCTTTTGGATTCGGTTTTGCACCACTAGCGGCTACAGCTTGGTATCTGCAAAACAATCACCTCTTATGGGTGTCTTTAATTGCTTACATGAGTATTATGATTGTGGTTCTGGGTTTGAAATTACCGAAAACACTGGAAAGCAAAATACCCAGCCCAGATTTATTAGGGACTTCTAACTAAAAAATATCCTATCTTTTTGGGGTGCAGAGTGAGCAGAGGGAGAAATAATCTGAATCATTACTAAAAAAGGTTATTTGCTCATATTTCCTCTATGAGTGACTCTTTCTCTGCACATCTCTATAAGTCAGTCTCAAACCCTTTTTCCCCTTGCTCCCTGCTCCCCTGCTTCGTTTGACCCACTTTTAACTAAGCTGTATTGATTTATGTAGTAATGACCAAATGCACAGTAAAGGTAGTGTAAAGTTGGAAAAAAAATCCCAAAAATAAATTGTCTTATTGTAAACTCTCATTTAGTAAAGTACATTGATGTATAAAAAGCTGTGTAACTATGAGAAAAATCAATCAAGATCAAAAATTCAAAAAGAATTAATATTTGATGGATTCTAAACCAAATTTACTATGTATAATTACTAGTAAAGCAAAAGTAAAGACTTTTACAGATATACTTATTTTAGTTTGTGTGTTTTCCCTCGGTAATGACATTCGATATTTCAGTAATGAAATCCACTTACCGATTAACCTAAATGAATAAAATATATTACCAACCATCCAAAAATCACTATATACGTTCTAGTATCTCACCTTTGCATATAAATGTGATATCAGACGATCTACACAAGTAATCATCACCTCATGCAAATATGATTTTTTGAGTCATTCAGAAAAACTGACTTTAAAAAAATTAACCGGAATGTAGCTTCAAACTTTTGTTGATACCAAATGGTCGAGTTGGCAGTGTGCATAATGATCAAGCTAAAAAGCTGAGTTCATATTTGGCACACGTAGCTTAATAAGAATCTCAGGAAAATTCATGATCTAAATTGTCATTAAGTCTAGTCATAAAGCTTAATATCCTTAGATATCAATGAAATTAGACAACGAAAATCATGATTTAAGTGACTTAGGTAATGATCTCAGATCGCAGTCTCTCATCTTTATCTTTCTGTAATCCTTATTAAGCCTCTTTGTTAAAGAATATTAAACAATTTGGATAAGTGGCTAATGCAGGAATCTTTAATCAATAATCACTTAGTTCGCCAGCCTTCATTGAAGCGAATGAAGCAATGGCAAGCAAAGTTTCTCAAATGGAAAACTTGTGTATTTACGCCTATATATGGTAGCTCTTTAATTGTGGTATTGCTGATATTTGGACAGCAAGCCTCTAGTTTGTGGATATCATTTCTGACACACCAAGCACATCAAAAGATTAACCAAGCATTAACTATACAAAGTGAAGAAGAAAATCTTCTCAAAGATTTTCTCAGAGAGGAAGAAGCAATTCTCACTACAGTGAATCACCAAGCAAATGCTGTTTTCGATGATCATCTCAACAGATTGCATAACTATTTGGAAGACCAACCCCAACACCTCCAAAAACTAGATAAAATCAAATTCATCTATGATAGTTTACAAGTTGCTTTGCCAATTAGCTATGCCACAAAAAACACCTATGTAGGTGAATTAAGTGCTGAAATCAACAATTTGATTGAATTACAAGATCAACTGATTTTTGAATATAAAAATTGGTTACAACAACTTGACAACATTAACACTAATATCAACGTTATCAGCACCATATTAATATTATTAGGAGTAAGTTTACATATTTGGTTTCTGCACGAACGAATTCAAATTCCCCTCCGCAAATTAACAACAATGGGGAAAATGTGGCGAGATGAAAATTTAGAGCCACAGTTTTGTAGTGCTACTGCTGAAATCAGTGATCTAGCACAAGTCATTAAAGATATAACCAAAGAAGCTAGCGATCGCCAACAGCAAGCTCAAGTTAAGAACCAACAATTAGAGGAAATGATTTTGGCTCTTTCCCATGACTTGCGTACACCATTAATTGCGACTCGCAGCACTATAGATGGGATGCTCAAAGGAGCATTTGGCCCTATTAATGATAACTGGCAAGAATTATTTGAAGATTATCGCCAAGCTAATGAAGACTTACTGAAACTCATAGAAAGATTATTAGATATATCTCGTTACGAAAATGGCCAGAAAAATCATCTCAACAGTGATCAACTCTGTTGGCAAAAGATTTTTGATAAAGTCATCTCTTTAGTAAAAGTCAATGACCATCAAAAAACACTGAATTATCAATATCACATTTCCCCTGATCTACCCAAAGTTTACGGAGATGAATTAGAGATTCAAAGAGTGGTGCAGAACTTAGTAGATAATGCTGCTAGAGCCAGTGAACCAAATCAGGAGATTTTTTTGGATGTAACAACTTTCGGTGACACCGAAGTAAAAGTTGCAGTACGGGATCAAGGTGTAGGAATTGCACCCAAAGACCAAGAAAAACTCTTTCATCGTTTTATTCAAGGACAAAGCCGACGCGGACGTTCTGGACTTGGCTTATACTTGTGCCGTCAAATCATCGAAGCTCACAGTGGGACTATCTGTGTAGAAAGTTCTTTGGGGAAAGGTAGTACATTTTGGTTTACTCTTCCTGCAACCACCTCCAAAACTGTTGACCAATCAGAAAATAACCTATGGAACAAGAAATGATCACTGACGGAACAGAAAAAAAAACTGTGCGAATTTTGCTGGTGGATGACCATGCTTTGGTACGCCGGGGAATGAAAGCACAATTTTCTCTAGAACCTGGTTTTAGCGTAGTGGGAGAAGCAGGTGATGGTCTCCAAGCAGTAGAACTTGCTGCTAAACTCAAGCCGGATGTAGTGTTAATGGATATTGAGTTACCAGTTATGGATGGCATCACAGCCACCCAGCAAATTAAAAGCGATCGCACCGCTAATTGTGTGCTGGCGTTGAGCGCGTTTGATAATGATACTCAGGTCATGGGGATGCTAGCGGCTGGTGCAGATGGTTACTGTACAAAAACTATTCAATGGGAACAGTTAATTGCTGTGATTAACATCCTCCTCCAAGGAGGCGCATATTTAGACCCACAAATAGCACAGAAATTAGCTCGGATGCTCAAACCTAACATTCCCCCAAAAAATACACCTGTCCCTGAGACTCCCCTGAGACCAATTTTGAGTGAACGAGAGCGTAATGTGTTGAAACTCATCGCAGAGGGCTATTCCAATCAAGAAATCGCTGAACAACTGCATCTTTCACTGGGAACTGTTAAGTCCTATGTGCGGATGGTTCTCAACAAACTCAGTGTTGATGACCGTGTTCAAGCGGCTGCATTGGCTATAAGGGATGGACTTATCTAAGTTAGAAAAAATTTCATTCATACGCCCATAGAGTTCTGTAGGTCTAGTGACTAATGGTAACTGTTCGTGAGTAGGTTGTTCTGACCACAAGATACAAGGACACAAACTCAAGAGAAATTGAGAGTCCTCTAGCATAGGTAAACACAAAACCAAAATGCTGGGAGCAAATAAAGCCATATCTTCATGAGTAGGAATCCCGTAATAGGGACACACCTCTACGCCTTGCTTGAGGCAGTAGCCACTGACGCGCTGTACGGTAGTGACATGACTACCAATTACCATTATTCGATGCCTTTCCATGCAACTACAAAATAATTAGGGAAGCTAGGTTAAGTCAATAGCCTTGCTGTAGGTAAATGTAGTTGGCGATATTAATATTACATAACTACGTAATACAAAGCCAATTATTTTAGGTTGGTACCAATTCTTCCTGAAGATATATGGAAGATGTTTATAAATGTCCTTGTGGTGATGTTAACAAAAATGTCAGCATAGTGGAGAGCTATGCCATTATTCTGAAATGAATAAAAATCAACTACAGAAAGAATTGGTGCAAGTGCCAGCAAAATATTAACGATCACAAATATAAGGTTAATCAGATTTATCCACAACATCTAAGTGGATATCCATGTGGATATTTTTATTGGCTGTTCAGGATAGTGTGGTAGCGAGGATTAAATTAACCACTAGATAGTGTTTTCGATCACTTACATAGAAGATACTGAACTGATATTTATAACAGCTAGAGTCTTAACTTTTATTTTCTCTATTACAGGATTTTGAGCAGGAAAGTCAGGGATTACGGCAGAAATTTAGGTCATATTCTTCTATGCAAAATCAATTATTGCTGGATTTGAATCATAATCAAACAGCATATCCACGTAATAAATCTATACATCAACTATTTGAAGAACAAGTAGAAAAAACACCTGATGCGATCGCCCTCGTATTTCAGGCACAGCAGCTAACTTACCAACAAATCAATCAACGTGCTAACCAACTAGCGCAATATCTCCAAACCTTGGGCGTAGGCACAGAAGTATTAGTGGGAATTTGTCTAGAACGTTCCCTAGACATGATTGTCGGACTGCTAGCTATCCTCAAAGCTGGCGGGGCTTATGTGCCATTAGATACGGCATACCCCCAAGAACGCCTCACTTTTATGCTGGCAGATAGCAAAATTTCAGTATTATTAACTCAACAAGAATTATTAAGTAAATTACCACCCTATACAGCGCGGGTAATTTGTCTAGATACAGATGGGGAAATCATCAATCAACACCCACGAGAAAACCCAACTACTAGCATTACCCCTGAAAATTTAGCCTATGTCATGTACACCTCCGGTTCTACCGGTCAACCCAAAGGTGTGAGTGTAGTTCACCGTGGTGTAGTGCGGTTAGTTAAAGCCACAAATTACGCTAATTTTAACGACACAGAAGTATTTTTACAGCTTGCACCCATCTCCTTTGATGCCTCTACCTTTGAAATTTGGGGTTGCTTACTCAACGGCGGAAAACTTGTCATCTGTCCCAGCAAAACCCCATCTCTTAAGGAATTGGGAGAAGTCATTGAAAAATACCAAATCACTACCCTGTGGCTAACAGCTGGCTTATTTCATTTAATGGTAGATGAAAATATTCAAGCTCTCCAACCATTAAGACAACTGTTAGCTGGTGGTGATGTTTTATCTGTTCCCCATGTGCAGAAATTCCTGCAAACCGTAGAAAATTGTCAACTAATTAATGGTTACGGGCCGACAGAAAACACAACATTCACCTGTTGTCATCACATCACCGCACCCATTAAACCAGACGTATCCATCCCCATTGGTCGTCCCATTGCCAATACTCAGGTATATATATTAGACGACAAATTGCAACCAGTAGAGATGGGAACTAGCGGCGAATTGTACATTGGTGGTGATGGTTTAGCGCGTGGCTATCTCAACCGTCCAGAATTAACAGGTGAGAGATTTATCCAACTGGATCTGGGAAATGAAGAAAAACCCCAGTCCCTCACTCTCTATAAAACTGGAGATTTAGTCCGTTATCTCCCCGATGGCAATATCGAATTCCTGGGACGCATTGACAACCAAGTAAAAATTCGTGGCTTTCGCATTGAGTTAGGAGAAATTGAAAGAGAAATTGCTCAATATCCTGATGTCCGAGAAAATGTCGTGTTAGCCCGTCAAGACGCAGCAGGCGAAAAGAGATTAATCGCTTATATAGTGCCGCATCAAGACAGTACGTATAAACAAGAGCAATTGCGTAGTTTCCTGCAACAGCGATTACCAGAATATATGTTGCCATCAGCATTCGTTGTTCTGGAATCCTTACCTTTAAATGCCAATGGCAAAGTAGATAGACATAAATTACCCGCACCCAGTCAAGAACGTCCCCAACTAGAGCAGGTGTATATAGCACCACAAACAGACCTACAACGCCAGTTAGCCAGTATTTGGTCTAATGTACTCAACATTGAGCCAGTGGGGATTGATGATAACTTCTTCGATTTGGGTGCAACTTCCACCTTAATCATGCAAATTGCCGCGCGATTGCAACAGGAATTAGGAATTGAACTATCCGTGGTGAAGTTATTTCAATATCCCACAATTGCTGGATTAGCAAAATACTTAAATGCCGAACAGCACAGTCAACCATCTTACGACAGGTTGCAAAGTCGCGCCCAACGCCAGCAAGCAGCTACATCTGCACATCGCCGTCATAGTCCAAGGGGTGTTTAAGCCATGAATACACAAGCATTAGAAAATCAAGAATCTTTGGATGGTGTGGCAATTGTCGGCATGGTAGGAAGATTTCCCGGTGCGACAAACGTCGATGAATTTTGGGAAAATCTTTGTGTCGGTAAAGAGTCAACCACATTTTTCTCAGATAACGAACTAGACCCTAGTATTGATCCCCAGTTGATTCAAGATTCTAGTTACGTTAAAGCCAGAGGCATTATTTCTGGGGGAGAAAACTTTGATGCGGCCTTCTTTGGGATCAATCCCAGAGAAGCGGAAGTGATGGACCCTCAAAGCCGGGTATTCTTGGAACTAGCATATGCCGCCTTGGAAAATGCGGGTTACGAATCAGAATCATATAACGGCTTAATAGGTCTGTACGCCGGCTGTGGGCAGAATACCTACTTTGCACATCATATCTGCGGTCGCCGAGAAATTATCGATCGCGTCGGTGATTTCCCGACCATGCTGGCTAACGAAAAGGACTTTCTCACTACCCGCGCCGCTTACAAACTCAACCTCAAAGGACCTGCTGTTAGTATTAATACTGCCTGTTCTACTTCCTTAGTCGCAGTAATTCAAGCTTGCCAAGGCTTAGTTAACTATCAATGCGATATGGCTTTGGCTGGTGGTGTATCGATGACTACACCCCAAAACAGTGGTTACATCGCCCAAGAAGGCACAATGCTATCTCCTGACGGCCATTGTCGTCCGTTTGATGCCAAATCACAAGGCACAATGTTCAATAACGGTGCCGGTTTGGTAGTGCTGAAACGGTTAGAAGATGCACTGCATGATGGCGATCGCATCTACGCTGTCATTAAGGGATTTGGTATCAATAATGATGGGTCAGATAAAGTCAGCTTTACTGCACCTAGTGTAGATGGACAAGCCGAAGCGATCGCAATGGCGCAAGCTTACGCCAACTTTCACCCAGAAACCATATCTTATATAGAAGCTCACGGAACTGCTACAGCTTTGGGTGATCCGATTGAAATTGAAGCATTAACCCAAGCTTTTCGCATCCATACCGATGCTAAACAATTTTGTGCGATCGGTTCTCTCAAAAGCAATGTGGGACATTTAGTGGCGGCGGCTGGAGTGGCAGGATTAATCAAGACTGCCCTTTCCCTGTACTACAAACAAATTCCCCCCAGCTTAAATTTTGAGTCTCCTAACCCCAAAATTGATTTTGCCAACAGTCCTTTTTACGTCAACACCAAACTCACTGCTTGGCCAGAAGGCGAAACCCCCCGCCGTGCTGGGGTCAGTTCCTTCGGTGTGGGTGGGACTAATGCTCACGTAGTTCTAGAAGAAGTACCAGCACTGCTACCTCCTAGCCTTCCCCGTCCTCAACAGCTATTACTAATCTCTGCCAAAACTAGTACAGCCTTAGAGACAACCACCCAAAACTTACAGCAACATCTGCAAAACAACGATGCACTTAACTTAGCAGATGTGGCTCATACCCTACAACGGGGACGCAAAACCTTTAACTATCGCCGCTACCTAGTTTGTCAAAATACCACAGAAGCTATCACTGCGCTGCAATCTTTAGATACTAAACGGGTGTTCACACGCCACACAGAAATTCGTGATCCAGAAACTGCCTTCATGTTTCCTGGGCAGGGATCGCAATATGTCAATATGGGATTTAATCTCTACAGCCGCGAAAGTGTGTTTCGGCAAATAGTGGATGAATGTGCAGAGATACTTAAACCCCTGTTGGGTAAAGATTTGCGGGAAATAGTTTATCCAGTACCAGCCGAGAAAGAAACAGCCGCAACCATTCTGCAACAAACTCGCTTTACCCAGCCTGCATTATTCGTAATCGAATATGCCCTAGCGCAACTATGGCAAAGTTGGGGAATCAAACCACAAGCGATGATTGGTCATAGCATTGGGGAATTTGTTGCTGCCTGTTTAGCGGGTGTATTTAGCTTAGAAGATGCCCTGATGTTGGTGGCTCATCGCGGTCGCTTAATGTGGGAGTTACCAACAGGGGCAATGCTTTCCGTGAGATTACCAGCAGCCGAAGTAGAAAAAAGATTGACTGGGGAATTAGCGATCGCCGCGATTAATAGTCCTGGGTTGTGTGTAGTGTCTGGGAATCATGATGCGATCGCCCAATTGCGAAACGAACTAGAAGCAGCCGAAATAGTGTGTCGCCCCTTACACACATCCCACGCCTTCCATTCTCCCATGATGCAGGCGATCGTTGCCCCCTTTGCCGAGATAGTCGGGCAAGTCAAATTATCACCACCCCAGATTCCTTTCGTCTCCACAGTCACGGGTAGTTGGATTACCTCTGAGCAAGCCACAGACCCCATGTATTGGGCTAAACATCTGCGCCAAACAGTCAGATTTGCAGATGGGGTGAAAACTCTATGGCAGCACCCACAACGAGTTTTGCTAGAAGTTGGGCCACGCACCACCACAACAACACTAGCAAGACAACAAGCTAAAGACGTTAAACAACAAATAGCTATTCCTTCCCTCAGTGACAACGCAGATAACGAAGCCGAATGGACTGTCATACTCCAAGCACTAGGACAACTATGGCTCACAGGAGTCACCATTGACTGGCATAAATTTTACCAAGGAGAAAGACGACGACGGATTCCTCTCCCCACCTACCCCTTTGAGAGCCAACGTTTTTGGATTGATCCTCCGCCCCATCCCCAGCGTATAACCAATTCCCAACCTGCCCATTCTCCATTAGAAACAACCCAAACTATGTCAGCCCAAACAAAGCTTATTTCCCTGCTGCAAGAAATTATCGAAGAAACCTCTGGACTGGAAATTGCTGGTGTTGAACCCTCCACCTCATTCCTCGAAATGGGATTAGATTCCTTGTCTCTCACTCAAGTCGGGTTGGCATTGAAAAAAAGATTCCAAGTGAAAGTCACACTCAGACAATTACTGGAGGTTTACCCCAATTTAGCAACCTTGGCTGACTTCATCAAGCAAAGCTTATCTCCCGCCGCTTTATCTGCATTAGTTCCCCCAGAAACCTCCCCAGTACAGGAAGTTTCTACCAACGGTAACGGCAACGGCTCTCATGCTAAAAATGGTTCTACCCCAATGGCAACAGTACCCCCAGCACCCACCAACGGACACAACGGCAATGGTAACGGTAACGGTAACGGGTCAAAGAATGGCTCAACACCCCATATTTCACTATCACCCGCCGCAACCAACGCCTTAGAAGGTGTGATTAATCAGCAGCTACAAATCATGGCTCAACAATTGGCACTGTTGAGTAATACAAATCAAAGTCAACCCCTCTCCTTGCCAGTTGTCAATCTGCAACAGCCAGAAATCAAGCCACAAAATCACACTAACCCCACCACTCAAAAGCCAGAACCAAAAGCAACAGCAGAAGACACAGTTCCTAAAAAGGCATTTGGCGCAGCAGCACGCATCGAAACCACCCAAACCAAAACCTTAACACCCCAACAACGCACCTATTTAGATAAATTCATTCAAAGATACACTCAAAAAACCTCAAAATCTAAAGAATATACTCAAGCCAATCGCCACCATTTAGCAGACCCCAGAAGTGTTTCCGGCTTTAACCCCTTAATGAAAGAGGTGGTTTATCCCATCGTCACATCTCAGTCATCGGGTTCCAAACTATGGGATCTTAACGATAATGAATACGTTGATTTAAGTAATGGTTTTGGCTTGAATTTGTTTGGTTGGTCGCCTGCGTTCGTCACTGCAGCCATTGAAGCCCAACTCAAACTCGGTATGGAAATCGGCCCCCAAACCCCATTGGTGGGAGAAGTCGCCAAGTTGATGTGCGAGATCACCAACTTTGACCGCGCCGCCTTTTGTAACACTGGTTCAGAAGCAGTGTTGGGTGCAATGCGTCTAGCACGTACCATCACAGGACGCAACTTAATCGCCATCTTCTCTGGTGCTTACCACGGCATCTTAGATGAAGTCATCGTCCGTGGTACGAAAAAACTCCGGTCAGTTCCCGCCGCCCCAGGTATTCCCCAAGAAAAAGTTGAGAATATCTTGGTAATTGACTACGATGACCCTAACGCTTTAGAAATTCTCAAAAGTCGCGCAGATGAATTAGCAGGTGTCATGGTGGAATCTGTGCAAAGCCGTCGCCCAGAATACCAACCCAAAGAATTCCTGCAACAATTGCGCCAATTCACTGAACAAGAAGATATTGCCCTAATTTTTGATGAAATTGTCACCGGCTTCAGAATCCATCCCGGTGGCGCGCAAGCTCATTTTGGTATTAAAGCTGACATTGCAACCTACGGTAAAATCGTCGGTGGTGGTTTACCAATTGGGGTAATTGCAGGTAAATCAAAATACATGGATGCCTTAGACGGTGGTTTTTGGCAGTATGGTGATGATTCTGTACCAGAAGTGGGTGTAACTTACTTTGCCGGAACTTTTGTCCGCCATCCCTTAGCATTAGCGGCGGCGAAAGCTGTACTGCAACACCTCAAACAAAGTGGCCCTAGCTTGCAACAAAATCTCAATGCCAGAACCGATAAATTTGTCGCTGAATTAATGGGCTACTTCCAACAAATGCAAGCCCCATATACCGCCTATAATTTCGGTTCTCTGTTTATGGTCAAGTATGCACCAGAGTTTCCTTATGGTGACTTGTTATTCTACCTAATGCGGGAAAAAGGAGTGCATATTTGGGATCATCGTCCCTGCTTCTTGACCACAGCCCATTCTGAAGCAGACTTGGCTAAAGCCATGACAGCCTTTAAAGAAAGTATTGCCGAAATGCAAGCTGCTGGTTTCTTTGCTGCACCAGTCACAGCAGTAGTCCAGGCTAACAACAACCCACGGAATCAACCACCCCAACCAGGCGCGAAGTTAGGTAGAGATCCCCAAGGAAATCCTGCTTGGTATATCCCCGACCCTGAAAGACCTGGCAAATACTTACAATTAGCTAGTGTTTCCTAGATACTTTTTCCCCCTGTGTAAGTTTGAGCCTCGTTTCTGCCTCAAAAGTGTTTAACTAACGTCAGTCAAAACCATCTGAAACCAAAACCTAACAATATGTTATTAAGCAATCAACAACTAACACCCGAACAATTACAGTTAACACTTCCTGATCAGATAATTGAGGCAGATACTTTGAGCTTCGCAGATAAGTTCAATGGTTCTCCTTTCATGTTCTCTCACAATTTAGGTAATCATTCCTTATCTGAGATAACCCACTTAGTTGAACTTGCAAAGACTCTGATGAGTCAAGGTGGGAGAATCCACTGTCAAAGCAGTGAAGCACGTTTCAACCAAAAAGCTTTCTCAGGGGGAAATGTTACTCAAGATACAATTTTAAATTGTCTCACTCATATTGAAGAATCAGCATCTTGGTTGTTGCTGTATAGTGTTCAATCTGTGCCTGAATATAGAGTCTTACTAGAGACAGTAGTTGCTGAATTAGAAGAAATAATTGGTCTACCTTTGCGACAAGATATTTCATGGCAAGATGTCTATATTTTTGTTGCTTCTCCTCATGCAGTGACTCCCTATCATTTTGATCATGAATCAACTTTTCTTTTTCAAATTTATGGTCAAAGGGAAGCTCATCTATTTCCTTTCGACCCCTCAACTGTAAGTACTGAAGAACTGGAGAAATACTATTTCGGTGATCCAAATGCAGGAAAACACACAAATGAGAAGCAACACAAAGCCCATATTTATACTTTGTCGCCAGGTAAAGGGGTTCATATTCCAGTGAGAAGCCCGCATTATTTTAAAAATGGCAACAGCTATTCAGTTGTTTTGGGTGTTCACTTCGATTTGCACTCTTATGATTGGCAAGTTCCAATTCATCAAGTCAACTTCATTTTGCGTAAACTAGGCTTACAACCCAAACAGCCAGGACAATCTGCACTATCAGATCAACTTAAAACATGGCTGATGAGACTGATATCAAAACGTTGCCCTAAAAATAAGTATGAGTTTTATTATTCAGGTGTGGACAGAATAAAAAATCCCATAAAATCAGTCGTAAATATTTTCAAGCGACTCAAGTAGAAATAAAATATCCCAATCCATTTGCAATGAGCGTTCATTCATTTATACAAAGGCTTTATCTCATCATATAAAGAAGTAAATTACATTACTAAAATGATAAACGCTATACCAGAATCATGTTTTTGCTAGCAATTTTCAACAGCAATTCTTTTTCTTGATAAGTTAACAAATCAACCTCAATCCAATCTATTGGTATGACAGTAGCAAAAGTCGAATTTAATAAAAAATCTCTAAATTTTAAGAGTTTGATCAAACAAATTCCCATTATTTCAGATTTATTCCGCTATTACTGGAGTTTTTACCGTACTAAGACTGCGTGTCGGGGTATCTATCCTTCCTTTGCCGACGCTTTAAAGGCAACTCCAAAAGGTGCTAAATCTGGATATAACCAACCAGAAATTAGTAAAAATATTACAAAAGCAGCGAAAATGACTACTGCTTGGGAGCCAGGTCAGTTTAATCCTCAAGATTATCCGATTCTTGTTTGGTTGGCATCCGCATTTACTCAAAGTTCTACTGTTTTTGACCTTGGTGGGAATGTAGGACACAGCTATTACACATACAAAAAGTTTGTGCAATATCCTACGGGTTTAAATTGGTTAGTGTGTGAAATTCCAGAGGTTGTGAAAGTAGGAAGAGAATTGGCAAGTCAAGGTCATAATCCAGGCTTATCTTTTACTACAGAATTTGCTCAGTCCGAGAATACAGAAATATTAATCACCTGCGGTACTCTGCAATATATAGAACCATCATTGGCGGACATGATTGGGAAATTACAGACTAAACCCAGACACATTTTGATTAATCAAGTGCCATTCTATGACGGAGAAACCTTTATCACATTGCAAAATATTGGTTACGCTTTTTGTCCTTATAAAATCCAAAATAGATCTGAATTTGTCGAATCACTTTCAGCACTTGGTTATGAATTAATCGATAATTGGAAATTAGACCGTTCCTGTTCTATTCCCTTTCATCCTGAGCGATTTGTGCGTAATTATGAAGGTTTCTATTTAAAACTAAAGAGATAGTCAGCAAGATGTCTTTCATCATCACTATTTGAATTGGGATACATACTGTACATAAATTGAGAGATAGCATAAATGACTACTGATGTAAAACACATTAAACCTCTAACTTCTATGCGAGGTATTGCCGCATTGTCAGTTGCTATACTCCATTTTTCCTATTACGGTATACCCAAGACTGGTGATATATTATCAGCCCACACTGCATTTTTCTATAATAGTTATTTGTGGGTTGATTTTTTCTTTATCTTGAGTGGGTTTATTATGACTCACGTTTATTTTAGTAATTTTGCGTCTGGAGTGAATTTACATAAATATGGCTCATATTTAATATCAAGATTTGCCAGAATTTATCCTCTGCACATATTTATGATTGTGCTATTTATTGGGCTAGAAGTAGTCAAATACTTATTACAAAATACTTCATCTTTTACTGGTAAATTTAACTTAACTGCTCTATTTGCCAACATCTTTATGTTGCAGGCATTTGATTTTAGTTGTCCACCTTGGTTTAAGTGTGACACTTATTGGAATGAACCAGCTTGGTCAATTAGTGTAGAGTTTCTAATTTATTCTATATTTCCGTGTCTTTTGTTTTTACTACTAAAAAATAGACATAAGTTTGATTTAAAAATCTATATTACTGCTCTGATTACTATGCTGCCAGTAATTATCATTGCAGCTGGCAATCTGGATAATATTATTGGTATTCCTTCTATTGCTAGATGTGGTTTAGAGTGTATCATAGGTATTATCACTTATAAATTTCATCTTCAAGGTACTTATAAAAAGTATTTTGAAATGAACTTAATAGGTGTAATCTCCATAATTTGGATACTATTAATTATGCACAATAATTGGGGTGATTCGAGAGTTGTTCGTAGTGTCCATGATTGGCTTGTTTTACCTGGTTTTTCCTTATTGATTTTGTATCTGTCTAATAATAGAAATGGTTTGATATCAAAAATATTAAGTCTGCCATTAATGGTATATCTAGGAGCAATATCTTATTCAATTTATATGACCCATTGGTTTATTCAAGAATTGTTTCGTACTTTTTGGAACCATAAATTTCATGTGTATCTTGGTACAAATCTTAATGAATATGAATCTTGGATGTGTTTGTGTTTATTTATTTTAGTTGTTTTAGCAACTGCATCAATAACATATAGCTTTGTAGAGATTCCTATGCGTAAATATTTAAAAGAAAAGTTATTAAACAAACAATATCTTCATCATCATTTACTGGATAAATAAATATAATCTATCTATTCAAGTTAAAATTTAACAACCCTAATACAATTAACCAAATACTTATTCTATGACCCTATCATCTGTAGAGAATAAATCTAGATTAACTGCTGTTGATTTTGACCCATTTGCAGAAGGGGAATTATTATTAACTGCCCCGGCTACTGAATCTCAAAAAGAAATTTGGGCTTCTGTACAGATGGGAGAGGCAGCTAATTGTGCATATAACGAGTCGCAATCTCTGCGATTAAAAGGAAAATTAGATTTAGAAGCGTTGCAATTTGCTTTGCAGCAGTTAGTTCAGCGTCATGAAGCTCTACGGACAACCTTCAGTACCGATGGTAGTACACTCTGCATAGTGCCTTCATTGGTGATTGATGTTCCTGTCATTGATATTTCTGCACTAGAGTTGCCAGAGCGGGAAGCAAAATTAGAGAGTCTGATTCAGGCAGAAGTTGAAACACCCTTCGATTTAGAACATGGCCCCCTATTGCGGGTAAAAATTATCAAATTGCAGCCAGAGGAGCATCTAGTTACTTTAACTGCCCATCATATTATTTGTGATGGTTGGTCTTGGGGAGTTTTAACACCGGAATTAGGTGAGATTTATTCTGCCAAAGTAGAGGGTCGGACTGCCGATTTAGAAACTCCAGATGTATTTAGTGAATATGCAATTTTACAGGAAGAAGAACAGCAAACTCCAGAAGCTATCGCCACAGAACAATATTGGTTAGATCAGTTTGCCAACTCTGTACCTGTAGTCGATTTTCCCACAGATCGTCAACGTCCACCCTTAAGAAGCTTTAACTCAGCCCGTGAAGATTGGCAACTCGACTCAGAACTAGTTACCAACCTCAAACAACTTGGGACAAAATTCGGTTGTAGCTTTATGACCACTATCCTGGCAGGATTTGAGGTCTGGCTACATCGCCTCACCGAACAAGTGACCTTAGTTGTCGGTATTCCTGCTGCTGGTCAAGCTGCTTCTGGACAGTATAATTTGGTAGGCCACTGTGTAAATCTATTGCCTTTGCGGACTCAGATAGATAGCACAAAAGCTTTTAGTGACTACCTACAAGCACGGCGTTCTGTAGTTTTAGATGCCTATGATCATCAACAATTCACCTTTGGTAGTCTAGTCAAGAAATTATTGCTACCACGGGATTCTAGCCGGATTCCCCTAGTACCCATCATCTTCAATTTAGATCAGGGTTTAGACACTGATAAGTTACCCTTCGTTGGTTTAGAGGTAGAATTTTACACCAACCCCCGCGCCTTTGAGAACTTTGAAATATATCTCAACGCCACAGAATTACGCGGCAAACTGTTCTTAGAGTGCCAATACAACACTAATTTATTTGATGCAGCAACAATCCGCCGTCGCTTGGCAGAATTTGCAACCGTATTACAAGGTATTGTTGCCAATCCCCATCAAACCATTGCCCAACTGCCTATACTGTCTGTAGAAGAACAAAACCTACTAGCGGCATGGAACAATACAACATCGGTCTATCCTCAACATCTGTGCATTCACCAACTATTTGAAGCCCAGGTGGCAAAAACTCCAGAGGCGATCGCGGTAATATTTGAAGACCAGCAATTAACCTACCAACAACTCAATCAACGCGCCAATAACTTAGCCCACCATCTGCAAAGCTTAGGTGTGAAACCAGAGGTACTAGTAGGTATTTGCGTTGAACGCTCCTTAGAAATGGTTGTAGGCGTATTAGCTATCCTCAAAGCCGGGGGAGCATACCTACCCCTAGATTACACCTATCCCCCAGAGCGTTTAGCCTTTATGTTGCAAGATGCTCAAATTACGGTGCTGCTGACACAGGAAAATTTGCTAGAGAGTTTACCCCAGCATCAAGCCCAAATTATTGATATTGATACCCACAGCAAACTAGCAGACTTGCCCAATCCCCAAAGTGATGTCAAACCAAGTAACTTAGCTTACCTGATTTACACATCCGGTTCGACTGGTCAACCCAAAGGTGTGCAAATCGAACATCAAAGTGCAGTCAACCTCCTAGAAAGCATTCGCCAAAATCCTGGTTTAACCGCTCAAGACACTCTGCTCTCAGTTACTAGTTTATCCTTTGACATTGTTGTCTCAGAAATTTTCCTCCCCTTGAGCGTTGGGGCAAAATTAGTTGTGGCTAGTCGGGCGGCGGCGGCTGATGGTAATCAACTCCTCAATCTGCTGACTACCCACAACGTCACCTTCATGCAGCCCACACCCATCACTTGGCGACTCCTGTTAGCCGCCGGCTGGCAGGGTAGTCCACAGTTGCAGATGATTTCCACAGGGGAAGCCCTGCCTAGAGAACTCGCCAACCAACTATTACCCCAAGGTGCAGCACTGTGGAATCTTTACGGGCCGACAGAAACCACAATTTGGGCAACAGGTTGTCAAGTTACCACAGCAGATCAACCAATTAACATTGGTCGTCCCATAGCTAATACCCAGACTTATATTTTAGATGCCCATTTACAACCAGTTCCCATTGGTATCCCTGGGGAGTTATACATTGGTGGTGCAGGGTTAGCTAGGGGATATCTCAACCGCCCTGATTTGACCAAAGAAAGATTCATCCCCCATCCCCTGAGTACAGATCCCCAAGCACGGTTATACAAAACAGGAGATTTAGCACGCTACTTACCCAATGGAGAAATTGAATACCTGGGACGCATTGACTACCAAGTAAAAGTCCGGGGATTTAGGATCGAATTGGGTGAGATTGAAGCCATTATGGCGCAATATCCAGCAGTACAAGAAGCTGTAGTTGTGGTTCGGGAAGATATTGCCTGTGAATGGACATTGGTGGGTTATTTTATACCGACAGATAACAGCGATCGCCTGCAACTGACCACAGAGTTACGCCGATTTTTAAAAGAGCGACTACCTGAGTTTATGGTGCCAAACATCTTGATGGTACTAGAAACCATGCCACTCACACCTAATGGCAAAGTTGATCGCAAAGCCCTACCCAAACCCGACCCCTCCCGTCCCGAACTAGAGGCCAATTATGTTGCACCCCGCACTCCCCTGGAGCAGCAAATTGCAGACATCTGGGCGCAAGTCCTCAATCTACCCCGTGTAGGCATCTATGACAACTTTTTTGAACTGGGTGGATATTCTCTACTAGGAATTCAAGTAGTTTCTCGACTGCGCCAAGCCTTAGAAGTGGAAATTCTCATGTCGAATCTCTTTGAATTACCCACAGTGGCAGATTTGGCAGAACGAGTAGAAACTCTGCGTTGGGCAACCCAAGGTATTCAGGCTCTAGAAGGTGAATCAGCAGACGATTACGAGGAAGGTGAGTTATGAAAACATTGGCAGAACTACTATCTGAACTACGTCAGCGAGATGTCAAATTATGGTTAGAAGATGACCGCTTACGTTATCGGGCTGCTAAAGATAGCCTCACCCCAGAACTGCTGGCACAATTGAAAACACAAAAAAACGCTATCGTTGACTTTCTGCGCCAGGTTAACAGCGTCAGCAATTCGCAGATTCCGCCAATTGTACCTTGCCCACGTAACGGCAGCTTACCACTCTCCTTTGCCCAACAAAGGTTATGGTTTTTGCATCAGTTTGAACCTGAAAGTTCCTCGAATAATATGCCTGTGGTGGTGCGGTTTACGGGGAATCTCGACATCAACCTTCTAGAAAAAAGTTTGCAAGCAGTGGTGCATCGCCATGAAGTGTTGCGGACGACTTTTCCCCCAGTGGATGGCAAACCCACCCAAGTCATTGCTAGTGATGTTTCCTTGACTTTACCCATCATTGACTTGCAACAATTACCATCAGAACAACGGGAGGACGAAGCTTACCGACTAGCAACAGCAGAAGCTCATCGACCCTTTGACTTAGCTAATGGCCCGATTTTGCGAGTCATGCTGATGCGGTTGCATCCCCAAGAGCATCTATTGGTGTGGAATATGCACGCGATCGCTTGTGATGGTGCTTCCTCGGATGTGTTTTACCAAGATTTCACCACCATCTACAAAGCTTGGGCAGAGGGGAAAGAATCACCTCTAACTCCTTTACCAGTGCAGTATGCCGACTTTGCGAGTTGGCAACATCAATGGTTGCAAGGCGAAGTTTTACAATCCCAAGTCGGCTACTGGCAACAAAAACTAGAAGGTAATTTACCAATTATTCAGTTACCTTACGATCGCCCCCGACCCGCTAACGTGCAGACTTATCGTGGCGATCGCGCGGCTTTGTTATTATCCAAGGAACTCAACCAAGCTTTGACGGATCTGAGTCAAAAGTTGGGAGTTACTCTGTTCATGACCCTGCTGTCAGTGTTTGAGCTATTACTCTACCGTTATTCTGGACAGGAAGACCTGCTAGTTAGCTTTGCTAGTTCCGGCCGGGGACAATTAGAAACCGAAAGGCTGATTGGATTTTTTTCTAATACTCTGGTTCTGCGGAGTAACTTAGCTGGGAATCCCACCTTCCGCACATTTTTAGATCAGGTACGTCGAGATTGCTTAGAGGCTTATGCCCATCAAGACCTACCTTTTGAAAAACTCATCGAAGAACTCAGACCAGAACAACGCAATCGCAATAGTTCTCCCTTATTTCAGGTGAAATTTTCCCTGAATCCGCCTTGGTCAAATGGTCGTGGTATGGCATCGGTACAGCTGCCGGATTTAACGATCACTTCTTTGTTTGGCTATATTTATCATGGCAAGACCAAATACGATCTGATCCTAGTCTTACGGGAACAGGATAATGGTCTGGGTATGGTATTTGACTACAATGCAGATATGTTTGAAGCCAGTACCGTCCAAAGGATGTTAAGACACTTCCAGAGTTTACTAGAAGGTATTGTCGCTAACCCAGACTGCCCCATTTTAGAATTACCCCTGTTAACTAAAGCCGAACAACATCAGCTTTTAGTTGATTGGAATCACACCAAAACGTCTGATATCAAGGATATTGCCATCCATCAATTATTTGAGGCTCAAGCCGAACATACTCCCGATCATATAGCTCTGATTACACAACATGGGCAATTAACTTATCAACAACTCAATCAGCGTGCTAATCAACTAGCTAATTATTTGCAGACTCTAGGGGTAAGTACAGGAGTATCCGTTGGTTTATGTGTAGAGCCATCCCTAGAAATGATTGTGGGATTATTGGGTATCTGTAAAGCAGGTGGAACATACGTACCCATCACACCCACATCCCTAGACACAGCTTTCATCTGTCAAGATGCCCAAATCTCTCTATTACTCACTACCAGCTCATTAATTAAGAAACTGCCTGAGTGTGGAACTAAGACAATTTGCTTAGATACTGATTGGCCAGCAATTGCTGTACACAATCAGCAAAATCCAGTTACTCCAGTCACACCTGATCACTTAGCTGGCATCATCTATTCACCCACTGCTACCGATAGACCCCACGGGATCGGCATCAGCCACCGTAACTTAGTCAATCATAGTTTAGCTATTAGTCAAACTTGGGAATTGAGTAAAGGCGATCGCGTTCTGGTATCCTCTGCCATAGATGAATCACTATTTTCCTGCTGGGTAAGTGGGGCAAGTGCTGTGGTTCAGCCTCCATCCGCGCCAAACTCAATCACTCAGTTCTGCTCATTCATTAGCCAACAGCAGATAACAGTCCTCAACCTATCCACTTACTTCTGGCATCAACTAGTCAATCATCTTGCCACATCTCCAGCAGTTTTACCTGATAGCTTACGCTTAGTCATGGTGGGTGGGGAAAAAGTCTCGTCCACAGCTTATCAAACTTGGGTCGAACGTGTGGGGACAAAAATACGCTGGCTTAACGCCTATGGTTCCAAGGAAACAACCTTCACCGCCACAGTTTACAATCCACAAACAGCTAATCACGCAGAAATTCTCATTGGTCAACCAATAGCCAACACCCAAATTTACATTCTCGATCAACTTTTGCAACCTTTGCCGATTGGCTCTCCTGGGGAAATTTACATTAGTGGTGTCGGTGTTGTTCCAGGTTACTATCAACAATCTGACTTGACAGCGCAAAAATTTATTCCTCACCCCTTTAGTGATGATCCCAAGGCACGTTTATATAAAACTGGGGACTTGGGCCGTTATCTGGCAGATGGCAACATTGAGTATTTGGGACGCACAGATCGCCAAGTTAAAATACGTAGTGTTGGCATCAACTTGACACAGATAGAATCTTTAATCAGTGAACATTCCAGTGTAGCTCAAGCGGTTGTCATCACTAATGAGCAGATTCCTGGGGAGCAACACTTAGTCGCTTACGTTGTCTCTCATCAAGAAGCGCAACCCCTAACTAGTGATTTGCACTCTTTCCTCTCCCAAAAACTGGCAGATGAATTCATTCCTTCTGATTTTGTTTTCCTAAAATCTCTGCCCTTAACTGCTAATGGTCAAATCAATTACCACGCTTTACCAGAACCCGACTTTGTAAAACAACACTTAGAAGCAAACTTTGTTGCTCCCCGTAATGAAACAGAACTGCTCCTCACAACAATTTGGGAAAAGCTTTTAGGTATTCAAGGCTTTGGGATCGATGACAATTTCTTTGATTTGGGAGGTAACTCCATCCTAGCAGTACGTCTGTTTACTGAAATTGAGCAGAATTTTGGGGTCAACTTTCCTCTATCAACTCTATTGCAAAGACCGACAATTGCAGAATTAGCGGCGATGATTCGCCAAGATGAATCTACTCAAGAGTGGGAACACTTGGTTATCATTAAACCCGGCAGTTCTAGTAAGCCACCTTTCTTCTGCGTCAATGCAATTTGGGGCAATATCCTCTTCTATCGAGGATTAGCAAGTTATCTTAGTTCCGCCCAACCATTCTACGGGTTACAGTCTAAAGGACTAGATGGTAAGCAAACACCCCTAAGTTCAATCCCAGACATGGCAGCTAGTTACATTCAGGAAATGCAGAGGGTGCAACCACAAGGCCCATACTATCTCGGTGGTTTTTCTTGGGGTGGAACTCTGGCTTTGGAAATTGCCCAACAACTCCAAGCTCAAGGCCAAGAAGTAAGATTGCTAGCTATTTTTGATACGGGCGCGCCCGCAATCGCACAATCCCAGACACAGGCGACAAATGTTCAATCTCCCACTCGGCACAAAACCAGTCTACTTAATTTCCGGCTTTGGGAACTGCAAGATTACTTAAGTAATTTGGGGGAAAAAATATCTTGGCATCTGAGAGCTGGGAAAGCGAGTATTTTATATCGTTTATATTTGCGCTATATTAAGCGATCGCTCCCAGAGTTTTACATCTTTAATGTAGCAGCCGCCAACTATAAAGCCTACAAAAGCTACGTTGCCACAGAATATCCTGGGAAAGTCACTCTTTTTAGAGCAATTCAAGATTTAGCGCAGTTAAAAAACAATACAGAATTGCGTTGGGATCAAATAGCTAATGATGGGGTAGATATTTATCAAGTTATGGGAGCTACCCACACAGGTCTTATGGAAGATCCTTATGTGAAGTTACTAGCTGAACAATTACAATTGTGTTTGGAGCGATCGCAACAACAAAACAGAAACAAAATGCCCCCATTATCTCCTTTGCGAGAAGATGCTGTTTTAGCTTCTGGAACTTAATGAGAAATTCATAATCCTGTTTGTGGCACAAACAGGATTCTTCATATGTGAATTTTACTCAAACTTAAAATTTACTTAATATTTTCTTGGAAGGTTCCATCATATTGTTACGGCAGATAATTGCATAATGATGGAAAAGGTTTCTTCTTTAAGCAACTATTGTAAATTTGATTTTCATATTGATTCAAACCCAAACAAATTTGGTTAAATAAAATTTGTCCATATTAATTTGATTAAGTAAATACAAAAAATTCATAAATGTAATTTTTATGTAAATTAAATACTTGGGAGTGAAATTCTCAAGTTAATTTAAAGACTTGCTGCCATAATTAATAAAGTTTTATTAAAATAGCGTCAATTTCAGGCAAAGCAAAGAAGATTTATTTCGTGAATGTGGTATAATTTTAGGGAAAATACTGAGGTTTAGATGAAACTATTCCCAGTATGAACGATTGAGAAATATAAGCCACAATCCCTATCATCAGATTTAGTTTTTGTAATCTGCCGTTAAAAATAATGTGTGTGGTGATATATTCCTATTCTTAATTACTATAAGTGTGAAAAGATTTGGCTAGACAGTAAATATGTGCGATCAATAATTAGCAATCTTTACAGTATTTATGCAACAGACTAAGGTGCTGAACGTGACTATTGACAACCTAACTATGATGGAGTTGTTACAGAAATTGAAACATGGTGGTGTTGTTTTTACTCCCAATGTAAACCACATTACACGCTTACAAAAACAACCAGATTTTTATTCTGTATATCAAGAGGCCGACTACATAGTATGTGATAGCAAAATATTAATGTATGCCTCTCGATTCCTAAGTGCGCCAATTAAAGAAAAAATCTCAGGTTCAGATTTATTGCCCGCCTTCTATAACTATTATAAGAATGATGAAAACATCAAAATATTTTTGTTGGGTTCTGAAACTGAGATAGCAAAAAAAGCACAAGGAAGAATTAACGCTAAAGTTGGAAGAGAGATAGTTGTGGGGGCATATTCACCATCTTTCGGATTTGAGAAAAATGAAAAAGAATGCCAAGAAATTGTCGAAATGGTTAATTCATCAACAGCGACAGTTCTAGCAGTTGGTGTAGGCTGTCCTAAACAAGAAATGTGGATTGCTAAATATAAAAAGCAACTCAAAAATATCAAAGTTTTTTTAGCGATTGGTGCAACAATAAACTTTGAAGCAGGAACAGTCAAGCGATCGCCAAAATGGATGAGCGAAGTTGGATTGGAATGGCTTTATCGACTTGTAAGTGAACCAAAACGGCTGTGGAAAAGATATTTGTTTGATGCTGTACCTTTTGTATTATTAGTGTTACAACAAAAGCTGCGGATTTATCAGAATCCTTGGTTAGCTGATCAAACATTGCAGTTAAATAATTGGAATGATCCAGAGTGTACGCAACAGTAAAATTTTTAGATTGATTACATATCATCAGGAGTGCTTATCTAGCCAAAATTTTACAAGCAGACAAAAACCAAAGTAAGATTTTAGTGTCTGGTAAAAAATTGTGAAGAAAACATCATGATTCTGCTTGATGACTTAGCAGGTTAGCCTCTGATTAAAACCTAATACAAGATTAGATGTTGTATCATGGTGATTAAGTATTCACATCAAAAATATGCAAACATATATGGAGACACAACACTCTGTAGAAGAAATAGACATCCAAAAATATATCCTGGTTTTAAAACGACACTGGTTAGTGATCGCAGGTTGTCTTGTGGTTTTTGCTACAATCGGCACAGTAATCACCATTAAGCAACCAAAAAGCTATGAAGCTACAGGCAAGCTGTTATTTCAAATGAATAGAACCTCTTCCTTGACGGGTATTGGTGGTAAAGTAGGAGACTTAGAATCAATAGCTACTAATCCGCTAGACACACAAGCCTTGTTAGTCAAGTCTAAACCTATATTGGAAGAAGTAATTAAGACGCTCAATCTTAAAGATGAAAAAGGTCAACTGTTAAAACCAGAATCGATTGACATTAAGGCTGAACCCATTGTCGGAACAGATGGGCTAAAAGTAGGATACG